>JAEWPV010000001.1 GCA_023460535.1 Bacillota bacterium
GCATGTATTCCACCGCCTGTTGCTTAAACTCTCCCGTATGTCGCTTGTTCGGTATCCCTTTTGGCATAGAAAAACACCCCATTTGTTTTCAGTATATCATACTGTCTAACATATGGGGTGCAGTTCAATTTACGCGGTTGGGGGTTTTGCTTTGTATTAGCGTTTTCATCTCTGTTTAAAACCGAACACAACCTAACGTGAATTAATATAATGGGATGTAAAGCAAACGGGGTGAATAAATGAATGAGATATTATCAGTAAATGCGGTAATGCAAAAATATCAGGCACAAAACGGAGAAGTCACCGCACTCGAACATATCAGCTTTACCGCACACGAAGGGGAATTCATCTGTATTGTGGGCCCCAGTGGCTGCGGAAAAAGCACCCTGCTATCCGTTATAGCAGGATTGGAAAAGGCGACACGAGGTTCTGTTCTCCTTGATGGCAAACCGGTCGAAGGGGTTTCTGCGCAGGTTGGATATATGCTGCAGCGCGATAATCTTCTGGAGTGGCGAAGCATCTGGAAGAACGTTTTATTGGGGCTAGAAATACAACATAAGCTTAACGATGATACAAAGCAGTACGCAGATGAGCTGCTTAGGACATATGGACTAAACGAATTTCGCAACAACTACCCGTCTCAGCTTTCCGGAGGTATGCGCCAGCGTGTGGCACTCATTCGCACCCTTGCGGTGCGCCCACGCCTTCTGCTTTTGGATGAAGCTTTCTCGGCACTAGATTTTCAGACGCGACTTTCGGTAACAGACGACGTGTACCGTATCTTAAAAAACGAACACAAAACCACGCTGATGGTGACGCATGATATCCCTGAGGGTATCAGCATGGCGGACAGAATGATTGTGCTTAGCAGACGTCCTGCCATTATAAAAAACATCCATAAGATTACGTTCGATACTTCCTGCGCCTCTCCGCTCGAACGACGGAATAATCCGCAGTTTGGCAGGTACTTTAACGAGATTTGGAGGGAGCTGGATGTTATTGCGTAAAAAGCTTGAACCAAGCGTTTCGCAGGAAAGGCAAGCGTATCTGGCGCGCAGAAAAGCACGTAAGCGACTGATTTCATTTAGCAGAATCATGATATTGCTTCTGTTTGTTGGGCTGTGGGAGGCATTGGCGCGGCTTGGGGTAATCGATAGCTTTATCATGAGCCAACCTTCAAGAATACTTACAACAATCGTAAGGGTATCCGAAAACGGGCTGCTCGGGCATGTTTGGGTCACCTGTTATGAGACGTTAACTGGGTTCTTGCTTGGCACAATAATCGGCACAGGCGTAGCGGTTGCGTTGTGGTGGTCCGGGTTTCTTGCTAAGGTCAGCGAGCCTTTTTTGGTGGTGCTCAACAGTCTGCCAAAGGTGGCGTTGGGACCGGTCATTATTATCTGGGCGGGGGCGGGCGCCCGTGCGATCATCGTTATGGCGCTTGCCATTTCGCTGATTGTTACAGTGCTGGAGATGTTAAATGGCTTTCGGCAGACCAATCCAGAGCTACTGCGAATGGCCGAGACGTTTGGCGCAAGGAAGCATCAAGTTTTCTCTTTGGTTGTAATGCCTTACAACCTTCACACCATTTTTAACACACTCAAGGTCAATATCGGGCTGTCGCTGGTCGGCGTTATCTCGGGGGAGTTTCTCGTGTCAAAGGCGGGGCTTGGCTACCTGATTGTTTACGGCGGTCAGGTGTTTCAAATGGATCTTGTTATGACCAGCGTGCTTATTTTGGCATTGGTAGCGGCAATCATGTATCAGAGTGTTGTAATAGCCGAGCGGGTGGTTACCCGTGCAGTCAGTCATACAGGGTAGCAATCGGCGCGGCAATGCGCCGCCAAATATAGAACGTTACCGAATCATTTGAAAGGAGAGCCCATATGAAACATCTCATGCGGTTTGTCGGCATAGTGCTGTGCGCGCTGATGCTAGCCGCAGCATTTTTTGGATGCAGCAAGACACAGGATAAGTTAAAGATAAAGGTAAGTGAAGTCACCCATTCGGTTTTCTACGCGCCACAGTATGCCGCCATCAACCTCGGGTATTTTGAGGACGAAGGCTTGGAAGTGGAGCTGACCAACGGAGCAGGTGCCGACAAGGTGATGACCGCCGTAATCTCAGGTGCGGTGGACATTGGCTTTGCGGGACCGGAAGCAGCAATCTATGTGTATAACGAGGGCAAGGATGATTATTGTGAGGTATTTGCACAGTTAACCCAAAGGGACGGGGCATTTCTGCTCGGCAGAGAGCCGGATGAAAACTTCGACTTTTCAAAGACCATAGGCAAGGTGGTATTACCCGGTCGCAAAGGCGGCGTTCCTTACATGACACTGGAGTATGTGTTTAAGCAAAAAGGCATTATCCCGGGTAAGGACGTTACTTTTGACGACAGCGTGCAGTTTGCGATGATGACCGGAGCGTTTACCGGCGGAACCGGCGATTTTGTTACCGCGTTCGAGCCAACCGCTTCTATGCTGGAACAGGAAGGTAAAGGATACATATTGGCATCGGTCGGTAAGGAAAGCGGAGAGATTCCCTATACCGCATATTTTGCGACAAAGAGCTACATTGAAAAGAACCCGAAAACAATCAAAAAGTTTGTGCGCGCCATATACCGCGGGCAGCAGTGGGTTATGCAGAGTTCTCCCAAAGAGATCGCAAACGCGATCGCAGCGTCGTTCCCAGATACAGACATTAAGCTGCTTGAAAAATCCGCGGAAAGCTACAAAAACATAGAGGCATGGAGCACAACCCCCGTCATGAAGGAAGAGGCATATGAAAAATTGCAAACGGTTATGACCGAGGCAGGGGAGCTCAAACAAAAGGCTCCGTATGATAAGGTGATAAACAACACCTATGCGGAGAAAGTGGTTGCCGCAAAGTAAAAACATAGCGTGAACTGAATTAAGGCGGTATCGTGTCATCCAAAACACAATACCGCCTTAAGCATATGCTTATCCAAATTGTAGCTGAGAGGGTAGTTTACATTGCAAGCTTGTAGATGTTTAAAATATCATCCTTATCGAGCTTTTTAAAGTTGCCTACGGTTCCGCCACCTGCCATAGCACACTTTTGAGCCATCGGCGCAAGGTCCGCTTCCACAAAACCAAGCTGTGGCAGACGGATTGGCAGACCGATGGAGGTATAGAAAGCCTCCATGCGTTCGATGCCCAGCAGGATGCTTTCCTCTTTACGGTCAAAGCTTAGCTCAACACCCATTACCCGCGTTGCAAACTGCAAAAAGCGGTCGGGGTTAAACTTGTAGCAGTATTTCATCCATGCGGGGAAGACGACCGAAAGACCCGCGCCATGCGCAACATCGCGCAGCGCACTCAGTTCGTGCTCAATGCAGTGCGATCCCCAGTCTCCAAGGCGCCCCGTGTTGAGTAGATTATTGTGGGCTACGGTACCCGCCCACATAATCTCCGCGCGCACATCGTAGTCAGACGGATTTTTAAGCGCCATGGGGGTATAGTACAGGATGGTTTTCATCGTTGCTTCAATTAAGCGGTCGGTTAGGTCTACATACTCTACCTGGGTGAAATAACGCTCCATCAAATGCGCCAGGATATCCGACGCACCGCAAGCCGTCTGATAATCCGGCAGAGTAAAGGTGAACTCCGGGTTCATGATTGCGAATTTCGGGATAAAGCTATCGCAGCTGTAGCCATACTTGCGCCCAGTCGCTTCGTTGGTAATCACACTGGAGTCCGAGCTTTCACTGCCCGCGGCGGGAATGGTCAATACCACGCCAAAGGGGAGAGACTCGGTCGCGCTTGCCTTGCCCTCGTAAAAATCCCAAACATCTCCGTCGTATTTCGCACCAATCGCGATAGCCTTTGCAGAGTCAATCGCGCTGCCGCCTCCAGCAGCAAGAATAAAGTCGATGTTATTTTCACGGCATAGGGCGATGCCCTCGTGCACAAGAGAAAGTCTGGGATTGGGCATTACTCCGCCAAGCTCGGTTACCGAGATACCCGCATCCGTCAGGGAACGAACCAGCGTATCGTACAATCCGCTCTTTTTAATCGAGCCGCCGCCGTAATGGAGCAAAACATTTTTGCCTCCGAACTGCGCGACATATTCTCCGGCTTTGTTCTGCGTGTCTTTACCAAAAACAATCATGGCCGGATTGTAATACCTAAAGTTTAGCATATCCGTGTTCCTCCGTATCAAAAAGTAGTGATAAACACTCACAAACATATCATAAACGGTAATCGGAAATAAATCCACCATTTTTTTATTATCAAAGCGTAAAACGGTGGAGTACAACATATTTAGTTAATAGCACTAATTTCTTTGCTTCTTTGGTATTACTTATTAACGTATAAAATGCACCTTAAAAAGCAAATCAAACTGGCTGCGATATGTATAATAGTAAATTATGCGTAATACTGCTTGAAAAACCTTGCGCAAATGCATAGACAGGATGTATAATATTAATAAATATTTATGAGTCAACCAAAAATATGCCGAAAAATCAATAATTACAGCTGAAACATCTGCGGGAATTATCTGCCTAGTATTCCGCCAGAGTTTATTCAGTTAATGATATAAGCACCAGGGGGTAAGATATTCAGCAATCCGCTGCCGGAAATGAGGGGAAGCATATGTTAGGAGATCTTCATTGCCACACAAGGATTTCGGATGGTTCTATGGGAATAGAGGACGTCATCGCCTACGCAAAACGTGTGGGGCTATCGTTCATTTCCATAACCGATCACGATACGATGTCGGGCGTAATGCGCGCAAAGGTACTTGGCAAGCGTTACGGTATTGAGATTGTGCCCGGATGTGAGCTTTCATCGATTGACCCCGATAGCGGGAGAAAGGTTCATATCCTGTGTTATCTGCCCGTGTATCCAGAGCGGCTCGAGCATCTGTTCGTTCGCGTTCATGAGGAGCGCACATTAGCCGGGAGTGAGATGCTAAAAAAGGTTATGAAGCTTTACCCCATTACGCTGGAGCATGTGCTTCGCTATAACTCAGGCAGTAAGGTGGTTTATAAGGCGCATATTATGAACGCCCTTATGGAGCTGGGCTATTGTGCCGAAATTTACGGAGACCTTTTCTATGAGCTGTTTTCTCCCGAGCATGGTAGCTGTTACACCGATTTTACCCGTCCGAGTGTTTATGATGTTTTGGAGCTGGTGCACGACGCACAAGGCATTGCCGTTCTCGCGCACCCACCTACCTATGATAGTATGGAGTTCATGAAAAAAGCGGCAAAAGAGCATCTGATTGACGGTGTGGAGCTTTGGCACCCCGAGATTTCGGAAGAGGATGTTCAGGAGATTTCAGAGACCGCGAAGGAGTATGGGTTACTTGTTACGGGTGGCAGCGATTTTCACGGGATGTACCGTTCGCGTCCAACCCCAATCGGAATCTGCACCACACCGGAATATGCAATTGATGCGCTGTTGAGCTACAAGGTAAAATGACGTCTTATAAAAAATAGATTCAATCGCACGCATAGAAACCTTTGCGCGCGTATATCATATACCAATAAGGATGGTTGATTTGCAATATACATACAAGCCCCGCGGTGTTTGCGCTACAGCGATTGAAATTACCCTTGATGAGGGAGGGGTTGTGCAGGATGTCACGTTTTCCGGCGGTTGTAACGGAAACGCACAGGGGATTTCTTCATTGGTCAAGGGAATGTCCGCGCAGGACGTGATAAGGAGACTGAAGGGGATAAAATGTTCGTATAAAACCACCTCTTGTCCGGACCAGCTGGCAACAGCTTTGGAGCAGATGGCGGCGGTACACAAATAGACTTGCGTGGGGGAGAGTGCAGCTGGTGGAGCTATATGGCTTTCTTAGCCTTTTGACTGCGATGGGACTGGCATTCTACGCGTTAAAACAATGCAACAAAAAACCGTTTGTCGCTTACTCGGCAGACACAGACGACAGTGATATAAAGATTGCAGGGGAGAAGCCACGCGCTCTAAGCTCGTCAGAGGAGCTGGAGCGTCTTGCCGCGCTTGTAAAGGCAGAGCACGACAACGGCAACATACAGCGCGCAAAACGTCTTGCTGTAGCGCTTGTTGACACCGTGTTTACCCATGACGCATTTACAGACGGAGTGACTGACCGAACCTTATTGTTACAGATACGGTTGTTGATTACGTTTACTATAGACATTTGTATGGAGAACGGGTTACCGAACCCAATCGTTGCACAGACCGCTCAAAATTTGTTTTATGAGCAGATAACCCTTCGTGACCGCGCATTTTATGATGAGATACAAACCACCGGCGCGTTTTCAATGTACCTGCTTTGTACCCGTTCAGAGTCGGCAAACTCAGCTACGATTGGTGAGGAGTTTGCGAATCTGTGCGGCAAAGAGGGCGACAGTTCCTACGTTAAGCTTGGCAGGGATATCTTTGAGTATTATTTGAAGCTGTGTGCGGACAAGATGCGTGCCGCTGAGTTTGTTAAGGCCTAATAGTCAATTAAAACAGTCCCCCTGGGATAACCCCAGAGGGACTGTTTTCATCATTTTTTGCTTTTTACAGGTAGCTCACGAATACTCTGGATGTAGTCGCAGTTTATCAGGTCAACCACACCCTTATGTTCCACCTTGAGCCAGTTATCGTTAATCTCAACCACCGTGCCCTGAAAACTACCGTTCATTCCTCCGGTAGAAATCAAGCAGTGTTTACCCAGACACTGTGCTATCATTTGATTTTCCACAAAACGATCCTCCCTACCTGCTCGAACTTTGTATTTATTTCGCAACATGGCGTTGTGCTGTGCCTGCGCCTGAGGGATAAAGATAAACAGCATAAGAAAGAGAGGCATAAAAATAGCAATCCAAGTACCGGCGTTCATCTTAATCGCCCCCCGATATACAAACCAATTACTCGTACATTCGAATACAGGCGATAACCCGACCGAGGATAGAAACCTCATCCACAACAATCGGCTCATAAGCGTCGTTTTCCGGCTGCAGGCGAAAATGCCCATGCTCCTTGTAAAAACGCTTTACTGTAGCGCTGTCATCCAGCAAAGCAACCACAATCTCGCCGTTTTGCGCGTAGGTGGTCTTTTTTGCTATCACAACATCCCCGTCAAGGATACCGCAGTCCTGCATACTGTCGCCTCGAACATTAAGTGCAAATAGATCCCAAGGGCGGTAGCCCTTTGCTTTAAACGGTACATAGCCTTCTATATTTTCAACTGCCAAAATAGGCTGGCCGGCAGCGACATTACCCACAATCGGAACCTGCAACACCTTCTCGGTGTTAATACGAATGGAGCGGTTTTGGTTAAACTCGCGCTCAATATATCCCGCCGTCTCAAGCTCTTTTAGATACTTGTGTACGGTAGAGGTTGACTTAATGTCAAGCTCGTTGCAGATCTCTCTTACAGAAGGCGGCACGCCCTCGCAGGCACGGTCTACAATATACTCGTAGATCTTCAGCGCGGTAGCAGATACGGATCTCATAAACAGCCTCCCTCTTTTGCGCAAGGGTAATCCCTTGTTTATATAATAATAGCACATTTATAATGCAAAAGTAAACATATGTTTATATAAAAGGGTGAAATAAACGGGAAAGCCGTAAAGTAATCTAAAACCAGTCTTAAAATAATGAATTTGTGCCTTTTATATAAGCCAAAACAGCCTGTTCAGAGCGAGAAGACACATCCATCGTATGCTCACCATCCGCAATATCCCACAGATAATGCGCGTCGGAGTTTGTTAATATGTTCATAGAACGCAGTTGTGGGTGTTTGTGGCTTAACAATTCATAATTGGAACGATCCTTTAGCTCTGCACAGTTAAAATGGCACTCCGGCGGAAACGCCCCTAAACTGGAAAGGATAGAATAGGACGGTCGGTCAACATGAGCGGGGAATGCAACACCTTCATATCGGTTCATCAAAAGATCGATTTCATTGACGGAAATTCCCGACGCCGTTATGAGCAGGCGGGGTTCCTCAAGTGCGTTTTCATCAAAGGCATCTAGAACAAGCTGATTGCCAAACTTATCGGGTCGGTTGCTTATATCCGGAAGGGTGGAGTAAACGTATTGGTCAAAAGCCAACGCGTTATCAAGCGCAGAGAACAAACACACGATATGAATCTCTTCCGCGCAGCACAATTCCATACCGCACAACACAAGAATCGGCAACTCCATCCGGTCCCTTGCCTCAATTAGGGCAGGGCAGTTCTTTGCCGTGTTGTGGTCGGTCAAGGCTATAACATCCAGCGCGTTGAGCCTAGCCATATTCAGAATGTTATTGGGTGTATTGTCGTTGTCTGCACAGGGGGAAAGGCAGGAGTGTATATGCAGATCGTAGGAAAGGCGCTCCATGAAAGCATCTCCATCCTTGCGGGAATTCACAAACATTGACGAATATAAATGTAATACAGGCTGCTTTAGTTTAGATGACCAATATAACGAGATCAATTAACAAAAAGGCGCTATATCAATGTTTTTTACACATAGTACAGAGAAGATACTGAATCAAAAAAACTATACATAAGATTGATGGATATGAATGTAATTATCGCAAAGCTTCTTCAATGCAACGGGCTGTCTCGTATACTGGCAGTTTACTTGCAAGCACCGCGATATCCTGCTCCAAAGCCCTTTGCAGCGCGTGGGCATCTAGGTTCATGCCTTCGGCAAGAACAATGCAAGCAACATCCGAGAGAGCCGCGACTGCAACAGAGTTGACGTTGCCCATTACAGTCACCCACGCGTCACCCGGCCGCGCTCTGCCCATTACAAGGCTCAACAGGTCGCAGGTGTAGATATGCACAATCTCATTTTGCATGCATTCGTTGCCACAGAGCAGCCGAAAACCGGTCTTTTCCTCAAGCTGTTTTACTGTCACGCCAATTCCTCCAAAAGGATATTATAGCAGAACTTTGCTTCCTCTCAGCGGCTTCACATTCCGCCTAACTATTTATTATCGTCACGCTGCGAGAGCTCGTTGGTGAGGGAGCGCATGCGCTCGCGCATCTTGTAAATGCAGAGCGATTCGGTCGCCTTGCCACGTACGATATCCTCCGCCAGCGCACGGCAGGTAGGTGCGCCGCAAGAGCCACAATCAATGCCGGGCAGCGACTCTGCTATCCGCTCAAGCTCCTGTAACATTGTCATAGCGTCCGAAACGTTGTCGGCAAGCTCCATAACGGGTGCGTACTCCACCTCGCGCTCCCAAGTAATCTTAGAAAGGTCCTCCGGTGCGATGTGATTGCATGAAACGGGTAGATATTTACGCAGCCGCTTTAAGCGTGTTCTGGCGACATAGGGGTTTTCCACCGTCAGTACCCCGCCCACGCAACCGGCGGGGCAGGAGTTTAGCTCAATAAAATCAAGGTCCGTGAACTTCTCGTCCTCCAGTGCCTCCAGTACCTCGATGACATTTTCAATCCCGTCCGCGGCAAGGTAGTTTTCATTGAGCATCGCAGATGCCTCTCCACCGCTAGACGCCCAGCTTATACCAATGCGTCCAGATGACGACAGCGTGTCCGGTTTTTCGGCTACCCCCTTCATCAGAGGCAGCAGGCGGGGGTATACCTCTTTAATCGCAACCACGGCGTCTACATTGCTTTTTCTCACATCAAGCGGCATGCGTACAGCGGTTACCTTTGCCGGGCAGGGCGAGATGAATATAACGGCTATATCCTCCTGAGAAAGCCCCGTTTTTTTTGCCGCCTCCTCTCGAGCCATCTTCGCCGCAATCTCAATGGGTGCATTGAGGTTAAGCAGATGATCAAGAAGTTGCGGAAAACGCACACGAATTAAGCGAACGATTGTGGGACATGCCGAGCTGATTACCGGCTTTTTCAGCTTATTCTCCTGCATTAGTCGGCGTGTGGCGTCAGACGCAATCTCTGCGGCGCGTGACACCTCAAAGACATCATCAAATCCCATCTGCTTAAGCGCAGTCAGAAGGATGTCGATGTCGTCAAGATTGTTAAATTGACCGTAAAGCGCCGGGGCGGGGAGTGCAATCTTATATCGGGAACTGCCCAGTACATCCAGGCTATCGTACTGCGGAAGCTTGGCGTGATGTGGGCATACCCGTACACATTCTCCGCAGTCGATACAGCGGTTGGAGATGATATATGCCTTACCGTCCCGAACACGAATCGCCTCGGTTGGGCATCGCTTGATGCAGTGTGTGCAGCCCTTACAGCGATCGGGGTCGAGGGTAACGGAATGAAAGAACTTTTCGGGCACGATAAATTCCCTCCGAACCAAACGAAAACAGACAGGTCTTTGCGTTATGTATACACTACCATCGTTACGGTCGTGCCTACGCCAACGGTGCTTTCAACCGTCATTTCGTCCGAGTATTTTTTCATGTTGGGCAAACCCATTCCGGCGCCAAAGCCCAGGGTTCGCACGTTGTCGGGAGCGGTAGAGTAGCCGGCGCGCATGGCAAGTTCAATATCCTCAATGCCGGGGCCGGTATCCTTTAAAACCATATGAATATGATTTTTATGAACTTCCAGATCAATTCCTCCGCCGTTTGCGTGGATAACCATGTTTATCTCGCCTTCATACATTGCGATAGCCGCCTTGCGAATGGCTTCAGGCGAGACCCCAAGCTGTTTTAACAGCTTTTTCATATTGCTGGATGCTTCTCCGGCACGGGTGAAGTCATCGCCGGGAACATCATAGCGCATCCGAATAACATCTGGCATCAGTCACTTCCTCCGCTCAGACCATGATGATACAAAACACCGCAGGCGGTGAACATGCGGTGGCTGGTTGTAAGCAGAACGATATGGCGTTCTTTTGCAAGCTGGGTCATATCTTCATCCGGTTCTTTGCCGCGAACAAAAACCACACACACCATGTCCATCATATCGGCGGTACGAATAACCTGAGGATTTACAAGCCCGGTTAACAGCACAGACTGATCCTTTACGTAGGCGAGCACATCGCTCATCATATCCGAGCCACATGCGTTGTGAACTTCGCGCTGTACATGTTCTTCTCCGCAGATTACTGTTGCATCAAGCAAACGAATAATATCGGCAACCGTCATTCTCATCATCTCCGTTTCTTTGGTTCATAAATACTAAAAAGATAAGCTGGTACATAGTTAATATTATTCTTATTATACCATTGATGCATCATGCTTTCAATACAACGCTGTTAAACAATTGTCAAAAGGGCAATATAGTTCGAGAGGGAGAGCATCCCAAATCGGATGCTCTCCCCCCCGAGCGCAGTGGATTATGCCGGATGTACGAAACGATACGGACTAATTAGCAGCCGCAGCCACCGCAGTTAGGTCCGCAGCCACAGTTGTTTCCGCAACCGCCAAAGCCATCGCCGCAGCAGCAGAAGATGATGACGAGAAGAATGATAATCCAGCTGCAATTATTTCCACCAAAACCACAACCACCCATAGTGAAATGCCTCCTTAAATTTACTTTCACCACATATTATGTGATGGTGGTAATTGTGGTTACACAAAAATATAAATTGCGAAGTAATTGTTTTTTTACCTATGCAAAACATAAACATAAAATCAGTAAAAACAAAAGGAATAAAGAGAAAACAAGGGCATAATGAAGATATTATCACCTAATCACTGATTTATTTCAACAGATTGACTTTTATTGACTTTGACTTTAATTGACCTTAATGGCTATAATGTATCCATTAAAGGTCAGCGAAGGTCAAATTGGGAGGTGCGCAGTTGAATTTATCCGATCTTATTACCCAATCTATTCTTCAGATGCTGGATCAGTACGGCGGCACAGCCGAGATTCAGCGCAACGAGCTTGCCGGGCAGATTGGATGCGTACCCAGTCAGGTCAGCTATGTAATAACCTCCCGTTTTACCCCGGAAAAGGGGTATATGGTGGAGAGCAGACGCGGCGGTGGGGGGTACATTCGTATTACCCGTGTGGCACTCAATCCGCGCGAGATGGTAATACATCTCATAAACGCGGTAGGAGATCAGTTGGATGACGGCTCGTGTCGGGTCATACTTAAAAATTTGGTTTCGGACGGCGTGTTGGCTGACGAAACAGCACAGATGTTTTACAGTGCCATGAGTTCTTCCGCGCTGCGCGATGTACCGCAACAACTTCGTGACAGGGTAAGGGCATCCATATTTAAAAATCTGCTGCTAAATATAGTTTAGCACAAGACATGAAACATAAGATAAGGTGTGGTGAAATAACGTGCTTTGTGAACACTGCAAGCAAAACCAAGCTACAACGCACATCCGTCAGGTAATTAACGGCAAGTCGAAAGAATATCTGTTGTGCGGTGAGTGCGCATCCAAACTAGGGGTAACGGGAATGATTAACCCCTTTGCCATGAGCATCGGTGATATGCTCGGCTCGATGTTCGGGCAGATGGATTCAACCCAGGGAGAACTGCCTGATGAACGGCGCTGCAAGGGTTGCGGCGCAACATTTTCCGATATTCGAAGCTCCGGAATGGCAGGCTGTGCGGAGTGTTATACAACTTTTTTTGGAGAGTTCGTACCGTCGCTTCAGCGTATACACGGGCAAACCGAGCACACCGGCAAGGTTCCGGCTTCGGCAGGACCCAAATACCGGATGATGCGCGAGATTAAGACGCTGCAAAACGAGCTGAAAACCGCTGTGGAAGGACAGGATTTTGAACGTGCCTCGGTGCTTCGCGACCGCATACGCGAGCTGCAGGCGAAGGAGGGTACTGGCGATGAATAAATGGTATCTTCAAACAAATAGTCAGGACGACGTGGCGGTAAGCACCCGCGTTCGTCTTGCGCGCAACCTGCGTGCCTACCCGTTTGAAGGGCGCATGACCAGCGAGCAAAAGAAGAAGATGCTTTTGGATGTAAAAACAATCCTTGAAAATGCCAACTTAAAAAACCAGAACGAACTTCGCTTTATCGAGCTAGACAAGCTAACACGAGAGCAGACGATTTCGCTTGTGGAACGGCATCTTATCAGCCCCGCATTTGCCCAGAGCACCAAGGATGAAGGGCTAGTGCTATCCGATGATGAGAGCATCGCCGTGATGCTTAACGAGGAGGATCATATTCGCATTCAGGCACTCGGCACAGGCCTTTCACTGAAAGAAACGCTGGAGGCTGCAAATCAGCTTGACGATGTATTTGACGCGTCGCTTTTGTATGCGTTTGACCAAAAGCTTGGCTACTTAACCCATTGCCCTACCAATCTGGGTACAGGACTGCGTGCTTCGGTGATGCTGCATCTTCCGGCTTTGGAGGCAAACGGGGTAATCGGACGCATCTCGCAGATGGTATCAAAGTTGGGGCTGACCATACGTGGCACCTACGGCGAGGGGACACGTGTCAACGGTTCGTTCTATCAGCTGTCTAACCAGGTTACACTCGGAATATCGGAAGAAGGCGCGATTGAAAACCTAGGTGCTATTGCTTCGCAGATTATTGCGCAGGAGCGTGCCGCCCGAAACAGTGAATCGGGAGATTATCTGGAAGATAAGGTATGGCGTGCATACGGTGTGCTCAGTTCGGCAAGACTGCTAAGCGGAGAAGAGTTTGTGGAGCTGATATCCATGGTTCGCATGGGTGTTTCACAGGGAATCATCAAAGGGCTTGATCTCGCGCAGATTAACGCACTGATAAACGAGACCGGAGCGGCAACCCTTATGGCAAACGCTGGGCGCTTGCTTAGTGACACCGAACGGGACAAAATGCGCGCACTTCTCGTGCGCGAACGTTTATATAATAACAATACACAATAATTATAACAGACTCCTTGCGGGCAGAGCGCATCCGCTACAGGGGTTCGATAAGGCTATTAAACGCGTAGCCGGAAAGGCAAGGGACTGCAATGTATAAATTTTCAGGTTTTACAGCAAAAGCGAACGAGGCGCTAAACCTCGCGATTGGCTCGGCAGAGTCGCTGGGGCATACCTATATCGGCACGGAACATATTTTAATGGGGCTTCTGCGCGAAGGCAGCGGGGTAGCATCCATCGTGTTGTCGCAAAACGGCGTAACCTACGATGAAATTGAACGAAAGCTGATTGAAACAGTGGGGTCGGGCAGTAAAACCCGTCTTGCCCCGGCAGATTTTACGCCGCGATGCAAACGTATTTTAGAGCTTTCAATCGCAGAAGCAAAAATGCTCGGTCACGGTTATGTGGGTACCGAACATATCCTAATGGCAATGCTTCACGAAGAGGACAGCTATGCCGTGCGCTTTTTAAATGAGCTTTCGGTTGACCCGAAGGACTTGTATGACCAATGCGCAAAATCACTCGGTGTAAACGAGGGCGGCACATCGTTATCATCCGGCGGTTCGCCCAAAGAAACCAAACGCTCGGGCGCAAATAAAACACCGACACTGGATCAGTTTTCTACTGACCTCACCCAGCGCGCACGCGACAACGCACTTGACCCTGTGATTGGACGCGAAACCGAGATAGAGCGCGTCATTCAAATCCTCTCCCGCAGAACAAAAAATAACCCCTGCTTAATTGGTGAGCCGGGCGTTGGCAAAACCGCGATCGCTGAAGGGCTTGCACAGCAGATTGTGCTCGGCGAAATTCCCGAAACACTCAAAAACAAGCGTGTGGTGTCGGTAGACATCGGCGGCATGATAGCAGGCACCAAGTATCGCGGAGATTTTGAGGAACGCATCAAAAAGGCATTGGAGGAGGTGCGCAACTCCGGCAATGTTATTTTGTTCATTGATGAGATGCACACCATTGTAGGCGCGGGTGCGGCGGAAGGCGCGGTGGACGCCGCGAATATATTAAAGCCACTGCTTGCCCGCGGCGAGATTCAGGTTGTAGGCGCCACCACGCTCGATGAATACCGCAAACACATAGAAACCGACGCGGCGCTGGAACGTCGCTTCCAGCCGGTTACGGTTAACGAACCGAGCGAGGATGAGGCGCTTCAAATCCTATTTGGATTACGGGATAAATATGAGGCACATCACAAGGTGAAAATTACCGACGATGCGCTCAAGGCGTCGGTTACGCTCTCCTCACGCTATATTCAAGACCGGTTTCTGCCTGACAAAGCGATTGACCTTGTAGACGAAGCGGCCTCCCGCGTGCGTCTTAAGCAGTATACCACCCCGCCGGACCTCAAGGAGCTGGAGGAAAAGCTTCGTACCCTGAACGAGGAGAAAGAAGCGGCGGTCAACGCACAGGACTTTGAGCTGGCAGCGAAGTTCCGCGATAACGAAAAGGAAATCAGAGCGCTTCTGGAGCGCCAGAAGAATGAGTGGAAGGACGAAAAAGGACGCCACGCCGGCGTTGTAACCGAGCACACCATCGCCGAGATCGTTGCCGGATGGACGGGTATTAACGTCAGCCGTCTGACCGAGGAGGAAAGCGAACGGCTCATCAACATGGAAAACCTCCTGCATCAGCGCGTTATCGGTCAAAACGAGGCGGTTTCGGCGGTCGCCCGTGCAATCAGACGTGGCAGGGTAGGGCTAAAGGACCCCAAGCGTCCCGTCGGCTCGTTTATCTTTTTAGGCCCCACAGGAGTGGGTAAAACCGAGCTGTGCAAGGCGCTTGCCGAGGCATTGTTTGGAGACGATGACGCAATGATCCGCCTTGACATGTCAGAGTATATGGAGAAGTTTACGGTGTCGCGGATGGTTGGTTCTCCTCCCGGCTATGTCGGGTTTGAGGAGGGTGGTCAGCTTACCGAGAAGATTCGCCGCAAGCCCTATTCGGTGGTGCTGTTTGACGAGATTGAAAAGGCTCACCCCGATGTGTTTAATATTCTTCTGCAGATTCTGGAGGACGGTATATTGACCGACAGCAAGGGTAGGCGAGTGGACTTTAAAAACACCGTTGTGATTATGACCAGCAACATCGGTGCGCGGCTTATTACCGAAAAGACCAAGAGCCTCGGTTTTTCTACGCAGGAAACACCCAATCAAGATGAGGCGCGCATCCGCGATAATGTGTTGGGAGAGCTGAAAAAGGCGTTCCGCCCAGAGTTCTTAAACCGCGTGGATGACATCATTGTGTTCCACAAGCTCACAGCCAGCGAGATTAAGGACATTGCGTCCAATATGCTGGCAACGCTAGCACAACGCGTGGGCAAACTAGGCATAACCGTTACGTTTGATGAAAGTGCCGTTGCAAAGATAGCCTCGGTCGGCTATGACGATGTATACGGTGCCCGTCCGCTACGCAGGTCAATTACCACACAGATTGAAGATCGTTTGTCTGAACAGGTGCTGGAAGGCAAGGTCAAGGAAGGCGACCGTGTTATTTGCAAGGCGACGGAGGAAGGCTTTCAGTTTGAAAAACAAGCCGAGCAGGTAGCGGCTGGCAACTAGTCGGATACAACCTAAAACGCCCCCGTTTCAATCGAAACGGGGGCGTTACAGCGTCCTGTTAGTGTCTAGTTGCGTACCATTCCTCATACAAAATGGCGTAGCGCAGCTCATCATGCCATTCATCGTTTTTGTAACGCGCCTTGCGAAAAACGCCTTCCTTTGTCATGCCGGCCTTTTGCATGACGTGTTCGGACGCCTTGTTCCCGGCGTTGCATGAGGCGCTGATACGGTGCAATCCCATTGTGCCGAAACAGCCATCAACCAGAGCACACGCCATCTCGCTTGCATAACCCTTGCCCCAGTGTACAGGAAGCAAAAAATACCCAATCTCACCGCACAGTTTGGTATGCCAGAATTCCATCACAATGTCGGCAAAGCCAACAAACGCTCCGCTTTGCTTTTCATAGACCGAATACATATACGTCGGTCGGCTTTCGGTCGGCAGTTTGCCCTGCACAACTAGCTCGTCAAACTGGTTTCTTAGCTGTTCTTCATCGTCCGTCTTGTCGTGATAAGCATACCGCATTACATTCTCGTCTGAAAAAACCAATCGGTATAATGGATAATCCTGTTCGGACAGCTGCCGATAGATAAGGCTTGCGCTTGTCAATTCCATAAATCCTCCCGGGTGTCTCTATAAACGATTGCAATACAAACGTTAACAAAAATGATACATTACTTTTGAAATAATCACACAACTACACGCTACCATATAGTTAGGAGGGATATCCCCGCATAGCGGTGGTTAACGCTCGGGATATACTGCCATCAGTTTGGCGGCTTTATAGATATCTCCGCAGCCAAGGGTAATGATTAAGTCCCCCTCCTGCGCATGGCTCATCACATATTTGGCAATCTCCTCAAAGGTATCCAGCACCACACATCCGGGTATCTTGTTTGCAAGGTCGCTGGAATAGATTCCATAGGTGTTTACCTCACGAGAGCCCATGATTGGGGATAACACAACACGATCAGCAATGCACAGCGCATCGGCAAAATCATCCAAGAGCAGATGGGTACGCGAAAAGGTAAACGGCTGGAAAACAGCCCACACCGTGTTGTAGCCCATCGACATAGCTGCACGTAGGGTAACGGCCACCTCGGCGGGATGATGCGCGTAATCGTCCGCAATGGTAACACCGTTTACGTGCCCTACAATCTCAAACCGTCTGCCCGCGCCTTTGAAGTGAAGCAACCCCTCCGCTACCTGCTGCGCGGAGGCATCGGCGTACAACGCGGTAACCGCCGCCGCCATCCCATTATAGATGTTATGGCTACCGGGGACATGCAGGACAATGTTTGAGACAAGCTCATTGCCGTGCATCAGGTCAAAGGAGGTGTTGTACCGTTCACGTCCATCGCTGTGGGTTATGTTTGCGGCATAATAATCGTTGTCTGGGTTTAGACCGAATGTGAGAATCTGTTTGTCAAGACCCTCGAGTGCCTTGCGGGTGTTTGCATCATCTCCATTGGCAATTACACATTGCGTCGCCTTCTCGGCAAACCGCCGAAACGATTTGATGGCACCGTCTATCGTGCCGAAATAGTCGAGATGATCGTTGTCGATGTTGAGTATAACCGCAACATCGGGCGAAAGCTTTAAAAATGTATCGACAAACTCGCACGCCTCACACACCATAAACTCGCTTTTTCCCGCTCTGCCACTGCCGCCAATCAGCGACAGTTTACCGCCTATCACAGCAGATGGGTCAAGACCCGCCTCGAACAAAATCTGCGTCAGCATAGCGGAGGTAGTGGTCTTACCATGGGTACCCGATACACACAACGCGTTTGCAAACCATCTGGTTACCAATCCCAACAGCTCCGCACGCTCCATAACCGGCACCCCGCTCGCCTTCGCGGCGATGAGCTCGGGATTATCCGCCATAATGGCTGCGGAATACACTACAAGCTCGGCATTCTTTATGTTTTCGGCGCTGTGCCCGAGATAGACAGTCACACCCATTTTGCGCTCGGCAGCAAGTGTCTCTGTCTCGTTGTTATCAGAACCGCTGATATTAAAACCCTGCGAAATAAGAATTTGAACAAGAGGGTACATGCCGGAGCCGCCTACACCGATAAAATGAAGGTGTCTTTTATTTGAGAGTATGCTGTTATCGGTCGTTATCACACAAAGGTCCCCTTGCATAGTTTATTAAAGGCGAAGTATAAAACCCTTACAGATTATCGCACATATCTTTATTAAGTGCAACGCCTGTGTACACTCAATATTATATTGCGTGCAACCTACAAAATAAACACATTCTTTAATATTATGAAAAAAACCTGCCATAACCTGTATAAGTCGCCGACTGGCGACTGATAATATAGGCAGACCGAATCAAACAGGGCGGGTTGTCCGCAAACGGCAGGATACGGTTTTTTACTTTTTGCAAGACATTGATATGGGAGGATATACAGTATGAACATCACAGAGATTAAGATACGCAGAATCTACAACGAGGGAAGACTGCGTGCGCTCGTATCGGTCACCATCGATTCCGACCTAGCCGTACATGATATCAAGGTAATAGAAGGCCCCGAGCGTTTTTTTGTTGCTATGCCAAGCCGCAAGGAAGAAAACGGTGTATTTCGCGATGTGGTTCATCCCATTACCGCCGAGGCGAGAAGAAAGCTCGAGGATGAGATATTAAAAGAGTACCACCACCACGTGGAGCAGGCGGGCAACGTAGAAAATCCTGAGCAATAGCAAAGGGTTTTCATTCAAATGGTTTTATAGTATAATGGTATTGGTAGAAAAAGCATAGCTAGACTGTGACGGGATAATATCTATGACGATGATAGAACTGCCGAACTATGTGCTGAAAATACTTGATACACTAAAAAAGGCGGGCCATCGGGGCTGCGCCGTGGGCGGATGCGTTCGTGATGCGCTGATGGGCAATGTGCCCAGCGATTACGACATTGCCACGGATGCACCTCCCGAGCGGGTCCGCTCTCTTTTTGCGCAAACCATACCTACGGGTGAGCGGTTCGGTACTATTACGGTACTGATTGACAAAAAGAGCGTTGAGGTTACAACGTTTCGCACAGAAAGCGGGTATGACGATAACCGCAGACCAGCGATGGTTGCTTATGGTGCAAGCTTAAAGGACGACCTTGCGCGTAGAGACTTTACGATTAACGCCATCGCATACAGCCCGGATGAAGGGGTTATTGATCCATACGGTGGACGTGAGGATATATTGCTGCGCACGGTTCGCTGTGTAGGCGAGCCGGATAAGCGGTTTACCGAAGACGCGCTACGCATCCTAAGGGGCATTCGTTTTTGTGCTTCACTCGGCTTTGAGGCAGAGAGCGAAACAATGCTTGCTATGATAGGGAATGCGCGGCTGCTTAAAAACATCAGCGCAGAACGAATACGCGATGAGATAAGCCGTATTGTGATGACCGAACACCCAGAGGAGCTTAACATTGTCCTGATGGCGGGTGGTCTTTCACACCTTATGCTGGGAGCTTCGCAGGATTTGGCTCGTATTTCACGCCTGCCACAGATTTTTGAGGAGCGCATGGCAGCATTTCTGTTGTTGTGCGCGGGAGATGTACTGACAAGCGCGCAGCTTCTGCGCTTATCAAAACGCGAGCAGCGGTTTATGGAAACAGTCGCCGACCTTGTGAACAAGCAGCTGATAGCGGACACAATTCACATAAAGCGGATGCTTGCGTTGCATGAGATAGATGAACTACTCAGTGCCGTACGGGTTAAGGGAGCATTGTACGACGAGGAGAACACTCTTGACTGTGTGGAAGAGATTCGCCGTATTCAAAATAGCGGTGAACCGTTTCGTGTTGCTCACCTTGCGGTAAACGGAACCGATATACAGGCATTGAACATCTTGCCGCCACAAAAGACAGGGCAGGTGCTGAATTTTCTGCTTAACTGCTGTATCGGAAGCCCTCAGCTAAATGATAAGCAAACCCTGCTAGCCCTAGCCAAAAGCTATAGCGAATGAACGACACCCTAAGATATGTAAACAACTAACGCTCCGTTTTCTCAAACGGGGCGTTATTGCCGCACGCAAAGCGCCCACCGGCGGCAAGCTCAAAATGATATTTTGCAATACCAAGGTCAATATAACAGGTTGGATCTTGGCTCTCAGTCCCTATCACTGCACGGTTCTCATCAAACCTCACGCGAACCGGCTTGCGGTTAATAGCGGACGGAGCCTGATTGACTGCCATTACCCCGTCCATAAACCATGCTGGCGGCGCTTGGGTTGCGGTGTAAAGCTGTTCTAATTTAGTGTTTTTAAGATGTGCCAGTCGGTATAATACTTGTTCCTTCGCGCCAATGCGCTCTGCGGTATTGCCAACAGTAATCACACAGATAATCTTCTCACCCTCGCAAACCTCGCACGAGCAGGCATTGCTGTCAAAGGTTCCGCCTACCCAACAGGTGCCAAGACCCAGCATTGTAGCACGTAAAACAAGCCGCTCGCCAAAGTACCCTACCTTTTCCAGATGATGCGGATCGCATTGGTTTGCAACCAATGCGAAGAGGCTACGTACACCGCTAAACATACCATAGCTTTTGCTAAAACGGGCAAAAGCGGACGAGCCGTTCTCTACAAACTGGATGCGAAGACCGCTTTGCTCGTTGCATTCCTGTACCAGCATGCGCAGCTCTTCTGCATTTTTAGGCGAAATGGGCTGATTGAGATAGCTGCGCCTTGATTTTCTGATGCCGATAGCTTCCAGTTCTGTCATGATAACAACCTCCTACATGACTATGCGCACGTCGGTATTACTGCTCGGTAACAGGCGGTGCAATATCCAAAAAGCGAACATTCTTATGCTTTTCCTGGGTGCGGTCAAGCGTCCACTGGTCACGGAATAGGATAACCGGGCGCTGGTAGACATCCTCAACGAGAGTGGCACTATCCATATACCCAAGCATATCCTTTGTGATTTTATCCCCCTCTACCCACCTTGCACAGGCAAAAGGCATGGACTGAACGACAATATCTACACCGTACTCGCTTTTCAAGCGATACTCGAGCACCTCGAACTGAAGCATGCCAACAACGCCTATGATCAGCGTCTCCACACCGATATTCGGCTGCTTAAAGATCTGTATTGCGCCTTCCTCTGCAATCTGATGCACACCCTTTAAAAACTGCTTGCGTTTTGAAGCGTCCTTGCAGTAGACCTTTGCAAAGTGCTCAGCGGCAAACAAAGGGATGCTGTCAAACCGAATAACCGGCTTGTGCGTACACAATGTGTCGCCGATGTGAAAGATACCGGGGTCAAACACGCCGATGATATCGCCCGCATACGCTTCTTCCACCGTATTTCTATCCTGCGCAAAAAATTGCTGAGGCTGCGAAAGGCGAACGGTCTTTTGAGCTCTCACGTGGTTGACGCTAATTCCCTTTTCGAACTTACCAGAACAGATGCGAATAAACGCAATCCGGTCGCGGTGCGCAGGGTTCATGTTTGCCTGAATCTTAAACACGAAGCCGGAAAACTCGCTGTCGCCCGGTGCCACGGTTCCTTCGCTTGTTCCGCGTGTTCCGGGGGCTGGCGCAATGCGGATAAAGTCCTCCAAAAACGGCTCTACACCAAAGTTAGTCATAGCACTTCCAAAGAACATGGGGGTGAGCTCGCCGGCTAGCATACGATTCAGGTCGTATTCTTCCCCGGCAGCGTCGAGCAGTTCAATGTCTTGACAAAGCTGGTCGTGCAGCTCCTCGCCAAGCAGTGTACGATACTGTTCATCATCCACTGAGCCGGTCTTAGCCGCTGCGACGCTCTGACCGTGCTTTGAGGATTCAAACAGCTCAATGCGGGCGAGACGGCGGTTGTAAACGCCCTTGAAGTTGCCGTCAATTCCAATCGGCCAGTTCATTGGGTAGGAGCGAATACCCAAAGTTTCTTCAATCTCGTCCATCAAATCAAAGGGATTCTTACAGTATCGATCCATCTTGTTTACAAAAGTGAAGATTGGAATACCGCGCATACGGCATACGGTAAACAGCTTCTTGGTCTGCTCCTCCACACCTTTCGCGCCGTCAATCAGCATCACCGCACTGTCTGCCGCGGTCAGCGTGCGGTAGGTGTCTTCACTGAAATCCTGATGCCCGGGGGTATCAAGAATATTGATGCGATAATCCTTATAATCAAAGTTGAGTACGCTGGAGGTAACCGAAATGCCCCTTTGCTTTTCAATCTCCATCCAGTCAGAAACTGCGTGTTTTTGCGCCTTTCGCCCCTTTACCGTACCCGCCAGATGAATGGCGCCTCCGTACAGCAGCAGCTTTTCGGTCATAGTGGTTTTGCCCGCATCAGGGTGCGAGATAATGGCGAAGGTTTTTCTTCGCTCCACTTCTTTTTTTATTTCTTCGGTAAGAGCCATTGAATTCGTTCATCCTTTTCTTATGCGTTTATTGCAAGTGTTATGATATTGCAGTGCTGTGACTAACTACTAAACAAATGCAAGCATGCGGATTGTTGGCATACTATATTATTATATAATACATTTGCGTCAAGTCAATCTTGCCAAGAACGTTTTTATACAAATAGGCAGATATTATAGTTATTGCCGTTTATGAAACAAAGACGGTAAAAATCATCATCCGGATGCCGATACTATCGTGTTTTTCGGTATTGCAATCAACAAAATAAGAGAAATTCCTTGCATTATTTTTTTGGACGTGGTATTATATTGTCCGTGATGTTGAGAATACAAGCAACATCCATAAGCAATTTGGGGGCGTAGCTCAGCTGGGAGAGCGTACGGTTCGCATCCGTAAGGTCGAGAGTTCGATCCTCTTCGTCTCCACCAATAATTTATAGAAAGAAGTCGATTGCGTATGCAATCGACTTCTTTCTAATTAACGCAACAAAAGATTATTTTATGTCTTGTATACATTACCCTTCACTTATGTTGCTTTTTCCCCAGTCATACATCATTCCAAGAATAGGCAACAAAGTTGCTCCTTTTTTCGTCAAGGAGTATTCAACCTTGGGTGGAATTTGAGGATATTCCTTTCTTAGGATAATCCCCTCGCTCTCCAGTTCCTTAAGTTGCATACTCAACATTTTGTGTGTAATGCCATTAATACATCGCTTAAGCTGCCCATAACGCTTTACCTTATCTATCATTAAGTGATAAAGTATTATTAGTTTCCATTTACCCCCGATGATGTTTAATGTGTATTCTATTGGGCAGGTGTGATTGGTATTAGTGGTAACGTCCATATAATATAATGCTCTCCTTTTGTATAGTATATAACATAATAGTGTGTACTTGCTAAATTAGTAATTTATGATATTTTTAGTATATGCTATTTTAAGGTAGATGTAAATAAGAGGAGAGAAAGTATATGAAAACGGTAATTTATTATTTTTCTGGAACAGGGAATTCATTGCAGGTTGCGCGTAATTTATCGCAGCTTTTGGGCGATGCAACTATAAATTCGATATCAAGCACTGCCAATGTGGATTTATCGGCAGAAGCCATTGGCATTGTATTCCCCGTATACCTTTGGGGTATGCCAGAAATGGTATCGCAATTTATTAAGAAAATGAAAGGCAATACCACTGATAAGTATTTCTTTGCAATAGCGACTTATAAAGCCCGAGCAGGCGATGCTATTGGTCAGGTTCAACGAAAAATGAGAAGGCTTGGTTTAAAGCTATCTTCCGGCTTTAGTGTCTCAATGCCTGGCAACAATATTATCTTTCACGATGTTGAATCATTGCAAATGCAGGAAAGCAAGCTAAGTGCTTGCAGAAATAAGTTGGTTGAGATTGCACAAGCCATTAACGTCAAACAGGAAACAATACCTACTGCCTCAATTGCCGACAGGCTATATAGAACAGGTTTTTTACATAGCGTACTAACCAATACGTTTAAAAACTTGGATAAGCAGTTTTGGATTGAGCCAACTTGCAATGGCTGCAATATTTGCTCAAAGGTTTGCCCTGTATGTAATATTAAGATGATTGACAACCATCCTGTGTGGCGGCATAATTGTCAGCAATGCTTGGCATGTATCAATTTGTGTCCTAATAAAGCTATACAACATGGAAAAACCACAAATAATAAGCAGAGGTATATGAATCCAACCGTTAGCATTACGGATTTTTTTAGATAAAAACATCAATTGTGCATAATGCAAATTGAAATGATGATACCTATATTCACCTAACTTGCCAATCAGATTTGAAACAAAGGGGTTTGAACCCTCTGTGCTTTGAGTCATTTTTCTTCATAATATGTTTAATTATTCTCGATATTTTGTATTGTGCGGTAAAAAATTCGCCTTAGCTTAGTATGTTTTCTCATGAAAAAAGTCAGCACCCGTACAGATGCTGACTTTCATGTTGTTTATCGGTCGAAATTTTATAGCTGGTAGGGTACTTATGGTTACGCAAACGGGTTTTCGCCGGGATACGGCAGTGTTTTGGGCTGATTGTAGGCAATATCGGTTACTCCAAGGTATTTAAACACCTCAAACAGCGCCTTGCCATAATGCCCGAACGCCACAGCACCGTGATGCGGGTAGCACTTCGCGATGAGCACATGACGATAAAAGCGATCCATTTCGGGGATTGCAAATATTCCGATAGAGCCAAAGCTCTCGCTGGGAACATCCAGAACCTCGCCCTGTGCGATGTAAGCCTTAAGCTCCGTGGCCGCGGTGGATTGCAGGCGGTAGAACGTGATATCGCCTGCCTTAATATCGCCTTCGAGGGTACCGCGGGTAATGTCCGGCTCGGGCAGCTCAGGCTCAAGGTCACGCTTCATAATCAGCTGATATCCCATATGCGGGTCGTTGAGCAGAGACGAACAGGTATTTCCGCAGTGGAAGCCCATAAAAGTCTCGGGCAGCTTCACATCGTACTTTCCCTTTATGGATTTCTCATACATGGAGGAGGGAACGGTGTTATTGATGTCAAGCAAAGTGGTCGGCTTGCCTGAAACACAGATGCCGATATACTCGCTTAATGCACCGTAAATGTCCACCTCGCAGGACACAGGGATACCGGAGCCGGTCAGACGGCTGTTAACATAGCAGGGTACAAAACCAAACTCGGTCTGGAATGCGGGCCAGCACTTTCCGGCAATCGCAACGAATTCACGTGTGCCCTTATGTTGTTCAATCCAGTCTAGTAAGGTGAGCTCGTATTGCGCTAGGCGTGGCAAAACGCCGGCGTATTTATTGTTTGGTCCCAGTTCGGCCGCCATATCCTTCATTACGGCGGGTATGCGCGGGTCGTCCTTATGCTTGTTAAAAGCAACCAGAAGATCGAGCTCGCTGTTTTCCTCGACCGCAACGCCAAGGTCATACAGTGCCTTTATGGGCGCGTTGCAGGCAAGAAAATCATCGGGACGGGGTCCGAATGTGATAATCTTCAGATTTTTCACACCCAATACAGCAGTCGCAATGGGCACAAACTCCCGAATCTTTTGTGCGACCTCTGTTGCGGTTCCAACCGGGTACTCCGGAATATATGCCGTTTTGTGGCGCAGGTTCAGGTTGTAAGAGCAGTTGAGCATACCGCAGTAAGCATCGCCGCGTCCGTCATACAGGTCGCCGTCGCCTTCTGCTGCCGCTACATACATGATTGGTCCGTCAAACCAATCGGCAAGCAGTGTTTCCGGTGTTTCCGGACCAAAGTTGCCCAGATAAACAACCAGCGCGTTGACTCCATGCGCTTTCACGTCGTCCATAGCTCTTTTGGCGTCTAGTTCTGTTTCAACGGCGATTGGACTCTCGTACAGGTCTTCTCCATAAGCCGCTTTTACCGCTGCGCGGCGGCGTTCCGCAAGTGCCATGGGAAAGCATCCGCGAGAAGCTGCGATAATGCCCAGTTTAAGCTTGGGGATGTTTGTCATGCTTCATTTCTCCTTTTAACGGTTATTCGATGCCGATATCATGATGCATCAGGACAACATAGGTACATTTCTGCCGGATATTTAGCGACAAAGACGTTACAAATGAATGGTTCACTTATAACTTATTACACACCATAATTGAACCATTTTAAAGAGCAAAATACAAGTTCACAGCTTGTGATTCGTCGAATTGTAATAGTAAATTTGTGATACTTAGGCGATATATATAAATTATTCAGCACAATTCCTGCGTGCCTCGTAACACGCAAGCACAAAAGCACGTTTATATATTGATTTTATAAGCATACAACACTACTTACAGAACGAGTATAAAAGAACATCGCCTTATTTATAAATTACTGTTTACATAAAGACAATGTATATTATCGAAAATAGTTCGTATATAGATGAAAAAAGGTTTCATTGAACTTGAAGGTTTGTTTATGATATAATTATAAAGATTTTGTTATACAACGAAGCGAACGATGTAGTAAAAAGGAAGTAATAAAAATGCCATCATCAAACATGCCAATACGTAAAACGGACATGACCGTTGGAAGCCCCTTTAAGCTGATAATATCCTTTACCATTCCGTTGTTAATTGGCAACATATTTCAGCAGTTGTACAATGTGGTCGACAGCATTGTAGTTGGTAACTACGTGGGCAGTGTTGCCCTTGCAGCAGTAGGTACCGCGTTCCCCGTCATCTTTATGTTTATCTCGTTGTTTATGGGTATCGGCATAGGAGCCACCATAATGATTGCGCAGTATTTTGGCGCGGGAGACAACGAAAAGGTACGCAAAACAGTTGATACCATCTATACCGCTATTATCGTCGGAGCCATACCGCTTACGGTGGTTGGTGTACTGTTAAGCGGAACCTTTCTTCGGATTATGAAAGTGCCGGCGGATACCTTCGCCGACGCGCACCTATATATCACCATTATATTCTTGGGTATTATCGCTTCTCTTGGATTTAATGTAAACTCTGGTATCCTGCAGGGCTTGGGAGACAGTAAATCCCCTTTGATTTTTCTTTCTCTCTCCACCGTGATTAACATTGTACTAGACCTTTTGTTTGTTGTGGTGTTTCGCATGGGTGTTGTAGGCGTTGCAATTGCAACTATTATTGCACAAACATGCTCGTGGTTGTTTGGTATCGTCTATATCAATAAAAAATATCCTAATTTGCATATAAACCCCTTTCGATTTTCGTTTGATAAGGCGCTGTTCTTTCAGGCGATTACGCTCGGTGTACCAGCAGGAATACAGCAGGCAATCTTTTCAGTTGGTATGATGGCGATGCAATCGCTAATTAACAGCTATGGGTCGGACTTTATGGCTGGCTATAACGGTGCAAGTAAGATTGACACCTTCTCCTTTTTACCGATACAAAGCTTCGCGACTGCTATTACAACCTTTGTTGGGCAAAACATCGGGGCGGGTAGAATGGACCGCGTTAAACAGGGTGCAAAAATTACTATCCTGATGTCAGTCGGCTGTAATCTGGTTATCAGTGCCGTATTACTTCTTATCGGACCGATGCTTATGCGCTTGTTTAGCCCGTCTGATTCTGTAATACAGGCAGGGCTTGTTTATATGTACCGTGTTCTTCCGTTCCATTGGCTGCTTGCAACAATGTTTGTGGTAAATGGTATTATGCGTGGGGCAGGGGAGATGACGATACCACTTATCTCCACCACCCTGTCGTTATGGGCGGCGCGCGTTCCCAGCGCATACCTGATTGCTCATTTTATCGGACGCGACGATATCTTTTTCTGCAATCCAATTGGATGGGCACTGGGTCTGTCTCTGGCACTTAGCTATTACCTTTCGGGCCGATGGAAGAATAAAGCCATTGTAGCCAAGAAAGACACCATGCCCCTGATGGGGGAATAAGCAATAAATAAGAGTATGTGAAAAGGAGTGTAAATGATGTCCGAGATTACAAGAGATCAGGCGTGGGAGCTGCTTACACAGTATAACAAAGAGGAGTTTCATCTAAAGCATGCGCAGATTGTCGAGGGCGTCATGCGATATTTTGCCCCAAAGCTCGGGTTTGGAGACGAGGCAGAGTTTTGGGGTATTGTCGGACTTTTGCACGACCTTGATTTTGAGCTGTACCCCGAGGAACACTGCATTAAAGCAAAAGAGTTAATGAGAAAACACGGGATTGATGAGCGCATCATCCATGCTGCGCAAAGCCATGGATATGCGATAACCGTTGATATCAAGCCTGAACACACCATGGAAAAGGTACTGTATGCAACAGATGAGTTGACCGGACTAATTGGTGCGGTTGCTCTGATGCGACCTTCCAAAAGCGTCTCAGATCTTGAACTGAAATCGGTAAAAAAGAAATACAAGACCACTAGTTTTGCAGCAGGGTGCTCGCGCGAGGTGATTGAGCGAGGGGCAGAAATGCTGGGTTGGTCGCTTGACGAATTAATCTCCGAAACAATAATCGCTATGCGCACCTTAACCGGAATTGTGGCATAGTCGAAAGCTCTTATCCTAGTTG
The DNA here is from genome assembly GCA_023460535.1 of Bacillota bacterium. Classification (GTDB taxonomy): domain Bacteria; phylum Bacillota; class Clostridia; order Oscillospirales; family Ruminococcaceae; genus Acetanaerobacterium. The sequence goes on from JAEWPV010000001.1 coordinate 28,672, forward strand.
AAGTCGAAAAGGAGCCCCAACCAATGAAACAGGATCAGTTTTCCAGAACCCGTCTTCTGATTGGCGAAGATGGGGTAGACAGGTTAAAACACGCCCACGTCGCTGTGTTTGGTCTTGGCGGCGTAGGCTCCTATACCGTCGAAGCGCTTGCCCGTGCGGGCGTCGGCTCGTTCTCTTTATTTGACGATGACAAGGTGTGTTTGACAAATATAAACCGCCAGCTGATTGCCACCCATTCCAGCGTAGGCAGGCTGAAAACAGAGGTGATGCGCGAACGTGTGCTTGACATTAACCCGAGCGCCGAGGTGCACATTTACTCCTGCTTTTACACGCCGGAAAACGCCGATGAATATGACTTGACTAAGTACACCTACGTAGTCGATGCCATTGATACGGTATCTGCAAAGCTTGAGCTCGCCACCCGGGCAACACGCCTTGGCGTGCGTATAATCAGTTGTATGGGCGCGGGTAATAAGCTTGATGCTACAAGGTTTGAGGTCACCGACATCTATAAAACACAGGTGTGCCCGCTAGCGCGTGTGATGCGTCGTGAGCTAAAGACGCGCGGGGTAAAATCACTCAAGGTCGTGTATTCGAAAGAGCCTGCACTTACGCCTCGGACCGAGGGAACTGGACCGGACTGCAAAACCGGGTGCGTCTGCCCGCCGGGTGTCAAGCGTCACTGTACCGCGCGCAGACAAATACCCGGGAGCGTTTCCTTTGTGCCCTCTGTAGCGGGGCTTATCCTCGCGGGGGAAGTAATAAAAGACCTGCTAGCTTAAAACAATTGACTAAAAGAACCGCTCATCTTCGGTCTAGCTAAGATAAGCGGTTCTTTATTTTGTCTACATTCAACTGTATTTGCTTACGAAGTGTTCGGGTATTCCTTCGCAAGCTACTCTTGTGTAATATACCTTTCCGCCAAGATATCTACCCGACGCGTCCGATGCGTTTTTGCTATCGACGGCACCCTCAAACGCGGACGTTATATATAGTGTTTTAAAGTCTTCATCTCCCAGACAAACGCTGGAGGTTTGAAGTGCGGGGGTATCAATCCGTTCTATAATCTCGCCCTGTGGTGACAAAAGCAAAACGCATGAGCCGCCCCAACACGCAAGCCACACCTGCCCGTTTCGGTTTACCGTCAGTCCGTCCGGTACGCCATAACTGCGGTCGAGCACAAAAAAGATACGGGGATTCGTTATAACTCCGGTAAGTAAGTTGTAATCGTATGCGGTCACTGTTCTAGAAATGGAGTCGGTGTGGTAAAAAGTTTTTTGGTCGGGGGAAAACCCCATGCCGTTGGAGATGCCAAGACCCTCCAGCAAAACCTTGGGTTGCTTTCCCATCTCAAACTGATAAAGTTTGCCTTCCTTATGACTTTTTCTCATGCTTCCGGCAAGCATTCTGCCTTTTGCATCGGCAATTGCGTCGTTAAAGCGTTCTCCGTTAATAAAGGGAACGGTAAATAGTTTATGCGCGTTACTCATGGTATAGCCGACCTCGGTTTTGGCAAGCGCAACAACTCCCTGTTCGGTAAACAGCATAAGTGTATCGTCTTCCGAAAACATAAACGCTCCGGTTTGGTAACCGCTTGAAAGCTCAAGGGTCTGTTTACCTGTGTAAGGAGAAAATGAAAATATCTCGCCGCTTAGAATGTCTGTCCAGAACAATTTCTTTTGACGGGTATTCCAAAACGGGCTTTCACCCAGGTGGTTATCGCGGTTACCTAAGGTTTGCATGCGGACTCTCCTCCAGCTTGTTGTTTGGAAGCATAGGCTGTTGTTTGCGAGCCAGCCACTGATACAGTAACGAGCCACCGATAATCACAGTACCCCCTACAATGGTAGCAACAGTAGGCAACTCCGAAATAATAAGCACACCCAAAATGCCGGAAAGCAGGGGGGTTACAAACATAAAGTTTGTTACGGTTGTAATCTTTTCTGCCTTGGAGATTGCCTTTGACCACAACAAAAACCCTACCGCGCCGGGGAATATGCCCAGATATGCAATGTTAACGATATCAAGAATCGGTGCCACCTTAAGTTGTGCAATTCCGTCGATTAAAAAATAAGACATTAGTATGGTTCCGGATAAGATGCTGTAGGTCGTAGCCTCCAGCGTGGTATATGTTTTTAGCAGTCTGCGCTGCAGAACATTGTATACAGCAATCGCAAGGGCTGCCAGCACCATCCATAAGATACCCCAGTTTAAAGACAATTCCCCCCCACCCAGTGCGATAATCACAATACCGGCGAATTGCAAAGCAATGGCAAGCCAGCAAGGCGGGCTAATTCGTTCCTTGTAAAATAATGCAGCCAGAACAGCGGTAAAGATAGGTCCGGTACTGATAAGTATGCTTGCGGTCGCGGCTGTAACGCGCATAGAACCCATATTAAAGGCATATGCATAAAACGCAAAGCCGGCTAGACCAGAAGCAAAGATAACAGGCAGATCGCGCAGACGAGGAAGTCGCATTCGCTTAACAAATGCGATTACGAGTAAAAACAAGCTGGCGATCAAATAACGGACAGCGCCCAATGTCTCCGGTGTAAGCCATTTTAAGGCAATCTTTGTAAACACAAACGCGCTTGACCATAATACTATGGTGAGAAAAGCAAGAACCATTGCTGATGCGCGGGATTTTACTGTTGAATCCATGTTGTAGTACTTCCCCTTATAAATAAACTGAGATGAAATAATGAGCGACCGTGATTCGAATTAACCAATTTGCGCGTAATGTATAACATCGCACATCACTACTGGTCTAGTGCCGGGGTTGTGATAGGAGTGTGATACGTCAGCCGCAAAGCCAATCGCATGCTGAGCCGGAACCTGAAAGACCTTATCGACAATACACACAGTCAGTTCACCTTCAAATACTGTGATATACTCTCTGGTGCCCGCCTGGTGTGCCTCGGAAGAGGAGCCTCCGCCAGGCATAATCTCAGAGTAAAAAATTTCGAACCCACGGTCGTTGGTACAGGGGAACATGGTGTAGATGCGAAAGCTGTGGTCCTTACTTGAGATGGCACGCACGTCCTTTATACTTACTACGATGGTATCGGGCTGCGGTTCGCTGACAAGCTGAGACAGGGATATTTTAAGCGCATTGGAAATCTTGTAAAGTGTTGTGATGGAGGGGCAAGACTGAGCGCGTTCCATCTGATAGAGCATACTCTTGCTGACTCCGGTGAGTTCAGCCATGCGGTCAAGCGACAATCCCTTTGTCTCTCGAAGTTTCTTAAGGTTCTCAGAGAGTATCTTACTGATTTCCTCCATATATAAGCCCCTTTCTCGCTCGTTCAATAAATTGATAATATCATATCAGTTTATTGAACGCAAGCGGGTTTAAAAGCAAAAACCCACCTAAAACGGCGGGTTTTTGTAAAATCCTATTGTCAAATAACACGATAGCCTTCGTCCTCCACAGACGCTATAATAGCTGTCGGAGTAAGAACTGTTTCGTCAAACGATACTACCGCAGTCTTATTCTCAAGGCTTACTTCTACCTTGCTTACGCCGGCAAGCGATTCTATAGCTTTGCTTACAGCATTTTGGCAGTGCGAGCAGGACATCCCTTCAATAGATATGTTCAGAACCTTCATACAGTATCCTCCTATTATCAATATTCGTAGACAGTAGTTCTTTTTTGCTTAGCGGCAAAATGTTAGCGCTTCCAAGCGGAAAACAGTTTGGTTGCATTGGATAACGTCTCCATCGGTATGATAATTTCGGTATTTGACACAGTCATATCATTAGCTGTTAAAGGAATTGGGTTGCAACCGCTATGAGCTACTCCAACTTCAGAAAGGGAAAAGCGGTTACCGCAGTTTTCGCACACCAGATGCTCTCCCTTCTGGGTATAGTATCCCTTGCCCGACAGATAGCATACCTGGCAGGTGTTATAGGCAATGCGAACGGTGCCGTCCGGTGCCTTCAGTGCAATTATCTCCAGCTCTGTTCCGTTAATAACAGCCGGAAAAAACAACGCGTTTTCAGTAATCTCGCTGAGGGTAATTACAAGATCGGTATCCGTTACCGATTTACCTCGTACATTCAGCTTTTCACCGCCCATGCCGGACAACAGCTTAAGCAGCAAAAATAGGGACAGCACTCCTGCAACGATAACAAGCATAATTAGGTATTGGGGTTTCTTTGTGTTTTGAACGGTATGATTGTTCAACAGCTTTCCTTCTCCCTAAATATTTTTAAATATATCTTATTACACATGAAAATATAAATAATATACTATTTTAATAGGATATTGTCAAGCTTGCAGACAAACAACTATATCAAGTGCAATAATTAGAAATGGATAAAGGGTTATATAATAAATGAACAAGTCCCTGCTTAGCATAGACAGGGACTTGTTACAGAAACGCTGTATAGCAATCAAGCCTTTTTAACGGGTAACCATACCTCGCACTTGTAGTCCGGTGACTGCTGGTCTCCGTCAAAGTACACCTCAATATCCGGCGCACTGGCATATTCGTAGCCGGATGTTGGCAGCCACTCAGTCACAATTCGCTTCTGCAGGCTTTGAATCGCATCGGGCATCGCGCCAATACACTCAAAAATTGCCCATGTGCAAGCGGGTACTGTGTATTCTTCCATATTCGGGGGTGTTTCTTTATCCGTTGCAACCGCGATGTAGTAATCAAATTTGCCGGAATCCATACTGGTGCCTACACCCATAATGCCAAACGGTGGTTGGTCAATCAGGTTACTTATCACGGGAATCTCACCGCGCTGAATTGTGTTCTGCCAAAACAAAGGAACTGCGGCAAAACACTCATCTAAACTGCCAGAAAAGTGTTTTTTGACGCCGACAACGCGAAATTCAGGTTTGCTTTCAATACGGTAATTCATCTCTTCCGCTCCCTTAATCATTACTTTGAATGTGATGGGAGGGTAGGCCTTTAATGATATACCGGCGCTCCTAGCCGCAGAAGGCGAAACGCCGTGAATGGCTTGGAACGCGCGATTGAACGCGGTAGGGGAATCGTAGCCATACCGCAGCGCGATGTCAATCACCTTATCGTTGCTCTGCTGTAACGCTACTGCGGCCTTTGTCATCCTTCTTCTGCGAATGTATTCAGACAGCGGTACCTCTGCCATATACGAAAACATTCGGTGAAAATGAAAGCTAGAGCAGCAAGCGATCTGCGCAGCGCGCTCAAGATCGATTTCATCGTCCAGGTGATTTTCAATATAACGGATAGCCTCGTTCCATGCGTTTAACCATTGCATCCTATCAACTCCCAACAACGTTATTGTATCAGGGCGGAATTATGAATACCTCGCATTTTGTGCCCGAAAATGAGAGGGAGGATAAATTAGGGAGGCAACAAAGAATATGTTGATTAGAAGACGTCACCATTGCACCTAATAATGTTTTCGTAAACAGTAAAGCCAAAGTGAACGCTACAAAAGGTTATCTGTTATACGCTGGAGCATATGGTACAGATTGTTCTTTTCTAACGCGGTAAAGCCTTTAAAGCTGATGTCTTCCAGCGCATCAACTATTTCATTCACTTTTTCTGCGCAGTTTCTGCCGCTTTCGGTTAGAAATATTCCAAAAGCACGTTTTCCCCCAGAAATATAGACCGTTTCCTTTCGCACCAATCCATCATCTGCCAAACGACGTAGCAGAGCGGTCATTGTAGCCGGCTCAACTTGACACACACGCGCAAGCTCTTTTTGCACCATTCCATCATTCTCGTACAAATGACATAAGACCTTCGGCTGTCCATCGGAAAGATTGAGTGCTTGAAACTCCTGTCTGCCCCGTTTCTTATGAGCAGACAATGTATTGATTAAAGCGACGTGTAGCTTCTCGTCCATGGTGCGCACCTCCGGATTAGTTTGAAACTAAGATGAAAGCGTTGGAGCCAACTTGATTATATACAAAATAATGTGCGACCCAAATTAGTAATGTCGACAGAAGTGGGTGCAGAGTAATTTATTACACAAATAATGTTACATGTTTACTGGTTAAGGAATTGCGCAATCTCAATAATTCAGTACTTGCTGAGATTGCGCATCGGCCATCTATTTATTATACATTATTTCGCATCGCTTTGCACAGCTTTATCTGCATGAGAATCTCAGCACATTCCAGGATAGCTTATTCAGTTTAGCGGACAAAACTCCGTTTGCAAACCCGGTGTCCGTATTAACCTGCGGAACGAGCGCGTTGGGATTTTCAAAGCTGTTTTTCAAGGACATATCTTCGCTGTGCATCATGATATGCTCAACAAATCGGAACTCACGAAAAGCACTGGCATCAAGCTCCAGCTCGCAGCCATCTTCCCAATTGCGGTTAATTATAAAAACATTTAGTTCGCCGCTTGTTTTATCATAGGCCGCTGCGGTGTCGATGAAATTGATTCCCGTACGGGTGCTGTATTGTGAGGTGTCATCAATGGCATATCCGGGGATATCAAATGTGTCACAATCCACAACCGTCTGGAGAGAAACACCTTTGCCGTACCGCATAAGCTGAGTAAATGGGTAATGGGCGGCCGGTTTCCAAACATGCTCACGGTCTGCATTGACGACAAGGCGAAGCCCTCCGGTCATGCAACCGATTTTAACACGATCCGCGTGGCGCATGAATGCCAGCAGGGTGGAAGCCGTTGTCAGCGCGTCCAGCATATCGCTGCTTTCGAGGAATCTGTTTGGGATGGTCATGTTATCCGGGTCGTGTCGGACGTAGCGACGGTTTGGGTCAAAAACATAATGTCTTGCTGCCAGATTATGCGGGCCCCTTCCGGGATGCAGCTCCTCAAGAGGACGTGGGAATGTGCCATACTCATCAAAGGACAGCATAATCTTCTTTGGCGAACGCATTTTAGCCTGAATAAAATCACATAACGCAATCTCGGTATTAATGTAATCCTCAAAATAACAGGAACCACCCAGTAGTGCCGCATAGTCCCCGGGAGGAGCAGAGTGATAATGGTGCATCGACAGATAATCCACTGTTTCGTAGCATTCCTCGAGCACTTCCGACTCCCATCGAGGGTAATGATCCAAAAATGGAGAGGAGGATGCACATACCACCGTTTCAATGGTGGGATCCACCCATTTCATTGCTTTGGATACTTCATTGGCCAGTACACCGTAGCCCTTGGGGTTCTTCTGCCAGGAGGCAATCTGCCACGGTCCGTCCATTTCGTTACCCAGATACCAGGTTTTCACTCCGTATGGGGTTTCACGGCCGTATTCTCGGCGCAAATCGGACCAATGCGTTCCGCGGGGGTGATTGGTGTATTCAACAATACTCATTGCGTCATTGATGTTTCCGGTTCCAAGGTTAATGGTATACAATGACTCCATGTTACACAGCTCTGCCCATCGCAGATACTCATCGTGCCCAACCTCGTTGGTGATGTACTGAAACCACGCGGGGTCAAGGTGGACCTTCCGCTGATTACGTGGTCCGATGGAATCCTTCCAATCCCAGCCCGATATAAAGTTGCCTCCCGGTAGGCGCACAGCAGGAAGGTCTGTGGCTTTGAGCAAGTCGATATAATCATGACGAAACCCGTTTTCGTCTGCCGTAGGGTGCTTGGGGTTAAACATACTGCCGTTTACCATGGTTCCTATCGGCTCCAAAAACACGCCATATAAGCGAGGCGAGATGTTGCCAATCTGAAATGAGGGATGAACGAGAACCTTTGCTTTCTTAGTCATTGCTTCATCTCCATTCATAATGTCTGTTTGTTTATCGTTTGATGATTAACTGCAGACAATTGTTGTTATTCAATAAACCCGTAAGCGGCTGCTCGCATACGAAGATGATAGTATTGCTCTTCGTTAGGCATTTGATTATGCATATACACAATAGAAACGCCGTCTTCGGGATCTGCTTCGCACCAGCAGCCAAACCCGCCGGTCCAGCCGAACGAACCCAAAGAGCCGTTGTGATTGCCTTTATATTTACTTATCAGCGTGCGAACGCCATACCCATAGCCGTAACCGGCGTTATATAGATCGTCAAAATCCTTCTGTTGAATGTCGTTAAGTCCGTTTGTACGCATCAAGTCTATGGTTTTACGACCTAAGATACGCACACCTTTGTAAACTCCGCCGCATGCCAGCATCTGCATCAGTTTTGTATAGTCGTTGCCATTAGAAAACAAACGCGCCCAGCCGGCTTCGAACTCTTTGCCCGGATTATGCTTGTCGTCCAGCTCGGAAGTGCCAAAACTGAGCTTGCCATCGGGGCACTTTTTATAAAGCGTAACCATGCGCTTTTTAATGTCACCAAAGTAAATAGCCCGGGTACTATCCATGCCCAAGGGAATGAATAGCAGTTCCTCAAACACATCGTTGATGGGTTTGTCACAAACAGCTTCAATGATACCTGCTGCAAGTTCGCTGGAAAAACCGTAGAGCCAATGAGTTCCTGGCTCAAATGCAAGCGGGGCAGAGGCAATGGCAGCTATCTGCTCTCGGAGGGTATAATGACCTTTATCCCATAACGGCTGCATGCACTTTAACATCGCATTAAGTGTGGGGTTATCTGTATTCATGGGGAAATTGCAATAAGGTAATCCGCATTTCATCGAAAGCGTATCGCGGATGGTAATGGGGTGGACTACAGGTACTGCTTCAACATCTCCGTTTGCTTTTGTAACAAACTTTTTTACATTCTTCCACTCGGGGAAATAGTTGTGGATTGGGTCGGACATCAAAAACTTACCCTGTTCGTACAATGCCATTAAAGTTACGTACAGCGGAAGCTTAGATAATGAGGCTTGACGAAAAACTGATTGTGGTGTTATCGGTTTCTTGGTCTCAATATCGGCATAGCCAAAATAACCTTCGTAAATTGTGTTGCCTCTTTGCGCAATGTGTAGGGAGCATCCCGGCAGACCGCGCTCAACAAATCCCTGTAGAAGACGATCAAGATCTTTTGCTGTAGACATAGGCACCTCCAAAATATAAATTAGAACACTAATTAGATTATATACGTATAAAAACAAGATTGTCAATTCATTCATGAGTGAAGCTAATAAGAAAATTTAATATAAAATAAACAATACAAGTAAGAGGTACAGAAAACATACAAGTGTATCTTGACAACGGATAAAAAATGGAATACAATAAGCTAAAACGTAATAGCATTCTTCATCGAGGGACAGTATGAAAAGTAGTGGAGCAAATACTCAAATAAAAGAAATCGCCGAAAAACTTGGTGTTTCAGCCGGGACGGTATCTATTGTACTTAACGGCCGCGGGGATGCCATGCGCATTTCTAAGGCCACACAGCAGCGCGTTTGGACTGCCGCTAAGGAAATGAACTATCAGCCCAATATCTATGCTAGGCGGTTAAGAAGTGCGGGTGCGGAAGCTACCGGTAAAATTGTAGCTATTTTCTGGAACGAGGAGTTCACCGACGATTATATGGGTCGCTTTTTTCGGGGCATGAACCGCGCGGTGAAAGAAAACAACTATAACGTTGAATTCAATGTGCAAATGTTTGAGTATGACCACCTATATAAATTAAAGGACATCATGACCTCCGCTCGTTATAGTGGTATTATTATAGCCGGATCTGCAGACGGAGACATGGAGTTTTTAAATGCGAATCATTTTGATTTGCCAATTGTTTTAATTAGCCGCAATGTCGAGAAGTACCACTGCGTATACATGAACGATTACGAGGTAGGCAAAAATAGCGCAAATCTCTTTCGTCAGCGAGGACACAAGAAGGTTGGATTTGTTTCTATGAAGCGAAAATCCTATTCTTCCAGTATGCGCCAGTTAGGTTATCTGGAAAACTGCGCTCAGTATCAGCTTCTAGTGAATGAGGATTGGGTACAGGAGGGTGAAGGAAGGGGTTACGATTCGGGCTATGAGGCAGCGAGTCGTATTCTTCAGGGAAGCGACCGCCCAACTGCTCTTTTTGTACTAAGTCCCGGTCAGGCACTGGGTGCGATAAATGCTTGCAAGGACGCCGGGCTGTCTGTTCCAAACGACATAGAGGTACTAACCTTTGGCGACAGTGAAATGTTCATGTATTTTTCTCCCACGGTAAGCACGGTGTTTTATCCAATAGAAAAGATGGCGGAAAATGCGCTGAACTTGCTTATTCTTATTTTGGAGAATGGTATTAGTATGCCTATGGGTCGCTTGTTGCAGGCCGAGTACGAGTTCAGGGAAAGCTGTGGCGGTTTTTGTCAAGAAATGAGTCCAGATTAGAAAGTAATCACCATAAATAGTATTTCAAGAAAACTCCTCGGATGGAGTTTTCTTTATAGCAAAAAGCTAAAACGAAATAGCAAATTTAGCAAAATATCTGAAGGGCTGGAAGAAAATGAATGCAAAAAGTAAGGCTAAACTATTCAACAAAAACTACAATCTATTAATGCTGGTGAGCCTCATAACATCCTTGGGTTACAGTATGATCTCTACGCTGATATCCTCCTATGCGGTAGATCTCGGGGCGAGCCTCACCGCAGCCGGTGCGCTGGCGGGAATATACTCCATATCCGCGCTGGTAACCCGACCCTTTGGCGGTTATGCGACAGATAGACTGAATAAACGCAACGTATGTATCTTTTCTACCTTGTTAATTTGCCTTTCCATGGCAGGTTATGCAATCGCTCCCGGTATTAACGCGATGTTTGCGATTCGCATATTGCATGGGGCGGCATTTGGTTTAAGTGGAACTGCAAACATGGCGCTGGTTTGCGATTATGTTCCCAGTGAACGACTGGCGGAAGGTCTTGGTTATTTTGGCTTAGGGCAGGTTATTTCTCAGGTGTGGGGCCCCAGCATGGGACTTGGAATTAAAAATGCGCTGGGATACAAATGGCTATTTCTCATTATTGCTGCAATGACAGTGCTGGCGGTTTTGGTTCTATTTTGCATAGATCGCCACCACAACCAGAATACTCAACCAAAGGAGCGTCAGCCGTTTTCCCTTAACAGCTTGATTGCAAAGGAGTGTATTGTTTACGCTCTGGTCGGCGGTGCTTTTTCTCTCAGTAACGGCATTGTCAACTCGTTTCTTGTGCTTGTGGGAGAGGAACGTTCTATTATGGGAATTACACTGTTCTTTTCGGTAAATGCAGTAATCTTGTTTGTAATACGCCTGTTTATTGGTAAGATAGCAGATAAAACAAGCCTATCGCTTATTGTAAATATTTCTTTAATCACCAGCGCAATTTCGATGGCGGTAATCGGTGTTGGAAACATACTTTGGGTTATTCTTTTGGCGGCGGTGTTGAAGGCGTTCGGGCAAGGTAGTGCACAAATTTCTCTTCAATCCGCATGTATAAAAAAAGTGGATGCGCTTCGAGTAGGTGTTGCTGCCAGTACATACTATATTGGCGCCGACATCGGGCAGGGTCTGGGTCCAATTATAGGAGGTAAGATTTCGGAATTGTTCGGCTATCAAACCATGTTCTTTTGTGTTGCCGCAATTATTCTGGGTGCCGGAGTATTATTCAATGTATACGAGAGATTTGAGAAATCAAAGCTGAGTAAAGTACATAGTCAGGTTTAGCGAGAAACGCACATATAGGAACGCTAAAAACGCAACGTCCAACCAGCAGGGCTGGCTGACGTTGCGTTTTCACAGTATATGTATAATCATAAAAGATTTTTGCTATATAGTTATTAAGCTACACATAGCGCTTGAGCTGCTTCCATTTGCCCGAGTAATACCGTCCCATGATAACAATAGCACGCAATATCTGGTCCGCGGAGATAGCTAACCAAGCTCCTGGCAGCCCTAACCCCAATCCATTCACAGCAAGAATAGCAAGCCCGGGGCGTAACAGCATTACAGTGAAAAACGTAAGCTTAGCAGCAAATTTAGTGTCTCCCGCACCGCGTAGCGCGCCCGCAACGATAAACTGTGAGGCTTGAAAGGGCTGAATTATAGCCACTATCCAAAGGATGGAGACACAAATCGCAATACAGTCTGGGTCGTTGGTATATAAGGAGGATAGTTGCCTGCCGAATATAACAAAGGTAATTCCAAGGATTATGGCGACAGTCATTCCGCTTCGTTGGCAGCGGCTGGTATATAGCTGCGCCATATCATAGCGTTTTTTTCCGATGCTTTGGCCCATCAGTGATGTGGCAGAAACTGAAAAGACCTGTCCGTTCATCATGGTAAGGGTTTGAATGTTCATTAAGATCTGATGTGCGGCAAACTCCAACGTTCCCAGAGAGGCGATGGTTCTTGAGAAAATCATGGTACCTGCGCGCATCATCATCTGCTCAAGTGCTGCAGGTAATCCGATAGAGGAAATCTCCTTGCATGGGGTCAGCCTTGGTCTAAAATCGTCTTTTAAACCGATATGTAGGTAGCTGTCTTTGGTTGTAAGTGCTGCAACGGCAAGGATACAGGCAACGACTTGGCTAATGGCTGTTGCAAGTGAAGCGCCCGCAACCTCCAAGCGGGGAAATCCTAGATGTCCATTAATTAGTACATAATTGAGTCCAATATTAACCAGGTTTGCGATGGAATTATAGTACATAGCTGATTTTGAGTTACCGATACCCCGTAAAACCGCTGTAATAGTAGACGTAATGGCAAAAAACACGAAACTAATCATTTGAATTTGCAGATAGGTAGTGCCATCTTGAAGTATCTTATCGGTTTCGGCACCCATAAACAAAACAAGTGATCTTGCGGTAATAAAACCAATGATTGATAGCAAAACGGCAAGCGCTAGATTCATTATGAGTGCCTGACGCATATAAACATTGGCCTTATCTCTGTTGTTTGCACCTTTTGATTGAGCAACCAACGAGGTGGCACCGACGTTCATTGCCATTACCATTGTCATCAAAATAAACTTTGGCTGCGTGGTAAGACCAACCGCGCTAATTGCCCCTGTTCCAAGATTACCCACCATCATTAAATCAACCATAGATACCAACGAAGTTAACGCTAGCTCGATACAGGTAGGGGAGGCAATGCGAAGGATATCCTTATAGAGCATTTTTGATGTGACACCATGAGGCAACGAACCAGTAACCTTAGTGGATGACGGAGAGTTGCATTCCGTTCCCGGGGGAAGAGTATCTAGTGTGATAACGGTTGTGTCTGTTCTGTTTTTTTGCGTTATCGTATGACTCAATCTCCAATCTCGTTTACGAAAAGTTTGCATTTATACTAGCACGTAGATTAAGGCCGTGTCAAGGAAAAGCTAAATCGTAATAGCGTTTGCTATCTATGAAACATTAGTTGCGAATATGGATAAATACATAAATACAACGAATAAAAACGGAATATTTGTTGAAAATGTGGACAAATAGTATTGACAAAGCGAATAACATGAGATACAATACAGTTACTAAAACGAAATAGCAAGGCGAGCGAGTGTCAATAACCCGCATAACCATGCTATATTCTTTCAAGGAGGTCAAACTCAAGTTATGTCAAAAATGAAACAAATTATTGCAATCTGTCTGGTTTTAACAATGGTAGCTTTCTTAATCGGTGGATGTACCCAGACTCAGGCGCCTGCCGGTAGTTCTACCCCCAATGCGTCAGACCCTGCTTCAACCCCTACTGAGGAGTATAAGCCTGTTACAATTACCTTTTGGAATGGATGGAGCGGAACGGATGGTGACGTTCTGATTGACCTTGTTGACGAGTTTAACAAAACCAACCCCTACAAGATTACTATTAACATGGATATCAACCCTGAGTTTATGCAGAAATTCGCAGCAACGGTTGCTGCTGGTCAAGGCCCCGACTTAATTCTGGGCGTTAACGCGTTTAAGTTCACCTATCCCAATGACTTAATCGACATGAACGAGGCTTTTGAAGCAACTTCGCTTAACAAAGAGGACTGGGTTCCCAGTTATCTGGATTCCTGCAGCCAGGATGGTAAGCTTTATGTGGTGCCGTTCCAGGTAACCGGACGTTACATGTACTGGAATAAGGACCTGTTTGAAGCTGCTGGTCTTGACCCGAATTCTCCTCCCACTACATATGAGCAGTGGAGTGAATATGCCTCGAAGATCACTGACAGCAGCAAGAACATCTACGGTTCTGGTCTTGCATACAACGCGGTTTCCACGAACCTTCATATCCTTCAGCGTATGGGCGGTGATTTCATCTCCGATGATGGAAATGGCGGATACAAAGCTAACTTTGAAGGAAATGCCGGATACGCTAAATTCCTTAACTGGTTTAAGGGAATGGTAGATAAGAAAGATAACCCCATCGAAACCAATACCGACGGCATGATGCAGGCCGGACAGCTCGGTCTTTCCGTATCCGGTGCATGGCTGAATGCCGGCATGAAGAATTCCGGAGTAAATTATGGTGTGGCACCGCTGCCCTATGATGCTGCCGGTCAGATGAACCCTGTTACCATAAGCGGCTTCTCTGTGACCAGATTTGCCTCGGATGAAGCAAAACTTGCTTGCTTCCGTTTTGTGGAATGGTGGAACAAAGGCTTTGAAAGCACCGAAGACACTGCTGTTCTCCGTTGGTCTTTAGAGTGCGGATATCCCACCTACTACATTCCGCTGATGAATGATGAGCGTTATCTGGCAAGCGATATTCTGACAGCAATGACAGTTGATCCTTCTATTGATACAAAATATATGGGTCCCAACAGCTTCCCCGAGGGTTACCTCCTTTCTAACGAAGTAATCAACCCCATGGTTGAAGGCGTTATTATGAAGGGTGAGACTCCCGAGCAGGCGATGAAAGAGGCTCAGGCTAGCGCAGAAAAGATTCTTGAGTCAATCGCAAGCAAATAAACAGCACTTCTAAAGCACATTATGAAATAAGGGGATGGGTAAGCCCGTCCCCTTTTTGAGAAGCCAGTGTTGCCCGCAGAAATAACTGCAGGGGACAGGATCGGAGATAGATATGGAAAAAATCAAGAGATTTTGGGGCAAACCTTCTCACGTAGCATACTTGTTCATTGCTCCGGCTATGACTTTACTATTTCTCTTTAGCTTTCTCCCGTTATTATCGTCCTTTGTTATCAGCACCTTTGATGTCAGCATGACTTTGGATTCAACAAAGTTCGTGGGGCTTGGTAATTTCATTGAGGCATTTAAGGATAGCCGATTTTGGAATAGTATGGGTGTTACCCTTAAATGGACAGCAATTGAAATGCCCGCACAGATACTGGTAGCTTTAGTTTTGGCGGCTTTCATTACGCAAAACACCATTTTTAATAAGTTATGCAGGGCGGTATATTTTCTTCCCATCATCTGTTCGGCCACGGCAGTTGCTATTATGTGGCGGATGATTTTGCATTCTAACATTGGATATATAACTTATCTTTGCAACTTATTGGGTATGGGCAAGATCAATTTCATGAACAATCCCGATATAACCTTTTTTGTTATTGTGTTTATGTCGGTTTGGAAAAGCTTTGGTATTTCCACTATAATTCTTGTTTCCTCTATGCAGAACGTGCCGCAAGAGCTTTACGAGGCTGCCGACCTAGACGGCGCGGGAAAAATTCGAACTTTTTTCAAAATTACCATTCCCAGCATTGCGCCTACCCTTTGGTACATTGTAATGACCCGTATGATTGGTTCATTGCAGGTGTTCGATATTGTTTATACAACAACCGGTGGCGGACCCAAGTTTTCGACAGAAACGCTGGTAACCTATGTGTATACCAGAGCGTTTGATCTCAACCGAATGGGTTATGCAACCGCTGTATCCGAATGCTTATTTGCTTTTATTCTTATTATCACAGCTGTTCTTTACAGCAGAATGCTTAAACAGGAAAAGAATTAGGGGGCAGAGCAAATGTCAAAGAATAAAACTATAAAAAAAGTTCTGGAAAACATAGCGCATCTGCCGGTGTACATTCTGCTGGCTTTTGTTGTGGCGCTGGTTCTTGTTCCGATTATCTGGATGTTTGCTGGTTCATTTAAGCCGGCACAGGAAATAATGGCGTATCCGCCTACGTTTTTTAGTACGAGTTTTACATTAGAACATTTTAGCAGACTATTAAGAAGAATATCTATTCTTGATTACACAAAAAACTCTGCTATCTATGCTATTTTTACTACAATTCCTTCCGTTTTCATTAACTCACTGGCAGGATATGCGTTTGCCCGGATGCAGTTTAAAGGAAAAAACGTATTTTTCTTGGCGACGCTTTCTACACTTATGATTCCGTTTCAGGTTATCATGATTCCTTTGTTCTTAGTTGTTAACAGAATGGGCATGTACGATACCTACCTTGGACTTATTCTTCCTAAGCTTGCAAACGCCATCGCCATCTTTATGATGCGTTCGGTATTTGTCAGCATACCAAAGGAGCTGGAAGAAGCAGGCAGAATTGACGGACTCAGCGAATTTGGACTGTATTGGAAAATTATGCTTCCGCAGTGTAAAGCTACGATTGTTACTCTGATTGTACTTGGTATTAACGGTGCTTGGAACGACTTAATGTGGCCGTTGCTTGTAACGGGTGACACTCGTATGCGTACCTTGGCAAATGGTCTTGCGTTATTTGTTGGAACAGACACCATTGAGTACGGACCGGCGTTTGCGGGTGCGTTAATATCGGTGCTCCCGATGTTGCTATTGTATCTATTCGGTCAGCGCTACTTTGTAAAGGGCACGGTTACCAGCGGACTAAAATAGTATTCATCCTATACTGTATTTGATTGTATGATGAAATAAGCTTTTAGACTGCGGCAATGCCGCCCCGGTTGTTTTTAGCGCATTGCGCCTATACGGTGTTGTACGCTTGAAAGGAATGGTTTTATTATGAATGTAATATATAAAGAAATTGCTTCACTCAACCGCAGTATGTATCTTTATTACCCACCGGGTGCAAACCGAACCCCGTTTAAGCGGTGCAGTATTACCATACTTAGGGATGAAGATGACGAGGCTTCCGTGAAACGTCTGCTTGAGGAAGGGCTTCAAGAGTTGGCAGATAGGGAAGAGATCATCCTGTCATTCCCAAACCCTGTGGATGGTCGTTGGAACTATGACTTTGCCGGTAAAACCGATGATGTAAACGCTTTTATTGCGTTTCAGGATGGGATGGATCGGCCGGATGAGAAACCGATTGAGCGTCTGCCCAACGGAGTACCCACCTATGAATCGATGATAAGTACATGGCATCCGATGAATGACACCAGATATCTGATTGGAATGGGTACTGGAGCAGATATGGCATGTACGCTTGCGGCATGTGCGCCGGATAACATTGCGGCGGTTTTGAGCATTGGGGGCAGGTTGTGTGATGCAGCAATTAAAAACGCTGTTTATGCAGTTATGCCTATTAGCCTTGTTGGAAGCAATCAAGAGACGTGTGAGTACTTTGTACAGGCCAACAATGCTGAGTTGACGGAGCAAAACGAAGCCCGTACAATCTATAAGAATGTCGCAAATCCCCTGCAATGCGTCGTAGACGAACGACAGAACGCCCCGTTTAGCAACGAGCTGCTTCATATTGTTTGGGACAGAATGTTTAGCAAAACGCGGCGGACCAACACAGGTCTGCATGGGGACTGCGAGCCGCGCATGAATTTGAATGAAGTAGGCTTTGAAATCTTTATAGAAGATGACCGCTTGGATGAAGCGGTTAAAACGCCGCATACCTGGTTTACCCATGTGCCAAAGTCGGTGCGCGGTGACAGCTCTAAAAAAGTGCCGCTTATGATTTTCTTCCACGGTGGATCGGATAACCCGGCAGAGGGCGCGGATATGAGCAAATTTCATGAGCTGGGCGAGAAGGAAGGCTTTATTACGGTTTACCCTTGGGGTACAAACAAAGCACAATGGAATATGGTAATGCTGGAGTCGGAGACCCAAGGCATGTGCAATGCCGACGACGTGGGCTTTACCGTTGCCCTTATTCGTTATATGTGTGAAAACTACCCCGTTGATCCCCAGCGAGTGTACCTCTCCGGATTTAGTAATGGAGCGGCGCAAGCAATGGTTGTCGCATTGACCCATCCCGACATGATAGCCGCAATCTGTCCAATTGATTCGAACTGGCCGGGAAATCGGGTTGGCCCTGCAGAAGTGAACTATGATGATATTATCCCGTTCCGCATCGCAATGGAGCTTAAACAAAAATACGACTACTTGATGCCGATTTGGTATACCTATGGAAGTCGTGAGCCTTCTTACCCGGTGTATAAAGGAAGCTCTCAGCAGCACCAATATGATTTCTTTAAGCGCTATAATCACATTGAGGTTGTACCCACACCGGAACAAAATCAGCCGCATCCCTGCGGTTGCGGCGTGCCGGGAGAGAAGTATGAGCTTTTAAAACCGTCGTTTCGCCATCCACATCACGAATATGATGTACATCGTTTCTATACAAAGGATGATGCACATCTAAATCTCTATAATTATGTGTTGATGCGTGAAAAAGGTCATGATATTGCGGAGATGGATCCCGTTTTGGGATGGAACTATGTAAAGCAGTTCCGCAGATTGCCGGACGGGAGCCTTCGAATCGTGAAGGAGGATTAACAATGCAATCAAATACGAATATCGCCCTACGCAGTGATGGACTGTTTTATGACGCAGAGTATCTGAAGATGGAGCTTTTTACAGATGAACAAGGAAACACCGGTCCGCGCCACGCGTTTGACGAGCCGGGTGTTACCGTTAATGAAAGGGGAGAAATTCGATTTCGTTTTTATGCGCCACATGCAAACCGTGTTCAGGTTGGTTTGGTACCCGGTGAGAATTTCGAGAAGTTTGAAATGATTAAGGATGAGAACGGGTTCTGGAATCTCACGATTACTGATCTGGAAGACGGATTCTATTATCATGAATATTATCTTGACGGAAACATTGTGGTTAACCCAAATACAAACGTTTCATACGGTTGCCACAAGGTAATTAACTTCTTTGAAAAAGCCACGGGAACGGACTGCGAGTTCTTTTTGCAGCGAGATGTCCCCCACGGCGCACTTCATATGGAGCTGTTTGATTCATCCGTAACTGGACTTACCAGAAATTGCTGGGTTTATACACCTCCCGGCTACGAAAAGAACCCTGATAAACAGTACCCGGTGTTATATCTTCAGCATGGGGGCGGAGAAAACGAAACCGGGTGGTTATGGCAGGGTAAAATGAATTATATCATGGATAACCTGCTCGCAGATCAAAAGTGCTGTGAAATGATCGTTGTAATGAACTGCTTGTATTGTGTTGATACGAGAAAAGAGCAAGCCTTTCTTTCGGGCGATTTTGATTCCATGCTGATAAAGGACTGCATACCGTTTATTGAAGGCAAATATCGCGTGAAATCGGGTGACGAAAACCGTGCAATCGCTGGGTTGTCCATGGGATCCTATCAAACCATTATGACAAGCCTGAAGCACCTGGGGATGTTTCCGTACATTGGGATTTTTAGCGGAAGCTTGGATCGGCGCTGGTACTGCGATTTTGACTACTTCCCGCTGTTTGACGATGCGACGGCATTCAGGCAAAAAGTTAAATGCCTGTTTTTTGGAATCGGCGAACAAGAGGATCGCCTAATCAAAAGCATGAGCGAGCACCACAGGGTTCTTACGCAGGAAAAGGGTATCCCGGCGGTATGGTATACCTGCCCCGGCGTGCACGAGTGGAAGGTATGGAGGAAGTGTCTGTACGAGTTTGCTCAACTTGCCTTTCAAGCAGAATAATACAACCAATTGAATCACATACAGTAATACTTAATCAGATTAATGTGCGGAATTCC
Organism: Bacillota bacterium; assembly: GCA_023460535.1. Taxonomy (GTDB): domain Bacteria; phylum Bacillota; class Clostridia; order Oscillospirales; family Ruminococcaceae; genus Acetanaerobacterium. The sequence goes on from JAEWPV010000001.1 coordinate 48,351, forward strand.
AATGTAACGACCTAAGGGGTTTACATGGAGTACCGCACATTTGCAAGGAGGCAGTGATGTTAAGAGAAACAACGATAAAAAACGGTCGGCTTCGTGGAATTCCCGCAGCCGACCCCAGAATTACTGTATTTCGTGGCATACCGTATGCACAACCTCCTATTAACAAACTGCGCTTTCGAGCACCTGTTCCCGCAATGCCTTGGGACGGGGTATTGGAGTGCAAAGAATTTGGTACCATACCAATGCAGGATATCCCGGGAGGAGACCCCGACGAGTTCTATGCGAAGGAATGGCATGTCGACCCCGACATCTCAATGGGGGAAGATTGCTTAAACCTGAATGTTTGGACTCCTGCAAATACACAGGGGGAAAAGCTGCCTGTTTTCGTGTGGATATTTGGCGGAGGATTCCAGTGCGGTTACTCTTCGGAGATGGAGTTTGACGGGGAACGCATGGCTAGACGGGGAATCGTAGTAGTAAGCATGAATTATCGCGTCAATATCTTTGGTCTACTCGCACATGAGGAGCTGTCAAAGGAAACACCGAACGGAACCAACACCAATTTTGGTATGCTTGACCAGATGGCGGCAATGCAATGGGTAAAGGAGAATATAGCGGCTTTTGGCGGAGATGCGGAGAATGTAACCATCGGCGGGCAATCAGCTGGCGCCGGGTCTGTACTTAACCATATTGCTTCCCCTATGACAGAGGGGCTTTTTCACAAGGCAATCATGCAAAGTGGCGGCGGCTTAAGAACCAAGGTATTTGTGCCACTAAAGAATAAGAAAGACGCAGAACAGTTAGGAAAAGAGTTTTTTGAATTTGCAGGCATCCGTTCACTGGATGAGGCAAGAAAAATAAGCGCACAGCAACTGTTCGACGCCTATGTTGCTTTTAGAGACAAGCACGGCTATGTATGCTTTCAACCCTGTGTGGACGGCACCTTTTTGACGGAGGATCCCTCGGCTGCGGTGATTAACGGTCACCACAAAGATATACCATATCTCCTTGGTCATACCAGCGGGGAGCAATTCAGCATACCTTCCAGTATAAAGGAGTTCAAGGAACTAATTGCGCGCCAGTATCCCGATTGTGCGGAGGAAATACTAAATATAACGAAAGACTATTCCACAGAGCAGATGCAGAATTTGTTCCGGGAGGATGTGTTTAACGTCAGGGAGCTTGCGAACATCCTGTTCTGCAAGGTTCAGATGATGCAGAATCGGCTCGCACCGTACCTGTATTACTTTGACCCCGACAGCATCCCGGGGGATGATGCGGGCGCATTCCATTCCTCTGATTTATGGTTTACCTTTGAAACACTAGCAAAATGTAGCCGTCCGTTCCATGGTAAACATTATGATTTGGCACGACAGATGTGCAACTATTGGACGAACTTTGTTAAAATCGGCAACCCCAACGGAAATGACGCTGACGGAAAACCGATGCCCGAGTGGGTGCCGTTTTCAAGTGATTCGCCAAACTGTCTGCGCCTAAACGAGAATGAGGTATCCATGCGGGCGGCCGAGAGTCGCCTAGCAAAAATTAAGTATCGCAAGCATCTATAAAACAAAAGGAGTGTGAACCATGGGCGTATTACGTTATAATTTTCGTTCCGAAGCCATTGGGATGATGACCGATGTAACAATCACCTATCCGTCCGGGCAGTATACCTACTATCCGCCGGATGCCGATGAAAAGGCAATTGGACCGTTTAAAAGAGCGCAAAAGCAGTATCAGCGAGACATGAAGTTTCAGACAGTTTATGTTTTGCATGGGGGCGGGGACGACGATACCCTGATTCACCGTTATGCAAGACTTGAGTACTTTGCAGACCGAAATAATGTGATGACGGTTACGGCTCAGGTTAATGACAGCTTTTTTATCGACACGGAGTACGGTATCCGCTACTACACCTACATCACCGAGGAACTTCCCGCTGTGGTGCAGTCTTTGTTCGCTTCTTCCCCCAAGAGGGAGGATAATTTCGTGCTGGGGATGGCGATGGGAGGCAATGCCTCTTTGATGCTCGCGATGAAGCGCCCCGACCTGTATGCCGCCTGTGTGGATCTTTCCGGCGGAATAGGTTGCAGCATAGACAGTGAGTATTTTGTTGAGGCCGTGAAGAATTCGGGCATGAAGAAACTTCGCAGTGCGTTCAAACAGCCTAATGAGCTGCCGGCATCCGATTTTGATCTGGGCCATTGGGCAGCACTCAATGCAAAAAACAAGGTCACCATGCCTGAGCTATATATCGCGGTGGGAGAAGATGACTTTATCCGCGACGTCGTGCGTAAGGACAGAGATGCTTTAAAACGGCTCGGATACAATTTCCACTACGAAGAGGCACCCGGCTACGGACATGAGTGGGATTTTTGGGACGAGTACATTAAAAAAGCCTTAAACGAGTGGCTTCCTTTAAAACGATAGCCGTTTACAGACGTGTAGGGTAATCGCAGTTAGAAATGTCGTTTACTAAGAGATTAGGTTAATAAATCAAAGACCTCCTTTCGCTTGAGCCGTGTGGTTTGATAGCACACGGCTCAAGTGAAAGGAGGTCTTTCTCGAAGTACACAACAATCGCAGTCAGTTTGAATCTTCGATTTCGTTGTAGGCATACCAATCAGACTCGGTTAAGCCAATCCCCCTTAAAATACCGTTGAGATAGCCGATATTGTACATAATATGGCGAATCTGAGTCATAATTACGTCAGCATAGGTCAGGTCTTTTCGCCCGTTAATTACAGGCTCTGACAATCGGTCGTCGTCAAGGTATGCAAAATAGCAATTGACTTTAACGAATAATATACGGATGTGTTCCTGCATATCCGTTCTTTCAATCAATATCGAGGGGTCCACCGGATGCTCAAATTCCGGTGGAATCCGCTTATCAAACTCCATGCTTAAAAAGCTGTCGTTACCAAAATCCTCCCGCAGCCAATAATCGATGAAGTAAGCCACGTGATAAACGTGGTACCAGAATGGGATCCCATGATAATCAGTACACCAGACCTCATCGACACACACATCAACCAATGTTTTTAGCATCTGCATTGAGGAATCTAGCTGGTTAAATGCAGCAGTTGTAATAACTCGCTGACTGTCAGCCATTTAATCACACCCTTCTAACCGATAACAACAGGTTCAAATCGTATGCGAATAGACGGAAGCGAGGTTATGGTCGTGTAATAGTTGTACATCCAATCCTCGCCTTGACAAGAATCGTTTTCGCCCGAAGCGGGAGGGGCAAAGAGGTTAAGCTGTAATTTAGCGGGTTCTGTAAGCGGTTTTTCATAAAAGGCGGGCATCAGGTCTATTGTTTTTGCATCAGTCGATTTATAAAACCATCTGCCGTTTATCTCCATTATCAGGTTGTAGGGTTTATCAAACGTTACCTCGCAAAACACGGGGTTGGTTTTAAAATCAAGAGACAGGGCAATTCCGGTGGCATCCTCTGCTCCGCCCCAGCGTAGGGTGATGGGAAGCTGCACAGAATCGGTTTCGGTTGTCACGGTAGGCGAAAAGAACGGGTCGCGGATGATCTCTTTGTAGACCTCCAAAACCGGCTGACGAATGCCTACGTCCTTGTTGTTTGGGTCTTGAATCTCCAGCCCTAATCTGCCTCTGTCGCGGAACTGATAGAATGTGAAGGCAGTAAGAAATGGGGTAGGGTCATTCTTTACAAGCATGCAGAAGTCTTTAACCATCTCTGCTTGGTCAAATGCGCCGGTCACGTCCCCGTCGGCGTTTAGTTCGCTCATAACCATCGGCTTAGCGACACCGTCATTCAATGTGCAAAAACGCTGATAACTGCGGCGGGCTAGCTCGTAGATGTCGGACACCAGATACCGCCGGTGGGTATTACCGCCTCGCTCCGCAACATCATAAGGCCAGCCCCAATGCAAGGCAAGGTACCGGTCCACCGACCAGATGTCCGTGGAGCGTATGGCCTGCGTAAATTCATCTTCCTTATGCAATTGAGCACTTTCCATATCCTTTATGCCATCGACACATAAAATCGTATGTACATTGGGCGCGTATTCTTTAACAATATTGTGAAACCGAACATAAAAATCCGCCACCTCTTGATAGGTACAGCGTTTGTTGAATGAGAACCAATCTCCAGTCGCTTCGTGGTTAATGCGAAACTGCATCCTGCCAAAGGTTCTAAGATCCTTGGCGATGGCTATCAGCTGCGCATCCGATACATGTGGGTCTATTGTTAGAGTTAAAATAACATCCTGACCATGTCTGCGGATATCCCGCATACAGGTAAAGGGCTCGCCCGTTTGATCTCCCTCCAACCCTCCGCGGTAGGGGAAGTAATCGTCATAGGGGTAATCCCACTGAAACTGAATGTCTTCGTTTGCAAACGCAACACTTGCACGTTCTGGGAAGCCTTTGTCAAGTGGATAATAGCAGTACATCAAATTCACCGCACGGTGTGGTCTGCCTAATGCTTGCAGAATGTAGTCCTGATTGACGTATTCGCCGCGCTCACTTCCGTCACTCAGGTCTACAGCACATTTAGCGCAGCCTAATCGAATCGGCTTAATTATTACTGTATCTTTCATGCGCCACCTCGCTGTTAAATATGTAATTTCGTAATCAATAAAAATGGCAGGATAAGATTACAATTTTACTGTAATTAAGCTAAATGTAGCATATAAATCATGTTTTTACAATACAATCAGAGCTCATAGTCATTATATGAGATTTTGTGTTCGGCGAAGAAAAAAATACCATTGAATGCGGCTGTATTCCCTTACCGAAGCATGCCCATACTGAAACTAATCAGTTGAAAAGGGGCTGCTTTCGATGCATATGAACAAGGTTGAAATCTGCGGGGTAAACACCTCGAAAATCAAGGTACTAAAAGAGGCGGAGAAAGAACGGTTGCTAAAACTGGTGAAACAGGGAGATAAAAAAGCGCGAGAGGAGCTGATTGCGGGCAATCTGCGTCTTGTACTCTCTGTTATTCAACGGTTTATTAATAGAGGGGAAAACCCGGATGATTTATTTCAGATTGGATGCATCGGTCTCATTAAATCGATAGATAATTTTGATATTACGCAAAACGTAAAGTTTTCAACCTATGCTGTTCCGATGATTATCGGGGAAATTCGACGGTATTTAAGGGATAACAATTCGGTTCGCGTTAGCCGCTCCATGCGGGACATTGCATACAAAGCGATGCAGGTGAAAGAAAAGTTTATCAACGACCACCAGCGCGAACCTAGGATTGAGGAGATTGCCAAGCTGATGGGTCATAAACGCGAGGAGGTAGTCCTTGCGCTGGAGGCAATTGTGGAACCGCTCTCTTTGCAGGAGCCGGTATACTCTGACGGCGGCGATACAATCTATGTAATGGACCAGGTCGGTGATAAAACCGATGATTGGGATTGGTTGGAGGAGATTTCTCTTAAAGAATCGATTGCAAAACTTAGCCCACGAGAAAAAAATATCCTTTCATTGCGGTTTTTTGCAGGTAAAACGCAGATGGAGGTTGCCGGCGAGATTGGCATTTCTCAAGCACAGGTATCACGATTAGAAAAATGTGCGCTGGAAAAGATTAAAAAACAGATATAAACGAGCACAAAATGGCTTGCTAGTGACTGAGTTAAGACATAAGAAAATGAATAATCAAGTAAGACCATAGCTTGAATAGGGCTACGGTCTTGCTTTCTGTTCACGCTATGCTTTTACTTTTATCTTACCATCAGTACGATTGAGCCCAATCAAGAGCATTCCCAATATAACCAACCCTCCACCAAGCCATTGTTGTAACCCTGCTTTTTCATTGAGTATTAAAACAGATAGAACCATAGCAGTAAACGGCATCATACCCGAAAAGGCGGCCGCGGTAAAGGCTCCACATCGTTTGATTCCCGAATACCAACAGATAAATGCAACTGCAGTAACAAATACCCCATACCAAGCAAGTGCAATCCATTGTGTTAGACCTATTGTACCAAGCGCAGCCAAAGGGTGTTCAAACAGCGCAGGGATAATACATAAAACAAGCGCGATAGCCGATACGATGGTTGTTTGAACAATGGGGTTTGTGTCTTGTAGTCCGCGTTTCTCCTCACCCACAGCAAAAATACGGGACAAAATGTTAAAAACCGACTCGCTGGATGCGGCGCACAGCACCAATATATTACCGAGTAAATGCTTTGTGCTTAAAATGCCGGAAGTGGAGAATACCCCTTGAATTGTAAGTATTCCCAGTACAGTACAAAGAATACCGATAATCTTATTTGCGGTAACCCGTTCTCGCAACACGCCCATCGCAAGTATCGCTGTTATGGCGGGGGTTGCGCCGGTAAGAATACCCGCTTCCCCTGCACTGGTGTGTAAAAGCCCCTGAATAAGAAACAGACGGAACAGAAATATTCCGCATAAGGCTTGTAAAAAGAGAAAACCAAAGTTGCGCAAGGACATCTGGCGTAGGTATACCACAAGTGATTTTAAGCACAGTGGAACCAAAATAAGTAATGCGAAAAACATACTGATTGCGGTAATTGTAAAAGCACCGAGCTTATCGGTGACGAATCGTGCCGAAATAACGCTTGTTCCAGCCAAAGAGAATGCGCCCAAAAGAAAAAGTATGCCGGTTATTTGTTTCATTCAATCATCTCCAAAATCGCGTTGTATTATTTTAGAAGCAGTGGTATAATCATACCGAATTAACTGGTTCCAATAAAGAGCCATTATGGCTAAAATAACACAGTGCCAGTTTGGAGAATGAATGCTTGGTATTATATTGAACAGGGACAGTCAACTACAGCTATGGCGTCAGATTTACAATGCAATAAAAGAAATGATGATGACCGGACAACTAAAGGCGTCCGATGCGCTACCTTCTACGCGTGAGTTATCCAAAGAACTTGGGGTCTCACGCAACACGGTATACTTAGCATATGAGATGCTAATTGCAGAAGGGTATGCGGTAAGCCGTCAGGGAGCGCCGACGCGCGTCGCGGACGGCTTGTATATTGAGCCTCAGACGGTAAGGCAAAGTAGTCATCAATCAATAAAACGTACGATTACTTCGGATTTTCGTACCGGAAAACCCGATCTTAAACAGTTTCCACGTTTTTTGTGGCAGCAACTGGTCAACAGTACATCTGCGCAACTATCACTTGACTTGTTTAATTATTCGAACAATCAGGGGCTTTTTTCATTAAGGAAAGAGATTGCGGCATGGTTGTTCAGGAGTAGGGGAATGGTCGTTGGACCCGAAGACATATTCATCAGTGCGGGGGCTACTCATGCGCTCCACATACTTGCGAATATGTTGTGTAAAAAGGACATGAAAATCATTATGGAGGACCCGTGTCACATCGGTATGTTACGCGCGTTGACACACCGGCAATCGATTGTTGTACCAATACCCGTTGATACCGAGGGAATAGCTGTTAATGCGTTGCCTGTAGACGATAAGGTAAAGGTAGTATACGTAACGCCATCCCACCAGTTTCCGTTGGGTGGAATATTGTCTGCGACACGACGCGCAGCACTTATTCGCTATGCAAGAGAAAACAATGTGTATATTATTGAGGACGATTACGATAGTGAGTTTAGATACCATGGCGAGTCAATTGCTCCACTTCATGCAATGGATACGCAGCGTGTTATCTATGTAGGTACTTTTAGTAAGACTTTGTTTCCGGCACTGAGAATTGGCTATGTAATATTGCCCTTCGAGCTTCAACAGCAGTGGCGCGAACTGCGTACCTATATGGATGTCCAGAATCCTCCGTTTGAGCAGGCTGCGTTGACGGAACTGTTGAGAACGCGAAAGTTCGACAGGCATGTTCAAAAAATGCGGAGGATTTATGGACAACGCAGGCAGGTGCTTCTGGAATCACTTAAGCAACAGCTGGGTGATCGATACAAAGCACATGGTGACAACGCCGGTTTACATGTTGCAATTGAATGCCCCGGGATTTCTTTCGACGAGACGTTCATAAAACGGTGCATAGATAGTGGAATATTGATTACAGCGATGCAAACCCATTGTATCCAAACAGACATACATCAGAACAAATTGGTCATTGGGTATGGGCATCTGGAGGCAGAGGAAATCAAAGCCGGAGTTACTCATTTGGCGATGCTAATCAAAGAAGCGGAAGGCTGATAGTGAGAACTGGTCTGGTTTAGTAAGCACTTTATAGTTTCAGCAAACATCAAGTAAGTTTTTTAAAGTGAACGATTTTCGCATGAAACCTGAATGTGGTCAACGACTGTTTTATAGCACATAAAAAACAACGACAAAAAAACTGTCGTTTTATTTCTATGAATCATTTTGCTATTGATTCAAAATCAAGTCGGCTACATATAGCCCGTTGGCCGCTGCCTGAGAAAGGGAGCGCGTAAACCCTGCCCCGTCACCCACTGCAAAGATGTCTTTGAACCCTTTTAGTTGAAACTGCTCAGTCGCCGGTCTGGCGGAATAGTACTTACACTCCACGCCGTAAAGCAGCGTATCGTAATTTGCAGTTCCCGGTGCTATTGCATCAAGTGCATGAAGCGTCTCAATAATGTTGTCGATTTGACGTTTGGGCAAACAAAGACTTAAATCACCCGCTACTGCATCAAGCGTTGGAACAGTGGTTGACTGCCTTAAGCGATGTTCATCCGTACGCCTCCCGTTTTCGAGATCTCCAAGTCGCTGTACCAAAACTGTGCCACCGCTGATAAGGTTGGCAAGGCTTGCAACATGGCGGGCATACTCAATGGGATGCTGAAACGGCTGCGTAAAGCGTATGGTCGTAAGCAGCGCAAAATTCGAATTTGAAGTTTTGCGCGCTTCATCTCGAAAGGAGTGACCGTTTACCGTCAAAACACCATCGGTATTCTCTGTGACGACATGTCCTCGCTCATTAAAGCAGAACATTCTTGTGGTATCGCCATATCCTTTGCTGCGGTACCATATTTTTGGCTCATAAATCTTCTTGGAAAAATGCTCCCATACAATAGAGGGAAGCTCGACTCGCACCCCAACATCAACCTGATTGTTGGAGAGGGGAACGTCGTTTTTCTCGCACCATTCGGTGAAAAAACGGCTTCCAACGCGCCCGACGGCAAAGATTACGGTGTCGGCAGTCAGGCTGCCCTGTTCATTGCCCGAAACAAAGCTGACGGTGTGCGATGTAGCCTGCACATCGGTTACCATGGTGTCGGTGAGAATATCACAACGGTCTCGCAGTGAATCAATCATGCGAACCATCGTCTCAAAATTGGAGTCAGTACCCAGATGCTTTAACTCCGCCTGATTCATATGAAGGTCGTGTTGGATACATAGCCGCTTTAAATCATTGTCCGGCATAAATCGGTCGGTCGTCGCACCAAACCTTACCAGTATTTCGTCCGCTTGTTCAATATACCGCAAAACGGTTGTGCGTTCCAAAAAATCCGTAAGCCAGCCGCCGTATTCGGTTGAGATGACGTACTTGCCGTCCGAGAATGCGCCTGCGCCTGCCAACCCTTCCATAATACCGCAGGAAGCACAATGAACGCAGCGCTTTGTCTTACCCGATACGATAGGGCAGTGGCGCTGCTTAATATCGTGACCTTTTTCTAAGATACATACCGATAGCGACGGGTTTTCATTGCACAAACGATAGGCGGCCATTAAGCCGCCTATTCCGCCACCTATAATCGCAACATCATATCTGCTTTTTGCTGTCATAATCATCCTCATTCTGCCGCTGTGATCACCGCGACGAGTTATCAAGAAGGTTTGTTAATTCGTTTCAGCTTCACTTTTGTAAGATTAAAACGTTCTCTTGAACGGGTTGCTCGTTGGTATTTTCTCTTGGAGGTTAGTTCTGTGTAAATGTTAAGAAGGCTTAAAGCGAGAGACTCGGCTCCCGAATCTTTTACAGAATTGATTACCGATGCCTTCAAGCGCAGAAAATCTTCTGGCGAATTGCGTCGGAGCATATGCAGTACCGATGACATCTCTTGCGCGGTATTGAAGAAGAAGCCGTTCACTCCAGGAAGAATTTGGCTTGAGTTAAGTTCGTCAAATCGTTGCAAAACAGGTAGACCGGCCGCCATTGCTTCGAGCATGGAAATGGAGTACACCTCAGACAGAGAAGCTGTAATAAATACATCGGAAATGGCATAATACGAAGCGACCTCTTCATGAGGAACAGGACCGGTAAACGTGATCATATTGGCTATCCCCAAGTTTACTGCCATCTGCTTCAGCTCGTCCGCATCCGGACCGCCACCTACAATCATCAGGTGAATTCCATCCTCTGATGAGACGGTTTCAGACCAATATTGCATCATCACATCAAGCCCTTTTTCCTTGCCAAGCCGTCCCACAAAAATGCAGATCATTTTATCCTGTGGTATGCCTATCTTTTCCCGTAGAGCGACTCGCTCCTCATTTGGGATTCGGGAAGGATTGAAGCTTTCAATATCGATTGTATTCGGGATAATGTTCACATGCTTTTTAACGCCATTGGTAAGAAAATACTCTGCGATTTTGGGCGACGGACCCGTAATGGCATTTACAGAGCCGGCTATCACACGGGCATAGGCATGCGAAAGTTTTTTAACGATGGAAACAAGTTTACCGGGCGCAATATAGTAGATATAATCGTCGTACATGGTGTGTAAGGTATAAACCAGAGGGATTCGCAGAAACTTCGCTATCATTATGCCGGACAAGCCGATTCCAAATTCAGTTTGCACATGAATAATATCAGGATTAAAATCCAAAACCATCTGAAGCCTCTTTTGGCTTAATGGAGAGGCCAGCCCGTAGCCGTATATCTTCTTAGAGGTTCTTGCCGGGCAGTGAAGAACACCGTTTTCAATAAAATGATGCCGGGCATGGGGATCTGCTGTAACGATGAGTACTTCGTTCCCGAGCATTTCAAGACCCTTTTTCAATACACATATGTGGGTAACGACGCCATTTAAATAGGGCAAGTAAGTCTCGGCGAATATAGCTATTTTCATGAAGCACACTCCTGTATTATATAATCCTTCTTTTTAAGCATCGCCGCTGTTCGTAATACGACAGGTACAATTAATTAGCCGCTAAAAGTAGTATAGCATATTGCACTTAATATTACAGCATTTTTTGGCGAAGCAATAGGGAGTTTCTTTGTCAAATACTATAACGAGGAAGGGGATGGGATACATTCAACTATTGCGAAAGATTGTCCATGTTAGTGATATATTGAGTTTGAAATCAACAGTTGTGAGAACTGGTGGTTATATACCGAACAAGCTGTTTCCCAGCTGTCACACATACATAGACATATTTAGTGCGATTGCTGATAGTTAGCGCGAAAGCGATAGAATGTGTTCCGCGGTATCCTCCGCAGCGACGATAAGGCGCTCATGGTCCAAAGATTGTGTATATATCTTCTCCAGTTTATCGGTAAGCTCTTGCGATTGCTTGAGGATGTTTTGTGCCGCGTCAATCAGCTCATTCGTTGCCCGTTTATTAAACGAAATTCGCTGTTTGCGTACAGACAAAGCCTCTAAGCTGGTGAATCGACGGGAGTGAATCGTTCTGGCGTCATCAAACTTAATAGGGTGCCAATGGTTAGAGGTGATAAACCCAAGCCCTAAATCGGGCACAAAAACATGTTCCAGCTTTTGAAAAGGAGCAAATGGGCACCAGCAGCATATTACATCATATCCGCGCTTCATCGCACCGTCTTTCAGCCGCTGTAGTATTAAATTCGATGCCGCACCAAATTCATCATCAATTACGTACAGTTGCTTGCAGTAGTATCGAATGGTGTTTTCAAAAAGAAGAATACCTTCCGGTGTTATGGCACTTAGAAAACGACTTCTTTCTTTTGCTTTACGGGATTGCACCTGCTTAATTTCTCTTGACAGCGTACGTTCGCAGAACGAGTCAATCTTGTTTTCATCGGTGCAGGCATAAGCGAGGCTGTAGGTATCGTCCAACAAGGAACCCGCTGCATTCACAAACCGAACGCAACGTTCATATAAATGGGTATTCGAATCGGTCAGCTGCATAATCTCAGTCTTATGCATCCGTATATGATCGGTGTTGCAAAATTCTCCTAAAGGTAAGATTGTTTCAAACGCATCGTAATACCTCGGTTCTAGCGGGTGCGGCGCACTGCCGTCAAAAACAGCCGCTCGAAGAGTATGGAATATCAGCCCGTCGCAACAGGACGGATTTTGAGAAGAATGAATGTACTCCGTTTGGTTATCGTAAGGTGATAGCTTTGAGGCAAGATGGTTGATAAAGGCCTGTTTGCAGGCGCCACCTTTGATAATACAAATGTATTCATAATCATCGATATTATATGATTGCTGATAGCATGACACAAATCCTTGTGGCGTAGTGGCACCAAGAAAGAACTTTATGATATTATCAGCAGTGGTGCTCATTGATACCCCTCCAACAAATTGACTATAATATAGACAGCGATAAATACAAACGGCTACAGTTTGCCCTTAGTTCAGGTTATTCAGTATTAGATAAAAAGGTTCCTTTTGATTCATTGTTAATTCGGGTTTGAACGTTTTTCATGTACTCTTTTTAATATAAAACAAAGAAAAGCACCTAAAAAAACAATTTAAGCAAAAATCATTTTGGTGTGATAAATAGAGCGTATAAGAATAAAATAACTATACGACACTTACGTGTGCCGGAATAACGAAAACAATAAAAACGGAAGGATTAAATTGTATGACCCACCTAAATTGCCAGGTTATTACATGCGCGCATTATAACAGCGGTTATTGTTGTAAAGAGCAAATACTAGTTGACGGAAGCAACGCAAGACAGAAAGAGCAAACCTGCTGTGAGAGCTATTATCCGATGACAGGTGACTATCAAAATTCCATTGAGTGCGAGAATTCTGACCCCAAACAAAGCATTCAGGTTCAGTGCCATGCACAAAAATGTTATTACAATCAGGATATGATATGCAATGCAGATCATATCAATATTGGCGGTCAACATGCAGATACTCGTGATGAAACACTTTGTACAACTTTTAAGTCAAAATAATGCACAAGACCCATCCCGTTCGGGATGGGTCTTGTGCATGTTATAGCAAATTCTATTAAGTTTATTTTGCCAAAAGGCGTTTAGAAAGCCATTGCAGGATATCTTCATATACCTCCTGCCGGTTTAATTCATTTAGTAACTCATGGCGGCAATCATCATAGAGCTTTAAGGTTAAATCGATTACCCCCGTTTTTCGCAGCCACGAAAATACTTGTTTTGGACCTTTGGTATAGTTGCCAACCGGATCATTACGTCCGGATATCATAAGGATAGGAAGTTGTTTAGGAACAGACTCCGCCCAACCGGTATGTGAAACTTCTTTTACTAGCGTAAACAATGTACGAAAACCTGCGGAAGTGAAGACATACCCACACCAAGGGTCATTGACATAACGATCAACAAGCTCAGTGTCGCGGGTCAACCAATCAAATCCAGTACGCTTTTCGGGGCACCGCTTATTGTAGCTGCCAAAAGCAAGATTATCAAGAAGCTTGCTTCTGCCCAGTTCCCCAATGCGGTGGGTTTCCAAGTCAGCCAGTAATAAGCTAATTGAAATCGCTAGGTTTGGCCCAGCAGTGCCGGAACAGATATATCCTGCTAGCCCCTCACCGTATTTGGCAACATATGCACGAGTAATAAAAGACCCCATACTGTGACCCAGTAAGAATATAGGTAAGTCGGGGTATCGTGATTGTATAAGAGTACGCAACCGATGAATGTCTTCGACTAGATAAGTAGCCCCATCTTTTGAAGAGATATATCCAAGCTGTTCAGACGATGAAGCGGTTGCGCCATGACCGAGATGGTCGTTACCGCACACTACAAATCCATGCTGAGCCAAATAGGCGGCAAACTCGGCATATCGGTCTATGTACTCACTCATGCCATGTGCAATCTGCAATACAGCTCGGGGCGGGGTAGAGGGATCCTCCCACAACAGGACGTGCACCGTGTCGTTTCCATTGGAACTAACAAAACCCAGTTGTTGGGTGGCAATGCTCATGTCCGTTCCCCTCCAAGCGTTATACTAAAGGTTAATCGCCGATTTTTTGGTAGAAATCAAGGTGATATCTCCTTTGAGTCCTACCATGTAATAGTCAATGTGCGGCATGGCTTCCCACAGTTGGTTGAGTATCGAATCCACTGTTTGTGGAATGCCTGAAACAACGTTAACGGCGTTATACTCCGAGATACAGTTGATAATCGTGTCCATTACTTGTTTGTTATAAAAAATATTCATTACGGCACCATTCTCTTTTGATACGCGAAACAGATGTTCAACTGCTTCAAGATCACGTGTCGTACCCGAGTCTACGTTAATGACGTAAAGGTTGGTGTGGGTTTTGTCCGCGATTTCTTTACCTCTTTTAATAATTCTTTCACAATTGATCTGGTCGGTAACACATACGATGGTAGCGCTTAAATGGCGATCATACACACCAAAATCAGTGCTGATTTCATGAGACCCGCTCAAGCTCATCACTCCGATTATATAGTTTTTGTTTGCTTTTACAGTTATATACCCAAAACACTTCTAACACACAGCCAGTTTATACTTATGCCGCTCCTATATCTTTTATTATAAAGGAAAAATGTGAAAAGGATATATACACGCTGTTAACGATGTAGTACTTAGCTCAAAGAAATAACCTACTAAGCAATGTTTACAAATATTGCAACTGAAATCACTTGCTTATATTATTATTTTAACATATTTATAATCAGAATCAAGCGGTTTAGTAGTATAAATCAGTATGTTAAACAAAAGGTTTTTGGAAAATAAACCAAAGCGCGATTTGCTGCGCTTATTGCAATAACAAAATGAAAAGGACAGCCGAAGCTGCCCTTTTAACTAGTCCTGCATCAAATCATCGCTTGTATTAGTGAGCATCTCGCTTGTTCGGTAGCTCAAAATCATCAGGCTGTCACCCAGGTGAACATTTTCCACCACAACATCAGGGTGCGCGACCGCAAAGTCATAATGTGAAAAATTCCAAAACGACTTAATCCCTAAACCAACAAGCATGTCACTGGATTTTCTGGCGCTTTCTTTGGGTATACACAAAATGGCAACCTGAGGTTTGTGTTCTTCACAAAAGCTTTTCAGCCGTTCAGATGAGAGAATTTTTATACCAATCAAGGTTTTGCCTATTATCTGCTTATCCGAATCAAAAATGCCAATTAAGTCAAAGCCCTTATTCTCAAAGTCCATATGCGAGGCGACTGCTCTGCCTAAGTTGCCAGCGCCAAGCAGTATGGTTTTAAACCTCCTGTTGATGCCTAGGATATTGCCAATCTCTGTATGAAGCTGATCGACATTGTAACCATATCCTTGTTGACCAAAACCGCCGAAGCAATTCAAATCCTGTCTGATTTGCGACGCGGTAAGCCCCATGCGCTGAGACAACTCGCGAGAGGAGATGCGAAGGATGCCGCTGGTCTTTAAATCGGAAAGAAACCGATAGTAGCGGGGGAGCCTTCTAATAACCGAAAGCGAAACGGACTGGCTTTTGGTCATACTAGATCGCCTGCTTTCTAAGAGAAATATTATAAGGACTGAATGGTTTGCATGACATATTCGCCAAAAGCCTCGCAGGTAGCGCCGGTATCGCGACCCGTAATCGCAAGCTTTTTCTCCTCAAACATGCAGATATCAAGTGCGCGGGAGAGTTTATCAGCCTCCTGTTGGTAGCCAATATGCGAAAGCAAAAGTACAGCGGCGCGCAGCATCGAGCAGGGGTCGGCATACTGTGCACGACCTTCCGCAACCATGCGCGGCGCAGAGCCGTGTATTGCCTCAAACATCGCATAACGCTTGCCGATATTGGCACTTCCGGCAGTACCCACACCACCCTGGAATTCAGCAGCCTCGTCGGTGATGATATCGCCGTAAAGGTTGGGCAGCACAAACACCTTAAAGTCACGTCTGCGTTTCTCATCAATCAGTTTCGCGGTCATGATATCGATGTACCAGTCATCGGTAGTGATACCGGGATACTCCGTGCCGATATTCTGGCAGATCTTCAGGAACTTGCCGTCGGTAGTTTTGATTACATTCGCTTTTGTAACAATCGAAACACGATCCTTGCCGTTCTTTTTTGCGTACTCGTAAGCAAGACGGGCAATGCGCTCGGTGCCTTGTGTAGTGGTAACCGTAAAGTCAAACGCAAGATCATCGTTCGCATTCACGCCCTGAGAACCCACAGCATAGCTGCCTTCTGTATTCTCACGGAAGAAGGTCCAGTCGATACCCTGTTCGGGAACCTTAACAGGACGCACATTGGCAAATAAATCGAGTTCTTTGCGCATGGCAACGTTTGCACTCTCTATATTCGGCCATGGGTCGCCGGCACGAGGGGTGGTTGTAGGTCCCTTGAGGATAACATGACATTTTTTCAGCTCTTCGAGCACCTCGTCAGGTATCGCCTTGCCTACCTCAGCGCGCTTTTCTATGGTCAAATCATCTATAACGCGAAACTCCACTCTTCCTTTTTTTACGTCTGCGGCAAGCAGCCATTCCAAAACCCGCTGTGCTTCTCCGGTAATGGTTGGACCAATGCCGTCGCCACCACATACGCCGATAATAATGTTATCGAGTGCAGCATAATCAACAAAATCACCCTGCGCCTTCATCTTTTCTACGCGCGCAAGCTGGGCTTCGACAAGCTTCGCGAACTTTTCCGCAGCCTGTGCGGCAATCATTTTGTTATCCATAACTGTATTACCCCGTTCCTTAAATTTCTCCAAGATATCGTTACTTCGATTGATCTCTGGTGTAACCCAGAAGACCGCCGGCAATTAAAATGTCTTTTTGTCTCTGCGAAAGAATACAGGTTGAAGTAATCTCCTTACCCGAACCAGTTTTAATCATAATTGGCTGGTCATCTTGAATACAACTGAGAATTCCATCCAGTACCAGTGAGTCACCGAGCATGAGCCTGTCGTAGTCCGATTCATCAGCAAACTCCAGCGGCAGGATGCCGGCATTAATCAGATTCGCGCGGTGTATTCTGGCAAAGCTCTTTGCAATAACCGCCTTGATTCCAAGGTACAGCGGTACTAGCGCTGCGTGCTCGCGAGAAGAACCTTGGCCGTAGTTTGTGCCGCCAACGATGATACCCTTTCCCGCAGCCTTAGCCCGTGCAGGAAACTGCTCGTCACAACGGGTAAAGCAGTGGTTGGAAAGATGCGGGATGTTCGAGCGATAGGGCAAAAGGTTTGCGCCAGCAGGCATAATATGGTCGGTCGTTATATTGTCTCCCACCTTAAGCAGAACATCGGCTGCAATAGTGTCTGCAAGGGGAGCAGACTTTGGGAATTCCTTGATATTGGGACCGCGTAAGATTTCAACCGCATCCGCGTGTGCTTCGTCTGCCGGTGGGATGACCATGCTGTCGTTGATGTCAAAGTGCTCAGGCAGTGTTATATCGGCTGCGCCGCCAAGCGTACGTGCGTCGGTTAATACGCCGGATAAAGCAGATACGGCGGCGGTTTCCGGGCTTACCAGGTACACGCCGGCATCGGCGGTGCCGGAGCGACCTTCAAAGTTCCTGTTAAAGGTGCGCAGGCTGATACCGCCCGAATTGGGAGACTGCCCCATACCGATACATGGGCCGCACGCGCACTCAAGGATTCTTGCTCCCGCAGAAATAAGATCGGCCAACGCGCCGTTTTTGGCAAGCATATGAAACACCTGCATCGAGCCCGGTGCAATAGAAAGACTGACGTCGGGATGAACGGTCTTGCCCTTTAAAATCGCTGCAACCCGCATTAAATCAAGGAAGGAAGAATTGGTACAGGAGCCGATGCAAACCTGATCAATCTTCATTGCTCCAATTTCGGTTACGCGTTTCACATTATCGGGGCTGTGTGGGCAGGCTGCAAGCGGCTCAAGTTCATTAAGGTTAATTTCGATGGTTTCATCATATACCGCACCGTCGTCCGCAGATAAGGGCATATAGTCTGCCTCTCGTCCCTGTGCTTTGAGGAAGGAGAGAGTAATTTCGTCAGAAGGGAAGATGGAGGTGGTCGCACCCAGCTCCGCACCCATGTTGGTGATGGTGGCGCGCTCGGGAACGGTTAGGCTTTTTACTCCTTCGCCGCCGTACTCAATAATCTTACCCACGCCGCCCTTTACGGTTAAGCGGCGTAGTACCTCAAGAATCACATCCTTAGCGCTGACCCACGGAGAAAGGTTACCGGAAAGATTTACTCGCACCATTTTGGGCATGGTGATATAGTAAGCGCCGCCGCCCATTGCCACAGCAACATCCAAACCTCCCGCACCCATAGCCAGCATACCAATTCCGCCGCCGGTGGGGGTGTGACTATCCGAGCCAATCAACGTTTTGCCGGGGATGCCAAAGCGTTCGAGATGAACCTGATGGCAGATGCCATTGCCGGGTCTGGAAAAAAAGATGCCGTGTTTTTTTGCAATGCTTTGAATAAAACGATGGTCGTCCGCGTTTTCAAAGCCGGTTTGCAAGGTGTTATGATCGATGTAAGCGACCGAGCGTTCGGTTTTTACACGCGGTACCCCCATAGCCTCAAACTCCAAATATGCCATGGTCCCCGTGGCGTCCTGCGTCAATGTTTGATCAATTCTAAGACCGATTTCTTCGCCGGGCTTCATTTCGCCGCTTACAAGGTGTTTCTCAATAATCTTTTGTGCGATGGTTAATGCCACAACTACTCTCTCCTCTCAAATATCTTCATATCCCTATATTTTGCACCACGCATATGGTGGTTAATGGTGGTATTTTGCCATAAACAAACGAAAGAATTACATGCAATTGTGTCGTTTTTATCATATAATAATTACAGGTTATTGTCAACGAATTAACTAAGCTGAGAATAGTTTTAACAAAGGTTGCTGATTAGTTAAAGCAGCTTTTCAAGCGCGATTAAGTCCAGATAGCGGTCAAACTTCCAACCAACCTCCTTATAATGCGCACACCGATGGTATCCGCTCCGTTCAAACAAGGAAAGGCTTGGTTCGTTTTCACCGCATACAGTTGCGATGAGTGCATGAAAGCCGATTTGCCGCGCGATATCCTCAATAAAACCAAGGGCATACCGTCCTAGCCCTTTTCTTGTAAAGTCCGGTGAGAGATAGATGGTCACCTCTGCGGTGGAGTTATAGGCTTCGCGAGCCTTATGCTGCGTTAGCAATACATAGCCTGCAAAACAGTCGTGATGAAAAATGGCATAGGACTTATACCGTTTGCTTTCAAAAAGAACCAAACTGCGCATTTCGTCAATCGAAAGCGGATGAGCATGAAAAGTCGCGGTTGAATTTAGTACATAGTGGTTGTAAATAGTTAAAATTGAGGGAAGGTGCTGTTCGGTTACCGGTAGCATTGATGGTGTTGTCATTGCAAGTTCTTCCTTTACCTCGTCTAATATATAATATTTGCTTGTTGATATACTATCACCGCCACACGCAGCATTCAACTGTTTTGTTCATGATTTGTTGGAGAAAATATGTTCTTTTTCGACGTTGTTTTATGTATATGGCTCTTGTGAATCCGAGTAATCCTTGCTATAATAAGCACGTACCTTGCCATATTCCTTTCCATAAGTCGGGGAGCAGATTTGATTTACGAATACAACCGCGCCACAATGGAAACACTACTGCGTATACCATGCGAAAAGAATGGTACGGAGGTAGTGCAGTGAGCAAAAATAAGCAGGACGATTCCCCGCAGAACGACCAGGAACAACAGGTAACTGCAGGACCGGAGCAAACAGATCAGATAGAGCAAACAGGCTCGGTTACGCAGCGCAAAGGCGAGCACACCATACACTGCCTGACCATTGTGGGACAGGTTGAAGGACATTATATCCTGCCGCCGCAGAACAAAACCACTAAGTACGAACATGTTATACCTCAGCTTGTGGCAATCGAAGAGGACCCGGAAATTGAAGGGCTGCTCATTATCTTAAATACCGTAGGCGGAGATGTAGAAGCAGGACTAGCCATTGCTGAGTTGATTGCTGGCATGAAAAAGCCGTCGGTCTCCATTGTGCTTGGCGGCGGGCATTCCATCGGCGTTCCCCTTGCCGTATGCGCCAAGCGTTCTTTTATCGTACCGAGTGCTAGCATGACGATTCATCCCATACGGCTTAGCGGGCTGGTGCTTGGGGTACCGCAAACCATATCCTACTTTGAAAAAATGCAGGAGCGTATCGTGCGTTTTGTTTCCGATAATTCATCCGTCAACGCTGACGAATTTCGCGCCTTGATGACCAAAACGGGCGAGCTTGTAATGGACATCGGTACGATCCTTGATGGAGAAAAGGCGGTGGAAATCGGTTTGATTGGTCAGCTTGGCGGGTTAAGCGATGCAATCGCCTGCCTTTATGAGTTGATCGACTCGGTTGCGGAGGAACACAAGAAGAACGGAACAAAAAAACCGGGAGGAAGGGTAACGGGCTGATGTTATTATATACAAAAGAACCGTATGAACTAATTTTTGGGGATGCGAAAGCGGATAGTTCCAACATACCACAGCTTACCTTGAAACGGGTAAACGGGGTTATGCTGGAAGGCATGGAACAACCTGACGGCTTTCATATCTCCCGACTTTATTCCACAAACCCAAAACATTATTTAGACCCGGGCTATGCACCGGGCAATATTATACCAAACTAAATCATTTTGCCTGTGGTTTAGTCTTTTTACAATCAGAAATATTCAGACGTCTGCATAGAATTATCTGATAAGTATGATTATTTAAACACATACGATGATAGCTCCCACGTAAAGTGGGGTACATAAACGGAGGAGACTGCTTTGAGTATTCTTAACGCGATTTTACAAGGCATCCTACAGGGGATTACGGAGTTCTTACCGGTGTCCAGCGACGGGCATCTTACGCTGTACCAACACTTTACCAAAACCTCCGGTGAAGGGGCGATGCTGTTTACGCTTATGTTGCATATGGGAACGCTGATTGCTGTATTTGCCGCCTATTATCAACTAATCTTTGAACTGATTATGGAGTTCTTTCGCATGGTGGCGGACATTTTTCGGGGCCAGTTTTCGTTTAAGAAGCTCAACCCCGAGCGTCGAATGATACTGATGATTCTCGTGTCGCTGCTCCCGCTTGCGGCGTTCTATTTTGTTAAGGACTTTTTCACGGCTTTAGCCGAGGATCCTGATATTATTGTCGAAGGCGTGCTGTTTCTATTTACCGGCATCATGTTATTTTTGGCAGACCACTGCTTTAAAGGAAACAAGACGGCGAAGAACATGCGTTACCCGGATGCACTGCTAATCGGTACGTTTCAGGGGTTTGCGGCGCTTCCGGCAATATCCCGTTCAGGCTCTACGATTTCGATTGCTCTACTTCGCGGATACTCTAGGGAATATGCGGTCGCGTTCTCATTTATCATGGGAATACCTGCCATTATCGGCGCAAACTTATCCGAGGTTGGTGCTGCCATGCGCCAAAATGCGGAGATTGACTGGCTTCCGGTTTTAATTGGCGTGCTGGTTGCAGCCGTCGTCGGCTTTTTTGCGATAAAACTGATTGCTTGGATGGTTAAAACCGATAAATTGATGGTATTTTCATACTATACCCTTACCCTCGGCGTGCTGGTTATCGCTATAGGGGTTTTCGAAAGAATAGTGGACATGAATTTCACTGATTACATCGTATCGTTAATCGGCTGACGCACGACCTAACAGCCCCAATGTGCATATAGAACGGATGATTAAGTGATGGCTCAAAGAAAGTCTTCTGCCGCTACGGCAAAGCGATCTGCCCCGCCCAAAAGAGCAAATACTAAGCGGGCGTCTTCAGCAAAACAAACACCTGCGCAGGAACGTGAAAGTAAGCGCGCCTATGCCAGTCGCCAAATGACGGCGGTGATTACATTTGCGCTGGGTGTGTTTTTTTGCGCGCTTGTGTTTGTTCAGGGCGCTAATCTTTGGACTGTTCTGCATAGTTTTATGTTCGGGCTGTTTGGTAATGTAGCGTACGCGGTGCCGTTTTTAACCATGCTGCTTGCGGTACTGATGGCGGTGGATGGTCGGGCGTTTTCTCCGGCCGCTAAGTGTTGGCAGGCGTTGTTACTCACCGTGATGATCTGCGGAGCGGTACATATCTTTTCATCAGCAGACGCGCCTGTTGGAGACACCTTCTTCAAGCAGGTGGCTTCTTTATACACAGACGGAGCGGCACATCAAGGCGGCGGATTGTTTGGAGGAGTATTCGGATGGACTCTTTTTGAGCTGTTCGGCAAAAAGAGTGCCGGAATAACCATTGTACTGCTTATTGTTATGTTTTTAATGATACTGACGGGGATTACACTGGTGGATATCTACCGTTCGGTTGCGGCACCCGTTAAAAAGCTGGGCAACGCGTACCAGGAACGCATGGAGGAGAAATCCAGCAAGCCGCGTTTTAATATCGACATTCCGTTGGATGAAGACGAGATGCCAGAACACCCCATAACAGCAGGGCAGGTGATTTGGTCCAACGCGATGACGGAAAAGGAACGTAAGGCAGCGCAAAAACAGAAGCTTAAAGAAGAAAAGCAGAAAAACAAGAACACAATCGCGGAGATTAAAACCACAGCGCAATCCGACGAACCGGTGAAACCGGAAATTGTTGTTCTCCCGCCCCAGCGCATGGATCGGCAAGAGGTTGCCAACGAGACAATGGCGTTTGAAAAGGATGTTGCCAAAACGGCATCTGCTCCGATACGCCCTTCGGAGGAAGGCTATACATACCCGCCAATCAGCCTGCTTGAACAAGGTAAGCCGATTGACATCGCCAACATGAGCGAAGAGCTGACGCAAAACGCTGAGCTGCTGGTGGATACATTGAAGAGCTTTGGCGTTGTCACCAAGGTGCTTGCCATCTCTAGGGGTCCTTCTGTTACCCGATATGAGCTGCAACCCTCCGCCGGTGTGAAAATTGCGAAGATAACAAGCCTTGCGGATGACATTGCACTCAATCTGGCAAGTGCCGGTGTGCGCATCGAAGCGCCCATCCCCAACAAACCGGCTGTTGGTATTGAGGTTCCAAACCGCGAAGTAAGTGTTGTAAAGCTGCGCAATATCATCGACTCAAACGATTTTGTGGGGGTTAAAAGCAGATTGTCCGTCGCTTTGGGCCAGGATATATCGGGCGAAAAGGTGATTGGTGACCTGGCCAAAATGCCGCATGTACTGGTTGCGGGCGCGACCGGCTCGGGTAAATCGGTGTGCATTAACTCGATGATTATCAGCCTTTTGTATAAATCCACGCCAGATGAGGTGCGCTTTTTAATGGTCGACCCCAAGGTGGTGGAGCTTGGCATCTATAACGGCATCCCCCATCTTCTGGTACCGGTGGTAACCGACCCGCGCAAGGCAGCAGGCGCACTGGGCTGGGCAGTAACCGAGATGCTGAACCGCTACAAGCTGTTTGCCGATAACCAGGTAAGAGACTTAGTTGGCTACAATGAGCTTGCATCTATCAACGACGAGATTAAGCCGTTACCACAGATTGTTATCATCATCGATGAGCTTGCGGATCTGATGATGGCGGCACCCAACGAGGTGGAGGACGCAATTTGCCGTTTGGCGCAGATGGCACGCGCGGCGGGTATGCACCTTGTTATCGCCACACAACGCCCGTCGGTGGATGTTATTACCGGTGTCATTAAGGCAAATATACCAAGCCGAATCGCGTTTGCGGTATCCTCGCAGGTGGATTCCCGTACTATTCTTGATATGGGTGGTGCGGAAAAGCTGCTGGGTCGGGGCGATATGCTGTATTCTCCGGTTGGAAGCTCAAAACCAATTCGCGTACAGGGCTGCTTTGTAAATGAAAAAGAGATTGAACGTGTCGTTTCATATATCAAAAACGGTTCTAATGCCGATTACGATGATGATATATTGGACGAGATTGAAAAACAGGCGGCAAAAGAAAAAGGCTCTTCGGTTGATAGCAACGGAGAAGAGGCGGCCGACGAGCTGCTGCCGAAGGCGATTGAATGCGTTGTGGAAGCAGGGCAGGCATCTACATCGTTACTGCAACGCCGCTTAAAACTGGGCTACGCACGTGCGGCGCGAATCATTGATGAGATGGAACAACGCGGAATTGTAGGGCTCTTTGAAGGAAGCAAGCCGCGCCCTGTTTTGATAACACGACAGCAGTGGATAGAGATGACGATGCGTGAGGACGCACCGGCAGCTCAGGAAGCAATAAAATGATTTGATTAAGGGGGGGTCTCTTTGCCAAAAAGAACATCTAGCGAGCAACTATTGAGTTCAATCATGAAGAGCAAGGCGGCAATCCCCGTTACAATTCTTTTGGTTTTGCTTGCAGCGTTGCTTACACTTTCAAGCTTGTCAGCACTTCCGTTTGCGTTTCCCACATGGGGGGACGCTTATGAGCTGATTACAGGCGAGCCGATGCAAGCAACCCCGGTTGTTGCTCCCGCCGAAATCCCGTCTCAGGTGCAACAGGAAAACCCGCCCCCGGCTATGCTCGGCGGAGAACAGATGTCGGTATACATCATCGATGTTGGTCAGGGAAGTGCAACGCTTTTGACAACAGGGAGTCAATCCATCCTGATTGACGCAGGAGAAAATGGAAAAGGTCAGACGGTACTTGATGTGCTTTCGGCCCTTGGTATTACCCATCTGGATTACATGATTGGAACTCATCCGCATTCCGATCACATTGGTGGCATGGATGAAGTGTTAAAGAATATAACTGTCGATACCGTTATCATGCCGAAGATTCCGGACAAAATCGTGCCTACTACAAAAACCTATGAGGATGTTCTTGCTGTTTTGCTGGAAAAGAACATTAAAACAATTGCGGCTACACCCGGTAAAAGCTATGCGGTTGGTGCTATGAAGCTTGATATCTTTGGTCCGGTCGATGAGTTTGACAACTTGAATAACATCTCTGTAATAAGCAAAATTACGTTTGGAAATGTGCGTGTACTAATATCCGGCGACGCGGAGAAAGCGGCAGAGCGTGCAGTGCTAAAGGCGGGATACAACCTTGCCGCAGAGCTTTACGTTGTCGGACATCACGGTAGCACGACCTCTTCCGGCAAGGGCTTTCTTGACGCGATAAAGCCCCAGTACGGCGCAATCTCCTGCGGTCTTGACAACGATTACGGTCATCCCCATACCGAGACGTTGCAGGCACTGGATGATCGTGGCATAACGGTACATAGAACCGATTTAAGCGGCATGATTACATATACGACAGACGGTACCAACATTACCGTAAAGACCGAAAGGTGAACGCGATGAGTACGGAATATCGACTTGTCAGTGTCGACCGGATTACTGACGATGTTGTACTATGCGAGGATGATACTCGTCAGCCATATAAGTTGTTGCGCAAACAACTTTCCGTCGCAGTAAGGGAAGGGGACTGCCTTCGACTGTACAAAGACGGACGGATTGAGGTTGACGCCGAGCAAACTGAAATCCGAAGGAAACGCATTCGGATGCTGCAAAATCGGCTATTTGGTGAAGAATAGGCAATAATATTGCTACCGACATTGGTTCGGATACTCAAAGCCCGCCGTATTTTGGGGCGGGCTTTTTCGCGCACAATCAGCATGTACAAAGACATAGGGAGAAGAAAATGGCAAGAATAATTAAAACAGGTATAGGAAATACGGTGAGAAATCATTATCGACTTTGTGCGGTACGCATCGGTCTTTATATTCTGTCTGCGTTCTTGGGTGCTTCTCTCGTGTACTTTACATATGGAATCAGCCTGATTCTATTATTGCCGCTAATTTTGATAAAAAAGGAGCGGACAAATATGCTCATTCTAAAACACGGAAGTGAAGGCGAGATTGCCACAACAAAGGCATTAAGACGGTTGCCCTCTTGGTACTATGTTTGCCCTGATGTTGTAATCACAAACGGTAGTCACAAGGCTCAGCTGGATCATGTTGTTGTAGGACCAAACGGTGTTTTTGTTGTTGAAACAAAAAATCATATGGGCGTAATCAAAGGAGACGACAACGACCATGCTGTTTTGCAAAAAAAGAAGACTTCTTCTGGTTCCCATTATGCGCGCAGGTTTTACAGCCCCATGAGACAGGTTAACACACATACCCGTGTGCTTCATCGGTTACTGGAGCAAAACGGCTTCCCGATTGATGTGAAAGGAATCGTCTTCTTCTCTCACCCCAAAGCAAAGGTTCGTGTTTTCAGCGAGGATGTTCCTGTGTTTTCTGCAAGAAGGGGTGGAAAACGCAAGATGCTTCGATACATAAAGCGCACCGGATGTGAAGAACGGTTTTCAAAGCACGAG
Source organism: Bacillota bacterium (assembly GCA_023460535.1). Lineage (GTDB taxonomy): Bacteria > Bacillota > Clostridia > Oscillospirales > Ruminococcaceae > Acetanaerobacterium. The sequence goes on from JAEWPV010000001.1 coordinate 74,667, forward strand.
TGCAAAATAATCGCGCAGTTAATTGCAAATCATAGATAGTGTTGGTATAATTACTATCATCGTAAAGTGATGGGAGTAGTATTATGCCTAAACAGTGTATAGAATCGCTAGAAGATATGTACAAAAGGATTGACTGCCTGCCCACTGCTGAATTATTGTCCTTTATCCCGTCCGAAACCTTGGCTATCAGCGTCGATTTAAATAATGGCTTTGCAAAAAAGGGCACGCTGTATTCTGATAGGGTGAAGGCACTTATTCCCGCAACAGCTCGGTTTGCGGAGGAATGCGTACGGCGTGGGATACGTTTGATTGCCCTTACAGACAATCATGATGAGCACTCGCCAGAGTTTTCCGAATTCCCTGTGCATTGTCTTGACGGGACAGACGAGCCATTGATAGTGGAAGAGATAAGGGCGTATGTGGATTGCGTTATCCCCAAGAACTCTACCAACGGGTTTTACCGACTGATGGAACAGGGGCTTGTTGCTCCGTATCGGAACTTTATTATCACCGGCTGCTGTACAGATATCTGTGTCTTTCAGCTTGCTACAGCGATTAAAACATGGTTTAATGAGCAAAACGCGAACTGCAGAGTCGTTGTACCCGTCTCGATGGTGGATACCTACGACGCACCAGCCCATGACGCTGAACTGTTGAACACGGTCTTTTTATGCTGTATGCTTAATAGCGGAATAGAAGTGGTTCACGATATATCATTACAACAAGGGAAGTAGTATAAATGAAAACAAAATGGGCGCAGCAGCGCAACCTGACAATGCTGGCAGATTTTTATGAACTGACAATGGCAAACGGCTATCTTGAAAACGGTTTGCGAGACAAGATTGCCGTGTTTGATATGTTTTTTCGGGATGTTCCCAATAAAGCGGGATTTGCTATCTTTGCGGGATTAGAGCAGGTAATCGATTATATTACCAATCTGAAATTCACGGCGGAGGATATACAGTACCTGCGAGATAAGAATTTATTCTGCGAGGAGTTTCTCGATTATCTTGCCGATTTTGAGTTTTGTTGTGACGTATGGTCCATGGAAGAAGGAACCCCAATCTTTCCGAACGAGCCGGTGCTTACCGTTCGGGGTCCCGTAATTCAAGCACAGCTGCTTGAGACAATGATTCTGCTAACCGTCAATTTTCAGTCGTTAATTGCGACCAAAGCAAACCGTATCGTACGTGCCGCGCAAGGGAAAAAAGTACTTGAGTTTGGTTCGCGCCGCGCACAAAGTAGCGACGCGGCTATTCTTGGCGCCCGCGCGGCCTATATCGGCGGTTGTCATGGTACATCCTGTACCATAGCGGACCGCGTTTATTCCATTCCCGCTTCGGGTACAATGGCACACAGCTGGGTGCAGATGTTTGACAATGAGTACGATGCATTTACACGATATGCTACAATCTATCCCGACAGCTGCGTTTTGCTTGTGGACACCTATAATGTTCTCAAATCGGGAATACCGAACGCAATTCGCGTGTTTGATGAGATAATTAAGCCAAAAGGATATCGTCCTCTTGGTGTACGAATCGATAGCGGCGATATTGCATACATCTCAAAGAGGGCGCGCCGCATGCTTGATGAAGCGGGTTATCCCGATGTGGGGATAATAGCGTCTAATTCCTTGGATGAGTATATTATACGAGATCTGTTCTTACAAGGGGCGCGCGTAGACAGCTTTGGTGTGGGCGAAAACCTGATTACCTCTAAAAGCGATCCGGTATTTGGCGGTGTATTCAAACTGGTTGCGGTGCAGAACGAGGACGGCTCGTATACCCCTAAGATTAAAATTAGCGAGAGCATTGAAAAGGTAACGACACCGCATTTTAAAGAGGTGTATCGTTTGTTTTCCAAAGAGTCCGGCATGGCTGTTGCCGACTATATCGCGATTAAAGGCGAAGAGTTGCGCGTTGATAACGGGCTGACTATCTTTGACCCGGTAGAGATATGGAAGAAGAAATATCTTTCTAATATAGAAGCAAGACCGATGCTAAAACAGATATTTTTGGGAGGAAAGCTCGTTTATCGCTCCCCGGAGCTGTCGAAAATTCGTGCATATTGCTTGGAGCAGGTGGAGCTGTTGTGGGACGAAGTCAAGCGTTTTGAAAACCCGCATCGCTATTATGTGGATTTATCGTTCCGCTTATGGGACGTAAAAAACACTTTACTATCCAGCTATATGTCAAAATATTAAGCATTACTGTAGCGCGTCGATACCATATGGTTTCGGCGCGCTACGCTTTTTCACACGTCTAATACAAGCCGTTTTTTACTTTCCCGGTTCCGTCAAGCGTTATATTAAATCTTACATCAAAATCGGTAATCTCAAGAGGGTTCTCGATTTTTTCCATTCCAAAACGGATGTCTGAATCCTTTTTGACATTAAGAATATCAATCCCATCCGCTTTCATTCTGTCAAACAGAGCGAGAGAATCGTTGCGTAAACGGTTCGCAAGGCTTTGCTTAATCGCCTCTTGAACATCCTTGTGATCGGATGACAGTGTCATCTTGCTATCCAGTAATATGACACGAAGATTAACGGTATAATTGAGCTTAATGCGGGAGTCAACCAGTTCAATTCTTCTTTTCGTTTTGCTCTTTAATATACTGTAACCAATCATGGTTTCTGGATGCTCGGGATTAGGCGATTCCAGAAGACCGCCCATAACAGGTTCGTAAAGCAGATTAAAGACGTTGGTTTCGGTGGTGTTTAGTGTGGCTTGCATCTTATCGGACACAAACACCGCGGCACCGTCTGTGATAATATGCTCGTTATTTTGCAATGTTTCCCCTTGTTGCCCCCCTTGCTGCGCTTTGCCTTGTTGCTCACCGCCCTGTGGCTCTGATGATTTTTCTTTATCAGGTACATTGTCGTCCTTCGGCTTGTCTTGCTCCTCCTCATACTTGCGAATTTTGATTAATGGTACAACATTGACCTTGCTGCCTGTATTCATGTTTTGAAGAAATTGATATGCCTGAGTGGAGATGATACCAATGCTATGCCTGGTGGTGTTCAACATTTCATATAGATAAAGCCCCAAAAATTGTTCTTCTTCTAAACTCATATCTAAAATTTCTGACGGTTTGCCGTCCAGAACAAAGATATATTGGCGCAGAGATGGTTTTTGATCACGTTGATAAAAGTCAAATAAACTGTAGACTCCGTTTTTCGCAAAGGCTTTCGTGAAAATTGCTGCCTTTCCTCCTGCATATTCGTGTGGATAGTTAGTAGCGCGGCGTACCTGGTCAGCGGCCTCGGCAACGGTAGAGCCTTTGCCGTAAGACACGATACGACGCTCAGAACCCGCCTTTTCCCCCTCGCCCCGATAAGCCTTTAAAAATTCAGCGTAAAAAAAGAGATCGTTGTCAACTACATCAAATACTCCAGTCGTAAAGAACAAAAGACGGTTCATATCCCGATAGGAAAAGCATCCTTGAAAAAGTAACGTGAATGCCAATGCCAATGCAGCAATTCTTTTCATTTTTGCTTCCCTTTTGGCAATGTGGTGTTGCCAATTACATCCAGATTGCCGCGCATAAGAACATCTTTATACTGAAAGGTCTTAACGGTTCCAAGCGGAAACAAAAACGGGTAACCGCAGGTGGTAAGCCCGCTAAGATGGGCCACAAACAACACTACGCCCATATAAAACCCCGGCAGACCAATTAGACCGGACAACAACACAATAACAACGCTCCAGAAAAAAATAGCGGAGTATAAAACGGGGATGAGATATGACGCAATGGAGGTGATTGCCACTACAACAACCGTAAACTGCGAAGCAAGACCGGATGCCACGGCAGATTCACCGAGAATTAAAGCACCTACAATGCTTAATGTTGGACCGATAGGCTGTGGAAGACGAACCCCTGCCTCGCGTATTATCTGAAAAAACAAAATCATATAGAGCAGTTCAATAATTGTAGGAACAGGAACGCCCGCGCGAAACAATGCAAGACGATAAAGCAGGACGGTTGGAATCAGTTTGAAATGATAGGTAATCAGGGCAAGATAAATACCCGGAATAAAGGTGGAAAGCATAAAAGCAACCCATCGGAAGGTTCGCCCGATGTTCGCGGTGAATGGGTTTAGTGTATAATCGTCAGTTGTTTGAAAATTCTCTATAAAAAAATAAGGAGCCGTCACAACAAACGGACTGCCATCCATAATGATAACGACTCGTCCTTCAGCAAGCTTTGATACTGCGACATCCGGCTTTTCGGTGTAGCCAATGGTGTCAAAGGGTGTTAGCTTGCAGCGAAGGTTGGATTCCAGGTAATTGGCATAGATAACATACTCGTTTTGAATTGCAACTATTTTTTGACGCACATAATTAACCAGTTTTTCAGGTGCAATTCCCTCAACAAAAATCAAGACTGTTGAGGTCTGTGTTTGTCTTCCCAAATTAAAATGTTCAATCTTAAGGTCTGTGGTTTTTACTCTTCTTCTAATTGCAGATATATTGTCGTTAATATCCTCAGTAAAGCCTTCACGGGGTCCTTTGATTACTGTTTCTGTTTGAGGGATGTCAATAGCTCTCTTAGAAAAGCCTTTCAGAGTACATGAAATTGCTTGGTTTGTGTGGGGAAGTAGTATAATAACGTTACCCGTGATGATATGAGCAACCGCGTCGTGGATATCTTTCATGAGCTTGGCGGAACTTGTTTGTATAATTTCATGCATGATGTCCTCAACACTGTGTCGATGACTCAGGTTGTTCATCAAAGGTCGAATAACATAATCGCTGATGAGGTCTTTATTACACATAGATTCAACATAAATAATATAGATACCAGTGTTCGCACATTCTATTTTTCGATAGCAAATATCGCACATGTTTGCCAGTTCTTTTTTTAGGTCTTCAAAAGTAATAATCTGATTCATTCTCATTCCCCCTGTATAATTTCTGTTTACAGTAATCATATTATACATATATTTATAGGGAATAAGCGGTAAGGAAGGGCGATAATGGACAAGTATTCCCCCAGACATTTTGCTTTTTTAGTATTGGCAACGGGTATTGTATCATTAAAGACCTATCCGCTTGTATTTATTCAGGATGCAGGAAAGGATAGTTGGGTCGCCGTAATTATATCATCCATTTTGATAACCATGTATTTCACCTTTTCCATCAGCACAATGAAGCTGGTTCGGAAAAACGACTTTCTGACTATCTATCGCATAGCTTTGGGAAAATGCCTAGGAACCATTATGGCATTGCTGTTTGCATTCACTACAGTATTGACGTTGGTTGAATCTGCGGTCATTGAGGCTGACGGAATGCATCAGAACATGATGGTTGAAACGCCAAACTGGTACTTTATTATATTTTTTGTATTCGTATCGTTATATGTCATTCGCAAGGATTTGGTTGCGGTTTTTGTTATGACAATAATTGGTATATCAACCATCATGTTTGCGGGTATCCATCTTGGCATCATGACGCTACAGCAAAAAGATTTTTGGATGTTATTCCCGGTTATGCAGGATGGTATTACCGGTGGCTTCTTGTTGGCAGTACTGAAGTCTTTAGGGATGTATGGGTTCATAACCATTACATTACCGTATCTTGATGCAATAGATGATTCCACCATTTCATTACAAAAATATAGTTTGATTGCGCTTGCGGTTGTTATTCAAATGCAGATTGTTTCGATAACCGGAATATTTGCAACATTCAATACCGAGCAAGCAAAAACATATTATTACCCAAAGCTTATTCAAACACATTTGGTAACTTATCTTCAAATATTAGAATTTGGTGAATTGTATGTTATGCTTCAAATGCTGGCAGGATGGATGCTAAAATATCTTGTTGCCTTTCATTCCATTATTCTAATCTTGAAATTTTTAAAGGTTAAAAGCTCGGCGATTTTGAAGCTGACATATATTATAAGCGGCATCGTGTTAATCGCTTCAGTCATCATAAGCTCGAACTCAATTCGGTTATTCAATTTGCTGCAATATTTCCCATGGATTGCACTTGTGAATTTTGTACTGATTCCTTTTTTGGTCTTTGTAATTTACAGGATAAAAATAAAGCGGCAAAGCCCGAACTAACAAAACTAATATTAAGAATAAATCCAATTAACTTAATAATAGCATATAATATAAACATATATATTTACAAAATGAAATAATAACGCTATATTATATTAATAATATAAAGGTGGTGACATAAAGGTGGACACGATTGATCTTTCGATTTTAAGCTTGCTTAAGCAGAACGCGAAGAATACCGCGTCACAAATCAGTAAAAAGGTTGGGCTTTCAATTCCTGCCGTTTTGGAACGAATACGAAAGCTTGACGATGCAAAGGTGATTAATCGATATACGGTACAGCTAAATCACAAAAAGATGGGCTATAACATTCTTGCGTTCGTTTTTGTTAACATTGACAAGACCGAAAATATTCAGCATTTTCGGGATGCGGTAATTCAGTTTAGTCAGGTGCTTGAATGTCATCATATGGCGGGCGAATACGATTATCTGCTTAAGGTTGTAACCACTGATACTGCAGAATTGGAGGATTTTTTAAGCAACGAGCTAAAATCCATAGCAGGGGTAGAAAAAAGCAATACGTTAATCGTTTTGTCGACATTAAAGGAAGAATTCAACAGATGACAGTTGTGTGAGGAAGGAGACGAAATGCTTTTTAAGGGATTTCGATTCGGACTGCTGCTGCAGTTAGCTGTAGGTCCGGTTTGCATGTATCTGTTTCAAACTGCGGTTAACAAAGGGCTGCCGGATGCGTTAACCGGCGTAGCGGCAGTGGTTTTGGTGGATGCTTTATACATAATGGCTGCAATAGTCGGTATTGGCGTTTTACTCGGGAGGTCTCCTAAAGTAAAACAGATCTTGCAGCTTTTTGGCGGTATAATCATTCTCATTTTTGGTCTTAACAACATACTTAGTGAGTTTGGATTATCCTTTTTATCTTTTTTAAAAATCAGTGTATCAAATCCCGTAAGTAATACGTTTTTATACGTACTATTGCTTACCCTTTCTAACCCGTTAACGATACTGTTTTGGGCGGGGGTGTTCTCGGCAAAGATAGCAGAAGAGGAAATGAAGCAGCAGAATATCTACTTGTTTGGGTTGGGTGCTGTGTGTTCTACTGCTGTTTTCCTGGTTATTGTCTCTTTGCTTGGAAGCGCGGTGAGTCTGATTATTAACGACATGTTTTTGAAAATTTTAAACATCGGGGTTGGGGTGGTTTTGATGTTGTTTGGCATTCGCACAATATGCAAAAAAGAAGAAAATACCCAAAGCTGAAAATATCGTACCATATAGTTCGTTATGTATGAGAGGACTGAAGTAATTTTGCAAATAGATAACACCACTGTAGTATACATAAATATGATAAAAAAGTGATTTACATTTTGCGCTGTTTCTGTTTAAATGATTAATGACACAACACCCTTTTATGAGAGGAACAACCCCAAATGATCAATCTCGCAAAGATTAAGCGTTATCGAGTACTTCTTGACCGGGAGTTTGACCATTGCCTAATCGACATAATCAATCATGAATCGGTTCAGAAAATGAAGTACTATATGCAGCATGGCGAAATCAGTTGCTTGCGCCACTGCTTGTTTGTGTCTTATCTCAGTTATCGAATCTGTAAAAAAATGAAACTGGATTATCGCTCCGCCGCAAGAGGCGCCCTGCTACACGACCTTTTTTTATACGATTGGCATTTAACAAAACCTCAGGAAGGTCTACACGCTTTTGTACATCCGACAATTGCATTACGAAACGCGTTAGCGTTGTTTGACCTAAATGATAGGGAAAAGGACATTATTTTCAATCATATGTGGCCGGTGACATTTCGACTGCCGCGATACAGAGAAACCTTTGTAGTGCTTTTGGTCGATAAATATTGCGCGGTGATGGAGTGCGCAGAGGTGGGATATCAGCGGATATTGCGCCGATTAAAGCTTCGGTATGCGTGTTAGTGCGCGATAATATTAAATGAGGTGATTGCGATACTGGTTGTTGCTAAATGGTTTTTATTACTGATGTTCTACAGCTTCATTGGTTGGGTATATGAGTCTATCGTATGCTCTGTTGAAGAAAAGCGTCTGATTAACCGAGGGTTTTTAAATGGACCCATCTGTCCGGTATACGGCTTTGGCGGATTGCTTGTGATAACTCTGCTCTACAATCGAACTGATAACATATTGCTGCTGTTCTTGGGCTGTATGCTACTTACAACGACGCTAGAGTACATAACCGCTATCATTTTGGAAAAGCTGTTTGACGCCCGTTGGTGGGACTATTCGTCCTACCCGCTCAACTTTCAGGGACGAATCTGTCTGTTGGGTGCGGTGGTATTTGGCGTTTTGGCTACGCTGACGCTTCGATATCTGCATCCCTTAACGCTCAAGATTCTTGAATCTATGCAGGAATGGATTATATTAGGCGTTTCAGGGGTACTGGTACTCCTTGTTTCAATCGATATCTTTGTGACCGTTCGCCATCTATTGCGCTTGAATGGAAGGCTGCAAACCATACAGCAACAGGTCAATCAATTTATGGATAAGCAGATAAAACGGGCAGAAGGGTTAAAAAGTACGCTGCTTGAGCGTTTTGAGGAAAGTGAGTTCTATACCGAACAGGTAAAACGGTTGTTTGATATGGGTAAAAGGCAGAATATCCGTCTGCTCCGGGCGTTCCCAAAGTTACGCCCCTTTCACAATAATGAGGCTTGGCAATGGCTAAAAAACAAGCTGCTTAATAAAGATTAGTTTCTTCGCATAAAAACGGCTGTCGTTTTTCCCTTAGCGGGGAAGACGACAGCCGTTTTGGTTTAATCAAAGTCAACTTATTGAGTAATCCGTTTTTTATCAACTAGCGTTAAAACGCTTACAACAAGAGTACAAACGATACTGGTGATGATGATCTCCGGAATCATAAAGGTGCCATTATAGAAAAAGGTATAGATGATAAAAAGGGTGTTTCCATGGTATTTTTCAAGAATTTGCTGCCCCAAAGTAAATCCTTCCTGACCAAAAAACCATTCCGCATATTCTGCAAAAAAGATGTAGCCTGATGCAGCATGCGCAAGGTACCGTATTATCATCCCCACTAGTGCACCGCACACAAGGGAAAGAGGTGCGTTTTTTATTTTGTTTCGGAACAAGCCTCCAAGCCCTAAAGCGGTAAATGCAATTAGATAGTCGAACACCACGACGCCTACTATCATGCCCAGGCTAACGCCTTTGAATATCCCGCTGGGGATATCCAATATTAACTGTATTATCGAATAAGCAAAGGCGGTTAACACGCCCCAACGAACTCCGTTTCGGTAGCTAACCAGAATGATGGGCAGCATACTGCATAGTGTGATAGACCCTCCGTAAGGCAGGGCAAACACCTTGATGAGGGACAGGATAGCGGCAAGGGCAATCATCACACCGCTTTCGGTTAACAGTCTTGTGTTACTTTTGTTCATCGATACAACCTCCAAGCAATATTTGTGACAATGAAACAAGGTTGTTACGGCGTTTTGGGTTCGTCAAACAGCATTCGTGTTCACATAGGGCAAAACAAAATCGTCATGCCCTAATCTAAAATAGTGCATGACGAACGAAATTAAACTTGCGTTTATTCTTCCTACGCCGGCATTATCCGGATCAGGTTATAGGGTTCAAAACCTTTAGCGGTTTCATCTCAGCCGATATTCTCAGCACCCCTGTTTTTAATTGTCACTGCAAGTATACATGTGCCGGAGCAAACTGTCAATACTCTAAGGGCACACTTTTTGATTTGCCCGTAAGACTTAATTGCTTTAGCATCCCTATCCCATAACTGCAAAGTGTGTTCACGCAGCATTGGGAGCATAAGGGAGAACGCGCTTTGCAAACAGCTCTGCCATGTAGCACCATGCGATGACAAAAATCGTTGGATTCCTCCGGCGGCAGCAGTGCCTTTAGTTCTTTTTCACAGCGTAGGGGGTCTTTTGTTGAGGTAAGCCCCATTTTGTTTGTAATACGAATGCAGTGCGTGTCGCAAACCACTGCGGGCTTATGGTAGATGTCTCCAAGTATCAAGTTTGCCGTTTTTCTTCCCACGCCGCTTAAGGACAGTAGCTCATCCATAGTATCCGGCACAATGCCGCTATAGCGTTGCTGTAAGTCCTGTGCAATCCGCTTTATGTCTCGCGCCTTGGTCTTATACAAACCACAGGGCTTAATAATCTCCTCAATCATTTCTATCGGTGCATCGGCAAAGGATTGCAGGGTGTTATAGGTCGAGAACAATGTTTTTGTTACGATATTAACCCTGGCATCCGTGCATTGCGCGGAAAGCCGAGTCGCTATCAGCAATTCATACGGTTTACTATAGTCCAAGGAGCATATAGCATCAGGATATTCTGTTTTGAGCGCTTCTACGATGCGAACTACTCGTTCATTTTTTCTCATGTAAAACCATGCCTTTGCTCTATCATTAGCCTCAAATACGCTACGTTACTTGAGTTTGTAAAAACCACGTAACTTGCATGCAAAGCACTAAATCGCCGGTATTCTAATAACTATATCATATACGATTTTACTTAATATTTCAAACTATCTTCTCGACCCATCGGCGCAGAAAAACAAGCAAATTATCCGCGTTGTCCGATATTCACTTTACATTGCCCCGTCATTATTGTAAAATAAACGTTAGTGATATTTTTCTTGTGTATCAACAAGTTTTTACCAATATCCCAAAGGAGATGTTTTTTTACATGCAGTCTAAATACAACCGAATACTGCTTAAGCTTTCAGGCGAGGCGCTTGCCGGAGGCAACAAATATGGTCTGGATTATGATGTGGTTTGCAAGATCTGCGATAGTATACGGCGTGTACATGATCTTGGTGTACAGGTTGGCATCGTAGTCGGCGGAGGCAATATCTTTAGAGGGCGCAGCAACGAGCGCATGGAGCGAACCCGCGCCGACCATATGGGAATGCTGGCCACGGTAATTAACTCCCTTGCCCTAGCGGATGCGTTGGAACAGATGGATGTCTCGGTACGAGTACAGACGGCTATTTCGATGCAGGCGATTGCCGAACCATATATCCGAAACCGTGCCGTTAGGCATCTGGAAAAGGGCAGAGTGGTCATCTTTGGCTGCGGCACGGGCAATCCGTTCTTTTCAACCGATACAGCCTCTACGCTTCGTGCCGCCGAAATTGATGCGGACATAATTTTTAAAGCAACCATGGTCGACGGAGTATACACCAGCGACCCCGCTAAAGACCCCAATGCGGTTAAGTATACCGAGCTTACCTTTGCCGAGGTGCTGAATAAGAATCTGGGCGTGATGGACAGCACTGCCGCCTCGATGTGCAAGGACAACGACATCCCCATCCTCGTGTTTAGTATTTCTGACCCCGAGAACATTGTTCGCGCCGTTTGCGGGGAAGACATCGGAACGCTGGTAAAAAAGTAACAGGGTTTTTGGCTGCATCCTAATGTGCAGCTGTATCCATTGGCAGCGACTTATTGTTATGAAAGGAAGTTGTTTATGATTAAGGAAGAGCTCGGTCATATGACTGAAAGAATGGAGAAAACCATATCAGCGCTTAACAATGAGTACCACTCATTGCGTGCAGGCAGGGCAAACCCCAGTGTGCTGGATAGAATTACCGTGGACTATTATGGCACCGCAACCGCTGTGAATCAGGTTGCCGCGGTTTCGGTTGCGGAAGCGAGAATTCTCACTATCCAACCGTGGGATGCCTCCATCATCAAGGCGATAGAAAAGGCGATTCAGCAATCGGATATCGGAATCAACCCGCAGAACGACGGGCGGGTTATTCGCCTTGTTTTTCCACCGCTTACAGAGGAGCGCAGAAAAGAACTGTGCAAAAATGTAAGTAAGTATGGCGAAGAAGCAAAGGTCGCTATTCGTTCTATTCGCCGTGATAGCATTGAGAAGATTAAGAAAAGCCAAAAAGCTTCGGAAATTACCGAGGATGAGCTCAAAAACGGGGAGAAGCAGGTTCAGGATATCACCGACAAATACTGCAAAACGATTGACAAGATGAGCGCGGACAAAGAAAAAGAGATCCTTGAACTTTAGTCATATCATTAGGAGTTGATCGTTATTAGTCAGATTACCGATACCCTTGCCCAAAAGCACGCGTTACCAGCCCATATTGGGATTATCATGGACGGCAACGGTCGTTGGGCTAAGCGGAGAGGTCTGCCGAGACAATCGGGGCATCGTCCCGGTGCGAACACGTTTAAAGATATTGCCGAATATTGTTCGGAAATAGGGATTGCGTATCTTACCGTCTTTGCGTTTTCAACGGAGAATTGGAAGCGCCCCAGCGAAGAAGTAGATGCAATTATGGACCTTTTGCGCAAATATTTGGATGATATGTTTGCCCAAAAGAGTGTACACGGCAAGTTTCGCTCGGTCTTTATCGGTGACCGTTCTCAGCTGGCACCGGATATCGTAGAACGGATGGAAAAGGCGGAACGATTGTCCAGAGACAGCAAAGGGACATGCGTGTGTATTGCGCTGAACTACGGTGGACGAAATGAAATCCTAAACGCTGCTCGATACGCGGCAGCCATGGCGGCAGAGGGAAAACTTAAACCGGAGGAGATAACCGAGCAGTATTTTTCTTCGCTTCTTGATACAAAAGGAATTCCGGATCCGGATTTGATAATACGCCCAAGCGGCGAATTTCGGACATCCAACTTTTTATTATGGCAGTCGGCATATGCGGAATACGTTTTTACCGATGTGCTTTGGCCCGACTTCACGCGAAGTCATTTTGATGCAGCGTTGCTGGAGTACTCAAAACGGGCGCGGCGCTTTGGGGGGGTATAGTCTTTGAAGCAAAGGATTGTAACCGCAATTATTTCGCTCGTCATCCTTTTTATTGCCATCAGTTTTTTTGAAACACCTGTTTTTAACATAACGATTGGGTTAATTTCTGCGCTTGCGGTCTTTGAGCTACTGCACAGCACGGGTTATATACAAAACCGGTTTGTATTGTGTCTGTGTATTGTTTTTTCATTTATCTATCCGCTGTTGCATTTTAAGGCATTTAGTACGCATATCATTTTTGTGGCGTTAGTTTTTATAGTAGTACTCGGTTTTGCGTATCTGATTGGTCACGAAAAAATTATGCTGCCAACTATCTGTACCGCCTTTCTGGTTTCGCTGCTAATTCCTGTGGTTTTCTCGGTTTCCGTTATTATTCGAGACCGTTATTATCCCGACGGATTGTTCTTTTATCTGCTTGCGCTGGGCGGCGGATGGCTGACAGACTCAGGCGCTTACTTTATCGGCGTGTTTTTTGGTAAACACAAGATGGCGCCAAAGATTAGCCCTCACAAAACCATAGAGGGCGCTGTTGGCGGTTTACTTACTACGGTAGCGGGCTATCTGTTAATTGGATTGGTGTATTCCTTGTATCTGCAGTCACGGGGAGAAACGGTTACAATCGCTTACCCAATTCTTGCCATAAGCGCTGTAATCTGTGGAATCGCTGCTATTTTAGGCGACCTGTTTGCATCCGTAATCAAACGCCAAACCGGTATAAAGGACTACGGAAATATCTTTCCCGGACACGGTGGGGTAATGGATCGGTTTGACAGCGTTTTGTTCGTTTCGCCAATTATCTATGCAATTATCAGTTTTTTCCCCATCATAATAAGAGGATGATTAAATGCAGCCACATTTTCTTCGATTTCATCGAGAGGGTGTGGCTTGTTGCAAGCCGGGCATTTCTCGGTTATATTTTGAACGGATTGATTACTCCGCGCGAATAATTTTAACGAGGCACAATAATATGAAAAAAATCTCCCTTGTGGGATCGACCGGTTCCATCGGTACACAAGCTCTTGATGTATGTCGGAAAAACGGCTATACGGTCGCGGCCTTGGCGGCGGCTTCTAACATAAAGCTGCTTGAGCGGCAGGTTCGCGAGTTTCGCGTGCCCGTAGCTGCTGTGTACGATAAGATTGCATATCAGTCGCTTAAGCTTAGCTTATCCGATACCCCTGTTCGAGTTCTGGCGGGGGAAGAGGGCGTTTGTGAAGCGGCATCGCTTAACGAGTGTGATACAGTACTCAATGCCGTTGTGGGTATTGCGGGCTTACGCCCGACTATGGCGGCAATTTCCGCAAAAAAAACACTTGCACTGGCAAACAAAGAATCTCTTGTTGCAGGCGGTGCAATTGTAATGCAAGCGGCAAAGGATAATGGTGTTTCTATTCTACCGGTGGATAGCGAGCACAGCGCGATATTTCAATGCCTTGCGGGAAACAATAATTCTGGTGAGCTAAGCAAGATTATCCTTACCGCGTCGGGCGGTCCCTTTTTTGGAAAGACGAGAGAACAGCTTTTGGACGTAACACGAGAGCAGGCACTTCGGCATCCCAATTGGGATATGGGCGCCAAAATAACAATAGACAGCGCCACAATGATGAATAAGGGACTTGAGATTATTGAGGCTGCATGGCTGTTTGATGTATCTCCACAGCAGATTGAGGTTGTTGTGCACCGTGAAAGCATTATACATTCTGCCGTGGAATTCATCGATGGTTCGGTTATTGCGCAGCTTGGAGTACCGGATATGCGGTTGCCGATACAGTATGCGTTGACCTACCCAAACCGGTTACCCTGCCCGTCGCACAGGCTTTCTTTGACGCAATGCGGCACATTAACCTTTTTCGAACCGGATTATGATACTTTTCTTTGCTTAAGCGCAGCAAAACAGGCACTTTCACTGGGGGGGCTTGCGCCGTGTATTGTAAACGGAGCCAACGAGCAGGCGGTAGCGCTTTTTCTAAACGGACAAATCCGTTTTACCGATATCGGTGAACTTGTTTACGGCGCGTTGCATCAATTACCCCACGGCACGGCACATAATATAGAGGATGTTTTTTCTGCGGACAAAGCTGCGCGAGAATATGTTTTAGCGAGCTATCAGAGCTTATGCTCGTGAAATCAAATCTTCTATTACTTTATTTAGTATAATATAGGATGGGATGGGTTGACGAATGGGGTTAAACCTTTCTTCGGTACTCAACGTTGGGGGCACGGTTTTACTGACGGTGCTGATTTTTGGATTGATTATCTTCATCCATGAGCTGGGTCACTTTTTGACCGCGAAGGCAACAAAGATTAAGGTGAATGAGTTTGCACTTGGTATGGGACCTGCGTTGTTTCATTTTACACGCGGGGAGACCAAGTACGCGCTGCGCTTGTTTCCCATAGGCGGATATGTCAACATGGAGGGCGAAAACGAAGACAGTGAAGACGACCGCTCCTTCGGGCACCGCCCGGTATGGTGCCGCGTTCTTGTTGTAGTTGCCGGTGCGGTAATGAACTTGGTGCTTGGCTTTATAATCGTACTGATTATTACCGCCAACCAGTCCGCCGTTGCGTCCACGAAGATAGCGGTGTTTGACAATCAGGCCACCAGCAATACCGTGCTGAAAGAAAATGATGAGATAATAAAAATAAACGGCTCTCGTGTTCTTATCGATTATGATATCATCTTCTCACTCGTCCGCGATACCGACGGCAAAGCGGATTTTGTTGTGCGTCGGGACGGCGAGGTTGTTACTTTAAACGATGTACCGTTTCCCGTGCAAAAAACAACACAAGGGCAAACCATCCGTCTGGATTTCAAGGTGTTCCCGGTAGAGAAAAATATAGTTACCGTAACACGACAGGCGTTTTTTTACTCGCTTACTATTGGTCGCGTGATATGGATATCTTTGCTTGATTTGGTTACCGGTAAGTTCGGAGTGCAGCAGCTATCGGGGCCCGTAGGGGTTTCGCAAGCAATCGGTCAGGCTTCCGCAATTGGATGGCAGTCGGTGTTGTCGCTTGCTGCGTTTATCACCATTAATGTTGGGATATTCAACCTGCTTCCGCTTCCGGCACTCGATGGCGGACGGTTGTTGTTCCTGATTATCGAGATTATTCGCCGCAAACCGGTTAATCCCAAATACGAGGGCTTTGTTCATACCGCGGGGTTTGCGCTGCTGATTTTATTGATGATTGTCGTTACGTTTAATGATATCCTTAGGCTGATTCGGGGATAATCGACACTGACAAACCAAAGGACATGCAGGGGGCAGGATAATGACAGATCGTTTTCACACAAATAAAGTCGTAATCGCCGGAGTGCCCATTGGTGGGGGCAGTCGGATTGCCATTCAATCAATGCTTTCTGTTCCGTCAACAGACATTGAGGGTAATATCCGCCAGGCAAAGGCGCTTTCAGAAGCCGGCTGCGATATTCTTCGAGTGGCTATACCCGATGAAAATTCCGTTAGATTAGTACATGAAATAAAAACAAACGTGGATGTTCCGCTTGTAGCGGACATCCACTTTAACTACCGTCTTGCTTTGGAATGTGTAGCAGCCGGTGTTGATAAGATACGTATTAACCCCGGGAACATTGGCAGTGACCGGCGCGTGAAAGAGGTTGCCGATGCCTGCCGCCTCAAAGGGATTCCCATTCGTATCGGGGTTAATTCGGGGTCGGTGGAAAAAGAGATACTTGCCCGTTACGGTGCGCCGACAGCAGATGCGCTGTGCGACAGTGCGTTGTATCACGCGTCTTTACTGGAGCGGTGCGATTTTACCGATATCGTAATTTCAATGAAATCCTCCCATGTTAAAACGATGGTACAGGCATACCGCCTCGCCGCGCAGCGGTGTTCCTACCCGTTGCATCTGGGGGTGACGGAGGCGGGAACCGAGCGGTTGGGTATTATTAAATCGGCGGAGGGACTCGCGGCACTATTAGTTGACGACATTGGCGATACGGTGCGTGTCTCGCTGACGGATGACCCCGTAAAAGAAGTCTACGCGGCGCGGGATATCCTAAAAGGGCTTGGTCTGCGTGGTGGTGTCAACGTAATATCCTGCCCAACCTGCGGCAGAACCAAGATTGATTTGATTGATCTGGCAAAAGAGGTCGAAAGTCGCCTTGCAAATATGGACAAGGACATTACGGTTGCCATCATGGGGTGCGCCGTAAACGGGCCTGGTGAGGCACGGGGTGCGGATATCGGCATTGCCGGCGGGGACGGAGAAGCAATCCTGTTTAAAAGTGGAGAAATCATCCGCAAAATTCCCGAGCAAGATATTGTACCCGAGCTATTAAAAGAGATTGAGCTGTTGTAACACGGCATACAAACAGAAAGGCAGGACGTTTACCGATGATACGGACCTTTGGCAGCCTGTTTGCCGCAACAATCGGACAAGAGGGGATACCGTCCCCATTATACGACGGTGTGGTACAGCATCTTGACATCAACAAGGAGCGTGCGACGCTGGGGGTTTGCGTGCGTCTAGACGCCACAGTACCCAAGAAAATACTCTGGGCGATGGAGGATAAGCTTGCCAAAGAGATGCAGCTTGCCTCCGTCAGTATAGAGCCGCAATATGACGCTGCTTTATTGAGTGCCGCATATTTCCCCGAGTTTGTGTGTACGCTCCGAAGAATGGGCAAGATTGTAAACGGATTTTTGGACGACGCAACCGTTGCAATAGATGAAAAAACGATGAGAATCACCCTCTGTCACGGTGGTAAGAAGCTGCTGACTCAAACCGGCTTTGAGCATGCACTAGTTATGCTGATGCAAAAGGAGTTTTCCACTACACGAGAGATTGTTTTTGATGGGGTGTGTGAGATATCCGGTGAACAGGCGGTACCCACTGCGCCAATCGTACAATCAAAGCCTGAAATTAAGAGGCAGACTGTAGTTTTGCCTGAACCTGAGTGTTCAAAGGAGAACAAAGAACAACCGGCAAAACCAGCTTCACCTAACATTGAGAGGACGACACAAAACAACGGCGGAATGTTATACGAAGGGCTACCGATTCTTGCGGGTAGTGTAAAGGTACTGTTCGGCAAAGCGATTAACGAGCGTCCCATGCCGCTTAACGAGGTAACCTCCGAGTCAGGCAAGGTGCTTGTTTGGGGTGACATCATTGCCATTAACCGCAAAGAAACAAGAGACGGTGAAAAGTACATATACGCCATAGATTTTTCCGATTACACCGATTCCAATACGTTAAAGTTGATTTGCAGCAAAAAACGAGACAGCGCAAAAATTGCAAAGCTTGATGAGCTAAAAACAGGGTCGACAATCCTGGTTCGCGGAGATGCCAGCTACGACACCTTTGACAAAGAGGTCAGCATCCGTGTGTTTGATATTTCCACAGCCCAAAAATCAAAGCGCAGTGATACGGCCGAGCAAAAACGGGTCGAGCTGCACTGCCATACCAACATGTCGGCGGTTGACGGAATGACAAGCGCGAAAGATCTGATTATGTGCGCATATAAATGGGGTCACAAGGCAATTGCGATTACCGACCACGGTGTGGTACAAGCTTATCCCGAGGTGATGAACACCGTAAACGATATCCGCAGAGGCGGCGGGGAGTTTAAAGCTATCTACGGCATAGAGGCCTATCTGGTACCCGACTCGATTAACGCGGTTACGGGAGAGCATGGTGCGTCCTTTGACGAAGAAACGATCGTGTTTGACGTTGAAACCACGGGCTTTTCAATATACAGCGACCGTATGATCGAGATTGGCGCGGTAAAGCTTATAAACGGCGAGATTACGGACACCTTTTCGACCTTTATCAATCCCAAGCGCTCTATCAGTTCAAAAATCACCGAGCTCACTTCAATTACCAATGATATGGTAAAGGATGCTCCATTTGAAAAAGAGGCAATGGATGCGTTTGTTGCATTTTGCGGTGACGCAAAGGTCTTAGTTGCACACAACGCCGCATTTGACACCGGCTTTATCGATGCGGCGGCTTCACGCTATGGAATGAAAATGAATTACACTTCGGTGGATACGGTACCGATTGCGCGCGCTATGCTTCCGCAGCTTTCCAACCACAAGCTGGATACGGTTGCGAAGGCATTGGAGCTTGATAAGTTTCAGCATCACCGTGCTTGCGATGACGCAGCCGTACTTGCTAAGATATATATTATACTAGTTGAAATGATGCGTTCGCAGCAAGGTGTAAACTCTATTGAACAGATAAACCGCGGGCTTTCGGTTTCGGACTATAAAAAGTTGCCTGCGTACCATGCAATCATTCTGGTTAAGGAAAAGGCAGGGCTAAAAAACCTGTACAAGCTCGTGTCGCTTGCTCATATCGACCATTTTTACAAAAAGCCCCGCATATTAAAATCAGAGCTTACGAAGTACCGCGATGGGCTCATTGTCGGAACAGCATGTGAAGCCGGAGAGCTTTACAAGGCGATCTTGGAGCGCAAGAGCGAAAATGACCTCTTGGAGCTTGCGGCATATTATGATTATCTTGAGATTCAGCCGATTGCAAACAACGCGCATTTGGTTCGCAGTGAACGTGTGTGGGATGATGAGCAGCTAAAGGATTATAACAAGCAGATTATAGCCATTGCAGATCGATTGGGTAAGCCCTGTGTTGCAACCTGTGACGTGCACTTTCTCAATGAAAAGGATGCGGATTTTCGCCGAATTCTGCTTTCAGGTCAAGGATTTTCGGATGCGGAAAATCAGCCTCCGTTATACCTTCGCACAACCGATGAGATGCTTGCCGAGTTCTCTTACTTAGGAGAGGAGAAGGCGTACGAGGTTGTTGTTGAGAATACCGTAAAGATTGCGGACATGATTGAAGATGATATCCGCCCCATCCCGGAGGGGACTTATACCCCCAGCATAGAAGGCTCGGAGGAAGAGCTGCAGCGCCTAACCTGGGGAAAGGTTCATGAAATCTACGGAGAGAACCCGCCCGAGGTGGTTTCTGCTCGTCTGGAAAGGGAGCTTACCTCGATTATAAAGCACGGCTTTGCGGTGCTTTATATGATTGCGCAGAAGCTGGTATTCAAAAGTGAAAGTGACGGGTATCTGGTTGGTTCGCGCGGTTCGGTCGGCTCGTCGTTTGTCGCCACAATGGCCGGCATTTCGGAGGTGAACCCTTTGCCGGCGCACTATGTTTGCCCAATCTGCAAGCACAGCGAGTTTTTCCTGGATGGTTCCGTCGCGTCCGGTTACGATCTGCCTGAAAAGAGTTGCCCCGTTTGCGGAACACGCTATCTTCAGGACGGTCACGACATTCCTTTCGAAACTTTCTTAGGCTTTGACGGGGATAAGGCACCCGATATCGACTTAAACTTCTCGGGTGAATATCAGGCTACGGCGCACCGATACACGGAGGAGCTGTTTGGTGCCGACCATGTGTTTAAGGCAGGAACCATCGCGACAGTTGCCGAAAAAACCGCGTTTGGATATGTAAAAAAGTATCTGGAGGAGCACGGCAAAACGGTGCATCGCGCCGAGGTAAACCGCCTGATTCAGGGCTTGCTCGGAGTAAAACGCACCACGGGTCAGCATCCGGGCGGAATGGTTGTTGTACCTGCGGAGTATGATGTCACCGACTTTACGCCCATCCAGCACCCTGCAGACCAGAAGGATAAGGGTGTTACCACCACGCACTTTGACTTCCATTCTCTGCACGACACCATACTAAAGCTCGACATTCTGGGGCATGATGTGCCCACGCTGTATAAGCACCTGGAACGATTGACGGGTGTTAGCATGAACGAGGTACCCACAAGCGCGCCAGAGGTGCTCAGCCTGTTTACTTCGACCGAAGCGTTGGGCGTTACGCCAGACGAGATTGGATGCCAAACCGGTTCGCTTGCCATTCCTGAGATGGGCACAGAGTTTGTGCGCGGTCTGCTTATAGATGCACAGCCCAAAACCTTTTCCGACCTGTTACAGATATCCGGCCTTTCGCACGGGACCGATGTGTGGCTTGGCAACGCCCAGGAACTGATTAAGAATAAAACCTGCACCATCTCAGAAGTTATCGGTACCCGCGACTCGATTATGTCTTACCTGATTTATAAGGGTGTGGACAAGAAGCTTGCCTTTAAAATCATGGAGTACACCCGTAAAGGCAAGGCGCAAAAGGAGTTTACCCCCGAGATTATACAGACCATGCTTGACCATAATGTACCCCAATGGTATATCGACAGTTGTTTAAAGATTAAGTACATGTTCCCCAAGGCGCACGCCTGCGCGTATGTCATCGGTGCGATGCGGATGGGTTGGTTTAAGATTCATTATCCGCTTGAGTTTTATGCCGCGTTTTTTACAGTGCGCGGCGGAGACTTTGACGCCGAAAGTGCTGTTGCAGGCAAAAGCTTTGTAATGCGCAAGATGCGCGAGCTGACCGAGCGCAAAAATGAGCGTTCTGCTAAGGAAGACGGCATGTTTGAAACACTGCAAATTGTCAACGAAATGCTGGCAAGAGGGCTTGAGTTTTTGCCGGTAAGCCTGTACCATTCACATGCAACCAGCTATCTGTGTGAGGACGGAAAGATTCGTCTGCCGTTTTGCTCCTTAAAAGGGGTGGGCGAGAATGCCGCACAGGCCTTGATGGCAGCAAGAGAGGGGGAACCCTTTATCTCGGTGGACGAGCTGGCAGAGCGCTCCGGGGTGTCTAAAACTGTAATCGAGATTCTCAGCACGGCGGGAGCTTTGGATGAGTTGCCCAAAACCAGTCAGCTGACCTTGTTTTAAATGTACTATTTTACAGAAAATTGAGTTCAAAGTTACCAGTGGATTGACACGCTAAATTTACTGTGGTAATATAGTAGCACACTAAAGTAAGCGAGCAAATGCCATAACGGCACAATTCCCAGAAAGGGTTGGTTATTTTCATGAGACGCTATAACACCATGACTCCGGAGGGAATCAGAGACCTTTTGTTTGAGGAATGCGTTGCCCGAAGATCCTGCGAAAAGAACCTGCGGCAGTTGTTTACCGGTAGAGGGTACAACGAGGTTGTTACCGCGGGGCTTGAATACTACGATGTATTTTCGGAGGATAACCGTCATTTCCCTCAGGAAGCCATGTATAAGCTTACGGATTGTCACGGACGGTTGCTGGTTTGCAGACCCGATTCTACAGCTCCCATTGCGCGGCTTGTTGCCACGCGCCTGCGAGAAGAACCGCTGCCCATCCGCCTGTTTTACAATCAGGACGTCTACCAGATGACCAAAAGCCTGTCCGGGCGCAGCAACGAGATTGTTCAGATGGGCATAGAACTGATTGGTTCCGCTACCGAACGCGCGGACTTAGAGGTAATCTGCATCGCGCTTGATGCCCTAAAGTCAATTAACAGTGCGGATTTTCGGTTTGAAATTGGTAACATCGGGTTTTTTAACGCACTCTCAAAAAGCCTGCCGGTGGATGATGCTACACGCGAAGAGATCAGAATGCTGGTTGAGGCAAAAAACTATGCGGCACTTGGAGATCTGCTAGACCGGTTAGGCAATGCAAAGGGGCTACAGGCTCTCAAGCGGTTGCCCTCTTTGTTTGGTGGGGCAGAGGTAATTGATGAGGCGATGGAGCTGTTTAACAGCCCCGAAACGGCACAGATACTATGCTATCTAAAAGATCTGTACCGTGAGATAGAAAAGCTCGGCCTTAAGGATAAAGTAATTATCGACCTTGGGCTTGTTCATCGAAGAGAGTATTACACCGGCGTGGTCTTCCGCGGTTATATAGAAGGGTACGGCGAACAGGTTTTATCCGGCGGAAGGTACGACAGCTTGTTATCTGATTTTGGCAGACCATTGCCCGCGGTGGGATTCGCTGCCGATGTTACGGCAATTGTAGCGGCGCTTGCCCGAAGTGGAAGAGCCGCAAAACGGCGGATTGCAGATGCGCTTGTTTATGCGGATTCTGAATATCAGATAAACGGTTTGGTGTTTCTGCAGACGTTGACCGCCCAAGGCTTTCGGTGTGAAAATGCATTGACCGAAAGTTTGGAAGAGGCAATAAAATACGCTAGGCAAACGGGCATACCGAAGCTTTATTACGTACACGCACAGACCGAGGAGATTAAGCTGTAATCGGGCGTATTTCGTCTGGGAAGGATAGATTATGAGACCATTGCGGATTGCATTAACCAAGGGCAGGCTGGAAAAAGAGACCGTTGCGCTGTTTGAGCGCATGGGGCTTGACTGTGAGGTATTGGTCAACAAAGGGCGAAAGCTGATACTGGCACTGCCCGATGCAAACCTTGAGGTTGTACTTGCGAAAGCTGCCGATGTAATCACCTATGTGGAGCATGGCGTATGTGACCTTGGCGTGGTAGGCAAGGATACCATCATGGAGCAGGGACGCAGCTTTTACGAGATGCTTGATCTGGGGTTTGGGCGCTGTCGGTTTGCGCTGGCGGCGCCGAAGGGGCTTGATTTTTACAAGGGCTATAATGTGAAAACGATCGCAACCAAATACCCGTGTGTTGCGCAGGAGTTTTTTGAATCCAAGGGGATGGATGTTCGCATTGTGAAGATAGAAGGCTCGGTGGAGCTTGCCCCGCTGATTTCTTTGGCGGACGCGATTGTGGACATTGTAGAAACCGGTTCCACGCTGAGGGAGAACGGGTTGGAGGTCATTGAGGAGATTGCGCCAATTTCTGCAAGAGTTATCGTGAATATTGCGTCGCTTAAGCTTCGAAAAAACGAGATTGAATCGTTGCTGGCGAGGATGGATAAAAACCTTACCATGGCGAATTAACTTAAATGCGGATAAGAACAGAGCGAATTGGGGGATGGCTATGATAAACATGGTAAACGCAAACGGCAGGGATGAAATATCATTGCTTGACGCGCTGCATAAAAGAAGCTCAGAGACAAGCAAAGAGGTGACTGAGCAGGTAGCAAGAATCATTGAGGATGTCAGGAACAATGGGGATGCTTCCGTGTTGGAATACACTAAGCGGTTTGACAGGTATATACCAGATTCATTACTGGTTTCACAAAACGAGATTGATGCTGCGGTAGCAGCGGCAGACCCGGAGTTTGTAAAGGCACTGCAAAACGCCGCAAACAACATTGCGGCATACCATGAAAAACAGCTCACACACGGCTTTGTTGTAACCGATGAAAACGGTGTGGTAATGGGTCAGCGGGTGCGCGGGCTGAACAGTGTGGGGCTTTATGTACCAGGTGGAACGGCAGCTTACCCATCTTCGGTGCTGATGAACGCCATTCCCGCAAAGATAGCCGGCGTGAAAGAGATTATCATGGTTACGCCCCCCTCACAGGGCGGCGCGAACCCCGATATTCTTGTTGCCGCCAGTATAGCTGGTGTAAGTAAGATCTATCTGGTGGGTGGGGCTCAGGCGGTGGCGGCGCTCGCTTACGGTACAGAGACCATCCCGAAGGTGGATAAGATAGTCGGTCCCGGTAACATCTATGTGGCGACTGCAAAGCGTCTGTTGTATGGCGTAGTGGATATCGATATGGTGGCGGGTCCCAGCGAGATACTGATTATCGCCGACGAAACGGCAGACCCCGTATACCTTGCCGCCGATATGCTCAGTCAGGCAGAGCACGATGTACTGGCAAGCGCAATTTTGCTTACCGACAGCAGTTGTGTTGCGGAGCAAACCAAAGAACAGCTTGCAAAGCAGACTGAAAACGCCCCACGCCGCGAGATAATTGAACGTGCACTGCGCGATTATTCTGCGATTCTCGTATGCAACACCCTCGACCGCGCCGTAGAGCTTGCAAACTCGCTTGCGCCCGAGCACCTTGAGGTCATGACCGAAAACCCGGCGGAGTATCTAGGCAGGCTGGACAACGCGGGCTCCGTGTTTCTCGGGAAATACTCCCCCGAGCCGTTGGGTGACTACTACGCGGGTCCCAACCACGTTTTGCCCACTAGCGGTACCGCTAGATTTTTCTCGCCGCTTTCGGTAGACAGCTTTGTGAAGAAATCAAGCTTTATTCAATATACAGAAAAGGCACTAAGAACGGCAAAGGATGACATTATCCTGATTGCAGAAAAAGAAGGGCTTTACGCACACGCCAATTCAGTACGTGTTCGATTTAGCGATTAGCCCATATTTTGTTTGGAAAGGCAGAGAGTAAATGGCATACGAAATCTGCGATAAGATAAAGAATATGACCCCGTACGAGCCGATTAGCGGGTACTACCCCATCCGGCTTGATGCAAATGAATCCTTTTTACAGCCGGATGAAGGATTGCAGATGAAGATACTCGAAGCGGTTGCGGGGGTAGCGATGAACCGCTACCCCGATGCATTGGCGTCGGATGTGTGCGCCGCTTTTGCCAAACGGTACAGGGTACAGCCCGATAGTGTGGTGGCAGGCAACGGTTCGGACGAGTTGATTTCGGTTATTATAGCCTGCATGCTGCAAAAGGGCGAACCTTTACTAACGCTTGCGCCAGACTTTTCTATGTACCGCTTTTACGGCGAACTGCAGG
Organism: Bacillota bacterium; assembly: GCA_023460535.1. Taxonomy (GTDB): domain Bacteria; phylum Bacillota; class Clostridia; order Oscillospirales; family Ruminococcaceae; genus Acetanaerobacterium. The sequence goes on from JAEWPV010000001.1 coordinate 99,967, forward strand.
AGCTAAACCTTGTAACACTGCAAAAGTGCGAGGATTTGACCATTTCTGCGCAGGAGATTATCAAAGCGGCAAAAGAAGCACGCGCAAAGGGGATTATCTTCTCAAACCCCTGCAACCCGACATCCTTGGTTATGGACGCGAAAGATGTGCTTGAAATTGCAAAGCAAACCGACGCCCTGGTAATTGTTGACGAAGCGTACATGGATTTTTGTGACCAGTCAATCCTGTGTAAAGCGCCGGAGCTTGACAACGTGATTGTACTAAAAACCTGTTCCAAGGCAATGGGTGCGGCGGCACTTCGTCTTGGCTTTGCCGTGACCAATGCAACGATAGCAAACGCCCTGCGCGCGGCAAAATCGCCCTATAACACCGACGCATTTTCGCAGGCGATGGGAACTGTTTTACTGGGCGAGGATGAATACCTTGATAACTGTGTTGTCTTGATTAAAAGAAGCCGTGATGTTCTGTACGAGGGATTAACGAAACTTTCCGAGTTTAAAAAGGACAGGATTTTAAAGGTTTTTAAGCCCCAGACCAACTTTGTTTTGATAGAAATGGATAACGCAAAAGCATGTTTTGACGCACTGCTGGCAATAGGGATTGTTGTGCGGTATATGGGCAATTTTCTGCGTATCACGGCGGGCACCGATGTAGAGAATGCGTCTGTGTTGTCTGCGCTTGCAAAGCTACTATAAACCGGTACAGACAAGAAACACGAATTTAAGGAGGGCGGAAAAGCCATGAGAGAAGGGCAAAAGCAAAGAACCAGCAAAGAAACGGATATTATCGTCAAGATGAATCTGGACGGATCGGGAAAGACTGATATTTCCACCGGAATCGGTTTTTTTGACCATATGCTCACGGCATTTGGCGTGCATGCCGGGCTTGACCTTTCCGTCCGCGCAAAAGGTGATTTAGAGGTTGACTGTCACCACACGGTGGAGGATGTGGGTATTGTTTTGGGGCAAGCGTTTCTTGAGGCGTTAGGGGATAAGTCCGGTATTGCGCGGTACGGCAGCTTTACTGTTCCAATGGATGAATCTCTTGCCTTCTGCTCATTGGATATCAGCGGCAGACCCTATCTTGTGTTTGACTGCCCGTTTGCCAATCAGCAAATCGGCATGATGGATTCAGCTATGGTTGAGGAGTTTTTTCGTGCCGTTGCCTTTCACGCCGGCATTACGCTGCACGTGAAATTGTGGTATGGCGCAAACGATCATCACAAATGCGAAGCGGTGTTTAAGGCTGTGGCACATGCTCTGCGCCTTGCGGTAAAGGTAACCGATGGCGCGTTGCTTTCCACCAAAGGGGTTTTGGACTGATTATTCTTCCGAAGGGGAAAGGCATGGATATATTATGATAGCAATCATTGACTATGGCGCAGGAAACCTCTTTTCTGCAAAAAACGCCTTGGATTTTCTGGGCTTTGAAAACTGCATCACCTCTGACCCGCAGGTACTGATTGATGCGGATAAGCTGATACTGCCGGGCGTGGGTGCGTTTCCCGACGCGATGCGGATGCTTAATCAAAGCGGTCTGGTGCAAACCCTTAAGCAACAGACAGAAAAAAAGCCTTTGCTCGGCATCTGCGTCGGAATGCAGATGTTGTTTGAAAAGGGCTATGAGTTTGAGGAAACAGATGGCTTAGGGTTAATTGAAGGTAACGTGCGTAAGATTGAAAGCAACGGGCTTAAGATTCCGCACATCGGTTGGAACGACCTGACCTACCAAAACCCGTGCGCGATGCTTGAAGGGATAAACGAACACAGCTATGTGTATTTTGTTCACTCTTTCTGCGCCGAAACCGCCGCAGAGAATGTTGCTGCGTATACGGTGTACGGACAAAAGATACCCGCGCTTGTGCATAAGGGTACTATATACGGCGTTCAGTATCACCCTGAAAAGAGCGGAGAAATCGGGCTGCGGATGCTGAAAAACTTCTGTGAGCTATAACAAACAAGTCCGTTTATTCTTCATATTTCACCCGACAGAAAGGGCGTTAAGTTATATGATTATCTTTCCCGCAATTGATATTAAAGATAAAACCTGTGTTCGGTTAACACAGGGGGATTTTTCTACGGTACAGCAGGTGGCCGATAACCCCTATGACACAGCACGTAGGTTTGAGGCAGCAGGGGCTGAATGGATTCACATGGTCGATCTGGATGGTGCGAAAAGCGCCACGCCGCTAAACAGTGAGATATTCTTGGGAGTTGCAAAGAAAACCGGGCTAAAGGTACAGGTCGGCGGGGGAATCCGTACGATGGAAACGGTTGAATACTATCTTTCGGGCGGAATTACTCGTGTTATTCTCGGTTCCGCGGCGGTTAAAAACCCCGATTTTGTCCGTCAGGCGGTAAAGGACTACGGTCATCGCATCGCGGTTGGTATCGATGCCAAAAACGGGATGGCGGCGGCGGAGGGCTGGCTTGACGAAAGCACCGTTCATTATATTGAGCTTGCCAAACACATGGAGAGCATTGGTGTAAAGTGCATAATCTTTACAGACATATCGAAGGACGGGACACTTGAGGGACCTAGCGTTGAGCAGCTTGGGCAGTTACAGAATGCGGTTTCGTGTGATATCATTGCAAGCGGCGGCATTCGCGACATCGGGCATATTAAGGCTTTGCGCCGAATGGGACTGTACGGGGCAATCTGCGGCAAAAGCCTGTATCATGGTACACTTTACCTTTCACGGGCAATTGAGCTGTGCGTGCAGCAAATGGACGAAAACACGTTGCATTGAAAAGGGGAGAGCAGATGTCATACAATGGTGATACTGTTTTTTATGAAGAACTGTCGATGAACGCACATCCGGCGTTGAAGACACAGCTCTACGATGGCTGGATATTGAGGTTCTCAAACGGGTATACCAATAGAGCCAATTCGGTTAATCCGCTCTATTATGCAGCGTTGCCATTGGCAGACAAGATCGGTTATTGCGAAAAGGTGTACCGCAGTGAAAACCTGCCCGTTGTATACAAGCTGACACACGCGTGTGACGATGCACTCGATACGCTTCTTCAGGCCAGAGGGTATCGTATTGTTTCCCCCACCATGGTGATGACAAAAGACATAGGAAACTTTCACCACGTTTCTTCAGATTTTTATGTGAACCATTTTGTGAAAGAAGATTGGATAAACAGTTATTTCTCTCTTAACGGACTAACAGATAGCCAAAAAATAACTACCGCAACACATATGCTCCGCAATATTCAAAACGCGGTTTTATGCGGGACGGTTAAGAAAAACGGGCAAACAATAGCTTGCGGGCTGTGTGTCATAGAAAGAGGGTACGCAGGCTTGTTTGATATCGTGGTCGACAGCGCATACAGAGGGCAAGGTTACGGTTATGAAATCTGCTGCTCCTTATTAAACGAGGCAAAAAAGTATGAAGCTAAGAGGGCATATCTGCAGGTTGTTCAGTCGAACTTCAAGGCGATTGGACTATACAACAAACTGGGCTTTTCCAATCTGTATGAATACTGGTATCGCGTGAACGATGCCCTAACCTAACGAGCAACGCCTTAATGAATATGGCTTGGGTTTTGTGAATTTTCCTTTTGGTATTTGGGGTGCACTGTATCGAATTATATATGGCTTAAGAAAAAGGTTGTGAAATGGATGCTTGCAAAACGAATCATTCCCTGCTTGGACGTAAAGAACGGCAAGGTGGTTAAGGGCATAAACTTTGTGGATATCAAAGAGGTCGGAGATCCGGTGGAATGTGCCATCGAATACAACCGTCAGGGCGCGGATGAAATCACGTTTCTTGACATAACGGCAACCCATGAGGGCAGGGGCACAATGATTGACGTGGTGCGCCGTACCGCACGCAACGTCTTTGTTCCGCTCACTGTCGGTGGTGGCATAAGAACCATCGAGGATTTTCGCGATATCCTGCGTGCGGGTGCGGACAAGATATCGGTTAACTCCGCGGCGGTTCACAACCCGGAGCTAGTGAAGACTGCGGCGGATAAGTTCGGCAGCCAGTGTGTTGTTGTTGCGATTGACGCAAGACGCGCAGAGGACGGCACCTTTCATGTTGTAATCAACGGCGGGCGTATCGATACGGGGCTTGATGCGATTAAATGGGCAGTGCAGGTGTACCGGATGGGCGCGGGTGAGATTTTGCTTACATCCATGGACACCGACGGGACGAAAAACGGCTTTGATCTTGAACTGACCGACATCATCTCAAGCAAGCTGGATATCCCGGTTATCGCGTCCGGCGGCTGCGGAACGCTGGATCATTTTTCCGAGGTGTTTCAAAAAACGGGGGCGGACGCGGCGCTTGCGGCTTCGCTGTTTCATTATGGTGAGCTGACGGTTTCGCAGGTAAAACGGCACCTTTCTCAAAACGACATTCCGGTTCGACTTGCCGATTGATAAATCTGCAAAATCGATAGGGTGAAAGGAATAACAGGAGCATGAATCTTGACTTGTACTTTCAAAAAAGCGATATGATTCCCGCTATTGTGCAGCAAAGCGGTACCAACGAGGTGCTGATGCTTGCCTATATGAATAAAGAGAGCCTAGCCAAAACGATTGAAACCGGATATACATGGTTTTACTCCCGTTCTCGTCTGCAGCTGTGGAACAAGGGTGCAACATCGGGGCATCTGCAGAAGGTTTGTTCCATCACCGCCGATTGCGACAACGACACGCTACTTGTTGTTGTGCAGCAGACAGGTGTGGCTTGCCATACCGGCAGCAAAACCTGTTTTTTCAACCCGATCGTAGAGCAAAAGGGGGAAGAGTAAAAATGATGGATACGCTAAAGGGTCTGTATGAGCTGATTAAAGAGCGCAAGCACACCCCGCAGGAGGGTTCTTATACCTGCTATCTATTTGACAAGGGTCTTGATAAGATTCTTAAAAAATGCGGCGAGGAATGCAGCGAAACGATTATTGCCGCGAAAAACAATGACAATGCCGAGACAGCGAACGAACTATGCGACCTGATGTATCATCTGCTGGTGCTGATGGTTGAGCAGGGCATAGAACTGCGTGAAGTAGAGGATATTCTTGAACAGCGCCGGGCAAAAATCGGCAACCTTAAGCAGTTTCACCAAACGGATAAGGATTCATAAGAAATCCGCACGAATACTGAAAAAAGCTTGTGTTTATGTCTTGCATTCTTTGTAAAACCATGTTAATATATATAGGCATTTAGTGTTCCTCCGGTTCTATTTCGTACACGCTCTGTGCTGTGCGATTTATCCGGTGGGGTTTGATGCCCGATTTGCTTTGCAGATTGCGACATTAAAGCTGACAGTCCTCTGCCGCTTACGCGCTACGCGGGCATGAATGTCTGATTTTTAAGGAGGATATATCAATGGATGCCCTAAAGCAGATTTCCGACGTGCAGCTCAAAAGTGAGATGCCCGAAATTAACGTCGGCGACACCGTAAAGGTACATGTTCGGATTAAGGAAGGCGAGCGTTCAAGAATACAGAACTTTGAAGGTACTGTAATTGCTCGTAAGCACGGCGGTATCGCCGAAACATTTACCGTTCGCCGTGTTTCCTACGGCGTAGGCGTTGAAAGAGTGTTCCCAATTCATTCACCAAATGTAGAAAAGGTTGAAATCGTTAGAAGAGGCCGTGTCCGCAGAGCGAAGCTTTACTATCTGCGTGGTAAGGTTGGTAAGGCCGCTAAGGTTAAGCAGCAGCTTAAATAAGGTGATAAAAAGGGACGTCATTGTCCCTTTTTGCTTTGTCTTTATTTCCGCATACTATAATTAGGAAAGAAGGCGTATGCCATGAACCAGGAAACGGATCTTATTACAGATCAGCAGGAGTCCGTTGCGGAGTCTCAGCCGCTAAAGGCAAACCCGGTTTTGTCTGCGTATGAATGGGCCGAAACGCTGGTATGGTGTTTTTTATTCGTTGTAATTTTGTTTACCTTTGCCTTTCGGGTGGTCGGGGTTATCGGTCCTTCAATGCAGGAAACTTTGCATGCAAACGACAGACTGATTACCTTTAACTATATTACCCCGAAATACGGAGATATTGTAGCAATTACCCAGCCAAACGAGTTGGAAACGCCCTTGGTTAAGCGGGTTATTGCGACCGAAGGACAGGTTGTCGACATTGACTTTGATTCCGGCTCGGTCTCTGTAGACGGTACGATACTGACCGAGAACTATATAAAAACCCCAACGACTGTTCACGGGGATATTAATTATCCGGTTACGGTTCCTAAAGGGCATGTGTTTGTGCTGGGCGATAACCGTGATGTCTCGTTAGACAGCCGGTACTCTCAGGTGGGAATGGTAGATAACCGTTACATCTTTGGCAAGGTAATCTTTCGCCTGTTTCCATTTAATAAGGCGGGGGTACCAAAATAGTAGCCCGCATACGGGCATAAATGAAATTTGGTGAAAACGCATGACCGAAGTCCCATCTATCCAGTGGTTTCCCGGGCATATGGCAAAAACGCGGCGGCTGATGAGAGAAAGCATGCCGCTTGTTGACGTTGTTGTAGAGCTGTTGGATGCGCGTATTCCGGCAAGCAGCCGAAACCCCGAAATCGATAAGCTTGTCAAGGATAAGCCACGTATTGTGCTTTTAAATAAATGCGATACCGCAGACCCCCAGATGACCAAACGCTGGTGCGATTACTTTACTCGGCGCGGCATCGGCGCGCTTGCGGTGGATTGCCGAAGCGGGTTTGGGTTAAAAGGCTTTATTCCTTTGGTTAAACAGGTTTTGCAGGAGGAACTGGAGCGCAGGGAAAGAAAAGGCATGGCAGGCAGACCGCTGCGTATGATGATTGTGGGCATTCCCAATGTTGGTAAATCCTCGCTCATTAACCGTTTGGCAGGCTCAAAACGCGCCAAGGTTGAGGATCGTCCCGGTGTAACACGGGGCAGGCAATGGGTAAGTCTTGATGGTGGAATCGAGCTGTTGGACATGCCCGGCGTGCTTTGGCCGAAGTTTGAGGATAAACGCGTGGGTGAGCGTCTGGCATTTACCGGCGCTGTTAAGGATGATATTATGGATTTGGAGCATCTTTCTATCAGGCTTTTGGGGCTGCTGGCAAAGGATTATCCATCGTTGCTTGATGCCCGTTTTAAAACTGGGGATGTTGCAGGTCTGGAAGACCATGAACTGCTCGCACTGGTAGCGAAAAAACGCGGAATGCTGGTTTCGGGCGGAGAGGCGAACACCGAACGCGCCGCTGTGGCGGTTCTTGACGAGTTTCGCAGCGGGAAAATCGGAAGGATTACCCTGGAAATGCCTCCGAGTAAATAGTTATGTCTTGACTATTTATGATAAGGAGAAACGACATGAATGAACTGTTTGCCTTTGACAATATATATTATGAAAAGGGCTGTACTTCCCTGTGCGGTGTAGACGAGGCAGGCAGAGGTCCTCTTGCAGGACCTGTTTTTGCGGCTGCAGTCATCCTTTCACCTGATACGGTGATAGAAGGTTTAAACGATTCTAAAAAGCTCTCAGAGAAAAAAAGAGAAGTTTTGTTTGACGAGATAACGGCTTATGCCGTATCGTATTGCATTGCTTACGCCACAGAGGCGGAGATTGACGAATACAACATTCTGCAGGCAACCTTTCTTGCCATGCAGCGAGCGGTTAAAGGGCTTGAGGTACGACCAGAGTATCTGCTCATCGACGGCAACCGTCGCCCCGGCTTTGAATTTGAAGGGGAGTGCATTATAAAAGGGGACGGTAAGTCCGCCTGCATTGCCGCCGCCTCGGTTTTGGCAAAGGTGGCTAGGGATCGCTTCTTGTGTGTACTGGATGAGAAATATCCGCAGTATTGCTTTGCGCAGCATAAGGGTTACCCCACGCAGCTGCATTACAACATACTAAAGCAGCACGGCGCGTCGCCTGTTCACCGCAAAAGCTTTCTTAAGAAGTTTTATGCGGAGGCTGCACGATGAACCGGCTCGGGGCCTTTGCGGAACAGGTTGCGGTTTTACGCCTTGCCAAGGACGGATACCGGGTTGTATTACAAAACTATCACTCTCGTTATGGTGAGATTGATATCATCGCGGTACGGGGTGATGTTCTTGTATTTGCTGAGGTTAAGGCAAGATCGCCTAAGGCTTGCTATTCTCCGCTGGAGGCGGTTACGCCTGCAAAGATGAAAAAGATCACAGCAACCGCGCTGTGTTACTTACAGCAGAATCCATGTGACCTGCAGCCCCGGTTTGACGTAATTGAGCTTGTTGTTGTTGACAAAGACTGCCCACAGGTACTATCCTATAATCATATTGTAGGGGCATTTGATGCGGTGTATTAAGGCCCTTCGAAGTTTGGGTATTATATGACTGCCGAAGTCGATGACTGCTCGGCGGACGATGGGAGTGACCTATGAACTACTTTGACCTGCACTGCGACACCTTGTCGGAGATGCTAAAAAACAATACCCCTTTGTCGGATGGCGATACGGCTGTTTCGCTGAAAAAGGGGGAGGGGTTTAAATCCTGGTGTCAATGCTTTGCAATCTGGACACACGACTCGATAAAAGGAGACGCTGCGTACCAGAACTACAAGAAACAGCTTGACCTGCTAAAGGAACAAGCTTTGCTTAACAGCGAACGCATGGTTTTTTGTAAGACCAGAGCGGATATGGAACAGGCGGTTGCCGAGGACAAATGTGCCGCGATTCTAACGGTAGAAAACGGCGCCATATTAGCCGGTGACCTGACCCGTATCAGTGAACTGAAAAAAGACGGCGTAAAGATTTTTTCTTTTACATGGAACGGGAAAAACGAGCTTGGCAGTGGTGTGGGCGGAAACCATTCGCTTTCTATGATTGGACGCAGCGCGGTTGTTGAGCTTAACCGAGCCAATATTACCATCGACGTGTCGCATATCTCCGATAAAGGCTTTTATGATATACTCAACCTAACCTGTAAACCGATTATTGCCACTCACTCCAACGCACGCAGAATCTGCAAGCATCCGCGCAATCTGACCGACGAGCAGTTCGAGGCGATTGTGCATACCGGCGGAATCGTGGGAATTAACTTTTACAGGCAATTTTTAAATAACTCAAAGAATGCGGGTTTTGTCGAGATTCTTCGTCACATCGACCACTTTTTGTCTTTGGGCGGCGAGAACAGCATCTGCATCGGGTCGGATTTTGACGGAGCCGAAACCCCCGCTAAACTTAAGGATGTATCCATGGTTGGAGCGTTGCGCGAAGAGCTGCTAAGACATGGCTATAAAGAAGAACTGGCAGAAAAAATTCTGTTTAAAAATGCATTTGAATTTGCCGTAAAGAATTTTGATTAGACGAGTTATCACTCTGAAATAACCCGCATAAGGAAAGGTTGAACTGGCAGATGGAATACAAAAGCACTCGAAACTCCGCGCTGCGCGTATCATCGGCACAAGCTATCGCACAGGGAATCTCAGCGGACGGCGGACTGTTTGTTCCCGAGCATATTCCCGTGCTGACGGAAAACGACATCAAAGCACTATGTGATATGAACTACATTGAGCGCGCACAAAGCATACTGATGAAGTATCTGACCGATTTTTCGCTGGATGAGATTAAGCTTTGCACGGAGGGTGCTTACGGCGGTGGGAAGTTTGACAATGATATCCCCGCTCCGCTTTCTAGATTGGGCGAGAGCGTATATATGCTGGAACTTTGGCATGGACCCACCTGCGCGTTTAAGGATATGGCGCTTCAAATTTTGCCGTATCTTCTGACGGTAAGCGCAAAAAAAACCATCTCAGGCAAAGAGGTGGTAATTCTAGTCGCAACATCAGGTGATACCGGAAAAGCGGCGCTTGAGGGTTTTAAGGATGTAGCTGGTACCCGTATTATGGTCTTTTATCCCCAAGACGGTGTCAGCGAGATGCAACGACTGCAGATGACTACGCAGGACGGCGACAATGTGTTTGTGTGTGCCGTTAAGGGCAATTTTGATGATTGTCAGCGCGAAGTAAAGCGGATATTTACCGACAAAGAAACGATAAATAAGCTTTCTGAAAACGGGCTTGTTTTTTCCAGTGCCAACTCCATTAACTGGGGTAGGCTTTTGCCGCAGATTGTATACTATATCAGCGCTTATTGTGATTTGGTAAAGGATGAATGCATCCGCCTTGGCGACCCGATCAATGTCGTAGTTCCCACGGGTAATTTCGGCAATATTCTGGCAGCTTACTATGCCAAACGAATGGGCTTGCCTGTCTCTCGTTTTATCTGCGCTTCCAATGCCAATAAGATACTCACGGACTTTATAAACACCGGCGTATATGATACCAATCGGCCGTTTTACACTACCATCTCTCCGTCAATGGATATTCTTATCTCCAGCAACCTTGAGAGATTGTTGTATCATCTTTCTGAGGAGGATGATTCATACATGACCGAGTGCATGACTGCATTGTCAAATTCGGGACGATATGAAGTGAAGCCGGAGATTCTTGCTAAGCTAAACGAGCTGTTTGTCGGCGACTACTGCGATGACGAGAGCACTAAGCAAACCATCCGCAGTCTGTTTGAAGGTTGTACTTATGTTGCGGATACCCACACCGCGGTTGCGTATAAGGTGTACCAAGACTATGTAGCCAAAACTAAGGATAAGACGGTGTCGGTAATCGCTTCTACCGCAAATGCCTATAAGTTTCCCGCAAGCGTGTATGAAGCGGTATCCGGTTACAAGGATGAAGCGTCAGAGTTTGTTCTTGCACAAAGGCTTTTAGAAAAGACGGGGGAACCAATCCCCGAACCGCTTAAAGGACTGGAAGACCGCAACGTGCTATTTGAGAAATGCTGTGACAGCAGCTCTATGCGCGACGCGGTGTACAACTATCTTGGAATTAAAGATTAGCATACACAAAAATTGATTGCGCGAATACCTCTGTTGGCATTCGCGCAATCGATTATCCCACGTGCTACCGATGCTCAAACGTCACGCAAGCGGTATCGTTCTTTGTTGCCGCAAAGTTGGGCCCAACCTTGATATGCGTTGCCGTGCAGTATTGATTTTGCTCGTTGTAAACACAATTGTTTACATCGCAGATGATTCCATCAAGATGCTCATGCGCTGAGTGATTGTCCTGCTTCATTTTTTCATCCTTCATCAATATCACCTCCTTTCTTAACTAGTATTGATGCGGCGTATTTGAATATACTTTGATTAAAGGAGGTGCTTTGTGGCGTTATATGTAATATCAGACCTGCACCTTTCCCTTGGCACAAACAAACCCATGGACGTTTTTCCCGGATGGGACGGCTACATCGAGCGTATTCGAGACAACTGGATGCAGTCGGTTTCCGACGAGGATTGTGTTGTAATCGGAGGAGATATCTCTTGGGCTCAGGATCTTGCCGGCGCTCTTAATGATTTTTTGTTTATCGAATCGTTGCCGGGCAAAAAAATTATTCTAAAAGGCAACCACGATTATTTTTGGACTACCCGAACGAAAATGGAAACTTTTTTTGCCCAACATGGCATAAACAGCATCCGTATTCTTCACAATAACAGCATATGCGCCGAGGGAGTCAGTATCTGCGGAACCAGAGGCTGGATATTTGATGGTAGTGAACCAACCGACCAGAAGGTAATTCTGCGTGAAGCGGGCAGGTTAAAAGCTTCTTTGGAGCAGGGTGCAAAAACCGGGCTTGAATTACTGTGCTTTTTGCATTACCCCCCGTTGTTTGGCAAAGAACGTTGCTATGAGATACTGGATGTTCTGTATCAATACCCTGTAATGACTTGTTATTACGGTCATATACATGGTAACGGGTGTAATTATGCGGTACAAGGCAGGGTGGATGGCATAGAATATATTATGACCTCTGCCGATTATTTGAAATTTAAGCCGCTTCGTATACGATAATTTATGCGATAGGTAAAAAACGAGCGAACCTGTAGAAATAAAAAAATGATTGTGATATAATTGAAAGGATAGATTACCCTAGGGTTTTAATGCCGTAGGGCTCTACCGTTCAGTGGAACGTTTACCACCAAAGATTATGCGGTGACGAAAGGATTGTACAACATGCAGTTAAAATCATCAAAGGAAATCGAAAAGAATAAATACGAGCTTGAAATTGCTGTGGGAGGCGAGGAGTTTTCCGAAGCCGTAACCCGTGCATTTAAAAAGAATGCTCCTAAAATACAGGTACCCGGCTTCCGCAAGGGTAAGGCCCCCAGAAAAATGATTGAGAAGCTGTATGGCGAGCAGGTATTTTGGGAGGATGCGGTAAATGAGCTGTATCCCTCAGCATACGATGCGGCTGTGAAAGAAGTGGGTATAGAACCCGTGGATCGTGCCGAGATTGAGGTAACTTCTCTTGAAGTAACCGGTTTTACCTTTTTAGCCAAGGTTTATGTAAAACCTGAGGTGACCGTTAAGGTCTACAAAGGACTTAAGGCAGAGAAAGAAACTCCCCTCGTATCCGATGAGGAGATTGAAGCGGAGCTGAAGCGCCACCAGGATCGCAGTGGACGAATCATCAACATTGAAGACCGCGCCGCTGCACAAGGCGACAGCACGGTTATCGATTTTGAGGGCTTTGTCGACGGGGTTCCTTTTCAAGGCGGAAAAGGAGAGGGCTATACCTTGGTTCTCGGTTCCGGACAGTTTATCCCCGGATTCGAGGAGCAGATTGTCGGGCACAGCATCGGCGAGGAGTTTGATGTTAACGTAACCTTCCCGGAGGAGTATCATGCCGAGGAACTGAAGGGTAAGCCGGCGGTATTTAAGGTGAAGCTCAACGAGATTAGTTGCACCGAGCTGCCTGAGCTGGATGACGAGTTTGCTAAGGATGTCAGTGAGTTTGATACGCTTGCTGAGTTTAAAGAGGACATTAAGAAGAATATTCTTGCGCAAAAAGAACATCACGCGACCGAACACGTAGAAAATGCCATCATTGACCAGATTATTGATGCGATGGAAGGCGATATTCCCGAAGTGATGTACCAAAAGCGTGTGGATGAAATGGTGCAGGATTTTGAGTATCGCTTAAAGTCTCAGGGGCTTAATTTGGATACCTATCTGCAGTATACAAACGGCTCGATGGAGTCCTTCCGCAAAACCTTTGAGGAGCAGGCTACGCGTCAGGTAAAGATTCGTCTCGCGCTTGAGAAGATTGCAGAGCTTGAGTCCCTTACCGCTTCGGAGGAGGATCTCGACGCAGAATACAAGAAGATTGCTGATGCTTATAAGCTGGAAGCAGAGCAGGTTAAGGGCTTTGTTGCAGCCCAAGAGCTTTCCAAGGATATTGTTGTGAATAAGGCAATTGACCTTGTGCGCAGCAGCGCCGAGATTACTGAGAAGCAGGCGGGTGAGCAGCCCAATAAGACAGTAAAACCAAAGAAGGCAGCTGCAAAGAAAGCTTCGAGTGATGCTGAAATCGCCGCTGAAGAGGCTCCCGCTCCTAAAAAGCCCGCCGCTAGAAAAAAGGCACAGCCCAAAGCGAAAACCGAGGAATAAATCAACTTGAGTTTACCCATATAAACACACCAATTCAGCGCTGTTTCCCGTGTTATAGTAGGCTGCAGCGCATTTGAAAGGCAGGAGAAAACGATATGAGCTTAGTACCAATGGTAATAGAACAAACCAATCGAGGAGAACGTTCCTATGATATCTTCTCTAGATTGCTTAACGACCGCATTGTAATGCTATCAGAAGAGGTTAACGACGTAACGGCAAGTCTTGTGGTTGCGCAGTTGCTCTACCTTGAAGGTCAGGACCCTGATAAGGATATTCATCTTTACATCAACAGCCCGGGAGGTTCTGTAACCTCTGGTATGGCGATATATGATACGATGCAATACATCAAGTGTGATGTATCTACCATTTGTGTCGGTATGGCCGCGTCGATGGGTGCATTTTTACTGTCCTCAGGCGCTAAGGGTAAGCGTTTTGCTCTGCCAAACAGCGAAATTATGATTCACCAGCCGTCCAGCGGGTTCCGCGGACAGGTTACCGACATAAAGATTCACGCCGACCGTCTGATTGCCATCAAGGCAAAGCTGAATCAACTGCTCAGCGAGCAGACCGGGCAGCCGCTTGATGTAATTGTTCGTGACACAGAGCGCGACAACTTTATGACTGCCGAAGAGGCTATGAAATACGGACTGGTCGATAAAGTTATTACCTCAAGATAGTAAAACAATAAAGCAAAAGCAAAGTCGAACAGGCTTTGCTTTTGCATTACAGTCCCGTCTGTTTTTTTCAGGCGTATGTAAGCTGCGTGGCTGCAAGGTACAGACTGATGTATGCACTCGCGGCGGAATGAGATGAGGGTTCAATATGGGCAAGGATGAAAGCAAATCCATAAGATGTTCTTTCTGCGGGAAACAGCAAAATGAGGTAGACCGTATTATTGCTGGTTCCGGTGTATATATTTGCAACGAATGTGTCGAGCTTTGTCAAAGCATCCTTACCGACAGTTCGCCGCTTTCCAGTTCACGTTCCAACAAGCAAAAAAACGACAGCAGTATTACGGTGCCTACTCCACAAGAGATGAAGCGTTTTCTGGATGAGTACGTAATCGGTCAGGACAAGGCTAAAATAACCCTTTCGGTTGCGGTCTATAACCACTACAAACGCATCTTTTACCATGGCACCAATGATGTTGAGCTGCAAAAAAGCAATGTGTTGTTGCTTGGTCCTACCGGAGTAGGAAAGACAATGCTGGCACAGACGCTGGCGAAGATTCTCGATGTCCCGTTTGCCATTGCCGATGCCACAACGTTAACCGAGGCCGGCTACGTTGGTGAGGACGTAGAGAACATTCTGCTGCGGCTGATTCAGGCGGCAGACTATGATATAGAGAAGGCCGAGCGCGGGATTATCTACATTGATGAAATTGATAAGATTACCAGAAAATCCGAAAACACCTCCATTACCCGCGACGTTAGCGGCGAGGGGGTTCAGCAGGCGTTACTGAAGATTTTGGAGGGAACACTCTCTAATGTTCCTCCCCAGGGCGGCAGAAAGCATCCACAGCAGGAGTTTATTCAGATTAACACCGCAAATATCCTGTTTATCTGCGGCGGTGCCTTTGACGGTATTGATAAGCTGATAGAAAAGCGGGTTGGCGTAAGCTCTCTTGGCTTTGGCGCTCAGCTAAAAGAAAAGCGTGAGGTTGCCACAGAAAAGCTGATGCAGCAGGTAACCCCTCACGACCTAGTAAAATACGGGCTGATTCCCGAACTGGTCGGTCGTCTGCCTGTAATAACTGTATTGGAAAATCTTGATGAAGATATGCTGATTACCATCCTGCGTGAGCCAAAGAATGCGCTGATTAAGCAGTACGTCAAGCTGTTTGAGATGGATGGCGTTAAGCTGGAGTTTGAAGACGACGCGCTCAGAGCGATAGCGCACCGCACCATTGAGCTTAAAACCGGCGCACGCGGATTGCGTTCTATCATTGAAAATGCGCTTTCGGATGTGATGTTCCAGGTGCCCAGTGATGTAACGATTGAGACCGTCAGTATAACGAAAAAGAGCATTTTAGGCGAGGAACCTCCCCAATATATTCGTAACCCGGATAAGCGTGCCACCAGTGTGATGCTTGCATCTAAGCGCCCCAAAACACCGAGAAAAAGCTCGGTAAGTTAGAAGATAATGCATAAAGATGATTGTAAAGTCGACATCGATATGGTGTTGGCTTTACATTTTATTGAAGCCCCCCTTGATTAACGGTATGTTTGCTTCCGCATATAAACAGTAACCTTGGTGTGAAGTGTTAATAATATTGAAAAGAATTGTTGTCATAAAATTTGTTGAACTGATGGGTGTTTTCTAATATAATGGGGTAAGAAGTGCTCGTTTTAATCAGTGTTATTTCGTGATACGGATTGATTGACGATGCCATTGTATTAGATAAAATGCTTTTGCCGGTAAATTGGAGGGAACCTTAATGGATCAACAAACTGCTCAGGTAAAAACGGCTAGGCTCCCCATGCTGGCGTTAAGAGGTTTGGTAGTATATCCGAATATGGTTTTACATTTTGATGTAGGCAGAAAAAAGTCGGTGCTTGCCTTAAATGAAGCGATGGGCAATAATCAGCTTGTTTTTTTGGTTACACAAAAGGATATTCGTGAAGATGAGCCGAAGGACTACGACCTGTATTCTGTGGGTGTTGTTGCCGAGGTGCGGCAGATACTTAAGATGCCTGGCGACAGCCTGCGCGTCTTGGTCGAAGGGCTTTATCGAGCGAAGCTGGTAGATATATTACAGGAAGACCCCTTTATGTCCGCTATGGTAGAGGAGTTACCACTCAAAGCAATTCGTACAAAAACGCAGAAAGATACCGCGGAGGCGCTGATGCGCACCGTGAAGGATCTTTTTGAGGAGTACTCGTATCTTACCCCTCAGATGCCAAAGGATTATATGCTCAACGTTATGGCAAGTGAGGATCCCGTTTACCTTTGCGAGTACATAGCGGGCAACCTGATGCTCAAAACTGGTGACAAGCAGCGTATTTTAGAAGAGAGCTCTCCCATTCGTCGCCTAGAGCTGCTGGTTCAGATTCTTGAGGATGAAAACAGTGTACTTACTATCGAGAAGGATCTATATGACAAGGTTAAGCAGCAGGTAGATAAAAATCAGCGTGAGTACTTTTTGCGTGAGCAGATGAAGGTTATCTCCAGTGAGCTTGGGGATGGCGACAGTGTGCAGGAAGAGGCGATGGAGTATTTTGATCGCATCGAGCGGTTAAACCTGCCCAAAGAAGCCTCTGAAAAACTGACCAAAGAAGCGGAGCGTCTGTTCAAGATGCCATATAACTCGCAGGAAGCGAGCGTAATCCGCAATTATCTTGATACCTGCTTAGATCTGCCTTGGAACAAAGAAACCAAAGATAAGATTGATATAGCTAAGGCAAAGCGCATCCTTGACCGCGACCATTACGGCCTTGTGAAGGTGAAGGAGCGCATATTGGAACTGCTTGCGGTGCGTAAGCTTGCACCGGATATTACAGGCCAGATAATCTGTCTTGTAGGTCCTCCGGGTGTGGGTAAAACCTCAATTGCTCGTTCTGTGGCGGCGGCTCTTGGCAAAAAGTACGCGCGCATTTCGCTCGGCGGCGTCAGGGACGAGTCGGATATCAGAGGACACCGAAAGACCTATGTGGGTGCGATGCCCGGGCGTATTATCGACGCCCTAAGCCGTGCCGGCAGCAAAAACGCGTTGATCCTGCTGGATGAGGTGGATAAACTCAGCCACGATTTCAGAGGAGATCCGGCTTCTGCACTGCTGGAGGTGCTCGACTCCGAGCAAAACAAGGCATTTCGCGACCATTACATAGAGCTTGCGTTTGATATCAGCAATATTCTATTTATCACTACTGCAAATGATAAAAGTGAAATCCCGGCACCGCTGCTTGACCGAATGGAGGTCATTGAGCTTTCAAGCTATACGCGGGAGGAGAAATTCCATATCGCGCGCAAGCATCTTGCGCCAAAGCAGGTTAAGCGAAATGGGTTATCTGCAAAGAATCTAAAGATTATGGATAGCGCGTTGTACGCGATTATTGATTATTATACCCGCGAGGCTGGCGTGCGAAAGCTCGAGCGCACGGTTTCCTCGCTGTGCAGAAAAGCTGCCAAGCTGATTGTAGAAGGCTCCGAGACCAAGGTGACCATTTCGGACGCGAATATCGGCGAGTTTTTGGGAGCGCGTAAGTTCCGCCCTGATGACATATTGAAAAAGAACGAGATTGGCGTAGTCACCGGACTTGCATGGACGAGTGTGGGCGGCGAGATTATGATGATCGAGGTTAACGTTGTAAAGGGTACGGGTAAAATTCAGCTCACCGGTTCGCTTGGCGATGTGATGAAAGAATCGGCAAATATCGCGGTCAGCTACATCCGCAGCAAGGCAGATAAGCTTAAGATTGATGAGGATTTCTATAAAGATCGCGATATTCACATTCACGCACCGGAAGGTGCCGTTCCTAAGGATGGTCCGTCTGCGGGCGTTACGATGGTAACGGCGTTGGTTTCGGCTCTGACCAATATTCCTGTTAAACGTGAGGTGGCTATGACAGGAGAGATTACCCTTCGCGGTCGCGTATTACCCATCGGCGGCTTAAAGGAAAAGACAATGGCCGCCTACCGTGCCGGTGTAAAGACTGTAGTAATTCCTGAGGACAACCGAGCCGATTTGGAAGAGATAGACGAAACGGTGAAGCAGGCACTCAGTTTTGTGTTTGCCGAGGATGTTGATACTGTACTCAAAACTGCGCTGTTATTTTGCACTGATGAATGTGCAGATACCCGAATAAAGGACCCAGTGGTCCCGAACGGCGTTGAGCTGAGCAAAAAGATTTCGGGTGGCATAGACCCTACGATTATTCCGCAATAGTCATTTTTGGTGTTAATTGAACGACACGATTGGCAGTCACGTTTATGACGTGACTGCTGTGTTGTATAAAGGATATACTATAAAAATGTACCTAGCTTGATTATCCCATAAAGATGATAAACGAAAGAGAGTGAGAGGGAAGATGAATTTTAACAACGCGGTATTTGAGGCATCCTATGGGCTTTCCTCCCAGTTGCCTGCGGATGTCGGCATGGAGGTTGCATTTTCCGGGCGTTCCAATGTTGGCAAGTCCTCATTAATCAACAAACTGTTAAACAGAAAATCACTGGCCAGAGTAAGCTCTATGCCGGGAAAAACTGCTACCATTAACTTTTATAAGCTTGCCGAGGATGTGCGGTTGGTTGACCTGCCGGGATACGGGTATGCAAAGGTTTCCAAGTCCGAGAAGCGCCGCTGGCAGGAGTTGATTGGCGCATATTATTCGCAAGGCAGAAACTTAGCGCTAGTTTTTCAACTGCTCGATATGCGCCATCCACCCTCAGCGGATGACCAGAGTATGCTTGCTACGCTTGTAGAACAGGAGATCCCGTTTGTTATTGTGCTTACGAAGTGCGACAAGCTGTCTGCAACGCAGCGCAAAGAGCGGATGGCGGGCTTTTTAACAGAGATACCCTATGCCGACGAGATTACGATGATTCCGTTTTCGTCCATGACCGGGGAGGGTGCTCAGGAGATAAGAAAGATTATTGAGGAAGTAACCGAGCCGGAGGAGACGGAATAGAATAATACGATAACCTGCCTGCACCGGAGGTGCATAGGAGGGATAGCGTATGTTTTGCCCCAAACCTTCGCATAAGCAAGATGGTCACATGATATTTGGCGGTGTTGACTGTACCGACCTGTGCGCACAATATGGTACACCGCTGTATGTATTGGATGAGGTAGCAATTAAACGAAGATGCCGGGAATTTGTACGCACGATGAATGATTGCTTTGATGACGGAAGGGTTGCGTATGCCTGTAAGGCATTTTGCTGCAAGGAAATCTGTCGCATCGCGAACTGTGAAGGACTATACCTTGACATCGTGTCTAGTGGGGAGTTGCATACCGCACTTGCGGCAGACTTTCCGCCTAACCGCATGATCTTACATGGATACAACAAGCCGGTAGATACCCTGTCTGAAGCATTGAAGTATGGCGTTGGCAGAATTGTGGTTGACTCGTTTGAGGAACTAAGTCTGATTCATCAGCTTGCCGCAGCAAAACAGACCAAGGCGGATATTCTGCTTCGCATCACACCCGGTGTTCATGCCGATACCCATCAAGCGATTCTGACCGGATCGGAGGATTCGAAATTTGGCTTCTCCTTATCCTGCGGGGATGCGCAACGGGCGGTTGAGTCAGCGCTGAATGATCCTTTTCTCAATCTGCATGGCTTGCACTGCCACATCGGTTCACAAATATCGGATGTGCTTCCATTTGAGCTTGCTGCACGGCGCATGTCGGATTTTTTTCATGAGGTCTACCTTGAGTCGGGAGCAGTCCTCCACGAGTTAAACATGGGGGGAGGCTACGCGATTGCTTATAGTGAAGATGATATGGTTCCCCAGCCAGAGGACTATATAAGGCGCATAACAGTGGTGATTCGCGATCGTTGCAAGATTAACGGGCAAGAAATACCGTCCATAACAATAGAACCGGGACGCTCCGTTATCGGGCCATGCGGAATAACGTTATATACAGCAGGCTGTATTAAAAATATGGCTAACGGAAGAATCTATGTGGCCGTGGATGGCGGAATGACCGATAACCCGCGTTATGCGTTGTACCGTGCCCGATATACAGCAGAGGTTGCAACTCGCATGAATGAACCTAAAGATCAGGTCGTTACATTGTCCGGACGGTGCTGCGAAAGCGGCGATCTGCTTGGGGAGAGAATGCCCTTGCAGCAGTTTTCTACAGGCGATATCATTGCTGTGCTATGCACCGGTGCATATAACTTTTCCATGGCCTCCTCTTACAATCGCTTACCGCGTCCCGCCGTAGTCATGGTAAAGGACGGACAAACACGTTTGGTTGTGGCAAAGCAACGGATAGAAGATATCCTCTGCGGCGACATTTAACCGTGTTCCAATACGCTTACGGATAGCCCGCTTATCCAGTATTTACTTTCACAATTCAGTGTGTTACTATTAGTAGCAATAGGACATGCCTGAGGAATCGATACAAGGGCAAAATCAATATACTTAACACAATGATTCTACGCGTTTTGTGTAGAACGGAAAGGCTTGATTGTAAATGAATAACAAGCTGCAAGACCCAAATATTGAATATCTGTTTAAGGCAATATTAAAACTGGAATCCCTTGACGAATGTTATAGCTTTTTTGAGGATTTGTGCACCGTTCCGGAGTTAAAAGCGCTGTCCCAGCGCATTCAGGTCGCCAAGATGCTTAGTGAAAAGCATGTTTACAGCGACATTGTAAACGCAACAGGCGCTAGCACCGCAACAATCAGCAGGGTTAACCGTTCCCTGAACTATGGGTGCGACGGCTACAGCATTGTGTTTAAAAGACTGGAACAGGAAGAAAAATGAGCGGTTATCACATCTTTGCGAAATATTATGACCAACTGACTCAAAATGTAGATTACGAAAAACGCGCGGATTACTTTGATTTGCTGATGAAACGACATGGTAACGGCAACAAGCTGCTGCTTGATCTTGCATGCGGAACAGGAAGCCTGTCTATCCAGCTTGCGCAACGCGGCTACGATGTAATTGGCGTGGACGGCTCTTATGAAATGCTGAGCCGCGCGATAGAAAAAACGCCCGAACAGTTGGGTGTGCAATATTTGTGCCAACAGATGCAGCATATTGACATGTACGGCACGATAGACGCTTGCATCTGTGCGCTGGATAGCGTAAACCATATTACGTCAGAAAAAACACTCTTGCGCTGTTTTGAACGGGTTGCGTTGTTTTTGGACCCCGCCGGTGTGTTCATTTTTGATGCAAATACGCAGTATAAGCACGAGCAGGTATTGGCCGATAACGCCTTTGTGTATGACTGCGATGATGTTTACTGCGTATGGCAAAATGCCTATCAAAAATCAAGCCGCACAACAACGATACGGCTTGATTTTTTTGAGCGCCTGCAAACCGGGGAATATTACCGAAGCACCGAGCAGTTTAGTGAGCGTGCGTATACGTTAACAGAATTAACAGACCTGCTTTTACTGGCTAATCTGCATGTTGTGGCATGTTATGGTGACGACACACTGAACTCGATAGAGGAAAACACACAGCGCATGATAATTGTAGCGAAGAGGTCAAACGGTTAACCTGTTATAGACGGTTCCGTTTAACCGGAAAGGGATTATTGATATGGCAAGACTGGTTCGCGCGATCTCTGCCGATGGCAGTGCGGTCGCGTATGCAATAGACAGCACGGATATTGTTTCGTGTGCGGAGCAAATTCACTCGGCGTCGGCCGTCGTAACGGCTGCACTCGGCAGACTGCTGACCGCCGCCGCTATGATGGGTTCGATGCTGAAAGGGGAGGACAGTTCACTTACCCTGCGTTTGGCGGGTGACGGTCCTGCCGGTTCGATCATTGCTGTTTCGGATAGTCAGGGCAACGTGCGGGGATACGTGGGTAACGCGATTGTTGAACTGCCCTTGAATGAAAAGGGAAAGCTGGATGTTGCAGGGGCAGTGGGGAAAAACGGCACGCTTTATGTAATAAAGGATTTGGGACTCAAAGAGCCTTATGTCGGCCAGGTTCCGATTATCTCGGGCGAAATTGCCGAGGACATTACCGGTTATTACGCCGCCAGCGAGCAGACACCGACGGTATGCGCTTTGGGGGTACTTGTAAATCCCGATTTGACGGTAAGAGCTGCGGGAGGCTTTATTATTCAGCTGCTGCCGGGCGCGGATGAAAGCTGCATCACCACGCTGGAACACAATCTAAGTGAGCTTGATTCGGTAACAAATATGCTGGTTCAAGGCGTCACATTAGAGGATATTTGTCATCGCGTCTTAAACGGGCTTGAACCCGAGATTTTGGACGAGACCACACTCGAATATCGCTGTAAGTGCAGCAAAGAACGGTATGAAAAGGCTCTTGCCGCAATAGGCATACAAGAGCTTACCGAGATGATTGAACAGGATAAGCAGGCCGAAGTCGTCTGCCATTTTTGCAACAAGAAGTATCATTTTAGCGAGATTGAGCTCAAGAGTATTCTTGCGTCAGGGCAATAGAGCAATAAATAAAAAGCAACGGGGCATTATATAGTCCCGTTGCGAAATATTAGTATTTCTCGTTATAGATATAGCTTAATACCTCGTGAACCCGAACCCATTCTTCGTGGTTTAGCGAATAATACCGCCATAAACCCGACTTTCTACACACCACAAGATTGAGCTTTTGCAAAACCTTCATATGGTGCGATAACGTAGGTTGCGTAATATCCAACTCGCTCAAGATGTCATTTGCGCATTTCTCGCCGTAGGACAGGATGTCAACAATCTTGAGCCGGTTGGGGTCGGACAAAGCCTTCAGCGTCGCTCCCAACACCTTGTAGGGCATAGCTTGATCATCCTTTATCATTTTATTCGTGTTTATCCCTAATTATACCCTGTAATTCGGCAAAGTCAAGGCTTCTCATGGCATAGCATTGACATTGGTCTATTTAAAGTGTTACACAAATTGCAGATAGAATGATTGGTTCAATTCCTTATAAAAATACAAGTCAGAGTGTTGACAATCGGGACTTATTATAGTAAAATATAATTCGTTGTCACGCACGACAGCTAACGTGGGAGCATAGCTCAGCTGGGAGAGCATCTGCCTTACAAGCAGAGGGTCACAGGTTCGAGCCCTGTTGTTCCCACCATACGGCCTGGTAGTTCAGTTGGTTAGAACGCTAGCCTGTCACGCTAGAGGTCAGGGGTTCGAGTCCCCTTCAGGTCGCCACCAAGTGCTTCTGTAGCTCAGTTGGTAGAGCAGAGGACTGAAAATCCTCG
>JAEWPV010000002.1 GCA_023460535.1 Bacillota bacterium
TTTCCCAACAAAATTATACCATTGTGAGCTGGTCGTTTCTATATATTTTTGGAGTGACAAGACGAGTTTGCCATGCTCGTGAACCCGCTTTATATCTGGGTTTTTTCGGTTTTGCTCATGGCTATAAGCATTTTAAATAAGGAGTGAAGTGTATGAATCCATTTGAGCAAAAGCCCATCAAGGTCGTCGATGGTATCATGAACTGGGGCACGATGTACCCAACTGCCTACTGTAAAAAAACCGTAGACCCGTATACCAAGCTGCGCATTATTCTAATGAACGGTATTGAGGTGGAATGCGTGATGTTTAAGCATCAGTTCCATCGCAATTGTCAGGATCAAGACCTGCGCCGGGAGCTTGCCTTAACGCGGCGTGTGGAACAGCAGCAGCAAAAGCATATCAACTGGCTCAAGCCCATTGACGAGACTGCATTGGAAACGACAATAGGATATGAGCATGTAGCGGTAGACTTAACGGCGTGGCTTGCCCAAAACGAACCCAATGTGGTTGTGAAGCAGGCTCTTGATTTTGCTTTGCTTGAGGATTTCGATCATCTGTACCGCTACGCCAACCTGCTTGACCTGGATTCGCAGATCCCCTCACAGCAGCTTGTAAAAAGCTATGTGGACATTACCCCCGGAAGACCGACGATAGCCGAACACCGGTTTCCTTATGACTCGGTTAAAAGTCCAGTAGACTTCTCAACGGCCGACATTCGTACTAAGCTCAACACACTCATCATCACCTCAGGCGAGCAGCAGACCATGAATTTCTATATGAATATCGGCAATACCTATCACAATGACGCAGGCCGCAAGCTGTATATGGAGATTGCCATGATCGAAGAACAGCATGTTTCCCATTACGGCTCTTTGCTCTGCCCCAATGCCACCTGGCTTGAGAATCTGTTGCTGCATGAGTATATGGAATGCTACCTGTACTATTCTTTTTATCAGGATGAACTGGATACCAATATAAAAAGCATTTGGGAGAGTCATCTAGAACAGGAGATTTCGCATCTTCACAACGCGGTAGAACTGCTTAAAAAATACGAGGGTAAGGATTGGCAGCAGGTTATTCCAAACGGCGAGTTCCCAAAGCTGCTGCAGTTTCATGACACCCGTGAATATGTGCGAAAAGTGCTGGCAGAGCAAATACTGCTTACCGCAAACCGCGAGCAGTATACACCTGTTGCCGAGTTGCCGGCAAACCACGAGTTCTTTTTTTATCAGAACCGCGTAAACAATGATGTGGATACCGTTGCCAGTCACCTGGTAGTTTCGCAGCATCAGCAAAAGTTTAACGTGGATTACCGCGCGGAATCTCAGCCCAATCCCGTACCGGTGTTTGCTGATCGCTCAACCGACAATACGCAAATTGCACGTACAGCTAATTAGCTTAAATAGTATCCGAGCAAAAGCTTTCTTTTATGGCTTTTACGAAGACTTTAGTAGACATCATAAGCTAAGAAAATGCCTCTGTCCAAAATCGTTGGGCAGAGGCATAGTGTTACGGTTATTAAGCTTATATCAACAGCTGCAATGCAATATTTGTGCCAATCAACACAACAGCAAGCCCAACCTTGATGGAAACGCGCTGAAGTGCAGGAGCAGACAATTTGCTCTCTATCCACCGAACCGGTTTTAGCATATGCGGAAGAAGCAGTGCGCCACCCGCCAAAACAGTGCTGGTTACCAAGTTGTGTATCACCAAAAAAGTCAGGAGTTGTTCTGTGGTGGCAAGAACCGATATCTCACGAATCCATTCCGGCGCGGCAAACAGCAAATAGAGGAGGTACAGCAGCCGCCACGCGGTGTTCATACCCAATGCTGCCCCGGCCATAATTAGCGGATTTCGTTTTGTTGCTCCGGTGCGATTAAGGATAAACAGAGCAAGCGAAAGTGTCAATGCCTCAAACACAATCGAAACGGCAGGGTTAATCACCCTGTCTACGCTCATAGGTAAAAGCAGATTTAGCATTTTAATAGCGGCGCTCAGCATACCAACAAGCATAACCGAGAAGACCTTTCTCGTTTTACAATACACATTTGCCATGAAAAAGCACGCAACCGGGTACCATACCAGCCAACCTACCGGTAACGGTAGCAGATGTATCACCGCCCCCGCGGTTGCTTCGAAGATGCCCCATAGCGCCCCCCATACTATGAGATAAAACAGAACATCCGCATCTGGCATAGACTTTTGTTTGCTCATTATCATCACCTCGTCGGAACATATTCTTTGAATCAACTGCCTATCAATATCTGTATGAGAAGACAACAACATAAATGCATACACCAAACGACAACTGCTGAACACTACTGAAATATTCTCGGTAGACAATATCTGACAACCCCAAAAACACTTGTTCTTACATACTGAACTTGCACGAAATAAAAATGCCCGACTCATCCTGCCGCAAGACCAGTCGGGCGTTTTGCATTGTATTTGATAGATAGGGTAGTGATAAGAAATCCGATTTCAAAACAATCGGCGCCAAATTATACCGACTGTCAGGACGGGTTAACATCACTAAACCGCATAAAGTCAAAATCCGCATATCCTCCGGCAGATAACGTTGCATAACTAAATAGTGCCGCCCGGTAGCCGGCAAAGTGCTCAAGCAGGTAGGTCATGTTTAGCTGCGTACCAAACTCCCTCCAGACGGTTTCGTCGTAAGAGTAATAAAACCGCGCAATATCCGTGCCGTCAGTAAAGTCAAAATCAACTTTCAGGTACACCTGCGTTTGCTCAAGCGCAACGTTGGCACAGGTCGTCTCTTTGGCTCCGTTGCCCACTCGCATCGTCAGCTGCTTGCCGTTATGCCCGTAATAAATCCCAATCATGCCAAAATGATGCTGAAATGCGGCAATGCCAGCACAATCGCCTGGGCGCATACCGTCGGTATCAAGCTTGGTCCAAAAGGTGCAGGTTGGAGCCACCGTGTGCTGGGTAAGGGTGTTGCGTGCCTGCACAAGGCAGGGGCTAACCGTACCGTTTGTCAGGCGCAAAAATCCCGGGCGCACGGTTACCGACCAGTACCGATTATCAGGGTTGTGGTTAAACTGCCAGATGAGAGACAACGCTTCCTGCTCGTAATCAAACTCATCGCTTGCGGTAAACGGGTGTAATGGACGCGCCGGGAAGGGCACTTCATATGTGGCCGGAACCGTACCATCCCGACCCAAAACCGGCCATCCATCCTCCCATACTACCGGCAGTAACACAGGGCATCGACCTACCGAGTCATGATCCTGAAACAGCATGGCATACCAGTTGCCGTTCGCGCAAAACAGACCACCCTGCGCCACCCCGTTGTTTTTATAGCCGAAGCTGTCATCCAGCACCACCCGCCCCTCATAGGTCCCCAGCAGGGTGTCACAACGGTAGCACCACTGAATCCGGCGACCGGTACCGGTTTTCGGCCACTGAATCAGCATCAGATAGTAGTGTCCGTCGATTTTATGGATATGACTGCCTTCGCAGTTCAGCCCGTCCACCTTTGGCGTATCCACTAAAACACGGTGTATGCCGTCGGGCTTGACACGCATCGCATCCCCTGTCAGTTCCATTATGTAAATAGTACCGTTTCCGTAAACAAGATACACCCTGTCGTCCTCCTCAAACAACAAGGAGGGGTCGTGATGAAAGCCGGGCAAGATGCTGTGCTCCCAAGGACCCTCCAGAATGTTTTTTGTACGGTACACAAAGGTGTTCTGCGCATCGTTGCAGTTAAAGCAAACATAAAAATACTCCTTGTGGTAACGAAGGCTGGTTGCCCATGACCCGTTTGCGTAGATGTTCTGCCCGTCGGTCAGATTATGTGCGGCGTTACTTAAAAATGTGGGGTACACATATGCAGCCACTTCCCAATTAGCCAAGTCGTAGGAACGCATGATGGGGATACCCGGCATGAAGTGCATAGATGTGGTGGTCATATAGAAGGTTCCGTCAACAAAAAGCACAGCAGGGTCGGGAAAATCAGCAAGAAAAAGGGGATTGTTGACGACCGCGTTACTTGTGGACATAGAGACTTCTCCTAATCGTTATAATAAAAAGCACGAACTGTATTCCTGAATTCTTGTCAGGATTGTTATGGCTATGTCATTGCTATTGCGGCTTGTGCGCGCTTAACTCGTTCGAGACGTTGGTCGTACTCTGCCGTTTATACTGGCTGGGAACGGTGCCGGAAAACCGTTCAAACATCTTGTAAAAATGATTGTAGTTGTTATAACCGCATTCCAACGCAATCTCGTTTACGGTCTTCTCCGTACCTTCCATAAGCGCAATGGCTTTATTAATTCGTTGTTGGTTAATAAAATCTTTAATGCTTTGGTTAAACTGCTTGCGAAACGCGTTTCCCAGATAGTTTGAGTCCAAAAAGAACTGCTCGGATAATGACTTTACGGTAATATCCTCCGTAAGGTTTGCTAGGATATAGTCCCGCACGTCGTAAAGATGAGGCTTTGACTCCTTTTTGCGCTCTGCGATAAGTAGAGAAAGCGCGTCGGACATTACCTTGAGAAAAACCTCTTGCGCAGGGTACCATTTCTCGGTCAATTGCTTCAGCAGCACATCGCAACCAATATTCCGTGATTCAAGCAGTGTAAAACAGTCGTATAAGATATCGTCCATGAGGCGTTGGGAGATAAAACGTTTATAACTCATTGTCACAAATTCTTTGGCACCGTTGTTTTGAGAAGAGAACAGTGGCTTCGTAGCGTCCAGAAGAGCTTGTTTGTCCATCAGCTCCAACGCACGGGCCACATCTTCGCGTGCGGACTGTGCCGTAGCGGCGTTATTGTGCGCGGAATCTTCCCCATACGCAGCATCCATCTCCATCTTCAGATCATCAAAGATCTCCTCGATCTCCTCGCGGTTCAAGGGCTTAAGCAAAAAATGCCGGACCTTGTTATGCAACGCCTTTTGTGCGTATTCAAAGTTGCCATAACCGCTCAAAATTACAAAACGGACGTCACATCCCGCGCTACGCGCCTTTTCAATCAGTGTCAGACCATCCATATTTGGCATGCGGATATCGGTAAGGATGACATGTGGTCGGTATCGAAGAATATCATTCCATGCGTTTTCTCCATTATCGGAACTACCACAGATGGTAAACCCCGCCGCAAACCAGTCAATCAGTAAACCTAAGCCCTCTATCACAGACGGCTCGTCATCCACGATGTATAGCCGATACAGCATATAAAATACCGCCTCCTATTTGGTTAAGTCCGCTTCTTTTTGCAAAACGATGGTAACCGACATACCTTTTTCGGGGTAGCTTTCCAGCTTCATTGTCGCGGAATTGCGGTAATGAAGCTTCATTCGCCGGTAAACGTTTCGCAGCCCGATTCCCACGCGGGCATCACCGCTTTCCGCTTGGTTTCTAAGCGCGACACGTATGGCTTGTAAGGCATCTTCATCCATTCCGATACCGTTGTCTTCAACGCGTATCGCAATTTCTTCGTGTTCGTTTTGATAAGCTGATAGCGTTAGCTTGCGCTGTCTGCCGCTGACCGATTGCAGCCCGTGGATACAAGCGTTCTCCACCAACGGTTGAATCAGCATGCGCGGGATGGTAAACTGCTCCGCTTCGGGGCTAAGCGAAACCTCGTACTCAAACTTATCCCCAAACCGAAACTTCTCAATCATCAGGTATTTATCAATAAAGTCAAATTCTTCCTTAAGCAGGATCAGCTTGTCTCCCGAATCCAAAAGCCGGCGCAGCAGCTTAGCCAGATTTTGAATAACCTCGACAACCTCGGTATACCCCTTTTTCACACACACAACCATGATGGCGTTAAGCGTGTTGAACAAAAAATGCGGGTCGGCCTGGCTTTGCAGGTACTGAAGCTCCGCCCGAACATTTTCAATCTCCATCTCCTTTTGCCGGACTTCAAGTTTATAAACATCGTTAATCAGGCGGTTAATCTCATTAATCATGTTGTTGAAAAAGCGAATCAGCCACCCCACCTCATCGGTGCCCATATCCTGATACTCCAAAGGAGAGAAGTTCTTCCCCGTAATCCTTCTCATATGCTTTGTGAGAAGGGTAATACGCACCACAACCGAGTTGAGCACAAGGGATAGAATCACAACGGATATAATTGAAAACAGAGCAGACCATCCGATGATATACAAAAAGGTGCCGTTGCGTTGTTTGACCAAAAGCGAACGGTCGTAAACACCCAGGATGCTCCAACCGTCAAAATGAGCGATGTCGCCGAGCGGGCGTTCTATAAGGTATAGGTTGCGCTCGTTAAGCAGAGACACCTCTTCTCCGATTTCCGCACGCTCAGAGATGGGCGTCATATACAGCGCTTTATTATCCTTTAGGATATAAATCTCCATCTCGTCTGCCTGTGCGGCTATCTCAGATAGGATGCGATCCATCTTTAAATCCACGGTAATCAGCTGCTCATTCATGTTTGGCTCGGTGACGCGTCTTACCCTTTGTATAATGCGCAGGTATCTGGAGTGGGTGGACAGAAAAGCAGAGGCCTCCATTGGCGCAAGTGAAACATGATTGCCGATGGACATATGGTCCTTGTACCACTGTTCTTGCCGCACATACCGGCTGATGTACTGGAAATATCCGCTGTTTGAATGGTTTGGGTTAGAAGTGAACATCGTGATGTTCGCCACATACGGATTACTAAGCAGATACATATCAAAGCGTGTTCGAAAATTATGATAAAAAAAACGGTAATAGCTGTCCGCTTCACTGAAGTTTTGCTCCAAATCGCGCCCCAACGCAACATCGGTAGAGATCTGGTTTGTAACATCCACTGAGTTTTGAACAATCTGACGTACATTAGAAACAATGCGTTCCGCCATATTGTCTAGCTGCTGGGTTTCTCTGGCGTCCATCTCCTGTCCCGTCACCGTAATCCAGATGATGCTGCCAACCAGCGTTGGCAGCATCACACAGCTTATGTACACAATAATCAGTTTGTTGCGTATGCCAATATTGTTAAACCAACGAAACAGCTTCATCAACAATCCTCCAGTCAGGCAAAAAGACCTTTGTACTCGGATGGCAGCATCCCCGTCAGCTGCCGAAATTTACTTGAGAAATACGCATTATCTCGATACCCAACCTCATTCGCTACATCTGACAGCTTGATGTCCGATGTGGCGATCAGGCGTTTTGCGTTTTCAATCTTAATGTCGTTGACAAGATCGTTGAATTTTTTGCCGCAGTGCTTACGAATCAGCTTGCTTATTACGAGCGGGGACAGCGAAAAAACGTCAGCCAATACCTGAAGAGAAAGCTCATTTTTAATGTTCTCTCTCGTGTATTCTACAATGCTTTGAGCAAGATCACAATGAGTCATCGAAGAAGGATTATTTGCCAGTCGGCTAAGGCGGATAAAAATCTGCTCCGCCTCCTGCTTGTATCCGCGGGAAGCTGCATCCTCAATACCTCGCATAAACAGCGACAGATGCTCTTTGATATTTACGCTGTAAAAGGAGGATAGATCTTCCGCCAACGCGGCCAGTCGGTATTGATATAAGTATGTTAAACGCGGAAAGCATTGCGATAGAGATATTACCTGATAATACTGTTCAATCAGCAATCGCGTTTCTTCCTCCGAGCCGGACAAAACACTATGCGTAAGCTTTTGAATAGGCACATCCAGCCAAATATTAGCGCTTAAACCCGGTGGTTCGTGTGTCACACCATATATCAATATATCACATTGACATCCGAAATGATACCATAGCCTTAGCGTTTGAAGCTGTTGATATACCCTTTCGAGCTCATGAATTCCACGCCCCCAGTCGCTAACCAACACAACGGCAGATGTAGACAAATTGCCTGCAAGCTCCTCGCTCGCGCGGGCAATATCCATGCTCCCAAGCCAATCCTCCCGCACAACCGCAAAAAACAAACCTAAGCCGCGATAGTAAACTGCTTGTGGCTGTTTTAACCCAAAGGTCTTTGTCATTTGCTCTAAAAAACCGACAACATCAATTGTCTGCTCGATTCGGTAAAAATCCTTAACCATCACGCAAACAAGCCGATACCGCACATTCGGCAGCAGCCCCAGCATAAACGTAAGCTTATCACACATCCTGGGGGTGGCGGCACTGTGTATTACACGCCCGATATAATAACCGACGATATAGCGCGAAAGCTCAAGCGTTTCGGCTTCGCGCAATCTCTCGTCCTCTATCTCAACAGCGAGGGCGGAAAACGCGTCTGCAAATTCCTTGGTGTCCAAAGGCTTTAAAAGATAGTTGCGAACGCCGTACCGAATGGCACTGCGCGCATACTCAAAATCGCTGTATCCGCTGATGATTATAAATTTTGGCGCCGTGTGCAGGTCGGCAAAGCGTTTAATCAGCTCAAGACCGTCCAGTTTGGGCATTCGAATATCCGTCAAAACAATATCGGGCTTTAGCGATTCAATTAGCTTAAGCCCCTCTAATCCATCGGACGCTTCTCCGCACAATTCAAGCCCTAAAGCACCCCAATCCACCATAAGCCGTAACCCTTCCAAAACCGACGGCTCATCGTCAATTGCTATCACGCGCAGCAACAGCCTCCACCCCTTTTATCGAAAAGATTCAAAAGTTCAGCACCTGAACTATGTGTTTTGAAAAACGTTAATATTTTGTCCCACATTCATCAGTGATTTGTTAATGTATTTCATAGAAAATTCACACTATAATGATTATACACAAAAATGCATTTTACGTCCACACGGTTTTTGTGAGATTAAAAGAAGGAGTGATTGTATTTCATGAAAAAGAAATTATTATGCGCTCTGCTGGCGGCAATGATGGTCGCGTCGCTGGCGGCGTGCGGAGCTCCCGCACCGGCACAGGAGACTTCCCGTGTTGAGGCGGAGCAACTGCCTACGGCATCGACTGATGATGGCAGAAAGCTGCCTGTACTTAGTCCGGATGACCCGACTCACTTTACCGTCTTTGTTCCCACAGCAAAACCCGCCCCGTCTTCGGATAACAAGATAGCCAAGAAACTTAAGGACGAACTTGGCGTTACATTGGAGCTTGATATCATCTCCAGCAACTTCGACGAAAAAATCGGTGTTATGATCGCCGCCGGCGAGTACCCCGATATTATCGGAAACTCCAGTCAGCATGCCCGCTTTATTGAAGCCGGCGCGCTGATCCCGTTTAATGATTACCTGACCCCTGGTCTTGCGGGTAACATCCTTACCCATGTGGAGCCGTATCTCAACAGGCTCTCCTATCCTGCGGATGGCAAGATCTATGTTCTCCCCAACTATAACCGCTATTATGGCGAGATTTCTGCCGGAACCCATTGGGGCCCTGCTTTCTGGATTCAAAAAGCAGTTGTTGAGGAGTTCAATTACCCCGAAATCAATAGCCTTGAAACATATTTTAGTTTAATAGAGCAGTACAAAGCAAAGTATCCCACCATCGACGGACAGCCCACCATCGGGTTTGAAATCTGTGCGGCGGCAGGTAAGGAGTTCTGCCTGACCAACGCGCCCCAGCATCTGATTGGTCATCCCAATGACGGCGGCGTTGTTGTTGACTTCGAAACCCATGTGGCAGACATCTTTGCGGATAAGGACTACGCAAAGACCTACTACCAGACACTGAATGCGATGAACCAAAAGGGTCTGGTTGACCCCGAGACGTTTACGCAGAACTACGACCAGTACCTTGCGAAGCTGGCAAGCGGTCGCGTACTGGGTATGTTTGACCAGCGCTGGAATTTCGGCAACGCGTATGACGCGCTGACCGCAGAAGGCCGCTATGAGCGTCAGTGGATTCCCGTAATGCCCGTATACGACGGCTACGAGCCTTACTACCGTGACCGTGATGTAATGAACATCAACCAGGGCTATGGCGTAAGCGTTAACTGCAAGGAGCCTGATAAGGCTGTTGCGTTCTTAAACACCATTCTGGAAGAAGAATGGCAGATCCTGTTTAGCTGGGGCGTAGAGGGCGAAGATTATTTGGTTAACGATGCAGGTCGTTACTATCGTACACCCGAGATGCGCGTTACACAGGATGATCCCGTTTGGAAGACTAAGAATAAGTACGAAGCATTCTGGGATATGATGCCCAAGAAGCAGGGTCAGTTCTCTAATGGCAACAACTATGACACAGATGGTCAGCCCGAAGAGTTCTACGACACCCTTAAGGAATACGACAAAAAGATTCTGGAAGGTTACGGCAAAAAGACTTGGGTTCAGTTCCTGAATCAGCCCAAGGATAACCCTCCCTACTATCCCGCGTGGAACATTCCTCTGGTAGACGGTTCCGATGCGCAGATGGCCAATACACAGTTGACCGACCTTGCGCTGCAGTATCTGCCCAGAGCTATCCTCTGCAAACCGGATGAGTTTGACGCTGTATGGACTGAGTATGTTGGCAAGATTCAGCAGACCAACTACAAGGCGTACCTTGAAGTAATCAACAAAGAGATTGCTTGGCGTATGGAAAACTGGGGCTAACCAACCCGCATGCTGGAAGGGGTCGGCGCAAGCCGTCCCCTTCTTTCATAGCTTACCATAAACAGGGGGGTACAACACTATGGGGAACGCGGTTGCCGAACGGAAAAAAGGGTATTCGGGGGGCGTAATAACCACAAAGAAAAAAAGTCTGATCCAAAAGATATTTGAACAACGCGAACTGCTTTTGATGAGCGTACCGTTATTGCTGTACAGGATTTTGTTTTCATATGTACCCATAACTGGGTGGAGTATGGCGTTCCAAGATTTTAAGCCTGGGCGCAGTTTTATGAGTCAGGTCTGGGTAGGACTTAAGCACTTTCGTTTTTTGTTTCAAAATGAGAACTTTGTACGAGATATCCGAAACACATTGGCAATGAGTGTCATCAGTCTTGTTTTGGGTTACTTTTGTGCTATTTTGCTTGCATTAATGCTCAATGAGGTTAAAAAACGCATTTTCTTCAAGCGTTTGGTACAGAATGTATCTTATCTACCGCACTTTCTATCATGGATTATTGTTGCGGGGCTTGTTTCCTCCGCGTTGTCTACCGAAAACGGTATCATCAACGAGGTGCTGATGTTCTTGCGAATTGTCGACAAGCCGATTTTGTTTTTGGGGACACCTAAGTATTTTTGGGGAATTGTTGCCGGCTCCAATCTATGGAAGAGTGTTGGGTGGAACAGTATTATTTACCTAGCCGCCATGACTGCCATCGACCCGAGCCTGTATGAAGCCGCCGATATGGACGGCGCGAATCGATATCAAAAGGTATGGAACATTACATTGCCGGGTATTAAGCCGACCATTATTATTTTACTTATAATGAGCATCGGAAACATATTGGAAGCGGGCTTTGAAATTCAATATTTTCTGGGGAATGGTCTTGTTGTGGATTACTCCGAGACCATTGACATCTTTGTTTTAAAATATGGTATTAAGCTCGCAAACTTCTCACTAGCAACAGCTGCGGGAATCTTCAAAACGATTGTCAGTATCATCTTGCTCAGCGCAGCCAACTTTTTGGCCGGACGTTTGGGTGAAGATAAACTTGTTTAGGGGGTAGTGAAATGAGATTACTTAAAAAGTTCTCCCTTGAAGGCACAATATTTCATATTCTGAACACCACCCTTCTGATTGCTCTTATGGTAGTTTGCCTATATCCGTTTTTAAACACACTTGCAATTTCGTTGAATGATGGATATGATACAGTCAAGGGCGGGATATATCTGCTGCCCCGGAAGTTTAGCATACAGAACTATCGTGTGGTTTTTAATACCGAGGCGATATACATCGCCTTTGTAAACAGCGTAACCAAAACAATATTAACGGTTCTTATCAATCTGGTTACTACCTCGATGGTGGCGTACACTTTGACGAGAAGAGACTTTATTCTGCGCAAGTTTACCACCATCGTTTTCGTTCTCACCATGTATTTTAACGCGGGTCTCATTCCAAACTATATGCTGATACGCAACCTTGGTTTAAACAACACCTATGCGGTGTATATCGTCCCGGCGATGATCAGCGCATTTAATATCATTGTGGTGCGAACCTATATGCAGTCGCTACCCGAAAGCCTTGTTGAATCTGCAAAAATAGACGGAGCGGGGGATATCCGAATCTTTTGGCAGATTATCTTCCCGTTATGCAAACCGGTACTTGCCACAATCGCACTATTTGTTGCGGTGGGTTCGTGGAACGACTGGTTTACCACCTTTTTGTATAACTCCTCCAAGCAAAATCTGTCCACGCTTCAGTACGAGCTGATGAAGCTGTTAAACGCAGCACTCAATGCGGGGCAAACCGCATCACAGGGAGGGGTGTCTGTCGGCAGCGCGGATTCAATTTCGGCTACGACCCCCATGTCGATACGAGCAGCGGTTACCATTGTGACTGCTGTACCCATTCTGTTGGTCTATCCGTTCCTGCAAAAACATTTTGTCGCAGGTCTTACCATTGGCGGCGTGAAAGGATAGCATGATGACCCTGAAAGATAAATACAGCGATTATTTTCTTGTTGGCGCAGCGGTAAATACCAGCACAATCAAAACGCATAAGGACTTAATCTTACGGGAGTTTAACAGCATTACCTGCGAAAACGAGATGAAGTACGGCGAGCTTACCCAAGACGGCGTTACATACGATTTTTCAGACGCCGACAAGATTGCGGCATTTGCCAAAGAGAACGGTCTCGCTATGCGCATGCACACACTGTTATGGCACAATCAGTCTCCGCCGCCGATTTTTAAAAATACCGACCGCGACCGTTTTTTACAGATATTTCGAGGGCATATAGACACGATGGCACAGCGGTACGGAGAGCTCGTTTATGCTTGTGATGTGGCAAACGAGGTAATTGACGACAAAGGGTCTGAGTATTTCCGTCCGTCCCCATGGCATTCAATCATCGGTGATGATTTTGTAGACGTTGCCTTTCGCTACGCAAAAGACTCGATGCCAGCCGTAACCCTGTGCTACAACGACTACAACGAAAGTGATCCGGTTAAAAGCAAAAAGATTGCAAAGCTTGTGCGCGATATGAAAAGCAGAGGAGTCCCCGTTGATTGCGTGGGGCTGCAGGCGCACTGGAACATCGTGTCGCCTCCGTTGGACGATATTAAGCGAGCATTTGAACTGTATGCGGAGCTTGGTGTGAAGCTGCATGTTACAGAGCTGGACGTATCCCTTTTTGCGTTTGAGGATCATAGCGCAATAAAGGAGCCAACTTTGGAACTGCTAAACCGTCAGGCTGTATTCTATCGCGAGGTTTTTGCGATCTTCCGGCAGTATCGCGAAATTCTGGATAGCGTGACCTTGTGGGGGGTTGCAGACGATGAGTCATGGCTTAGCAACTTCCCGGTAAGGAATCGGAAAAATTGGCCACTATTATTTGACGACAACCATCAGCCTAAGCCTTGTTATGAGGCGATTATGGATTTTTGACAGCGTGATTTCATCTTAATATCTATCCTCTATTCAAAATACGTTGCCCCGCAAAAGACACGCACAAGTGTTTGATGCGGGGCAACGTATCTTAATTGAAGTCTTTAGTCAAACAAGCAATTTAAAGCAGAGTCTGTTTTACATCCTATTAATTATTCACAAAAGCACCATAATAAATAAGCGTTAATATGTTGATATATTACATAATATATGGTATAGTTTCTTTGAATACAAATATAAAGAATTCCGCAATACTTGCAAAAGAAAACCAAACGTGAGAGGAGAATTGCTATGAGCACAACAAAAAAGGCATGGATCAACGCACTTTTTCTGGCAATCACTTTGGCTGTCAATACCCTGGGCGCGTTGGGTCTGATTAACGGGCTCTCGCAAAAGCAAGTTTCAGATATGTATCCGACCCTAATTACGCCAAGTCCCTCTACATTCGGCATCTGGAGTATCATCTACTCGTTGCTACTGATTTCTGTGGTTGTGATGATCATCAAAAAAGGGGATTGCTACTACCAAAAAGCGGTGGACCGGATTACCCTGTTGTTTAGAATCTCCTGTGTTTTGAATATATTGTGGATTATAGCTTTTTCCTATGTGCAGATTGCGTTGTCCTCGCTGCTTATTTTTGCGTTTGTGGTTACGTTGTCCTTTATCGACCGAAGGCTTGCAACAATTCAGCAGGGAAAGCGCTGGTTACTCCCACTCACCTTTGGGTTATATATGGGCTGGCTTTTTATTGCGACGGTAGTCAACATAGCAGCTACGCTTGTTAAACTAAGGTGGAACGGCTTTGGGCTTTCGGATGAAGTATGGGCGATTGTCGTGCTAATTGTCGCCGTGTTTTTGGTTATTGCGGTACTGCTCATAAACCGCAACGCCGTATTCCCGCTGCCGGTAGCATGGGCGTATCTTGGAATTTATTTCAACTTAAACTCGCAGGTAGGAACAAAGGGGCAATACGGTCTGTTGCAGATTGTAGCGCTCGGGGGAATGGTTGTTTTAATCGCAGCGGCTGGGATACAGCTTTATCGTAACGTGTTTTCTTTGCTGCCCAACGCCACCAACCCGAATATGGAAAGCGACCACAAAGCAAATGCGTGATATTGCCGTTGGCGGAATAATCTCATCGACATAAGCGCGTGTGTAACCGTTACTGCAAGCAAATCTATGGTAAAAAAAGAAGACCCCCATATGCTAATCGTGCGCGGCTTCGACTGCGGCAAAAAAGCATATGGGGGTTTGCTGTGTCAGGATGGCGCGGCATGTTGGAAGCTACGCTTGACTGATGATATTTACGCACCAAACTTTAAAACAAATCTGTTTTAACTAGCATGCAAACCGTGCGCTGCCAATAAATGTGGGTGGTATGTGGAGTCAATAGTCAATTCAACATAAGATATTGATGCTGTATGCAAAGACGGGGAAGCGTTGTCGCACGCTATCGTGGCCTTCTTTTTTTGCTTATTGACATATTTTTAGCTTTTCTATGAGATACACTGTTTTTTTGCGCAACCTCACGGGTATAGGATGAGTCGGGCGGCACAAGACAGTTGTCGCCAAATCCAATCAGGTCGGTTCGGTCGATTCTTTTTAGCGTGTCAATAATAATACGCCGGTTCTCCGGCTTGTAATACTGCAAAAGAGCGCGTTGCGCCGCTTTTTCTTCCGC
The DNA here is from genome assembly GCA_023460535.1 of Bacillota bacterium. Taxonomy (GTDB): domain Bacteria; phylum Bacillota; class Clostridia; order Oscillospirales; family Ruminococcaceae; genus Acetanaerobacterium. The sequence goes on from JAEWPV010000002.1 coordinate 15,086, forward strand.
GCTTTTCGGTACATATACCTTCTCTAAGGTATACGGATCAAGACCGGTATAAAACATACAGGTGGAAAGGGTAGCGGGGGTAGGATAAAAATCCTGTACCTGTTCGGGGTGGATTTTGTTCTGCTTTAAAAACAATGCAAGCTCTATCGCGTCCTTTATCGTACTGCCCGGATGTGACGACATTAAATACGGAACAAGATATTGCTCTTTTCCAAGCGCCTTCGTGATTTTATAGAATTCCTTTTGAAACCGTTCATATGCTTCGATGCGCGGTTTACCCATCTTATCAAGTACCTGGGGGGAGCAATGCTCCGGCGCAACTTTAAGCTGTCCGCTTACATGGTGTTCAACAAGCTCCCTTAAAAATTCTTTGTTATCATCCTTCATCAGGTAGTCAAAACGGATGCCCGAACGGACAAAAACGCGCTTAACACCCTTTATTGTTCTGATTCTTCTTAACAGATTCAAGTACTCCGTATGGTTTACTTCAAGCTTCTTGCAAGGTTCGGGGGCAAGACATTTTTTGCCCTTGCACAGACCGCTCGTGAGCTGTTTTTGGCAGGATGGCTTCCGGAAGTTGGCAGTCGGTCCGCCAACATCGTGGATATAGCCTTTGAAGTTCTTCATTTTTGCTAACAGCTCGGCTTCCTCTACTACCGAGCATTCGCTTCGGGAGGTGACCTTTCGCCCTTGGTGAAGTGCGATGGAACAAAAATTACAATATCCGAAGCAACCGCGGTTGTGGGTGATAGAAAACTCCACCTCTTGTATTCCGGGTACACCCCCCAAAGCCTCGTAGCTTGGATGGTAAGCGCGCATGAAGGGAAGGGCATATACGCTGTCCATCTCTTGCTGTGTTAACGTAATAGCAGGGGGCGTTTGAACCAGCATCCTGTTACCGTGACGTTGTATCACCGTCTTTCCGTACACCTCATCCTGCTGGTCATATTGTATCCTTGTGGCTTTGGCGTACGCCTGCTTATCCGCCAAAACCTGCTCGAAGCTGGGGCATTGTGCCGCGCCAAGCGGCGTATTAATCGGGTCGGTCAAATAGGAAATGCCGCGCACATCTGTAATATCTGACGGTTTTTCTCCGCCTTTTAGCCTGGTTGCTAGCTGAGTCAGTTGATGCTCCGACATACCGTACATCAAAATATCCGCTTTGCTGTCAACTAAAATGGATGGCAGTACGGTATCGGCCCAGTAATCATAATGCGCAAAACGCCTCAGCGAAGCTTCCAGACCGCCTATCATAATCGGTACATCGGGGTATAGCGCGCGCAGTTTATTGCAATACACCGTCACCGCTCTGTCGGGACGTTTACCCGCCGCGCCACCGGCTGTATATGCGTCGCTTGAACGCCTTTTCTTCGCGGCGGTATAATGTGCAACCATCGAGTCGATGTTTCCGGACGTAACAAGAAACGAAAGCTTAGGCGCTCCAAAGCGCTTATAATCCTTGCTTGTATTCCAATCAGGCTGCGCAATGATCCCGACGGTAAACCCGTTCGCCTCAAGTAGTCTTGATATAATTGCGATTCCAAAGCTGGGATGATCTACATAAGCATCGCCGGTAATGCATATAAAATCGAACTGCTCAATGCCCAGCTCGTCCATTTCTTTTTTCGCAACAGGTAAAAAAGACATAATACTCCTTCTCGCATTAACCGGCACAGGCATGCCGTGCTATTTACTGCCTGTAATACCGTGCTTCACACCCAATTAAACCTTTGACCATGATAACACATTTCACTTGCTATTGCTAGTTTTGCACTGTTTGAACTGATATTATTACCGCCCGGCAACGACGCAAACCGGTATCAAATACTAAAAGGCGTCATCACGACCGCAAAACAATTACACTACGCGTTATACTATACGGATAATATGCTTAAACTTACCGCTACCTTCGTCCTGCCTTGGCTGTTCATCAGAACAGATAACGATGATGTCGTGCAGGCCGTGCGTCGAAAAGAACGTATCTAATGCAGTTTTAGCCTTGTGAAAGGCATCGTCCTTCGTAACCCCATCCATCGGCTCAAAACGCAGGCGTACGACGTTATCTGCCTGATAAGCCGCAAGCTGGAACCTGCGCAGCTCGTGAACCTCCTTAAGGGTCGCATAAATAGCAAGTGGTGCAAGTTTTATTGAACGACCGTCCTGTGTAAAGCTTATCACGTCATCACTGCGTCCTTCCAGTGTAAGCCACGGCGAAGGATTGGTGCATTTGCACGGTTCATGGTGCAAAATAACACGGTCGGTCACCTCATATCGAATAAACGGCTGTGTGTAGTTAAACAGGTTGGTAAGAAGTATTTTATCTGCACGAGCACCGTCCGGCACGGGGTGGTTGTTTTTGTCTACCGGCTCAACAATTACCCAGTCGTCATTGATATGTAGATGTTGTTCGGAGCATTCGCAGGCAATGGTTCCGCCCTCGGTGCAGGCGTAAGAGGTTTGAACATAGCAGCCGAAGGTATGCACCAACTGCGCCCTCAACGAATCGGACAAATACTCGCCGCCCGTCATAATGAGAATCGGGTGAATCTGCAGACGACCGTTCGTTTGCTCGTCTATAAGCAGCTCCAAATTAGACGGATAACCGCCCAGCATAGCCGGTTGAAAAGCGTTCAATTGTTCTACTATTTCGTCAATGGGTAACAATGCGCTGGTTACTGCCATCTGACGTTTCTTCCATGGCATGCTCAAAAGCCGCGAACGCACCGAGCTGTTTCCAAGATAAAAGCCGCCGGTTGCGAATACGCCGATGCTTTTCCCTCCGCGTTTAATAAAGCTTGTCATATCCTCTTTGCGTGCAAAGGCGCGAGCAGCGTTCACTGCTCCCATTACATTATTTGTTGTTTTGTCACAAAGCGAAACTAACGGATTACCGGTTGAACCGCTGGTGGTAAACACAAGATACCGGCCCTTAAATTTTCGACCAACGTTATCAAGGTCACGCATGAAATCACCAACCTGAGAAAGCGTTAGGGAACGGTCGGTCACCCAATCATCCCAGTGCGCCATCAGGTCGACCTTGTTCACAGGCGCAAGATCAGAAAGCTTGAAGTCAGGTTTGATGTCCCGATAGAGTCGGGCATAATATGGGCTGTTTTTTCGCGACCACTCAACAATGCTGCGCAGTCGTTTGTTTTGAAGGATCGTCCGCTCTGCGTTGCTCATTCTTTGGTACGCGCTACACTGTCTCCATGCCTGAAGCATTCCGATCTTTGGCTTTTTCATATTTTCAACCAGACCCTTTCTGCTTTTAATCTGCCAGTGGCAAAAAATGCAAGCAAGTGAATTAGTATTGATAATGCGATTGCAACCTGGCAGTTGTTTTCTCTTAAGCAAAAGAAGTTCAATAACACTTCCTACTTGTCGGCAATCCCGTAGAGCATAAAGTCAATGAATTCTTTTATCTCAATCTTTATTTGCGCTGCATTTTCAAAAAACGCGTCCGGGTTGTGCTGGTAAGCCACGAGATATTTGCTGATAACGGCATTGGTGTATAACAAAAGTGCTTCCTGAACTTTGCCGATATCGTGCGGCTTAAGTGAAAGCGTTGCCAGTGCCTGTTCTATCACGGCAGCGGACATCACGTGTCTTTGTGCGGAATACTTCATAAATAGCTCGGCTTTGTCTTCTCTTATCTGGGTGGACATATCTCTAGCAGCCATATTGACAAACCGTGTTTGCGCAGGATACCGGGCACACAGCGCTAGCTTTGCATCCATTACAGAAAATAGAATGGAATAGAAGTCCCCGTTAGACAGGTCGCTTTTTTCCATCAAATTATCAAGCGCGCAAGAAAGACAATAAAGATAGAAGTTTTTTTTGGATCCGAAATAGTGAAACAGCAGACCCTTGGATATCCCGCATTTCTGAACAATCACGTCGGTGCTCGCGTCTTTAAAAGTTTTTTGCGAAAACTCCTCAACTCCGGCGGCAATGATAGCATCCTGTTTTTCCTTGCCTTGTTTTTGAAAGGTTATCAAGTTCATATTACGCCTCCGAATTGACTCAATAGTCAATTTTGGACCTTATTATAACCCGGATTGACTGAAAAGTCAATCCGGGTAGCTTAATAAACAAGTACTATTGTGATAATATTATGCGATTTAATGTATTTACAAATGGTCAGCATGTAAAATTGCGCACGGTTTACCGGTTATTCGTGTTGTTTCTTAGTTAAAAACAACGAGGTAAGGATAAGCACAGCCCCAATTCCTGTAACAACAACTCGTCCCGCAATAAAGACGGGTGTTAGCTCGTAATCAGTCGCGCGCCCTATAAAGTCAAACAGCGCAGGAAGTGGTATTTGAAAAACGCCGACAATGAGTACGACCGCAAGCAGGCCATATACTGCTGCTGATTTTCTGTTTCCTAATAGCATCGCGGCGCCAAACAACAGGATTGCCGGCGGTAAAAGAAGCAACAGTCCCAGTATAAGTAGGTTCCCCACAGCCGTATAGTCAAATACAAGTCGGTAGAACAGAAGGCAGGTTGTCAACGGCAGCGTCACGGCAAACAGAAACGCGCAGCCGATTGCACCGTACCGCAGCAGACGAAACACCGGCAGCGGCATAGGTGTCGCGCCGATAATCGTCTCCGCGCCTCGTTCGGATGCTTTTGACTGCCTGGCGCATAGAACCAGTAGCAGGATTAGCAAAAACGGAGTCACAGAAGCACAGTAGGTTCCGAAGGTGAGCGCAGAAAACGGTGCGGTAAAGCTTGTGCCGAATAGCACCATGCCGCGAAGCAATGATACACTGAAGAAAAGCGTTGCAATAAGAAGAAGTGGATATTCCTTGGAAAGCAGAAGCCTTCTAAGCTCATAGTTGAAGATTGTGCCCTTACGCAAGCCGAATCGCCTCCTTTGTCAGCCCAGTTGCACTCAAAAAGTCTTCATAGGTAATCGCCTGCCCTAGATGTGACAAATACAGGTTCGAAAGACCTTTTTGCAATGTCTCGGTTCCCCCAAGGGTTTCCTCCGCCCTAAGCAGCATCAGCGGCATGATATCATACAGCCTCATGTTTACAAACGCCCCCATAACACTTGACGCATCGCTGTCAGACAGCATGGTAAGGTATTCGGGGTGCTGTATATAAAAGGCGTTGCGATATGTGTTCCAGCCGTTCTGCCACTCCTTTATAAAACGTTCTTGCGCATATTCCTCACCATAATACTGCTTCATAAAGCAGTAGGTGCTGTAGCAGGTAACGCCCTCCGCAGACCAGTTTGACACACCGTCCTGTATCGGCATTGTGGCAAGTCCCCACCACTGGTGTGCGATTTCATGCACCAGAACGTCGATGCCGCCGCCGGAGTCGGGTGTTAGGGATGCAATGGGAAGATAGCCTGCCGTATTAAAATTTGTTTCATCCATGGCACTCATGTTGCCCGCAGCAAACCCGCCGCTGGCATAGGCCGGTAGCTCCAGCATGGTAAGATTCTCGCTGTAAATCAGCGGACCATAAGCCTCTGTAAAATAATCGATGGTCGCTTTGATTACTTTGATTGCATCCATATCTGTTAAGGACTTTTCGTGCTTTTTAAAATACTTAAATTCAATAGTAAGACCTCCGGCTTCAAAGGTGCTAGTGATATATTCAGCGGCAAACAATTTTGTGCCCTGAGTACCTGCGTCTCCCATGAACTGCCATTTGGTCTTTCCGCCATTGGTTATGTCTTTTTCTACCCTGCCTCCGGCAAATACAGGTTCCAGTTTTTCGTCCAGTGACAAGCAACCGGAAAAGGAAGCATTGTGGGACACATTAATATCAACGCTCGGGGAAACACCCACCGCAGGCAGCCAAACATAACCCTCAGAGATGCCGTTTGAAGCCTTTTGGAGTATGGTGTTGTCGTTCATAATTTGTCCTGAGTAGGCAAGCGTAATCTCGTATTCATCCGCGGCGGGGAGCTCGACGCTCCAGTTTGCCGTACTTTGTTCACCTGTTTCACCTCGAATGGCGTTGACCTCTGTGCCGTTTACCAGAACATCGTCAATATTAAGCCCTGTATTCATTTTAAGCGGCAGGGTCTGCGGACTATGGGATAAATTTGAAAGTTTGAATCTTGCAAGACCGGAAAGCGTGCGCCCCTTGGCGTCAACATCCAGATCAAACCTCTTTTCCGTCAGTGTGAGATTGGGGTTACCGACCTCCGGCGCGCTGCTGACGGAGGTGACGATTCCCGTGCCCGAGCTTATCATACCGCTGAAATCCATCGGTTTTGAGTCGTCGAATATCGGCTCGAACGCATAAGTGAAGCCGGACAACAAGAGCATGGCAACGAAAAATACAGGCATCCATACACGGCGGCTGTTCACAAATAGGGAACCAAAAAGCCCGCGACCATAACGCCTGACCGAACACAGCCCAAGTGTCCATATGCCCAGTGCTGCGAGCAGGCAGAACAGCCGGTTCCACACAATCATGTCTATCTGAAACTGATTCGTAATTAAGTCGGAGAAATTCTCCGCGGTCGTCTGCACCCAGAAAAAAAGATAGCTGGGGTTTAGGGCATACATCCCTCCCAGCATCACAGAGAGCAAAATCAGCCCCACCATGATGATAAATGTCGCTTCAACCCGCTTAGTAAGCATATAAAACCCGGCGGTCAGCAGCACGGAGGAAACGAGCGCGCCGAGAAAAATAAGTCCCCACGCCGTCAGGAAAGTGGCAAGCTGAAAGTAATCACCCGTCTTCACCATGCCGTAGGGCAGCGCAAACAATGTGATGATAAGAGTTGTGACGACTGCCACGCAGAGAAGCGCCAGCGTCCGTCGTATCTGATGATGTATGGGGTCGGTGCTCGTCAGAACAATACCCTCCGTGTGGTTTTTATCATCCCTACGAAACTGCATAACGCAAAGCAGCGTGAAAAGAAACGTGCCGAGAATTGCGCTGTTTTGTGCCGCGCTTACCATAAACGCATCGGAGGCAGTTCTGCCCGTTCCGTTAAGGCAGAACCACACGGCACCGGTTACGGTCAGCGCCATAAAGAGCCAGGTCAGGCGTTCACTTAGTATCCGGCGAACCTCGCAACGAAAACTTGCGACCATGTTCAAACGTTACCCCTCCCATCCATCAGTGCCATATATGCGATCTCTAGAGAGGACGCGTTATTTTGTATCATTAGCTCGTCCGGAGTTCCGGAATAGCAAATCTCGCCTTTGCTCAGGACAATCAGACAATCACAGGCGGACTGCACATCTTCAATGATATGTGTGGATAGGATGACCAGCCTGCTCTTGGCAGCTTCGGCAAACAGGTTTCGAAACGCCACTCTCTCTGCCGGATCAAGCCCTACGGTAGGCTCGTCGAAGATGAGAAGCCTTGGCTCCCCAATCAGTGCCTGCGCAATACCCACCCGCTGCTTCTGCCCGCCGGACAGTGTCCGGATTTTGGCTTTGCGCTTATCCTCTAAATGGGTAAGGGCGATGACCCTTTCGATTTCCCCCTTCGCCGCCTTCTTTTCAATGCCTTTGAGCGCGGACATATAGTCCAGAAACTGCGCCGTTGTCAGATCCTCAAATAATCCAAACTCTTGGGGCAGATAACCAAGGCTGGATTTTAACCGTTTTTCCTGGTTTACAAGAGGCAGCCCATCCACCAGAATCTCCCCGGAACTGGGAAGGAGATTTGCGGTAAGCAGCTTCATCAGCGTGCTTTTCCCCGCGCCGTTGGGTCCGACAAGACCGATGAGACTGGGGCTTGCAAGCGTCAGACTTAGGTCCTTTAGTGCGGCTTTTCCGCTTTTGTAGGTCTTTTGCAGGTTATTCATCTCAATTTTCAAAAAAACAACTCCATTCGTCGGTGATATTCTTAGAATAGTACCGGCGAATGGAGCAATTATGAAACCATTGTGTAGCGGATGTGAAATTCAGAAATTTATGGTAAATCGCATCCCGTCGGGAGATGTCATCGACTCAAAGTGATACTCCAGTTCCAAGCGGCGCAGTATCGTATCTGCGATGTAAAGTCCCAGACCGTTGCCGCCAGTTTCTCTGCTTCGGGAGGCATCGGGGCGGTAAAATGGCTCAGGCAGTCTTAAAAGCTCCTCTTTGGGTATTGGAATGCACTCATTTTCTACAATCAGACTTCGCCCTCTGCAGTAGACGCGCAACTGCTTACCCGGAGCGGTATATTGAACAGCATTTGAAAAAATACAGGACAAAGCCTTTCCCAGTAGCTTTTGCGGTGCCGTTAACGAAAAAGCTGCGCTCCAATCGATGTAAAGGACTAGCTCTCGCGCGCGTGCGATGAGCAAGTAGGGCTCAAGTACATCGGAACAGAAGGCTTCCACCCCTTTTGTCACAGACAGCTCCGAGCTATCCTCCAGACGCGAGGCATCCAAAATATCATGGAGCCTGCCTGACAAGTTGTCCATCAATTCCTTGCACTTGGGAAGCCACTCGTCGTAATCTTTATATTTTCCTACACCAAGAATCATGTTGTCCATTATAACGCTAATTGCCGTGGCAGGTGTTTTCAGTTCATGGGAAGCGGCACGCAGGAAATCGGTTTTTGCCTTTTCTGACGTAGCAACCTTTTTGAGCTCCGCCTCAAGGGAATCGATGGTATTGAGCAGGTTTTCATACAGCCCATTCACGTTTGCGGCCAGCTCGCCGAACTCATCCCTAGAATTTATTCTACAACGCACGTCACGCTTAAGCATTGTCATATTACGAGTTTCATTCGAGATGACCTTAATGGGGTGGGTGATGGCGCGGGTATAAAGCAGAGAAAACAAACTTGCAACAATAATGCAGAGTACAATTGATATGGGTATCAACGATAGAATGACACCCACAGCCTCTTTTACCGGGGCCAGGGTCATTGTGACGATAACCGTGCCCGGTTCGCCCTCCATTGTAAAACTGCGTTCTTCCCGTATGATTTGAGAGGGAGTGTATATACGGTCTGCGCTGTAAGTCTCGCTCTCGCTGAAAACTGTAACGCTTGTTACGCTGCCCTTTTGAATGCGTTCCTCATCAAAAACTAAGGTATCGGCGGACGGCAGGCTTATATCCGAAACTGTATCCACGATGACGGTTACAGTGGATGAATTTGATTTGTCCAGTACCGTCGCAGAGTTCCATACCATCATCGAGTATTTGCTCCCGCCAACCTCTATGTTGATGTTTGATTGACCGGGTAATGCAAATCGTCCCATCAGCTCAACAATATCCTCGCGAGCAGCGTTCCCGAGCTGTTGCGCCAGCTGATCGGCATGCGCGGTTAGGTTGGCTTGCTTTTGATTGGTATAAACCGCAGGCATCAATGTGTAAACAAGCAAGTTGGCAAGCCCTGCTATCAAGACCAGCAAAGCCAAGGTGTATAAAAAGGTTTTGGGAAATATCTTCATTGCTATCAACGTTCCTTTCCGCCGTTGCAAAGTCGCGAAATACGGGTATTTTCTCATATGCCAACATTTAGCTTATATCCAACGCCCGTTACCGTTATAATACAATCCAAACCGAGCTTTTTACGAAGGTTTTTGATATGGGAATCCACCGTTCGGTCAAAGACAGGGTGGTCTTCTCCCCATAGCTCGTCTAGGATGTGCTCGCGAGTAAGCACCATCCCACTGCGTTCAACCAACAGCCGCAGGAGCTTCACCTCTCTTGGTGTAACATCAATAGCGCCGTCTGAACCCTCTGCGGTGTAACCGGTAAAGTCCACCGTTATCCCTCTGTAACGCCACAGCACCGGTGTCTCACCGGATTTTCCTCTGCGCAGCAGCGCCGCCACCCGCTTTTCAAGCAAAGCGATAGAAAACGGCTTGGTCACATAATCGTCCGCCATTGCGTCAAAGCTTGCAAGCTGGGTATACTCATCCCCGATGGCCGTAAGCATGATGACGGGCACATTGCAGGTTTTACGCAGTTCGTGCAGCACTACCAATCCGGAAAGTTTAGGTAGCATCACGTCCAGCAGAACAAGATCAAAGGATTGTTGCATTATTCGTTCCAATGCGGCTTTGCCGTCATAGACAGGAGCAACCTCGTAACCCGCCACGCTGAAATATTCGCAGATTCCATCGCTGGTATCCCGGTCATCCTCAACTACAAGAAGCTTCAAAACAATCACCACCCAATTTTATAGACGTTTTCATTATGCGTTTCATATTATATTAACACAAGAATATGTAGTAATTATGGATTTTTTTAAGACACTTGGAATTGTTTATCGGTTTAATAGCATCCCCAAAAACGTTGTAGGTGTCTCCGAGAGTTGCTGAGCTTGTATGGAATTTGCACAATATGCCAAACAAATGAAAACGCTTGACTTTTTCAAGTTGGCTCATGGGAAAAGCTACCTTTTTCTAGAAATTAATTATTGAAAAAAAACATGCTTTATGGAATAATATATAAGAATAACTATTAAATATTCGAAATGTACGAATGGAATCGTGCCGCTGATTGAATAGAACAGTAGAAAAAAGGAAGTGTGCATCATGAAGAAAATAATGTTGGTGTTTGGCACGAGACCGGAAGCAATAAAGATGTGCCCTCTGGTAAAAGAACTTGAGATGCGTCCGGGTTTCGAAACAACGGTATGCGTCACGGGGCAGCACAGGGAAATGCTTGATCAGGTGCTTGAATGCTTTCATGTTAAGCCCAAGTATGACCTGTCGGTTATGAAGGATAGGCAGTCGCTGTTTGACATTACAACTGGGGTTCTGGAGCGAATAGAGCCGGTTCTTAAAAAAGAGTCCCCTGACCTTGTGTTGGTGCATGGCGATACGCCAACAACGTTTGCCGTGGCGCTTTCCTGCTTTTATTTAAATATTATGGTGGGTCATGTAGAGGCAGGACTGCGGACCTACGACCTGCAGGCGCCTTTTCCCGAGGAGTTTAACCGTCAGGCGACCGGACTGCTTGCGAAGTTTCATTTTGCGCCCACCCAAACAGCGGCTGATCATCTTTTACAGGAAGGGAAAAGCCAGAAGGACATTTTTGTTACAGGCAATACGGTAATAGATTCTTTAAAAACGACTGTGCTGGACGGCTTTGTGGACGAGACCCTTGCATGGGCATCGGACAGCCGTCTTGTTTTGCTTACGGCGCATCGCCGTGAAAATCTCGGAGAGCCGATGAAGCAAATATTTATGGCGATTCGAAGGGTGGTTGAAGAGCTTGAGGACGTAAAGGTCGTGTTTCCTATACACTACAATCCATTGGTTCGCGATGCGGCAAGGTGTCTTGCGGGGTGTCCGCGTATCCGCATCATCGAGCCGCTTAATGTATTACAGTTTCACAACTATATGGCGCGTTCCTATCTTATTTTGACAGACAGCGGTGGGATACAGGAGGAAGCCCCCGCGCTGGGAAAACCGGTTCTTGTTTTGCGAAACGTAACAGAACGCCCCGAAGGGCTGAAAGCCGGCACCCTAAGATTGGTGGGCACGGAGGAAGAGTCTGTATACCGTAACTTTAAGCTACTGATGACAGACAAGACAATCTACGACACCATGAGTCAAACTGCGAACCCTTATGGAGATGGTCATGCCTGCAAACGCATAGCCGACATACTTGTTGAAAGGCTGGACTGAGCAAAATGTCGACGCAAACAGAAAACTCAAAACACCTAAAGTGTATCGTCATCATACTTTTAGCCGTCATGGCAGTAAGCATCCTGGCACTGATAGGAATCAGTCTTACAAGGGCAAACGGCGTCAAATCAGGAACCGTTGTTCTTGAGGGTACTTACACACAGGAGAGCCAATACGGTCTAGCCCCGTACCGAGATGTCACAGCGCTGTCAGCATTTGATGAGGACGGTACCGCTGTAGCATTTTCCGCTATGCGTGAAACCCCTTCGGTGATGCTCTTCTGGGCAAGCTGGTGCCCTAAGTGCACCATTGGCTTTGATTCGATTGTCAAGCTCAGTGAAACCCTCAAACAGCAAGGTGTCACATTATACCTTGTGAATAAGACGGACGGCACACTGGAAACCCTGCAAAAGGCCAAAGCGTATCTGAACAAGCATGTCATCGACACACCGGCGTTGTACGATGACGGCTTAGTCGCGTACAAGGGGCTTGGGCTATCAAAGATTCCCACCGTCGTTGTTTTAAACAATCAGGGACGGCTTATCAACTATGCGGAGGGCTTTGTGCCAGAAGTGGACATGCTACTTGCAATGGTGCAGGAAGCAAGGGCAGGAAAGGCAGCGACTGTACAGCAGTTTATCGCAAGCAACCTGTTAAATGACGACGGGGGAGTTCGCACCAATTATCTCGATAGCGAGTCGGACACTCCTCCATCCGGCGGGGATGTGTTAAGTGAATCCCAGGGGCTCATGATGCTCAGCGCGGCGGCGATGGAGGAACGGGAGTTGTTTGATCGGCTGTGGGACTATACAAAGAGTCAGTCCGCTGGTGGCTCGTTATGCGCGTGGGTGACCACAAAGGACGGTCCCTCTTCCGTCAATGCGGCAATTGACGATCTGCGCATCTACCGTGCGCTGAGTGCTGCGCAAGCGCGGTGGGGAAGCTATTCCAAGGATATCAAACTGCTGGCGCAGGGATTGTATCAATATAATACAGACGGAAAGAATTTATACGACTTTCATGATTTTTCACTTAATTCTACTGCACAGCGACTGACCCTATGTTATGCCGATTTTGAGGCGCTTGAGATGCTTGCGCAAGAAGATGGCAAATGGCGCACGATTTACAAAAATAGCCTAGAGATCGTAGAGAAAGGCAAAATCAGCGCTGATTTCCCGCTTTACCACAGCTATTATGACTATTCAACCAACACCTATGTGAGCGATAAACTCAATATGGCCGAGGCTATGGTTACGTTGCTAAACCTATCGCGTGTGAGTAAGCTTGACCCGCAATCCTTACAATGGCTGCGTGCTCGGCTTGACGAGGGTGCCATCTACGCACAATACAGCACCAACGGGCGCCCCGCCCTTGAAGGGCGTTATGAATCGACCGCCGTTTACGCGTTGTGCGCACTGATTGCCTTAAGTCAAGACGAACCGGACATGGCGCGCCAAGCACTGTCACATCTTGAGGCGTTAAAGATTCGCACTAGCTCAAGCAAACTGAATGGTGGCTTTGGCAACGCGGACGGAAGCGGAATCTATTCCTTTGATCAATGTATGGCACTCCTTGCTTATCAGCAGATGGAACGCTTTATCCAATAACCCCAAACGGGGTGTATGGTTAATAAATACTACAACGAGGATACATTTCATGCTTGATAGACAAGCTAACTTATTTTGAGGAGGTGCTATCTGAATGAAGTTGTTTGGCAGACGGTCGTTGCGTGTGCACACGGATAAGCAATGCGCGTTTCGCCTTAACAAGTTATTATCGCCGGCGTGTGCGGCTACGATTGCATCGGCAATAATCATGTGCCTTGCGCTGATGGCGCCTCCCATTGTTGGAATGGCCGACAACGGAGACTTCTATCGCACGGCCAACGGGCAGGGCATCTATAAGTTGGACCGCTACGAGAACGACCAATACCTCAGCTATTTTAGCCACAGCTACGGCGTGTATCAATACTATAATGAGTACGAAAGCAGTATCTTTACCACGTACCTTCCACTTATAAAGGCAGCTAAGCTGCTTGATGATCTGATAACCCGCGATGACCGGTTTGATATACGGTTTATGAGTGGTATGCTAATACTTTATCATACTTTGGCAATCTACCTACTTGTAAGCTATGCAACCTACCGATTGCAGGGCAACGCGGGGTATTGGGTGGCTGCGCTTGCGGTGTTTCTGTTTGCCGATACCGGCTATACCGCATACTTCAATTCCTTTTACGCGGAGGGATTGGTGCTTACCTCCTTTTTGTGTACTGTGGCATGCGCGTTGTTAATGACCCAGCGACGATACTCTCTATACGCAATGTTATCTCTTATGACTTTAAATGGTTTAATCCTGACCGGAACGAAGCAGCAAAACGCACCGGTTGGTATTCTGCTTGGGCTGCTCAGTGTTAATCTGATGCTGGTGCTCAGCCGCAAAGCAGAACCGACCAAACAGGAGCGCTACATCAAGAACATAAAAGCGTTTCGAGTTGTTGCTTTGGGGGCGTGTACGGTGCTGTGTGCCGGCGGTATCGCGGTATATGCGTTTATTCCAAAGGAGTTCGTAACGATTAACCAGTACCATGCGATGACACGAGGGGTTCTGATGACAGCCCAAAACCCGGAGCAGGCACTTCTTGAATTTGACATTAACCGCCAATTCGCACTGCTCAACAACTCGATCTATTACGAGCGCTACCCTGCCATCAAGGTAGAAGACCCGCTGCTGACCGATCAGTTTTACGCTAAGTACGGGTTTGTATCGGTAATGTCATATTACCTGCGCCATCCGGCACAGTTGTTTCAGATGATTGACATTGCCGCCAAAGAGGCTTATGCCATCCGACCGGAATCAATCGGCAACTTTGAGCGCAGCTACGGTGCGCCGCCGGGGTCAAAAACAAACTTTTTTACGCTTCATAGTTCATGGAAGCTTATGGCGGTGCCAAAAACAATCGGTTTTATTCTTGTTTGGGCGATTCTTGCGGGCGTAATCTGTTACAAGGATAAAGGAAAACTGTCAATTGTGTTGTTCTCCATCCTCATTGGACTTTCACAGATTGGTGTGTCTATTATCGGCGCAGGAGATGCAGACCTTTCAAAGCATATCTTTTTGTATAATGTAACGTTTGATTTTGTCAACTTTCTATGCGTATCAGTGATGATAACCCATGTTCACGCGTGGCTTGTGAAGCAGCATCAGACATATCAGGAGAAGCGGCGCAACCGTGTGGGAAGAACTTCTCCCGCATGATACGTTCGGGAAGGTGTGAGGGTATGCAAATAAAAAAGACAACCGCCCTTGTCCTGACAGTGCTGTGTGTGTTCGTCCTCTTTCCCACTGTGAATACACAGGCGCAAAGCGCGGATGTTTTGCTCGTGTACCAAACACAGGAGGAACAGACGGTGTTAGGCGACCTGATTGCCGCCTGCGGAAAGACGGTTGCTTCTGTCAGGGCAGACGCATATACCAAGGATTTGGCAAAGGAGTATAGTGCGCTCGTAACAACCTCTCCCATCCCGCTTGGGGATGCTGAATATCCGGTTCTGTGTGTGGGTAGCGCGTTTTCATCGAATACAGAAGTAACTTTTTTGTCGGTCTCCAAGGTAAGTGTCGGCATGTCCTACGACGGCTACACCCAGCCTGTTCGATATGAGGAGGAGATTACACTGATTTCCGATTATACCGGGCGCTCGGTAGCAACCCTTGCGCTGAGCATGGGGCGTTCCTATCCGTTTGCAGTAATTGGTGCACGGCAAACCTATGTGCCGTATTACCGGGGTGATGATCTCAGCACCGTAGCACTGGGTTCGGTAATAAGCGGTTATTTAGGCAAATCACAGCAGGATGGTGTGATGTATGTTTTGATTGACAGCGTACATCCCTTTTCCGACCTCACTATGCTCTGCTCTTTGGCAGATGTTTTTTATGAGAATGCAATTCCATTTATTGTCCGCATCATGCCGGGGTACGACAATCTGGAATACCCCGCCTTTCTAAGGTACATGCAGACGCTTCGATATATACAATCTCGTAATGGAACCGTTGTACTGCATGAGCCCCTTGTGGCCGAGTACGAGACCGAGCGCGAACCGCTCGCGGCCAAGATGGAGCGCTTTACCAGCACGTTGCAGGACAATGGAGTGAAATGGATGGATATGAGCCTTTCGCCCTATCCGTTTACGCTTGATGATATTGAGCGCATCCAAAGCGGTACAAAGAACTTTGGAGTGCTTCCGTTTGACGCGGTGATCGTATCCCCAATACCTAAAACAGAGCAAGAGCTAGTTGACACGGTATCACGTCTGAATCGAAAATGGCTTAGCATCGGCGACTATAAGCGCCGGTATACAAACGAAAACTTCCAATACAACGAAACGCCCATCGACCTGGATTATGAATATCAACATAAGCAAGAGCAAAGCATGGTGGATTTCTTTTCGACAGCCAATGCTTATCTGGTGGTAATCGTAGCCGGTGTACTAACGCTGTTTTCTGTATTGCTCGTTATCGGATCGAGGCTGTACAAACGCAAGTTCTATCGCAAGTGATTAAGTTCACTTGCGACAGGTTACAACATATGCCCGCCATAGATGATATGCAAGGGTTGAAAACTAACGAACCAGTTTATAACCGTTGCGCGGTGGATGTACGATTATAAAGTTGAAACATACCTTGCGCTGTTCGGTTACCCTATAATCTATTCTGGCGCAAGCTGGTGGAATGAGGATTTTCATGAGTGTACTAGACGGATTTGTTTTGGCCGCGTTGGTCTGCATTTGGCTGCTGCTGCTCATCAATGTTTCATTAACCGTATCGGGTTACTTATACTACTTCAAAAACGAAAAAAAGGATCCGCCGGCGCTCAAGCGTTATCCCATGATTTCGATTATGGTGCCTGCGCACAACGAAGGCGTGGTCATTGTGCAGACGGTAAAGGCCTTATTACGCTTTGATTATCCAAAGGATTGCTACGAGATCATTGTCATTAACGATAATTCCAGTGACAATAGCGCACAGCTGCTTGCGAAGCTTCAAACGGATAACCAGGACCGCAACCTGACTATTATCAATACAGACAAGGTTACGGGAGGTAAGGGGAAGTCCAATGCCCTAAACATCGGCTTTGCGCAGTGCCACGGGGAGTATATCGTCATCTACGACGCCGACAATACCCCGGAAGCGCAGGCGCTGCGTATTTTGGTATCCGAGATTGAACATGACAGCCGATTGGGTGCTGTTATCGGCAAATTCAGAACACGCAACCGAAACGCCAGCCTGCTGACGCGCTTTGTGAATGTCGAGACACTGACCTTTCAGTGGATGTCGCAAGCAGGACGCTGGAATATGTTTAAGCTGTGTACCATTCCGGGCACGAACTTTATCATCCGCCGCAGCATCCTGGACGAAATCGGGGGATGGGACGTAAAGGCGATTGCCGAGGACACAGAGATAAGCTATCGAATCTATATGATGGGGTATATGATTAAGTTTGCGCCTAAGGCAGTCACATGGGAACAGGAGCCACAGACCCTGCCGGTGTGGTTTCGACAACGTACGAGATGGGTCAAGGGCAATATCTATGTTTTAATCAAGAACCTTCCGCTCATCTTTAATCCAAAGGCTCGGCGCGTTCGGCTTGATATCCTGTATATGCTTAGCATCTATTTTTTGCTGCTCTCCTCACTGGTGCTGTCAGACGTGGTTTTCCTTGGCAACCTCATCGGTTGGATTCATATCTCACTGGCGGGCTTTAGTACGATTTTGTGGGTTATGGCGATTGTACTGTTTACAATTGGCACGTATATCACACTCACCACCGAGAAGGGTGAGATGGGCGTCTCAAATCTGTTTGTTATCCTTCTGATGTATTTTACCTACACAAAGCTATGGATGATTGTTGCGGCGTATGGGTTGATAAAGTACATTGAGGATGTTGTTCTAAAACGCGAAACCAAGTGGTACAAGACAGAACGGTTCTCTTAGAGGTGAGCTTTGAAAGGAATGACCATCATTATGAGGCGCAGGAAGAAAGCGGTTGCAGTTTTGTGTCTGGTACTTATTATGTGCTTCGAGTGCTCTGTCTTTGTCTTTTGTCAAACCGAAGACAGAGTAACAGACATAACACAGCCCGAGCAGAAATGGGCCGAGCGTGCGCTGCTACAGGAGTGGGAGACACACGGCGCAGCCGTATACGAGCAGTCCTTTTCGGGGGATCACCGTCTTACCGGACTTTTTTCACAGTGCACAGAGTACTTTAACATCGGCGACTGGGAGATTCATGACGCGGTGCTTGTTCTGGCTTTTTCCACAACACAGTTGCTGGAACCAGAGGTCTCCGACCTAACGGTGAGTATTAATGATGTACCGGTGTATTCCCAACGTGTCATACCCACAGAGGGTGCTTTCGGACAGGTGATTATCCCCCTGCCGTCGTGGGCGGTGAAAACGGACGCGGTAAATAGCATAAAGCTAGAGGTGTATCTGCGCGGGGAGGCCGTGGACGTATGTACGGATGATCTGTCCGGCTCTAAATGGATGAATGTGTTCCAAGAGTCGCGGATTCTGGTTTCCTATACGCCGGTGGATGATTGCCAATCCATCGCACGTTTCTATTCCCGCTTTTGTTCCATTGATGCATTACAAAGCCGCCAAAGTGCGCTGTGTGTGCAGACCGGCGCAACCCCTTCGACGCTGACTGCCGCAGCCCTAACCCTATCTGGGGTAGCGGGTAAGGCGGTTCTTGGCTATCAGAACATAGCGCTTAGGCAGCTTGCTAACACCGCCGAGCTTTCTGCATATCGATACGTGGTGTACATCAGCGCATATGACACGCTTGCGGATGTAGTGAGTGCGCTGCTGACCGACGAAGACAAGCAAGCAGCGAGTAAAGGGACGCTCATCGCACTCAAGCAGCTTGATGACAGCTACGTACTCTTAATCACGGGTAGTAACGAGCAAGGGCTTATAGACGCGGGAAGGATGCTTGCAAACCCTGATTATGTAGCCCAGCTTGATACCGAGACAAAGATACTCGATAAGCAGACAGATTTTGTGGTACATGCACAGTCACCGCAACAGTACCTCCCCCTAACTCAATACGGCGTGGAGCTTAAGGGTAGCTTTCGTCAAAGCACGGATTTTCACATTGAATACCCCGCAAACCGGACAATTGCACCGTCCAGTGAGCTGAGCCTGGACATACGGTACTCGGACAATCTTGTTTTTGAACGTTCTCTGGTGACGGTGTATATAGACAATATCCCCATCGGCAGCAAACAGCTCTCGCCTGACGGGGCAAAGGGAGAAACCGTCGTTTTTTCCTTTCCGGAGGATCTTATGCTTACGGGTGGCTTCTCTGTAAAGGTGGCGTTTGACCTTGACGTAGGGGAGGAATGGTGCAGACTCACCCCTGAGCAGATGCCGTGGGGCTATGTGGCGGACACGAGTATGCTTAAAATCAATTCCAGCGACCAAGCAACCTTGGTTTTTGGCAATTACCCCAGTCCTTTTTTACGAGACGGCAGTATGAACAATACGGTGATTATTCTGCCAAATACCTACGGCGCGGCTGATCTTGAGGCACTCGGGCTTTTGGCGCTAGCATTTGGACGGTTTTTGAAGGACAACGCAGGGAACCTAACCGTGGCGTTTGCCGCCGACACGGTGGATCTATCCCAGGCAAACATAATTTCCATCGGGCGAATGAAGCATAACACGATTGCGCAGCAGCTTGAACAGCAATTGTATTTTCGGTTTGATGAAGCGCAAAACACACTGCTGTCCAACGAAAAGATGTCAATCGACCCAGAATACGGACGTTCGCTGGGTATCGCACAGCTGATTTATTCCCCGTATAGCGAGCAGCCGCACGCGCTGCTTCTTATCACCGGCGTAACAGATGACGGCATGCTGCGGGCCGCACGTTATCTGGGTGATACAGATATGCTGTGGAAGCTTTCGGGCGACGGCTATGCGGCTAGTGACGACGAGGTATTTTGTTATACCTTTTCGCAGAATACAGAGGGCGCACAGCCGCAAGGTTTAAAGGAAGAAACACCCCTTCAAACCGTTCAAGTCTTTGGCGCGGTTGTGGTGGCTGTTCTCGCGCTGTGTTTGCTCGCGGTTATTATGCTCCTGACAAAATACGCAAGGAGGAACCGGTCATGAAAAACTCTAAGCATACCATAGTCACCGATCTCGCGTTTGTGGCGTTACTGCTTTTACTGTTCGTTAGCGTCATGTTCATTGCCACACTTGCCGGTGGCGCTGCGAATATGTCCACGGTTGCAATGCTTTCTGTTGTATTTGCGGTCATGATTATTACCTATTTCACCAACATCACAACGGGGCTTATCATCAATACGGTACTAATCTTTGGCTATGCGTCCTGGCTTCTTTACCGGGCAGTCGTGGTCGGCGAGCCGGTGGAGAGCGGCTCGTATTTTTGGATTATCATCTCGCCGCTTCTCACAGCCTGTACCGCCATCCTGTTCCGAGCGTCTCAGGGCATCGAGGAGGAAAACCGGCAGCTGAAACAGCAGGTTGCCGACTATGTGATGGTTGACCCCGGTTCCGAGCTAAAAAACAAACGTGCTTACGCTACTGAGATGATGGTCTATCGTCACCTGGCCAAACGCTACGGTAAGAGCCTGCTGCTGATTGTATGGGAGTTTCGTTTTGAGTCGGATATGAAACGACTGGTGGGGTCGGGGAAATTTGACGAGGTAGCCATAGCAATTTCCCATGCGATGGAGAGTGTGTTTAGAAAAGAGGATGTACTCTACCTAATGGGCAATGCCCCCTATCGATGGGGTACACTCATGCTTACCGACCCCGATAACGAAAGAATGCTAATGGGCAGGTTGCGAGAAAAGATTGAGGGGCTTGATGTTCGTGGCATCCTTGGCAGAAACGCGCCTAAGCTAGAAATACGCATTGGAACCTGTTATGATTCGGATGAACATGAAACCCCGTTGCAGCTACTCGAAAAGGCAGTTGCTCAGGTACAATATGATGTTTAAGCCTAGTCCAAAACGCAATAAGCGTGCCTGCGCAATTTATAGAGGAGAGTACATACGAAAAGAGGGGGGATGGCGTTATGCGTAGTAAATTAGTCAAAAGAACCGTTGCCGTGCTGCTTACCTGCATATATCTAGTGCTACTTGTGCCGATGCTGTATGCAGCACCAGCTATGGGCAAATATGTTCATCAAGAGTTCTTTGCGTCTGATTACAGCATGACAGGCCTGTTTGATACAACCGGCATGAACTTTAATTCCGGCACATGGGAGCTGCATGAAGCGGTGTTCACCTTGTGCTTTTCCGTTACACCGCTCATACATTTTGATGTATCCAATTTTTCGCTTTCACTCAATGGTCAGCGGTTTTACTCCTCACGCCTGCCCCAGACAAAAGGTCAGGCGCAGCAACTGGAGATTTCGATTCCGGTGGATTTAATTAAGCAAGGAAGCAATTGGTTGGAGATTGAAAGCTATATCCGCACAAACGATTCTGAGGCCTGTACGGATGACATCTCGAGCGCCAGCTGGATGACTGTGTTCAGCGACACTTCAGTCTCAATCTCGTATACCCCTGCTGCAAAAATACAAAGTGTTTCGGAACTATACGACCAGTTCACGAGCGTCGACGCGCTGGAAAACAACCAGAGCGCTGTATTTGTACCACCCGGTGCCAGTGATACGGAACTGACGGCTGCCGCAATGATCTTGTCCGGAATATCCGCAAACGCCGCCACAGGGTATGAAAGCATTTCGTTGGATGGCAGTGCTAGCGAAGCTGCAATCACTTCTAAGAAGTATGCAATCTATATCACCCGGTACAACAAAATGCTGCCGTCCATTAGCGCATTGCTTACTTCACAGCAGGTTCAGGCGGTACAGGATGGCGAAGCACTTTTGTCCTTGGTTAAGCTTAAGGACGACTGCAATGTGCTTGTGATTACGGCAAATGACGCAGGCGCACTGATCAATGCGGCCAGACTGCTGGGAAATCGCAATTATATGCTTCAGATAAAAGCGGATTGGCGAAAGGTATCCTCGGCCGAGGATGTGACATTTACCTACGACTTGGAGAACGCCACACGTAAGTTAACGGAAAACGGTACCTATGTACACGGTCCCTTTCGGCAGGAAGCGCAGTTCTATGTGCAAAGCTACCCAAACCGTGTGCTCAAAACAGGAAGTGCCGTTAGCTTATCCTACCGTTACTCCGAGAATATTGATTTTAACCGTTCGCTGATGACGGTGTATGTCAACGATGTACCCATTGGTAGCAAAACCCTTTCCAAAGACTATGCCAAGGCAGACAGCGCGACGTTCTATATTCCGGCCGATCTTTCGGTAAAAGGGAACTTCGTTGTAAAGGTCGCCTTCGATTTGGAGATTGCCGACCTTGTATGTACATTTCGGCAAGACGAGATGCCATGGGCCTATGTCTCGAAAGAAAGCACGGTCACAATCAATTCTGCCGATGTGTCGTCCTTTTTGTTTGATAATTACCCAGATCCCTTTGTTAAGGATGGACGGATGAACAACGTAGCAGTTATCCTGCCCGCCAGCCCCGGGCCGGCGGATTATGAGGTTCTGAGTTCGGTGCTGCTGACACTTGGCCGCTTTCAAAAAGATAATTCTGGTACGCTGCGCGTAATGTATTCCTCTAATATCGGCGACCTTAAAGAATCCAATGTGATTAACATCGGGCGATTGGAGCAAAGCCCGGTTGTTGAGCAGATTAACAATCAACTGTTCTTCCGGTTCAGCCCCAAGGGCACAACCATCCGCTCCAACGAAAAGATGCTCATCGAGCCAAACTACGGGGCGACCTTGGGCACGGCGCAACTGCTGTACTCCCCCTACAGCACCCAAAAACGGGCGTTGCTTGTGATCTCGGGTGTGACAGACAACGGAATGCTCAAAGCGGCGGATTACTTAGGGTCAGCAGATAACATCTGGAAGGTTGCGGGGGACGGTTTTGTAGCAGACAGCGATTCGGTGTACTTTTATCGTTTTAAACCGGATAACGCAAAGCTCATCCTCCCGGGGATCAGTCAGACAGAACTATGGCCCCTTGCGGCAGTAGGATTGTGCGTTCTTGTTCTGCTAATCATCTCTGCGGTACTGCTGGTAGGAAAGCATAGGAGGAAAAGCAGATGAATAACCGTAGGAACTCAATAAGGGCGGATTTTGCGTTTCTTTCCATCGTGGCACTGTGCTTTGGCGGAACCATCTTTCTTATGCTCAATTCAGCGAATATTGTGCAAAACAGCATCATGCTGTGCATCGTTTGCATCGTGATTTTACTGACCTATATAACCTCCATGGCAGTAGGCCTGATTGCCAATGCTGCCGTAATCTTTCTGTTCTTAGCGTATCATCTTGTGTTGTCTGCTCGAACCGGTGTGCCGGTCTCCTATAACAGCTATTTTTGGATACTCTGGATGCCTTTAATTACCGTGGCGGTTGCGGTGTATTGTCAGATGCCGCATCGGCTGCAAGCGGAGAATCAGCTCCTGCATAGTCAGCTGATTAAGCTTGCCACGGTAGATGACCTGACCGAGCTTCGAAACATTCGTGGCTTTGAGATTGATGCATTGTCCTATATGAAGATTTCAAAACGGTATAATATGAAGCTTGTGCTGATTCTATGGAAATTCCGCTACTACAAGGAGCTGGAGTACGCAATCGGGACTGAATCGATCCCAGAAGCGGTTCGGGGTGTTTCCGATGCCATCCGAGATAATCTACGTACGGAGGATGTGGTTTATCTGCTGGATGATACCCCATACCTATGGGGTACTCTCCTGTTTACCAATCCGGAAATGACAGAAGTAATGGTCAATCGCGTCAAACAGAGTGTGTTCAGCGTGGATTTAAGCAAATACACAAAGCAGCTTCCGCCCTTGGATTTAAATGTTGGCGTCTTGGAATATGAAGGGGAAGACATAACGCCCTTTGTGTTTCTTGGAAAGGCCAAGGAAAAGCTGGACAAGAACACGGAATCGGTATAGAAAGGAGACTGCAAATTGATGATTTCAAACCGATGCAAACTATGTGCAGTATTTTTTGCAGTGTTACTGGTGCTCGGCTCTTGCGGTCAGCAGTCGATTAAGGAACCTCTTGAGCCGCCGCGACCTACCGCGCAGTCGGCTAGCGATGAATGGAAAGCCTCATCCGAGTCGTCACAAGTCTCGCAGCTTACCTCAGAACAGGTCAATCAGTCGGACATCAAGCTGTATCTCAACGGAAACCGGCTTGAACTGCAGTCAACGCCGGTGATGCAGGAAGACAACGTTATGGTACCGCTTGCCGAGATTTGCGGTTACTTTAGTCGGCCAATTGAATGCGTGTTGGATGGACAGATACTGACTGTGCAGGACAGCAACAATAAAACCGTCTTTAAAATCACGGCAGGCAGTGATATCGCCGAGTTAGACGGTAAGCAGGTAGCTATGCCGGCTGCTGCTCAATTGGATGACAAAGGCGCGATGCTGGTAGAACTGTCGTGCTTTAGAACACTGCTTGATGCCGACAACCGGTATAATGACGAGTTCTCGGCGGCATATATTACGGAATCGGGGTTGTGCTAAGATGTCGTTAAAAAGATCGATGCAAATCCTTTTGATTGCCGCCTCGGTGCTTGTGTCGGGGACGGGTTGTGCGCAGGATGTACAGATGGCGGTGGCTCAAAATACCGTATTGTATCCCGCGCCCAGACAGGTGCCCGAGGTGTACATAAACATATCAGACGAGCAGGTTAAGGATCAGGCGCGTGAACGCAACTATACAGACCTTCCAGCAGACTCCCTGCTTATATCCGGCAGCAATCCCCAATCTACTCCGTCCAAAGCTGCAGAAGGGGAGCAGGTTAAGCTTGAACCCTTTGAGGTGAACAGCAAAACACTGTATCGCATTAATGGAGAGGATTACCTAATCCGTCGCCCACTCGAGGAAAACTCCAATGCAAAGACAGCGGTAGCAAACTGTGCAAAACGGTTGAACACCTTACAGGCAAGCCACCCCGATGTGCGGGTCTATACCTACTTTATCACCCGTGCTACCGATTGCAACTGGTTTAGCTCGTATAATAATATCCAGGTCTTTGATTACGCGTCTTACTTTGAACAACAGCTCGGAGCTGACACGCAGATTACAAGTAGTAGATATGTGATACAAAACCTGCAAGACTATAAGGACACGGGCTATAAAACCGACTTTCATGTTAACAACGTTGGTTCTTATCGCGTGTACAGAGACATATATACGATGCTTAGCGCTGATATGCAGTTATCTCCCTTACAATCCCCGCTGCGGGAGAATGATTTTTCGAAGCTTCCCATGATCGGAGATTTGTTTGACGAAGAAATGCTAAAAAGCGTTACACTGTCAAATGCGGAGATGGATGTTTTTAAGGTATACGAGTTTGATTACGGCAGCTATACCACCTTTGTAAACGATAAAAAAATGACCATAGGTCTGCAAGAAGAGTATGCGAAGGGTATGATAGACCGCAGTCCAACCTTTGGACATCAGTTTTCCTATTATGGCGGGCAGACCGGCATTGTACGCTTTGAGTTTGAACAGCCCGATAAGCCAAACCTGCTGCTGCTATCAGACTCGCAGGGAAGACCCTCTCGCAAGCTGCTTGCAAGTCATTTTAACCGCACCATATTCCTCGACGATGTTCAGTGGAGAAGCGAGGACATCGACAAGATTATACAGGACAACGATATCGGTGTCGTAATTTTGATGGGACAGGAAAGCATGTTTGAATTATACAATGGATAAAGTGATGAAACGAATCGAAATGATTATATTCGCCGTTTTGCCCTGCATCGTAATCCTAAGCTTTACAGGGCTTTATTTCGTGCTGGATGAACGCCAATCCTCCGACAGTCAGGAGTTGACCGCTTTTTCAGCCCCAACGCTGAGCGGATACCTATCGGGGAGCTTTCAGGAACAGTTTGAACAGGCGCTCAAGGACCAGTTTGCTCTGCACGATCAGGCGATTGGGCTGACGGCGGCGGTTAAGGCTAAGCTGGGAACTGCCTACAACAGCGTCCATAACCTTTTGCGCGCAATACCTTCAACAGACGGACTGATGCCGTATGGAAATGTGTTTCGCATGTATTCGACCGATTGGCTAACCAATATGCCCTATACCTATCAAAGCGAGACGGTACATAACACGCTGCGTAAAGCAGATGAAATCAATGCGTTTTCAAAACGACACGCCTCAGCACGCTTTTATGTTTATTACTGCACCCGCGCGGAGGATCTAGACTGGTTTGACCAAACGGAAGGAGTCACAAGCTATCCGTATGCCCAGCTGCTTCAAAACCGATTGGATGCAAACATTCGGTTTGACCAGTTGAAATTTCGTGATTTTGCCGAGTACAGCCAGATGATTTACAAAACCGACCATCATTGGAATCATCGCGGAGCAGCAGGCGGCTATGCGGACATCCTTCGTATGATGTCCCAGGATTATTCGCTTGGCTCCGCGCGCAGTATTTTGTACACAGAAGACTTTAATAACCTTTTATGGAGAGGTAGCCGCTCACGGGAAAGTGGGGTTGACGTCCCCCTGAGTGGGCTGGATCAGTTTTGTGTCAATCATTATCTTTTAGGTGAACATAAAACCTGGTTTGGAGACGATGAAAGAACCATTGGTTTGCAGGCGGATTATGCAAAAGGCGAGGTAAACCGCGAGCTGGAATTTGACCAGTACCTAAATTATTACGGCTTTGAGAGCAAGGTTATTCGTCTTGAGTTTGATGCAAGTGAGCACAACCTTTTGATTATCGGCGACTCCTTTGCCCGTGCCATTCGTGAGCCACTGGCTTCTCATTTTGGCACAACCGTGTACGTCAACTTCCGCATTCTTTCCTCTGTAGATCTTGACGAGCTAATGGAGCAATACAGCATCGACACAGTACTGCTCATTGGACAGCAGGATGCGTGGAGCGGATATTTTCTAAGCGGAGGTGAAGCAGAGTGATTTTCTCTTCCCTGACGTTTTTGCTGGTTTTTCTGCCGATTGTCGTGCTATTATACTACGCTTGTCCCGCCAAACTCATGCCTGTGCGCAACGCAGTCCTTTTGGTGGCATCCATCTTTTTTTACGCGTGGGGCGAACCCCAAAATGTTGTTTTGATTTTGTTGTGCGTGCTCGTTACATATGGGCTATCCTTTGCCATAGCAAGGAAAAAGCTGATTGCGTTGTTCTTGGCGGTGGTTGCCAATCTCGCGCCGCTGCTGTTGTATAAATACGCCGACTTTGCAATTGTCAACCTCAACGCGATACTGCCGGTTCGGGTTGCGCCGTTAGGACTTGCACTGCCTGTGGGGATATCCTTTTACACCTTTCAGGTGCTTACCTATGTCATCGACCTGTACAGGGGAAGGGTTACGATTGCCCGCAACCCGGCATATCTTACCCTGTATATTTTTTTATTCCCACAACTAATTGCAGGACCGATTGTCCGGTATGTGGACATTGAACAACAGATACGAAGCCGAACATGTACATGGCAGGATATCTCGGCGGGTAGAAGGCGTTTTGTTGTAGGACTTGCAAAAAAACTGATTATTGCCAATCAAGCGGGACTTGTCGTGTCCACAATTCAACAGCAGGAATCAGCCGGGGCTGCCCTGATGTGGGTTTGCGTCATCTCGTATGGGGTTCAAATCCTGTTCGACTTCTCAGGATACTCTGATATGGCTATCGGGCTTGGTATGATCTTTGGTTTTCGATTGACCGAGAACTTTGACATGCCTTATCTTTCGCGTTCAGTAACGGAGTTCTGGCGTCGATGGCATATCTCGCTTTCCACCTTTTTTCGCGACTACGTGTATATCCCACTGGGCGGAAACCGGCATGGCTCCGCCCGCCAGATTGTTAACCTGTTTATTGTGTGGTTGTTAACAGGATTGTGGCACGGTGCGTCTTGGAACTATGCAATCTGGGGAATCTATTATTTTGTGCTCCTAGTGCTGGAAAAAAATATATACGGGAAGTATCTTTCTCGTTTACCAGCCGTCCTATCGCGGTTGTGTACCTTCTTTTTCTACATGTTCGGTTGGGCTATCTTTATGCACGAGACCAATTCCTTGAGCGACCTTGGGCGTTACCTTGCGGGACTGTTTACAGGATCAGGCTCTGTAGGTGTGCGCGGTCTTGGCATTCAAGGGAGCCTATTTTTTGTGGTCATAGGGCTTTTTATCAGCATGGTGCCGTCGGCACGTTGGATTGGCGCGCTATGCCAAAAGCATGCGGGAGCGACAATGCTAATAAAAGAAAGCGCGCTGTTTGTGTTGTTGATTCTATGTGTGTTTGTTGTTGTAGGTGAATCATTTAACCCATTTATCTACTTCCGCTTCTAAGCATTTGAGCCTAAGTAGACTTAAATAGTAAAGCAATACGCGACTGTATACTGGCGGATAATATTTGAATATCACAAATTACTATAACTAAAACAGAGCCGCTGCGGTTGCTTTTTGCAGCCACGTTGACTCTGTTTTTTAGTTATACAACAGCCGCTTTGGCATAAGTTTGATGGTGGCTCAGCCGCCTCATCCACTCACTTTCATATTGGGGGGGTTACCAATACGATAGACATAAAGCCTTCTATTAACAGTTATGGCTCCGGCTTTGTCTATGAAAACGAAAAGGAAATCGTACGAACTAACTTTTCAGCGGCTGTATTTCATGAGTTTAAAGAATAATACAAAAAAGTAAATCTAGCCTAATAAATAGCATCAAGGTATTCTCTGTGTCTAGTTTCAATCTTTTTCAAATTAACCTTAAACTCCGCAATCGCAGCGTCCTTGCTTTTGTTCTCTTTAAGATATGCTCGCACAATGTTCAGCCATTCGCTATCAGCCGAACTGTCTAGGCTGGTATAAAATTGATACTTGTTTCTGTGTGATTGCTTCATGGTGTTATATATAATGCTGTTGATGTTTTCGCCCCCAAGAAAGTCAACGGTATTAATGGTGTTTTTCATAATGGTTCCCGAAATTACCGCTCTTTTATTGCCGTACGCTTCATAAAGGTCGTCAACAACACCGCCGTCACGATAGAGCGTATCATTCGCAAGACGATACTGAAGTCCGGTTTCGGAGCAGTCCAGCGTCATCCATTCGATTAAAGGCGCAATGTTATCCTTGTGCTGTGAGTTCCTATTCACCATAATCCCAGAATGAATACCGTCAATCGTATTCACTCTGGTCGTAAGGCATATTGCCCAGTCGCCTGCGGTATTTTGCAAATAACTTGCATTGCTCAAATGTGCAAGTTGATTTTCGGTTAGGACAAGACCGAACACCGGCTTGTCACCTTTTCCGTTCAAGTCTTGATACCACTGCTCGGTAAACGGATCGGTATCCTTTATACAGCCATTATCAAACAATAATTTAGAAATATCCAAAAATTCTTCCCACTTTGGATAAATAGTTTTATTGCCGTTGAGCGTTTGATTATAAGCATCGATTCCATCTGTAAACAAAGGCCAAAAACCATAGCATCCAGGCATGATATAATAGCCATGTTTTTTTAAGGTTTTCGCCGCTTCCACAAACTTACTCCAATTATCAGAATCTGTACCGATGATTTCGGCAATTTTATCCGGATCATCGGTTCCCCACACCTTCTTGGCTATAGAGCGCCGATACATAAATGCATAAACACTTGTTTCATAAGGAAGTGCGATAATGTTTCCATCCGGATTGGTTCCGGCATCGATTGCAAACTGCGGAATGTCAGCCTTCTTCAAAGCCGTGTCAACGTTAATGCCAAGCTCTTGATAGGTACTGGCATATCCCGCGTACTTCCCCGCAACAAACTCCTTGGCATAAATTGAAGGAACACTATAGATATCAATCGAGTTTCCATCGCCTTTTTCCAGCGCGTCGACAACTTGAGAGAGAAAGTTGTTGTCATCGATCGTGGAACCTTGAACGCTATGTATTTTATATTTGAATTCCGGGTGCGACTCGGCATATTTTTTCACTATACCAACTAATTCTACATCCATTGAATAAATATTTAACGCGGTATTGATAGAAGGATCGTAATAGTACGTCTCCAACCATTCATATTCTCGTTTTGCTTGTTCTTTAAAATTTGCAATGGCAGTCTCTTTGTCTATTCTCCCCGAAAGATATTCTTCAGTGACAATGCGCCATGTATGGGCAATGTTACTCTCCAAGGTGTAATAGCCTTGTTGCTTTCCGGCGGCAGCTTTTTGGGTGTCATAAAAAACGGCATTCATTACTTGCCCACCCAGAAACCCATTGCCGCTATTTACGCTTTTTAAAACACTACCGGAGACAACCGGTCTTTTTGTACCGTAAACCACATTGTTTTGCTTGTGAAGATTGTCATTTGCCAGAAAAGTCTGCAACCCGGTTTCGGAGCAATCCAGTGTGACCCATTCGATAAAAGGTCTGATTCTATCCTTGAGCTGTGAGTTGTTATTGACAAGAATCGCAGTGCTTCCGCTCAAATCGATATTGATAATCGGCGGCTGGCAAATAGCCCAATCACCATGGGTGTTGCCCAATGTAAACTCCCATTCATAAAATCGATTCGTAGCTAGACCGAATATCTGGTTTTCAGCTTTCCCATCTAGGTCCTTAATCCACTGCTCTGAATACTGTAATGATTCCCCTATATAGTTCTTGTTCAGTAGGTGTTTTGAAATATCCATGAATGCTTCCCACTTAGGGTTAATTTCTTCATTTTTAGGGATCCTCATATCAACGAAGGGCCAGATATCATTCCAACCTGGCGCGATATAGTAGCCGTGTTTTTTTAACGTTTTTGCTGCCTCCACAAACTTATCCCAGTCTTCGGTATCTGCACCGATAATATCGGCAATGGTATCCGGGTTGTCTGTACCCCAGACAGTCCTGGCTATGGAGCGGCGATACATAAATACGCCGATATTGGCTTCATAAGGAAGTGTTACAATTTCTCCATCCGGATTTGTTCCTGCTTCAATTGCATACTGCGGAATATCCGCCTTCCTTAAAGCTGCATCAATATCAATACCAAGCTGTTTGTAAGTGCAGGCATAGCCCGCGTACGCTCCCTTGATAAACTCCTCGGCATACCAACCGGGGACACAATAAATATCGAGGGCTTCTTCGTTTGCGTTTTCAAGACCAAGGAGAATTTCTCTAAAATAGGTTCCAGCCGCATCCGGAGTATAGTTTATGAGGTATTCGAACTCCGGATGTAATTGCGCGTATTTAGCAAAGATATCTAGCATTTGCGTATTACATGTGTATACGTTAATCACGCTTTTCTCAATGGAAGAATTCGGGCTATTTTCTGTTAATGCGGTTTGATTCTTATCCCAATCCACAACAGAAGCAGTATCAATATACGGATAATGCGTCGAGTTTACTGACAACCCGGCAATGGCAAGAATAAAGACAACAATAATTTCAGCGCATTTTTTAATCATAGATTTTACCCATCTTTCACACAGTTCTACTTAATACCATTTCTACGAGTTTGTATCTTGAGAAAAATCGCTGTCACATTATTGTGTTGTTCCGACGTTATACAAACAGCAGAATAAAGCTCATGCCAATCACCAAAAACCTAGGAAAATAGGGTTTTCAAACTAGTTCAACAATTGATATTTCGACTGAATCTATTATAACTTTCGATGTTTTTAGTATCAATTGATACCAAACAAAAAGAATGATTAACCTATCGCTTGTGCGAATAAATACAGTTTATATATACATTCTTGCACCGGTATGCATTCAGTGATAATATGAGCAATTAACAGAAAACATAGGAGAGAGGAGGTGTGTACTTTCGTAAACGCTATAGTACTAGAGGACAGGGAGGCGAAGAGCACAGTGCAGTAATTCCTTTATCCACATCAAAAACACTGTTTTGATGAAAGCATCCGAGGATGAGTAACCTGAACCCGAAAAATCAAAAATACACATGCAATGAGAACTGCAAGCAATCTTTTAACATGTTTTCTCCTTATTCTTTTAAGATCCTGTTTACATAATAGCTTTTTTCTTCTGTTCAGAGTGGGTGTGGCAAGAAAATCAACAATCCTGCGGCTCTTTTACTCGCAGTGGTTCTTTTAAATAGTACACCACACAGATATCTTGATAGTTATCTTCGTCCTTAATTCGCACTATTACTAAGCATGCAACTTCCTCTAGTTAAACGGCAATTTCCCATTATTTAATCCAAACATTTTTCAATTCGACTAAATTAATTATAACCTTCCACTTTTTCCATATCAATTGATACCAAATAAAAAGACCCACAATCTAAATCGTGAGCCAGGTAAATTACATATTCTTCTTTTATCTTAAAATCACTACGTTATATTACGAGAAAGCCTAAGCACACTTAGACTTTCTCGTGATATAATGTTTTTGGCGGAGAAGGAGGGATTTGAACCCTCGCGCCAGTTTCCCGACCTACTCCCTTAGCAGGGGAGCCTCTTCACCACTTGAGTACTTCTCCGTATGGTGACTAATGAAAGATGTATATATTTAAGCCCGTGGCGGTCGCTGTTGCTCCCCGCCGCAAGCCATAATCGGCGTTGGCGGAGAGGAAGGGATTCGAACCCTTGGTTCTTTCGAATCACTGGTTTTCAAGACCAGCTCCATAAACCACTCGGACACCTCTCCAACTGTGACGCATCATATGATAACATATTTGACGCACTTAGTCAACAGTTTTGGCGTCTGTTCTACAGCATTTTGCATCCTGTGTTAAGGCATCCATATATGTGTGCAGGCTGCATACCATATAACCCATAAAATATTGTATAATGCAAATGATGTTTACCTGAATATGCGTTATCAGAAAATTATAGAGAAACGGAGTTGATTTGAAGTGAATCGATGCGTTATGCTTACCTTTGTTCTTCTGTTTGCTTTGTGTTTAGTCGCATGCTCATCCCCTGCACAAAAATCGCAGCCTGAACCCGAGCCGGTTGTTTCTGTGGAACCATCCTCTTCCGAAGAATCGGAAAGTGCGCCTTTGGCAATTGTAGTGTTTGATGACGCGATTCTTGAGATCGCGGTTCGCAAGGCGATCAACAAGCCCCACGGCGACATCACGCTAGAAGAAGCCGCACAAGTTCAATCGCTTAATGTAAGTAATGGCAGCTTTGGTGAGAGAAACGACAGCAACAATATTAAGGATATCAGTGCGCTCGGGTATTTTACAGGACTAAAAGAATTGGATATTTCATTTAACGGAATATCAGATTTATCCCCGCTGAGCGAAATATCTAGCCTGGAGACGTTGGTGTTTAACGGCACCTTGGTGGAAGACCTGACTCCCCTCAAAGACTTGACAAACCTAAACTGCCTGGTGTTTTGCTGGCTGCACGGAGATAGCGGCATCCCTGCCGGCATTGGTAGTTTAGACGCACTATCCGGTCTTAAAAACCTGGAACATATCGATGCCAAAAATGCGGGCATAACCGACATTACGGCGCTTGCCAACCTGCCAAAGCTTTGGGATGTTCAACTCAACGACAATATGATTGCCGACATAACTCCTCTTGCGCGCCTAACCGGCCTTCAGATTGTTCTTCTGGAAGGAAACCCTGTTACAGATTACAGTCCGCTCAAGGACGTCTATGCCCAGCTGAATGGTAAGGATTTTGAGCTAACATGATTTCCTGATTTCTAAAGCATAACTGCATTATCTCTTTGCAACCAAAGGCACCCCCAACCGACATCAAACGGGTTGGGGGTGCCGTGCATTGATACCTATTCAAGTTAATTTGTTGCATATCTGTTTCGTGGATTGTTTCTATGCCTTTCTCTTTACCGCATTTACAATTAGCAGTAAGATGATTGCCCCTAAAACAGCCACAAACAGGCTCCAAAGATTAAAGCCCGTAATTCCTGCGCCGCCAATCAGGTTCATGGTAAGACCACCGATAAACCCGCCGATAATGCCTACAATAATATTTTTGCCTGCGCCCATCTTTTTGTCGTTGCCTGTTATTTTGCTCGCAATCCAACCGGCGAGCGAGCCGATAATCAGCCAGCCGATAATACCCATATAATAAGCCTCCCTTATTGGCTAGTATTTGCTCAGACGCAGCTATCATTCGCAGTGTCATAAAAGCAAAACTTGGCTGCATAATAAGGAGCAACACCTACAAATCATAGCATATTTGTACTGCATTGTGATATAATGAGACAAGCAACTGAGAAAACAGATTCACGGTCACATTGGCGTGAAAGAAATTTTCATTTTTTTGTTTGATTCAACGCAAAGTGTATTAGCTGTTTACCGTGTGTCTTGTAAAGAAGGAAGTGTCTGTTATGAGTAAAACCGTTTGGAAAGCGGGAACACTGCTTGCCCCTGTGCCGCTTGCGATGGTAACGTGCGGAACGATGGAAAAACCGAACATCATCACCATTGCATGGACCGGGATTGTAAACTCTTACCCCGCTATGACCTATATTTCGGTTCGCCCCTCGCGCTACTCGCATGCGATTATTAAGGAGTCGGGCGAGTTTGCCATAAACCTGACAACCTCTGCACTAATCCGTGCGGCGGATTTTTGCGGGGTAAAAAGCGGCGAAAAGGTAGATAAGTTTGCAAAGATGCATCTAACCCCCGCCGCTGCTTCGATGATTGGCGCACCGCTGATTGAAGAAAGCCCCGTCAGCCTGGAGTGCCGCGTAACCGAAATAAAGTCTCTTGGTACGCACGATATGTTTCTGGCAGAGATCCTGTGTGTGGATGTGGACGATAAGTATATCGACGAAAATGGCAAACTGCTACTACACAAAAGCTCACTTGCCGCTTATTCGCACGGCGAGTATTTTGCGCTAGGCAAGCGGCTGGGCTCGTTTGGCTACAGCGTAAAAAAGAAGCCCAAAAACCCAAAGGAGAATCGCTGAATCAAAGCGGCAATATAGAGTGCAGCCGATATCCCCGTACGGATATCGGCTGCTTTTTTGTTTGCCTATCGCACTATGCCCACTCGTAACCCGCCGAGGATAGCTTTTCCACCGCTCGCGGGTAGTCCGCCTCTTTAACAAGCAGGTAGTCGGTGTCGTAGGTCGAAAAGGTCACCACGCTGATGCCTGCCTGCGCAAGGGGAGCCGTCAGATTTGCGAGTACGCCAACCAGCGAAAAATCCATCGAACCACATACGCGAAACCCGCAAAAGTCGTCCTCAACCGCAATACACCCTTTTGGGAGCTGTTCGCTGGGACAGATTAGCGACACCTCATCATCGGTCTTCGTCAGTGAAAAAAACGGTGCATCTAGGCTGATCCCCGCAAGATTACCCAGCTTGCATACCGCCAAACGGTACGGCAATGTTTGAAGCTTCATGCGTTAACCCGCCTTTCGGTTTGAAGTCTAGCTTGCCCTGCGCCGTTCGAAAATTCGCACAAGCGAGGTTATCATCGTTTTTGCGTTAAGCAGTATCAGCACAACCGCTAACGCGATCTGTATGGGCATAGAATATGGCGGCTCGAATATGGCGACGAGTACTTGCCCCAGCAACAGCAAAAGGTTCAGCCCAAGCCTTCCCCATGCAACGTGTACCGGGATGTAGCGGCGGGAGTGCACAGCGCGAAATACAAACACAGCAAAATAGCTGATAAAGGTCGCAAACGCCGCGCCGTTAGCGCCGAAGATGGGGATTAGCGTAAAGTTCAGCGCTACATTGATAACAGCACCTGTTAGGGTTGTTATCATCGTCATGATGTTGCGTTTTTCCGACATAT
This sequence comes from Bacillota bacterium, assembly GCA_023460535.1. Taxonomy (GTDB): domain Bacteria; phylum Bacillota; class Clostridia; order Oscillospirales; family Ruminococcaceae; genus Acetanaerobacterium. Next base: position 50,434 of record JAEWPV010000002.1, read on the forward strand.
AGATGCTGGAGAAGAAGGAGGCAAAGCAGGAGAACACCACAGACAGGATTAAGTACGGCACATACACCCAGGAGCTGAAGTATTCCTTGTCCAGCAGCAGGGTAGTCAGAGGCTTTATCAGCAACACCGTGCCCGCGCCGATGGCAAACAACACCGATTGGTATCCGTCAAACACCGTGGAATAAAACCGCGCCTTGGTACGCATATCCTCGTTCGAAAACGCAGATAGCTGCCAGGCCTGCATGAAGATGCCAGACACCGCCGTGATGATCGTGGGTATCTTGTAGGCGATGGAGTATAAACCGTTGGTTTGTGCCCCCAACAGTCCTGTTACGATGTATCGGTCCGAAAGGTTGGTTACCCAAAAGAATATGGTGTTGGGGATAAGCGGAATGGCGTACAGCAACATGGCCCGCCATACAGCCTTGTTCACCCGAGGTCCTTTAAAATATCTCCACAGCCCCGCTACCCATGTGAGAAACAGCGCGGACAGGATGTCTGCCAGAATAACAGCCAAAACGTAGCCGGTAATGCCAAGATTAAACACCACCAACCCCATGATGTTAAATACAAGCACCATCACGGTGGATAATACCCCGTCAAACGCAAACAGGCGAACATACCCCTTAGCGCGTACAAACTGTGCGCAGATGCCCTTTAAGGAGGACGCCAGCACAAACAAATACACCAGCGGCGTATAGCCGGTGATAAACGGAATTAAGGAAAACAACGGGTAAAACGCCGCAAACACGGCAAAGCCGATTAGCACGGTCAGTATGCCGGAGGTAAATACATCATCCTTACGCACGGTATTATCCAGACCAAAGCGAATAACCCCCTCGCCAATACACATAGCGACGATGGGGATCATAAAGTTTGCCGTACCTGTCACAAGCTCCACGACGCTGTAGTCGGCAGGGGATAGGATTCTTGTGTAGATGGGCATGAGCAAAAACACAAGAACCTTGGAGCTGAATGTGCCGATGGCAAAAATCACCGTATTAAGTACAAGCTTTTTGTACCGATTCATTCTGATAACCCCACAGGTTACATTTTTCTTATATAGTTAGCTATACCATGATGAAAAGGCGCATTCAAGGTATGCAAATACAAAGCGGTGCAACGGTGTTTCAGGCACATCTGCAACCAAACACCTTATGCACCGCCGTAAACTCGCGTTGAGTTGACGAGAACAGAACCCTTTCATCGATTATAACACGGCTTTGCAAACTATGAAAGGGTTAATTTGTTAATCGCATTTGTCGCAAAGCTTCGCCAGTGTCGCAAGCAAGAGCTGCCATACCGCGCCGCAAGAGGCGACATTCAGCCGCTCGTCCGGCGTATGGCAGTCTAGTATATTGGGACCAATGGCAATGATATCAAGCTGCGGACATTTCGACTTAAAGATGCCGCACTCCAGCCCAGCGTGAATCGCCTCAAAGCGAAGTGCCTTGCCGTACAGGGCAAGGTAGCTCTCGCTCATCACATCGCGCAGATGAGATTGCCGTTCATAGTCCCAGCCGGGGTATTCGCCCTGAACAGACAGTGAAAAACCGTACCGCCGGGTTGTTTCGTTAAGGTGGTTCACCACCGCGTCTCGCTTTTGCTTTGCAGCACCGCGAATGGATACAATTACGCGTAGTTGGGCTCCATCCATTGTTACAGACGCAAGGTTGCAGGAGCTTTCCACCATGTCGGGCGCGTGTTCAAACATCGTCTGCACGCCGTTTGGGGTGTTGACCAGCAACTCTATAATCTCATCGGAGCAACTCATTACCCGATTGTTCGTCGCAGCTGAGACCGCGATATCAAACTGGGCATCATCCGCACCAAGGGCAGACAGCTCTGACTGAAAGCGGCGCACCAATGCGGTAATCTCTTCGGTAGAACGCGCGGTTAGAACCACCGCCTTGCATTCGCGGGGAATGGCGTTATCCTTGTTGCCTCCCGAGATATCCGCGAGTGCGACGTCGGCATGAGATTGTAAAAAACGCAACAACGCCGCCATCAGCTTGATGGCGTTTGCACGGTTTTTTGCGATATCCACGCCGGAATGACCGCCCGCAAGCCCGTGCACAAACAGCTCGACTGCGTTTAAGTCCGAGCCGTGGTACGTCACCGTTTTAGTCATATGGGTGCGCACGCCCCCGCAGCAGCTTACCGTGGCAACCCCCTCCTCCTCGGAGTCTAGGTTAATCATATACTGTGCGGCAAGCAGGCTGCCGTCAAACGCAAATGCGCCCTCCAGCCCTGTTTCCTCGCAAACGGTAAAGATACATTCCAGTGCGGGGTGCCGCGCGGTATCCTCCGCAAGCAGGGCGAGCATCATTGCAACCGCAATGCCGTTATCGGCGCCCAGTGTCGTACCGTCCGCACGAATCCAGCCGTTTTGCTCAATAAGCGAAATGGGGTCACGCATAAAGTCGTGAGACGAATCGGCGTTTTTTTCACACACCATGTCCAGGTGTCCCTGAAGTGCTACCGCGGGCAGGTCTTCGCAGCCCGGCGAGGCAGGTTTCTTAATTAGAATATTATTCGCGTTATCCTGTAATACCCACAGTCCGCGTTCGTTCGCAAAAGAGACCAGATAATCGGAAATCGCCTTCTCGTTGCCCGAGCCGCGCGGGATTTGTGATATCGTTTCGAAATAGTAAAATACCGACTGCGGCTGGCAGCCGCTTAATATGTTGTTCATTCTGTTCCCTTTCCGGATTATTAATATTGAATGATTTACAGCCTTATTTGGTAAGAAAACGCGCCATCTGCTCGTGCCCAATGTCGTAATAGACGCCTGTTTTTGCACATGTCTGCTCGCAGAAGTTGGTTACCCCGCTCTCGTGCTGCAGCTGCTTGTGATAAATAAGGTAGGGCACAGGGTCGTTTACATGGGTGCGTAAAGAAAGCGGCGTGGCGTGGTCGGGTAAAATCATAATCTTGTAATCGTCATACCGTGCCAGTGCCTTTAGGATTGGGGAAAGAACAAGGGAGTCGATCAGCTCAATGGAGCGAATCTTGTTCTGCAGCTCGGCGCGGTGACCGCACTCGTCCGGTGCTTCCACATGCAGGTACACAAAATCCTGCCCCTGTGCAAACGCATTGATGCACGCCTGCGCCTTGCCGTCAAAGTTTGTGTCAATATACCCGCTTGCGCCCTCTACGTGAAGCACCTCAAGGTTTGCAAGCCGTCCGATGCCCTTGATGAGGTCAACGGCGGAGATGACCGAACCCTTCACGCCATATTTCGCCCCGAAATCATCCAGCGGCTTTTTGCGTCCGCTGCCCCACAGCCAGATGCAGTTGGCGGGGCGGTGCCCCTTTTGCACCCGCTCTAAATTCAGCGGGTGCTGGAGCAAAAGCTCATAGCTCTTTTTCGTCAGCTCCATAAAACGCTCGTTTTGCGGAAGATAGTCGGTTATTTTCTGCAGTGTAATATCGTGTGGCGGAGTTGTGGCACCCACATCCTCCGGCGCGTCCTTCCATACCAAGCAATGGCGGTAGCTGACGCCGGTGTAAAACGAAAATTCCTCGTCGCCCAGCTTCTTTTGCAGGTACTTAATCAGGATATCCGCTTCCTCGGTGGAGATATCGTCCGCGCAGTAGTCCACCATCGTTTTATCCGCAAACTCCGCATCCTCCGAAAGGGTAACCAGATTGCACCTGGTTGCGACGTCGGTCTCCGCCAACTCTATCCCGATACTTGCCGCCTCCAGCGGGGAGCGTCCGGCATAACACTGCTCGGGGTCGTAACCCATTACCGAGAGGTTCGCAACATCGCTACCCGGCTTAAGGCCATCGGCAACGGTCTTTAGCAGCCCGACCTCCGCACGCGCCGCAAGGCTATCCATAACGGGCTTGTTTGCCACCTCCATCGGTGTTTTTCCTCCAAGCTCCTCCACAGGATAATCAGACATTCCGTCACAAAGCAAAACAAGATACTTCATTTCCCCTACCATGTCCTTCCGGCTCGATGTGCAACCATCTTATCGCCTATATTTGCTGTTATATGCGAATTAACTTTAATACTGTCCGAGCAAAATCGAGTAAAAGCTTGTATTTTTGGCTGTTACGATGATTGTTTACGTAGACATTTTAAGTTAATTTGGTATTGTGGTCACGGCAAAACCCCAGCCAATGTGCTAAATGTCTACACAATACGGTATAGGTCATAGATATTTGCCGTAGCGCACAGGCTTATGTCGCTCATTGATTTAGTATTGCTCATAAGTCAACGACTGCTTCATTATACCCCTTTGCAGCAAGCGTTTGCAACCAATTACACATATTAATTGCATAAAATAAAGCAAATACGTACCAGCCGCGCAAGCCACAGAGCTTTTCTCAAAATAGGTTTGCCAACAACCCGCCAGGATACTCGAACATTGGTCGTATTGGGCAGCATAAAAAGCTTCGTAAAAATATCAAACAAATATATTGACACACGACATATGTCGTGATACGATATATGTGTCGACAAACGACATATCGAAACACGACACAATTGAGAAGGGGTGCATTCGGTGATTACAAAGAACGAACCGTTGACCGAGAGCTATTACTATATTCTGCTGTGCCTGTACAATAAGCCAAATCATGGCTACGGCATTATGCAGGATACGGCGAAGCTTTCGGAGAATACGGTTAAAATCGGCTCCGGCACCATGTACGGTGCCACGAGTAATATGATGAAAAAGGGTTGGATTCGCGAACAAAGCAGCACAGATCCCGCCGACCGGAGAAAACGGTTGTACGAGATTACTTTTGCGGGAAAAGCGGTGCTGGAGGATGAGCTTAAGCGGCTAAAAAGGCTGGTAGGCGGATACGACATGGTAGTAAGGGGTGAACTGAATTGAACGACAGGGTCAGAAGTCATAAGGTTTATGCCGCGTGGGAGTATGAAAAGGAGGAGAGCGATCTCAACGAGGCCTCACAAAAGGGGCTGCAGCTCATTCGGGGAGGCAGCTTTTCCTCCGATTTTCGAAGAGACAACAGCGTGCGATACGTATATCAGATGGACTACAATACAGAGATTACAGACCCGCAGCGGTACCGGGCAGCCTTTGAGGAGCAAGGCTGGGAATACATCAACTCCACCTTTAACGGCTGGCACTACTTCCGCAAGCCATATCAGGAGGGTGTGGAGCCAAGCGAATATCGCATCTATACCGACAAGCAGTCGTTACACCAGATGCAAAACCGTTGGGTAAGGTTAATCGGCATTCTGTTTGCCGTATACGTCGTAATGCTTGTGCTTTACCTGATTCATGCCATCAGATCCCTTGAGCCGAGCTTCTTTATGCAAAGTGCCGTTTTCGCACTGCTTTCAGTCACGCTCGGGCTTGGTCTTTTAAGTACCGTTCGAAGCAGAAAAGGCAAAAAAACCTCAGTGCGACTTCCGATACACATTGCCATGCTTATTGGACTGATTATTTTAGTCGCAGCAGTTGTTGTGGCGTTTTTTGGTCACCCACAGGTCATTCAACATCAGAATTTCAATTTTATAAACATGGAGCAAAACACACTTCCGGTTGCCAGTGATAGTTACTCCGTTGCCAGAAGCGGCAATTATCGTCTTGATTTGGAGATGGAGGCCCCGGGCGGAGAGATGACCGTGACGATCGTGTCAGACGACGGGGAAGTGGTATATGAACTAACCACCGACCGCTGCGACTTTTCCGGTCAAAGAGTATACCTAAAAAAGGGGCAGTATAAAACCCTTTACACGTACAATTATGATCAATATGACCCGGCCAATGCACAGGTTCGTGTTGACTTTTTGCTCAAGCGCTAGAACAAAGAAACAGCCCGCCATGGAGTGCATTCTCCTCAGCGGGCTTGTTTTATTTTGTCACTGTTTTTCCTTTACCGGAATCAGCAGGTCAAGCTGCATCCCTTCCGGTTCTGTGTTTTCGGCACCCCGTATTACATGGTTTTTGTAGTTTAGATGCTCTTCCAAACAACCGAACATACACTCGCCGTTGTCTTGTACACCATTAAACTCATACATCTCGTTATTGCACACCCAGTCGGATAACCACTGCCACTCATGAAAGTTCCCCATTGTAATCATATGCGCGGCATACAAACCACCCTCAAACCGTTTTTTCATAAGAGGCGGCGGAACCTCCATGTCATCGGGGATGGTCACCCAGAACTCGTAGCCGTGATAGTTGGTCTCATCCACGGGGTTTGGGTGATTAAAGCCGTACATGCGCAGGTCGGGTTTCTTGTCGCACAATCCGCTATCCAGCACAAACTGGTTCAGTGGCACCCCTGCATGATATTCCGGCTCGTCACCGATAAAATGGCTTGCCGCCACTGCCGAGGGGGGAAGGTAAATAATTCGGACATCGGTTAGTTTGGATAGCGCGGGTTCTGCCTTAGTCAGCTCGTTCAATGCCTGTTCCTCCTTAATACTGTTGTTTCGGGATGAAAATGACTGAGCAATAGCAAGCAGCTCGTCATTTTCCAGGAGGCTTACATCAAGCGGTACGGTGTAATGCTCCTTAAGGCGCATTACAAGGTCTTCCAAAACAGACAAAACCGTAGTCAGCGTCGATATCTCACGATTGAGTTCGTTGATTCTGTCCTCAAACGCACGGATTGCCGTAAGTGTGTCCGCGTTACTGAGAATTTCCTTAATCTTCTTTAATGGAACTCTGAGCTTTTTAAGTATAATTATCTGCTGCAATCTGCGCAGTGCATCCTCGTCATAGGTACGATACGCGTAATCCATGGTGCGGACGCTTTGCAGCAGACCAATCTGCTCATAATAACGCAGCGTGCGGGTAGAGACATCGTACTGCCTGGATACCTGATTGATAGTTTGTAACATATCGCCTTAGCCTCCCTTGATGTCAGTATACCGGTTGACGCCGCGTCAAAGTCAATCGCTTTTTTTGTCACATTCTTGTTACAACACAATTATACCAAAATCGAGCGAAAAATAACAAGAAACGCCATATCAATAATATCACCCCAAAACAGTGTTTAGCCCAATCCAGACGAGTCCTTAGTCGAACAGATTATGCCTGTAAACGACCCCATGTGGCTCACAGCAAAAAAGCGAATGAATGAACAAGACCGGCTGATGTGCGTACAGGTGCGTTTTGCGTTATCATTTTTACACCAAGCGAACAAAGCGCGGATGCATACAGCATAAGATTATCAAAGAATTTAAGAGGAAATTTGAGAATAATAAAGCATTTCGATTGATTTTACGCAATAACAATGAAAATATGTAGATATTCAGATAAAAATAAAAAAATCAGGCAAAATCATTGACATTTGCTATGATACCCTATATATTTTTAATTGTTGCTTTTTGCATCTAAAACACGAAAATGACAACAAAACGCAAGACAGAACGTATTTCTATTTATAGAACAACGGCATCGTATGTTCCGCTAGTAAGTCAAACAAGGTTGTTTGGTAAAAGCCTTTTGCGGGGTAGCGGTTTCAAAAGGTGCTGTGGGCGCAAACCTGATGTTATGCGCCTGAATCCGCAAAGGGGGATGCAGATACATGGATAATAATGTGATCGTCAAGCTCAAGGATATTGTGGTGGAGTTTGACGGGGAACGCGTATTAAAAGGAATCAACCTCGATATTCACGACAAGGAGTTTGTTACGCTGCTCGGACCATCGGGCTGCGGCAAAACAACTACGCTGCGCATCATCGGCGGCTTCGTGGATCAAAACGAGGGTGATCTTTTTTTTGGTTCGCAAAAGATCAACGGCATGCCGCCCTACAAGCGCCATGTTAATACCGTGTTTCAACGCTACGCGCTTTTTCCGCACCTGAATGTGTTTGAAAATGTGGCGTTCGGGCTTCGGGTTCAAAAGCTGCCGCAAAAAGAGATTACCACCCGCGTGCGCGAGATGCTCGAGCTGGTGGGTTTAAAGGGCTTTGAACAGCGCAATGTAAAGAACCTGTCCGGCGGGCAACAGCAGCGCGTCGCGATAGCGCGCGCCCTGGTAAACCACCCCAAGGTCTTACTGCTTGACGAGCCGCTCGGCGCGCTGGATTTAAAGCTGCGCAAGGAGATGCAAACCGAGCTTAAGCGCATTCAAAAAAGCCTTGAGATTACGTTTGTCTACGTCACGCACGATCAGGAAGAGGCGCTCACCATGTCCGATACCGTTGTGGTTATGAACAACGGAGAGATTCAGCAGATCGGTACGCCGCAGGATATTTACAACGAGCCGATAAACGCCTTTGTCGCGGACTTTATCGGCGAAAGCAACATTATAGACGGCATGATGGTTAAGGATTTTCTGGTGGAGTTTGCGGGCTCGTCCTTTACCTGTGTGGATATGGGCTTTGAACGCAACGAGCTGGTGGACGTCGTCATCCGTCCCGAGGACATTAAGGTTGTTCCCCAGATAGCGGGGCAGCTTTCCGGTGTGGTGGAGACGGTCACCTTTAAGGGCGTTCATTACGAGATGATTGTCAACGGCTGCGGTTACAAGTGGATGATTCATTCCACGACGTTTGAGGAGCCCGGCAGCATCATTGGCATGAATATTACCCCGGAGGATATCCACATCATGAAAAAGATGGAGCCGCAAAACTAACGGATACACCCGCTGTAAGCACCTCGTTTTTCATGGCACCGCGACGGTGTGACCGCCGTGTGCCGGAAAGGAAAGGGTCAGACGAATGAAAGCACGTTCTCCCGCCGCGCCCTACCTTGTATGGGCTGCGTTGTTTATTGTCGTGCCGCTGTTTCTTGTAGCACTGTTTGCGTTTACCGATTCAACCGGTGCGTTTACCGTTGAAAACATTATTCGCGTAGCGGACTACACCCCGGTGCTCATGCGCTCGCTGTGGCTGGCGGCAATTGCCACCGCCATCTGTCTGGCGGTGGGATATCCGCTTTCCTATATCATCTCGCGCGCGGAGTCCGGCGGGCAAAATTTAATGATTATGCTCATTATGCTGCCCATGTGGATGAACTTTTTGCTGCGCACCTATGCGTGGATGACAATTCTTGAAAACAATGGCCTGATAAACCGCTTTTTTGGCATGTTTGGGTTGGGCCCGTTTGAACTGATTAACACCCCGGGTGCCGTAGTGCTGGGTATGGTGTATAACTATCTGCCGTTTATGATTCTGCCGCTCTACTCGGTAATGACCAAGATTGACAAAAGCGTGGTTCAGGCGGCGCAGGATTTGGGCGCGAATACATTAGGGGTCTTTAACCGTGTGGTTATCCCGCTGAGCATCCCGGGCATTACCACCGGTATTACCATGGTGTTTGTGCCCTCTGTCAGTACCTTCGTTATATCAAGAATGCTGGGTGGCGGCGGCAATCTGCTTATCGGCGACCTGATCGACCTGCAGTTCCTCGGCAACGCCTACAACCCGCATCTGGGCTCGGCGATTTCTCTGGTTCTCATGGTCATCATCCTGCTGTGTATTGCGATTATGAACCAGTTTGACGCAAGCGAAGAGGATATGGAAAGCATGATTCTTTAGCTTAAACCGCGTTCATGCGTATCATATATTCCATTTAAACGGAGGTGGGCACCGATGTCCAAAACAATGTCCCGGCTTTATGTGGGTCTTGTTTACCTGTTTTTATATGCGCCCATCGCGGTGCTTATTATCTTTTCCTTCAACTCCTCCAAAAGCCGCAATGTATGGACGGGCTTTACCCTGGACTGGTATGCCCGCCTGTTTCAAAACCAAACGATAATCTCGTCCTTGCTCAACACCCTGCTGGTCGCTGCCATTTCCTCGGTAATTGCAACCATGCTGGGCACGCTTGCAGCGGTGGGGATTAACGCGATGAATAAAAAGCTGCGCGCTGCCGTAATTAACGTAACCTATCTTCCGGTCATCAATCCCGAGATTGTTACCGGCGTTTCGCTGATGCTGCTGTTCGTGTTTGCGGGTATCAGCCTTGGGTATGCTACCCTGATTATTGCGCATATTACCTTTAATATTCCGTATGTTATCCTCAACGTAATGCCAAAGCTTCGCCAGATGGACAGCCACCTTTACGAGGCGGCGCAGGACTTGGGTTGCGACCGCAGGCAGGCGTTTTTTAAGGCGGTGCTGCCGCAGATTATGCCGGGCGTGGTAACCGGCTTCCTCATGGCGTTTACCTATTCCATCGACGATTTTGTCATCAGCTACTTTACCAGCGGTCCAAGCTCGCAGACACTGCCAATCACCATTTTCTCGATGACGCGTAAGAAGGTAAGCCCCGAGATTAACGCGCTGTCTGCCATTATCTTTGTAATTGTACTGACCGTCCTTGTGATTATGAATATAAAGGATGCTAACATCTATCGGAAAAGGATTAAAAAGGAGACGGAGAGAATATGAAGCGGTTTGTTTATTTTGTTGTGGCTGCGTGTATCGTGCTTGTGTGCGCGGTACCTGTTATGGCGGATGTCGTCGTGGTAAACAGCGATATGTATAAGGTTTTAGAGGGACAGGGGATTACCCTTAACGTCTATAACTGGGGCGAGTATATCTCCGACGGCTCGGATGATTCTGTCAGCATCAATGCGGAGTTTGAACAGCTCACCGGCATCAAGGTGCAGTACTCCACCTTCGCCTCCAACGAGGAGCTTTACGCAAAATTAAAAAGCGGCGGCTCGCAGTACGATGTCATCATTCCTTCCGATTATATGATTAGCCGGATGATTAAAGAGGACATGCTAGAACCCCTCGATTATTCCATGATACCGAATTTCTCATTGATTATGGAGGAGTTCAAAGACCCCAACTACGACCCCGGTAACCGGTACAGCGTGCCCTATATGTGGGGAACGGTCGGTATCATCTATAACACCGATATGGTAACAAAGCCCGTCACCAGTTGGGATATATTATGGGACAAGGATTACAGCGGTAAGATTTTGATGTTTTCAAACTCGCGCGACGCGTTTGGTGTTTCGCTGCTGCGTCTGGGATATTCGCTTAACAGCGAGAGTGAGGCGGAGCTTCGCGCGGCAAGCGATGAGCTGAAAAAGCAAAAGCCCCTTGTACAGTCGTATGTTATGGATGAGATCTTTGACAAAATGCAGGGTGGCGAAGCGGCCATCGCGCCGTACTATGCGGGCGACGCCATTACCATGATTGACACCAACCCCAGTCTTGCCTGGGCGGTACCAGAGGAAGGAACCAACCGCTTTGTAGACGCGATGTGCATCCCAAAGGGCTCGCCCAACAAGCAGGCGGCGCAGCTTTATATTAACTTTATGACCGAGACCGATATCGCCGTAGCAAACTGCGAGTACATCGGCTATTCCACCCCCCACACGCTGGCGTATGAGACGCTTGATTCCGAAATCACCGGCAATGCGATCGCCTACCCCTCAAACGAGATACTTGACAAAACCGAAAGCTTTGTCAATCTATCCGAAGAGACAAACGCCCTGATTGACAGCATGTGGACCGAGCTGCTCGGTGCAAACGCAAAAAGCAACAGCTGGATGATTCTTGTACTGCTCGCGCTTGCCATCGCGGTTGCGGTGGGGTTGCCGCTTTACAGAAAGGCAAAAAAGAGTCGTCAAAACTATTGACACTCCGCTTGGTTTTTCAAGCAAGTAGCCGGCGGACCTTTTAGTAATCCGCATTTTCGTTTAGGTTTTTGATTAGCCGAACAGTATACCACAGTGTACTGTTCGGCTATTTATGTCATCCAAAAGGAAAAATGGTCATAACAGGATGGGATTGGTTGAAAAATGCAGCAATATTGTATATAATGTAGATAATTGATGACAACAAGGGGGCGATATTGTGAAGTTGGGACAAAAGCTGCTGCTTATTATAATTATTGGTATGCTTGCTGTAACCCTTTCCGTTATCGGCACCACCAATATCGTTGCCTTTGACTATATAGGGCGCGAAGAACAGCGCGATATCACAAAAAGCTACAACAATGCCTCTCTCTTACTAAGTGCGGAGGCGCGCTCTCTGATGCGTACCCTTGCCGACCGGGCACAGAACGACGCGGCATACCAGTTTATAAAAAATCCAAGCAGGGAATACGTCATTCAAAAGTTGACGGGAGACGCACTTTCCAACCTTGACATCAACTACGTTATCTATCTAAACGAGAGTGCTAACTTGGTATATCTCAATACCGAGGGGGTCGCGCCTTCTGTGCGCAGCAGGGAAAAAGGCGAGCTGCTGCGCCGAATAACAGAGAAAAAAAAGAGTGGAGCCATATCCTTTGATGAGTCTTACCTGGGGCTTACGATTATCGAGAACCAACTTTTCATGGTGGGGGGAACCCCCATTACGACGACTGACGCCAAGCAAAAGTCCGGATACCTTGTTGTGGCGCGCTACCTTGATGAGGAGTTTATTCAGGATATGAGCAAAATCCTGGGGCTTCAGGTCACGATTAAAACCGGTTTAACCAATAATAACTTATGCGGTGTAAAGGAGTGCGAGTTTAAGTTTAATCCAAGCCAGCTTGAGATAACAACCAATAACGATACAATCGAAGCGGTCAACGTTCTTTGCGACAGGTTGACTGACTCGGCGATTGAAATCCATTTTAAACTCTCGCGTGACTCCTACCTCTTTGGCATCGACTCCATGCGTTTGATTATTGCGATTTCGGTCTTGATCATCGCGGCGATCTCCTCTGCTCTGGTTGGCTTGTTTAACCGAACCATCCTGTCCCGTATCAAAAAGCTCAGTCGATTCGTAGATAAGGTCGCGGAGCAAAAGGACGCCAACCGCGAGGTATCAATATCTGGGCGCGACGAGGTAACGGCGCTGGCCGAGCATATAAACGCCATGCTCGCGCAAATCAGTCACAACGAAGAAACGCTTCAGTGGCAGGCGACGCACGACGCATTAAGCGGGCTGTATAACCGGCACCGCTTCACTCAGATGGTGGGGGAGACCATGCGTCAGGCGGAGGGGACAGCCCGGCTTGGGCTTGTGCTGGTTGAAATGACCAACTTCAAGCTGCTAAAAACCACCCGAGGGCAAGTAATGGGCGACGCAATTATTGCCGCTTTGGGGAACAGACTGCTTGCATGCAAAGAGTGCGACGCGGTTTCCGCCCGCATGGGGCGAGACGAATACGCCATCCTTATCAATCTGCAGGGTGATTGCGACGTCAATTACATCGCAAACAGGCTGGTGGGCATGTTGTGCGAGCCGATTGTGATAGAAGGGGACCCGATTGTGGCGAGCATTAATGCCGGCGTGGCGTTTTATCCCCAGCAAGCGGGGGACGTGGAAAGTCTGTTCCAGTGCGCAGACCTGGCTCTCACAGCGGCAAAGGAGGATGGGCACAACATCGTTCGTCGGTACGAGCCCTATATGGCACAACGATTTCTCAGTCGCCTTAGCACCATCAACGATCTGGGTAGGGCGCTAAAAAATCAGGAGTTCTCGTTGCGGTATCAGCCGCAGGTCGATGCAGAAACTGGTCAGGTGGTGGGTGCCGAGGCACTTATTCGGTGGGAGCATCCCGAAAAAGGAATGATATCCCCTGCGGACTTTATCCCGCTTGCCGAGCAGAGCGGCAAGATTATCGAAATCGGTCGATGGGTTCTTCATAAGGCCTGCAGGGATGCAATGGAATGGGTGTTGCCTTGGACGGTATCGATTAACATCTCGGCGCAGCAGGTCAAGCAGCCGGAGTTTGTGGATGAAGTAATCAACGCGCTGGAGCAATCCGGTCTTCCTCCGCAGCGGCTGGTGCTTGAGATTACCGAGTCGGCATTTATTAACGATAAACACATCCTTAAAAATATGCTCAACCGGTTTCGCACGCTTGGCATTTCCATTTCGCTTGACGATTTTGGCACCGGGTACTCGTCACTTACCTATCTGCACGATTTCCCCATGGACGAGCTGAAAATCGACCGCTCGTTTGTAGTCTCAATTGGCAGCGATATGGAGACCTCCGCGATTATTGATGCCATTATCGTGCTTGCGGGCAAGCTGCACCTGAAGATTATAGCCGAGGGCGTAGAAACGCAGTCGCAGGCAAACTTTTTGCGCAACCGGGGATGCTCCCAGTTCCAAGGTTTTCTATACAGTAAACCGATTTTACAGCAGGAGATTATTCAAAAGCAGCAGGATATTATGGACGAAAATATATAATGTCAATGAAAAAGCGGTCGAGGGGCTTGTAGCCCGTCGACCGCTCAGCCCACTGACAAAGTCCACCCAACAGGGTGGACTTTGTCAGTGGGCTGTACCCCCGGCTACGCCGGGGGATGTTTATTATGTACTACTTGGTTATCCGTGGGTGGAAAAGGCGTAGTCGTCATCCTCCGACGCCGGAGCGTCATGGATCGATACATAGTCCGACTCGTAAGAGTCCTCGTCATCCCCATCAAATCCGTTTTCGTCCTTAAGCTTAAAGCGGGTAACCATTCGCTTTAGCATCTCAGCCTGAGACGAAAGCTCCTCGCTTGCCGCGGCGGTCTGCTGCGCGGTGGCAGAGTTGGTTTCGACGACGGTGGAGATCTGCTCCACTCCCTGTGTAATCTGCATTACGGCGGTCGCCTGGTCGTTTGTCGCAACGGTGATTTCGCTTATTAGCTTGCTAGAATCGTTGCAGTCTCCCACAATTTGCTCGAGAGAGGAGGCTGTTTTCTTTGCATATTTTACGCCGCTCTCCACCGCGTTAATCGAAGACTCAATTAACTCGGTTGTGGTCTTAGCGGCCTCCGCACTCTTAGTGGCAAGGTTACGAACCTCATCAGCAACAACCGCAAAGCCCTTGCCCGCTGCTCCCGCTCTAGCGGCCTCAACCGCAGCGTTGAGTGCTAGGATGTTGGTTTGGAAAGAGATGTCGTCAATTACCTTAATGATCTTCGCTATGTTTGAGGAGGTGCTGTTAATCTGCTCCATAGAATCAAGCATGTTGCGCATCAGCTCACTGCAGCGTTCCACGTTGTTAACGGTCTGAATCGACAGGTTGTTGGCGGTTTTCGCGTTCTCGGCGTTCAGCTTAACCTGCGAATTAACCTCCTTGATGGTTGCCGAAAGCTCCTCAACCGAGCTTGCCTGTTGGGTAGAGCCTTGAGAAAGCGCCTGTGACGCGCCGGACACCTGCATGCTACCGCTGGTAACCTGCTCGGCGGCATTGTTGATGTTGGCCATCGTTTTGTTAAACGAATCGGAGATATTGAGCAGTGCTTCCTTAATCGAAGCAAACTCGCCAATATATTCATTGCGCAGCGAATAGGTCAGGTCGCCATCCGATATGGAGGTTAATACCTCGGTAATCTCGTCGATGTACAAAACATAGTTGCTCAGGCGTTGAACTGTTTTCTTTATCGCCTTCGCCAGCTCGCCAATCTCATCCTTCGAGCGTACGTCCACCGTTACAAAGAAGTTACCATCGGCAATCTGCAGTGTGGCATCCTTGAGCTTGTTGATGGGTCTTACGATAAAGAAGGTGCACAGGAAAATCGCGGCAAACAGCACCACGACCAACGCGATGAATACACCAAACAACAGAGAGGATACGTTGCCTGACCGATCGCTGATTACGGTTAACGGCATGGTGGTCAGCACACGAAATCCATCGCCAGCAGACATAATAACGCACATGCTGGGAACAGAATTTACAATATGCAACTCGGGCTTGCCCTCCTCGGCTGCCAAAGCGTCAAAGCTGCCGTCAGAAAATAGCTCCGAGGCAGTCTTTCCTACTATAGACTTGTCAGTGGAGGAAAGGACACTGCCCGTCGAATCCAAAAGGGCATAACTGCTGTTGCCCGCTCCGCCCGCAGACCAATCCAGGGCGTCTTCTTTCCCTCCGTTTATGTTTATGTAAGAGGCGATAAGCTCCGTCTGGGAAACTACGCTGTTTTTCATCGTCTCTTCAACCTGGTTTACAACCAAAGAGGTTACCGCTATACCACTGCCGACGACTACAAGCAGGGTGGGAAGAAAAATCATTACGAGCATTTTCGCAATCAGTGATTTTTTTAGCATAACTATAGTCTCCTTTTTAATCACGGATATTATCGGCCGGGATGATATCGTCCTGAGCCTGTCTCAGGATAAAGAGGTTTTAGATGCGAACAGAAAGCAGCGGTAACAACAGCTAGTGGAACGAAAAATGGCATTTAACGCGAATCATACCGTGAAACATTTACGAAATCTAAAAAAAGAAATGGAAATGTTTCGCTTATATTATTGCATGTTTCTGTTATGTTATATTCTAACCGAACCGAATCCAAAAATCAATCGTATTCTGGCGTATTTTACTAATTAAATAGTACTGCATAAAAAGATTGTGCAATAATGCAAATAAATGTCGTATTTTGTTGACAAACAAAACGAGTATGATATGATTTATACAGTAAAAACCATAAATACAATATTATAGACTAGGAGAAAAGATATGAGATACGCGAAAATTGGCATCTGTTTGCTCGCAATGCTACCTCTTTTAAGCGTCAGTTTATTTGCCGCCCCCTATGTCGAGGATTTCTCCGGTCCGCTGCCCGGAGAGTACTGCTCGGTTTACAACCTGATTCCGCTAGTAGACGATGTTGGCAAGACGCTTTATATCGAGGGCAAAATAGACGACGAGAGCATGTATAGGCTTACACCGGAAAGCGCTTGCGGGGGCGTCGTCATATATACCACAGGCGTTCAGAATGTAAGAGTGGGGTTTTATTCGAGATATGGAATATACGCCGCGTACAATGCGGCGACCAATCGCTACGAGTATACTCATGGTGTTGTTTCTGGAAGAACAAAACGAATGAAATTTGATCATGCAACCCAAACTATGTGTGTTCAGGATGAGAACATGCTTTACACCATGTTTTACGACTCAATACTGAGCTATCTACTCGTGCCCAACAATAATACGGCCCTAGGTGAGCACTATTATCCCTACTTTGGGGCGAACATCTACATATCACAGGATAACGTTTCTTATCTTCCGGTTATGTCGCGACCGATAACCTACAAAACAGGGGCAGATATTTCAACTACAGAAACTACCGTATACTGTGAGTTGGAGGCGGCTGTACCGGCGGGTTACCGCTACATTAGGGTGGAGATGAACCGACCGACCCATACTTATATGGAAGCATCACTAACAAGTCGAGTATCGGCAGAGGAGTCGTTTCAAGTATATCTGTCGAGGATTACCCTAAACGGTGATACAGTAAAAGTCTTAAGCGACAAGTCAACGTCCTCAAATCCTCCCACCTCCAGCCAATCTCCCGAGAAGATTGCTTCTGGGAGAGGGGAATCCGAAGGTCGAACAGGTGACTATTCGGCTAGTTATCAACCCGATGTCATCATTGGGGATATCGACGGCATAGGGTATCAACAGCCGGGTGCACGCCAGTCGAGCACCCAGCAGCCGAGCGCAGAGACCATCGAGCAGATATCCGACGAGGTACTTGCCGCCGAGATTGTGGGGGATACGGAACCCGGAGTGACAGCAAAAGACGAAGTTGTCAACGACTTCAACGGTACGATAGCCGTCGAAAGTAAAACCTCTTCTACGCCCACCGGCTTTAACATAACGGAGGTAATCTGCCTTATCGTAGGCGCAATCGGAGTTGCAGCATTCACCTATTCGGTTACCAAACGTCGTACAAACAGTAAGGAGCAAATGCCGGCAGAAGGAGGCAAAACAAGTGCCAATAAATGAATTTGGTTGTATTATTTTAACACCGGGAGTATACTAATGGTGCCCGATTGCTGGTATCGGCGGGTTTTGCCACGCGTCGGGCCGGTTATTATACGATGATTGGAGAGGGATATATTGAACCCCGTAAGCGGATTTAACGTTTCGCAGCCCCCGCTTCCCCCGCAGCAGAAGAGTAAGAACAGGGCGATCATTGTTGTTGCGATTGTCTTGGCAGGTTTAATTGTTATTGGCATTGTTGCAGGGATTGGCATTGCACTCAGCAACATGGCGGGTGCAACCGTTGGTACCGGCGGTATCGATGTAGTGTACATTGAAGGCACTATTTCAGCGGACACTTCATCCAATAGTATGTGGTCCACTCAGGTATACAACCAGACCTATACCATGAACACCATTAAGAGTTTAATTGAGGACCCAACTAGCGAGGCGATTCTGTTATATGTCAATACCCCGGGTGGGTCGGTTTACGAGACCGACGAGGTATATTTAAAGCTGCTGGAATACAAAGAAACCGGCAGACCCGTTTACGCATATTTTGCACAGACCGCGGCATCGGGCGGATACTACATCGCCTGCGCGGCGGATAAGGTGTACTGCAACCGCAACACGCTTACCGGTTCCATTGGTGTCATCTACGGCACGTATCTTGATGTATCGGAGTTTCTTTCAAACTATGGCGTTCGCACAAACACCTTTACCTCAGGAGCGAACAAATCCATGGGCAGCAGCTACGAGCCGATGACCGAGCAGCAAAAGGCAATCTTTCAATCGTTGGTACAAGAGGCGTACGAACAGTTTGTGGATGTTGTGGCGACAGGAAGAAAGATGCAAAAAAGTGCAATCTATCCCTTGGCGGACGGCAGGGTATACACCGCCAAGCAGGCGCTTGAAGCAGGACTTGTGGATGAGATTGCAACCTACGAAACTGCGCTTGCGTCCATCAAGGAGGCATTGGGAGACCCCCAGATGGCTGTGAATGACCACAAACGGTCGGTCTCTGTTTCCTTCTCGTCTCTATTTAGCATGCTCTCTAAGATTCGCGGTCAGAGCGAGGCGGAGGTCATTTTGGATGCGGTTACCGCATATAATAAAACGGGGTATTATTGCGCGGAGCTTGCGCAGTAGCTTTCTCCTTACTCTGCAGACCGGTTGGGAGGCGTCGACATGGTGCGCGTGACGGTCAGTGACCTGCGGCATAAGGACGTAGTTAACATTAAGGACGGTTCTCGCCTAGGCTGCGTATGTGACGTGGAGCTTGATCTAAGCTGTGCAAAGGTTTTGGCGCTTATTATCTACGGCAGACCGCGGTGGTTCGGGCTGTTTGGGCGGGAGGACGACCTGTTCATCGGGCTGGATAACATCAAGGTTGTGGGTGAGGATACGATTTTAGTCAGCTTTGAGTGCCCCGCAAGAGCAAAGGGCAAGCGAAAGTTTAGTATTTTCGAGAATTAGCCCCGCAAAAACAAGCATAACGTCTTGCTTTTTGGGTTATGACATGGTACAATAAAGCGTCCAATAATACACACGTCCCACAATTGGCACGGTGGTGCCGCAGGAAACTGCGGCTTCGTGGCAAGATGCGTAGGACGGCGGGTAAAAAACCAAAATTAGGAGGAAACAATTTAATGGCAGTAGTATCCATGAAACAGCTTCTTGAAGCCGGTGTACATTTCGGTCACCAGACAAGAAGATGGAACCCCAAAATGGCGCCTTACATCTTTACCGAGCGCAACGGCATCTACATCATCGATCTGCAAAAGACGGTAAGAAAGCTGGAAGAGGCGTATTCCTTTGTTCGTGATACCGTGGCAAGCGGTCACACAATCCTGTTTGTCGGCACCAAGAAGCAGGCGCAGGACTCGATTCGCGACGAGGCGGAGAGAGCAGGCATCCATTTTGTTAACGCTCGCTGGCTGGGCGGTATGCTCACCAACTTTAAGACCATCCGCCGCCGCATCGGTCGTCTGACCCAGCTTCGCAAGATGCAGGAAGACGGCACCTTCGATGCGCTCCCCAAGAAAGAGGTTATCAAGCTCAACCTTGAGATTGAGAAGCTCGAGAAGTTCCTCGGCGGTATAAAGAATATGGACAGACTGCCCGGCGCGCTGTTCATCGTTGACCCCCGCAAGGAGAAGATTGCCGTAGCAGAAGCAAAGAAGCTCGGTATTCCGATCGTTGCTATCGTTGACACCAACTGCGACCCGGACGAGATCGACTACATCATCCCCGGAAACGATGACGCCATCCGTGCGGTTAAGCTGATTTCCGGTGCCATGGCAAGCGCCGTGCTTGAGGGCAGACAGGGCGCTGAGACCGAAGAGGCGGCTGCACAGGAAGCAGCGGCTGCTGACGCAGAGTAGTATCTTATAAACAATGCCCGCGCTCGTTTGCACGGGCATTCCTTTTAGATAGTACATTCAATTGAATTGAAAGGATGATATATACTATGGCTTTTACCGCAAAGGATGTTGCATTGCTGCGTGAGAAAACCGGCTGCGGCATGATGGATTGCAAAAAGGCACTGACCGATTCTAACGGAGACATGGAGAAGGCGACCGAGCTTCTTCGCGAAAAGGGTCTTGCCGCCGCAACCAAAAAGGCGGGCAGAATTGCCGCCGAGGGTCTTGTTTATGCCGCGGTTAACGAGGCAAAAAACGTGGGTGTTGTCATTGAGATTAACGCCGAGACCGACTTTGTTGCTAAGAACGACAGTTTTGTCGAGTTTGTTAAGACCTGTGCGGATACCGTTCTTGAGCAGAACCCCGCAGATGTAGACGCTCTTGCCGAGTGCAAGGTAGCGGGCGGAACCGATACCGTCGCTGACGTACTGCGCGAGAAGATTCTTACCATCGGCGAGAACATGAAGATTCGTCGCTTTGCCAGAGCAGAAGGTGCGTTAACCACCTATGTACATGGCGGCGGAAGAATTGGTGTTATGGTGACGTTTGATACAACCCCCGAGATTGCTGCAAAGCCCGAGTTTGAGGCGTATGCCAAGGACGTTGCGATGCAGGTCGCGGCAGCTACCCCCACCTATCTCAATAAAGAAGCGGTTCCTACCGAGGAGATTGAGAAGGAGAAAGAGATTCTTACCGCGCAGGCGATTAACGAAGGCAAGCCCGCCGCGATTGCTGAGAAGATGGTTATGGGACGAATTGCCAAGTACTACAAAGAGGTTTGCCTGGTTGAGCAGCCCTTTGTTAAGAACGGTGACCTTACGGTTAGCCAGTACACCGATAATGTCGGCAAGGAGCTGGGCGGCAAGATTACCGTTACCGGATTCGTTCGCTTTGAAAAGGGCGAGGGGATTGAGAAGCGTCAGGATAACTTTGCCGACGAAGTTGCCGGCATGGTGAAATAATCTGCTTTTTTCACAAGAATAAAGAAGTCCCTGGATGTAAAAACGCATTCAGGGACTATTTTTGTGCTTTGATGAAGTATTTTAAGGGTAAAGACACACAACTTCTTTATACAGGTTACATATTTAACATAAAACCTTTGTGCAGAATTAAGTCAACTAATGAAAACCTGCCGCTGTTTTTGCCAAAAACCGCCTGATTGTTATGTTTGTGTGGTTATATTGTGCCCTTTTTCCGTGAAATAATTGTTGAATTGGCAATATTATGTTAAATAATTTGCTGAATTGTATTGACCTGTCAGGAAAGCTGTTGTAATATATTAAATGTATAAGTATACGTCTATACACCAGAAAGAAAGGTGAGTTTCCTTTGAATAAACGCAACAGAGTCTTTCTCCTGTTCATGGCGGTGCTTATGCTGTGCTCCTGCACCTACAATATGACGATAACGCCCTCTGCCGCCCCATCCGACGACGCTTCGTCTTCCTTAGACGGTACATCCTCCGAGCGTTATCCCCCCGAGAAGCCCGCGTTTAACGAAAGTCTGCCTGCCCAAGATGGTGGTGAGCTTTCATCGAACGCGCAGTCCGATGCTTCTGGCGGGCAATCATCTACTCAAACCGGCACGCAGTCCTCGTCCGAGGCGTCCTCCTCTAAGGCAACATCTTCGAAGGACGCTTCCTCCCAAGCTTCGTCCTCCAAGGCAGCATCCTCTGTGCAAGCATCTTCTGAGGCACAGTCTCCGGCAAAAACTACCGCCCCCGCCAACGAACTGCGGGCGGTGTGGATATCATATCTTGATTTAGAAACCATGTTAAAGGGAAAAAATGAGTCGGGGGCGCAATCGGCCATCGACAAGGCGTTTAACAATGTGGTAAACCGGTCCATGAACGCGGTAATTTTGCAGGTGCGTCCGTTTGCCGACGCGCTGTACCAGTCAAACTATTTCCCGTGGTCGCGTATCCTGACGGGCACACAGGGAAAAGACCCGGGCTATGACCCGCTGGAGCTTATGGTTGCCAGCGCACGGGCAAGGGGACTGGAGATTCATGTGTGGATTAACCCCTATCGCATTCTAACATCAACCAGCTATTCCAACCTCGCAAGCGGTCACATCGCGCGAGAGTGGAACGCGGCGGGTAACGATTATACGATAGCAGTAGACGGAAAAGGCATCTTCTTTAACCCCGCGCGCAAGCAGGTACGCGACCTGATTGTGGATGGGGTGACCGAACTTGTAGCGAACTACGATATCGACGGCGTTCACTATGACGACTATTTCTACCCCACAACCGCTTCTTCGTTTGACAGCAAGGCGTACAACGAGTACAAGGCGGGCGGCGGAGGTAAATCGCTTTCTGCGTGGCGGATGGAAAACGTGAACAAGTTGATTTCAGCCACCTATTCCGCGGTAAAGGCAGTCGATTCGTCGGTGCAGTTTGGTGTCAGCCCCAACGGCAACATCGACCAAAACTACTCAACACTGTATGCCGACGTGAAAACATGGTGTAAAAACGAAGGCTATATTGATTATATCATGCCCCAGCTTTACTATGGCTTTGAGAACGCCTCCTGCCCGTACGAGCAGACGCTCAAAGCGTGGAACGACATGATCACCGTAAAGGGTATCAAACTCTATCCCGGGCTTGCGGTTTATAAAATTGGCACAACCGACCAGTGGGCGGGTGCGGGCTCGCAGGAATGGCTTTCTACGACCACCATGCTTCGCCGTCAGGTTGCGTCGGCCAGAGCCTACTCAATGTACGACGGCTTTGCTCTATACCGATACGATTCATTCATAAACCCCGCGTCCTCGGTCGCGTCTCGGGTTGCGACGGAAATGGAAAACCTCAAAGCTGTTTTATAGTCTATCGGCGCTTATGCGCATCCGAATACAGGGGGACGAATAAATGACGAGAACCAAGAAACGAAACCGAATTTTAGGCGCAGTTGTGGGGATCAGCTTTTTAGTTATCACCCTGTTTGCGGGCGTGTATGCCTTGGCAATGGACGGTTCATCCGTTCTGCCCCCGAGCATTATAAACGCAAACGACAGCAAGGTAAATTCGGAGGAGCCATCCGACGCGCCGGAGGAACAAGAACCACAGCCCGAGCCCGAGCCGGAACCCGAGCCAGAACCGGTGTTTTCCCGCCCGAGTGAGATGCGCGCAGTATATCTTGTTCCGGGAGAGGATTTTATCCTAAATGGTACGACCTCTGCCACAACGGTGCAGGGCGAGATTGACGCTGCGATCCAAAGCGCGGTGAATATGGGGATGAACTCGGTTATTGTTGATCTGCGGTATGAAAACACCGTAATTTACAAATCCGAAATCTTCCGCTCCAAGGTAGGCGACTTCGACGCGCTGGAGTATCTGACCAAGCAGGCGGAGCAAAAGGGGCTGTACGTTTACGTCCTGTATGAGGCGTTAAGTATTCCGCTTGAGGATAAGATCATTACGACGGACAACATCAACGGCGACACGATTGATATTATGACCAAGGGTGTCAGAGAGGTCGTTGGGGGCTACAAGGTTGATGGCGTTATTATAGAAAACTACTTCAACGAAACCACAGAGAATTCTTATGCCGCCTATGCGGAGTACGGGCTTTCGATGGGACTTGAAAACTATATGTACCAGAACACCGAGGCGGTTATCAAGTCGATTGCCGAGGCGGTGCGCAAAGAAAACCGAAACGTGCAGGTGGGAATTTCAACCACCAGCGTGTGGGCGAACAAGGAATCGAACGAGCAGGGCTCCGATACGTCTGCAACCTATCAGATGCTTTACGATGGGCACGCAGACGTAAAGAAGTACATAGAACAGGGTTATGTGGATTTTGTATCGGTCAAGGCGGCCGGTTCGCTGACCGACGGAGCGGTTCCGTTCTCTACAGTCATCAAATGGTGGGGCGAGCTCGCGCAGGAAAGCGGCATCCCGATGTATGTGGTGCACTCTGCAACCAAGGCTTGTACCGACAGCGCGGGTTGGAACAGCCCCGATCAGCTTACCCGTCAGATGATGGAGACGAAAACGGTTACCGGCTACAGCGGCAGTGCATTTAATTCCCTTAAGGCACTTTCTGCCGACCCCAAGGGCAGTACCGGCCTGTTAATAAAATACTTTAACAATCAGGTGCAGGAGGCACATGTCCTTAAGGATTTGGCCATAACGCAGCCAACCAAAAAGACCTATACCACCGCCGAGCAGGTTGTTGCGTTCCAGGGCGCGACCGACCCGAACTTCCCCGTTACGCTCAACGGTGAGACACTTGAGCAGGATAAAAACGGTTACGTCGGCTACGAGGCAACGCTTTCGGCGGGCACCAACACCTTCGTGTTTAAGCACAAGGAAAAGACGGTAACCTATACTATAACGCGCGATGTACAGGTGCTCAAAGAGGTATATCCCGCCGGCTCCGTGTCCGCCATTGGCGGCTCGCAGCTGACGGTAACCGCCGTGGCATACAGCACCGCAACGGTTAAGGCCACTCTGGGCAGCCAGACCATCACCTTAAAAGAGGATACAAACCTAGACGACTCGGATGAGAAGGACTCGAGCTACCGCCGCTTCATCGGCACCTTTACGATGCCGGAGGGTACAAGCTCGGTGCAGTCGCTTGGCACAGTCAAATTCTCGGCAAGTGCCGAAGGGTTTTCCGAATCGGCATCCGGCGCAAGCATCAAGGTCGCCGAGGCAATCTCCTACGACACCTCGGGCGGCAACGGCAGACAGCTTCAGGTTACGGCTACACAAGCCGAAACCTTCCCGACCAACACCATCAACGATTATTCTCACCCAGAATATCACCCGCTGCCGAAGGGAACGATTGAAAAGGCGGTAAGCGATGCCATCAACTACTCCGACGGAAAAAGCTCGTTTACATACTACATCCTGTCCTCCGGTGTACGGGTGTACGCACAGGATATCAAGTTTATCGACGACTTGAGTCTGTCCGATAATAAAATTTCGGCGCTCACCGTAACCAATGACGGACGGTACACGACCGTCTCCTTAAGCATGAGCTGGCAGGTTCCGTACACCGTAAACCTGTCAAACTCCCAGATGAAGATCTCGTTTAAGAACACCTCGTCAATTCCCGCAAATCTTGCTTCTCTAAGCAAAAACCCGTTGTTCTCCAGTGCCACTTGGTCGGGCTCCACGCTCACGCTCGGCATTAAAAACGGTGGTTTAATGGGCTATCAGGCCTCGTACAGCGGCACGACGCTTAACCTGAAGTTTAACAACCCAGCACCCATTCAGAGTGCCTCGAACAGCTACGGCTACACGTTAAGCGGCGCGCGAATTGTGCTTGATCCCGGTCACAACGACTCCGATCCGGGCGCACTCGGCTTCTATCCGAATATGCACGAGCGCGAGCTAAACCGTGCCATCGCCGCGAAGACCAGAGAGATTCTTCAAGGTCTTGGCGCGTCGGTTCAAGTCAACCCTACGCCGTCAAGCTCTTCGCTTGCCGGGCGTATGGCGAATTCCTTATCATTTGAGCCGCATCTGCTGATATCCCTGCACTGTAACTCAGGCAGCGCGAGCGCGACGGGCACCGAGAGCTACTATTTTAACTCTTTCTCACAGCCGCTTGCGAGCAATGCAGCCAAACGGGTTTCTTCGTCCTTGGGCATTACGAACCGAGGAGCAAAGTTCTCCTACTTCTATATGACGCGCAGCTTTGCGTTCCCTGCAACGCTTACGGAGTACGGCTTTGTAAGCAACCGCTCGGAATATGAGCTGCTGGTCAGCTCCGCCGGACAAAACGCTGCGGCGCAGGGCACGGTTAAGGCAATCATCGATTTCTTTGCAAGCCGTTACGGCTCCTCCTCCACGGGCACCGAGTCCACCGGCAAGGCTGCTACCGTTAACGTAACAGGGGTAACGCTAGACCAAACCAAGCTGACGATCGAAGCGGGCAAAACCGCTCAGCTTACCGCAACGATAGCGCCGATTGACGCAACCAATCAAAATCTCACGTGGGTAAGCAGCAACACATCGGTCGCAACGGTGGACGCAAACGGCGTTGTTAAGGGTGTAAAGGCGGGAACCGCGCAGATTACCGTTAAAACTGAAGACAGGGGCAAGAGCGCCGTTGCGACGATTACTGTGGTAGCAGCCTCCTCGTCATCTTCGTCCTCGTCGTCTTCCTCTTCATCCTCATCAACCGAGTCCTCTTCATCGACTGGGTCTTCTTCGTCCGGCTCCTCCTCTGGTACAGATTCGGTTATACGCATGCGTTACGAAGAGATTGGAATATCGGGAATAAACATCGAGGATATGCTAATCGCAGAGGTTAACGGAGTTGCAGTTTCCGGAAATGAAGTTAACTGGAGCTCATCTAACTCTACAGTCGTCACGGTAGACGCTAACGGTAAGATTACATCGAAAAAAGTTGGCACCGTTACCATCACGGCAACCACAAAGGACGGAAAATACTCCGCGACCTGTATCGTAACCGTGAGCTAAATACATTAAAATACCAAAAAAAGCAGCCCGTCGTCACGGGCTGCTTTTTGCTCGATCTGCCGCAGTTCTGCCATTAAGTATTTGACGCAGCGGCAATATGTTTGTATAATTAAGTAATGCTTACGAACCTTATGGATGGGGAAAGAATAACATGAGTAAACAGAAAAAACAGAGCATCGATGCCGCCGAGCTTGCGCGTCAGGATGATTTTGCGCGGCGCGTCTTTGAGATAAACGACGAGCATTTCAGCAAAACAGGCGCACAGCGTCTGGCCTTAACCCACAGCTACGGTTGCCAGCAAAACGTCTCGGACGGTGAAAAGCTGGATGGTCAGCTGGCGCGGATGGGCTACGGCTTTACCGATAACCCCGACCTTGCGGATATTATCATCTACAACACCTGCGCGGTGCGCGAGCATGCGGAGGATAGGGTATTTGGCAATGTGGGTGCCCTAAAGCACAACAAGCGTCGCAAGCCGGAACTGATTATCGGAGTGTGCGGCTGTATGATGCAGCAGGAGCATGTAAGCGAAAAAATACGCAACCATTACCCGTATGTCGACCTTGTGTTTGGCACCTACGCATCGCACAAGCTTCCCGAGCTGGTCTACACCTGTATGACGAGTGGTAAGCGAGTAATGGATATTGAGGAGCAGGAGGGCTACCTGCCGGAAGGGTTACCGGTTCGGCGCAGCGGGTCACTCAAGGCGTGGCTGCCCGTGATGTACGGCTGCAACAACTTCTGCAGTTATTGCGTGGTGCCCTATGTGCGCGGCAGAGAGCGTTCGCGTGACAGCAAAGCGGTTATAGAGGAAGCACGTACGCTGGTTCGCGAAGGCTTTAAAGAGATTACCCTCCTCGGGCAGAATGTAAATTCCTACGGCAAAGGTGTGCAGGGCGAGAGGTCGTTTGCCCAGCTTTTGCGGGAAATAAATGCGATAGACGGCGATTTTCGCATCCGTTTTATGACCAGCCACCCCAAGGACGCAACCGAGGAACTGTTTATGGCGATTGCCGAAAGCGAAAAGATAGAGCGGCATATCCACCTGCCGGTACAGTGTGCAAGTGATCGTGTCCTGCGTATGATGAACCGGGGCTATACCGCCCAGCAGTATCTTGAGAAGATAGCCCTTGCCAAAGAGCTGATTGACGGGGTAAGCTTTACCAGCGATATTATTGTGGGTTTTCCCGGCGAGACCTACGACGACTTTAAGCAAACCCTCTCGCTTGTACAAACGGTGCGTTACGACGCGCTGTTTACCTTTATCTATTCCAAGCGCGTGGGCACAAAGGCGCAGCAGCTAGAGGACCCTATTCCTTACAAGCAAAAAACCGAGTGGTTTGCAGAGCTTTTGCAGGTGCAGTCCGAAATCGGCAAGCAGCGATACCGCGAGCAGGTCGGGAATACGGTGCGTGTTTTGGCGGAAGGACAGGGGCGTTCGGGCGAAGGATGGCTGACGGGAAAAACGGAACATGCCGTTTCCTGCGAGTTTTTGGCACCGCCTGATTATGTGGGTAGGTTTGCGACTGTAAAAGTAACCGATGCGCAAAACTGGTCGCTGATAGGCGAACTGACTGAATAAATAAATACATTGCACAGCCCCAATGAACGGGCGGAAAAGGAGATACCCCATGGAAAACATCATTCAAACCACCAAAGAGCTTGGCAAGAAGATACAGGCGAACGAGTTCTATATTGCAATGAACAAGGCGCGCGAGGCGGTGGACGCAAACGACGAGCTACAGCAGCAGATTCAAGAGTTTACCATGCTCAAAATGACACTTAACCAGGAGCTTTCGAAGGAGCCGCGTGACGATGCAAAGCTTGCATCCTTAGACGAGCAGATTCGTACGCTGCACAAGACAGTAACCGAAAACCCCGTTATGCTAGCCTACAACGACGCGAAGCTCGCGTTTGACTCGGTGGTGGATATGGTCAACAAGATTCTGTCCGCCAGCTTAAATGGCCAGGACCCCGAGACGGCGGATCAGATTGAAAGCTGCGGCGGCAGCTGCTCGTCCTGCTCTGGCTGTCACTAATCATCCATTAAATTCAATTCGCACACTTCGGCATTCTATCGCTAATTCATCAGGGGAAAGGGGACAGGCAGTGTGGCGGAGCTCTCACCAATGATGCGGCAATACCAAGCAATTAAGGAGCAGCATAAGGACTATATCCTGTTCTTTCGTCTGGGTGATTTCTACGAGATGTTCTTTGACGACGCGGTCATCGCATCGAAAGAGCTGGAGCTTGTTTTAACCGGGCGCGACTGTGGGCAGGAGGAGCGCGCACCCATGTGCGGCGTTCCCCATCACAGCTGCGAGGCATATATCGCGCGGCTTGTCAAAAAAGGCTACAAGGTCGCCATCTGCGAGCAAACCGAGGACCCAAGCGTCGCCAAAGGCATTGTGCGCCGCGAGGTGGTGCGCGTGGTAACCCCGGGCACCGTTATCGAAAGTAGCATGCTTAACGAGGCGGAGAACAACTATATTGCGGTGCTGTATATCCAAGGCGACCATGCGGGCGCTGCGTACTCCGACATCACAACCGGTGACATCAACCTCATTGAGCTAAGTGGCGAGGATATTATCTCTGCCGCCATTAACGAAACGGGGCGGTTTTCTCCTAGCGAGGTGTTGTTAAACGCCGAGGCGGGGCAGGCCAAGCGACTCACCAGCTTTTTAAAGGACCGCATTGCCTGCGTTGCCTCATTGCTGTCTGACGACTACTTTGAGGATGCGGATTGCACCCGAACAGTTTTGTCGCATTTTAAACAGCAAAGCCTTGCCCAGCTGCAGCTAGAGGATAAGCCGTATGCGGTAAAGGCACTCGGGGCGCTGCTTCGCTATTTGGGAGAAACGCAGAAGAGCGGTTTGGAACGGCTGATTTCGCTTAACCTGTACGGGGTTACCCAGTATATGAATCTGGACGTCACGGCGCGCCGCAATCTGGAGCTGACCGAGACAATGCGTTCACGCGAAAAGCGCGCGACCCTGCTGTGGGTGCTGGATAAAACCAAGACAGCGATGGGAAAACGCCTAATCAAAAGCTACATCGAGCAGCCGCTGCTCAACCCTACCTCCGTTTTAAAACGCCTTACAGCGGTGGAGGAGCTATATAACGACACCATACTTCTGGGTGATATTCGTGCACAGCTCGAGGGCATCTACGACCTTGAGCGTATTATGACACGTATCGTGTACGGCAGCGCAACCCCAAGGGAGCTAAAATCCTTGTCGCAGACGGCGGGGAGAATACCCGCACTCAAGGCTCGGCTTGCCCAAGTAAAGTCGCGGCTGCTTGAGGAATGCTATACGCAGCTTGACCCGCTTGCCGATGTGACCGACCTCATCGACCGTGCCATCAGCGACGACCCGCCCATTACCTTAAAGGACGGCGGCGTGATAAAGGCTGGCTATCATCAAAGCGTGGATGAGTACCGCGAAATCATCCGCAACACCAAGGAATACATCGCCGAGACCGAGCGACGCGAAAAAGAGAAAACGGGCATCAAGACGCTTAAAATCGGTTACAATAAGGTGTTTGGCTATTATCTCGAGGTGTCGAAAAGCTATGCCGGGCAGGTGCCGGAGGATTATATCCGAAAGCAGACGCTCGCAAACGGCGAGCGGTATATTACCGAGGAGCTCAAGCAGCTTGAGGCGCGTGTGTTGGGTGCAAGCGAGCGAATTTTAGCGCTTGAGTCCGAGCTGTTTGCCGAGGTGAAAAGCGCGGTGGCCGCCGAGCTTCACCGCATTCAGCTTACGGCGCGTGCCGTTGCGCGGCTAGACGTACTTTGCTCGTTTGCCTTTGTGTCTCGCGAGCGGGGCTACACCCGCCCGGACGTCGATGTGTCGGGAGAAATCATCCTCGAAGAGTCCCGCCATCCTGTTATTGAGGTCATCCTTTCCGAGCAATCGGGAGGCAGCGCACCGTTTGTATCCAACAATGTGCGGCTGGATATGGATAAAAACCGCATCGCCATTATTACCGGTCCCAATATGGCGGGTAAATCCACCTATATGCGTCAGGTGGCATTGATTGTTCTAATGGCGCAAATCGGCTGCTTTGTACCGGCAAAGAGTGCGAAAATCGGTATAGTAGACAGCATCTTTACCCGCGTGGGTGCGTCGGATGATCTTTCGACGGGGCAGTCCACCTTTATGGTGGAGATGAACGAGGTTGCGCATATTCTCAAAAATGCCACCGCAAAAAGCCTGATTATTCTCGACGAAATCGGCAGGGGAACAAGCACCTACGACGGGATGAGCATCGCCCGGGCGGTGCTGGAATACATAGCCGACAAGCGCCGCCTAGGTGCCAAAACGCTGTTTGCAACCCACTACCACGAGTTGACCGAGCTTGAGGATCAGGTGGACGGGGTGCTCAATTACAATATCGCGGTAAAAAAACGTGGTGACGACATCACCTTTTTACGCCGCATTGTGCGGGGCGGTGCCGACGACAGCTACGGTATCGAGGTTTCCAAGCTTGCCGGTATTCCCGAGAGCGTCATCGTACGTGCCAAGGAGATACTAAAGGGTCTTGAGGAAGGGTGCGACATCACCGTTAAGCGAAGCCTCCGCAAGGACGAGCCGCAGGACGAGCTGCAGCTGACCTTAGAAGGCGGAAAAAACAGCGAGATAATCGAGCGGCTGCGCCGGGTGGACATCAACACGCTTACACCGATAGAGGCACTGAATCTGCTTTACGGCATTGCCGCCGAGCTAAAATAATCATCATAGCGGGGAGGAGAACGCCATCGCACGGATTCACATCCTTTCCAAACACGTATCTGAGCTGATTGCCGCGGGCGAAGTGGTGGAACGCCCCGCCTCGGTTGTTAAGGAACTGATTGAAAACTCCATCGACGCGGGAGCGACTGCCGTGACGGTGGAGATTAAAAACGGCGGCGTGTCGTTTATCCGCGTAACCGACGACGGCTGTGGCATCGCACGCGAGGATGTAACCAACGCGTTTGTCAGCCATGCCACCAGTAAGCTGCTGAATGCCGAGGACCTTGACCACATTGCAACGCTCGGTTTTCGCGGCGAGGCGCTTGCGTCAATCTCGGCGGTCTCGCGTGTGACGATGCTTACCAAAACGGCACAGGAGCTGGCAGGCACCGAGGCCGTTGTGGAGGGAGGAAGCACCGTTTCGGTGAGTGATGCGGGTTGTCCCGTGGGCACCACCATTATTGTACGCGACCTGTTTTACAACACGCCCGCTCGTATGAAGTTTTTAAAGAAGGATGTTGCCGAGGGTAATGCCGTTGCCGCCTGTGTACAGAGGGTGGCGCTTTCGCACCCCGAGGTCTCGTTTCGGTTAATCCGTGAGCAAAAGACGACGCTGCATACGGCCGGGGATGCCAGTCTGCTTTCTAGTGCCTACGGTGTGTTTGGCAGGGAATTTGCCGCAGGGCTAGTTGAAGCTGCCCACGAGTACGGGGGTATTTCGGTCAAGGGGCTTGTGTCAAAACCCGAAGAGAGCCGCACTACAAGAGGGATGCAGCATTTCTTTGTGAACGGGCGCTACGTGCGTACCCGTACAGCCATGGCTGCGCTGGAAGAAGCGTTTAAAGGCAGCATCATGGTGGGACGTTTTCCATCCTGTGTACTGCACATTGGCGTTGCTTACGACGCGGTGGACGTAAACGTGCATCCGGCCAAGATAGAGGTGCGCTTTGTAAACGAACGCGCGGTGTTCGACGCCGTGTATTTTGCCGTTAAAAACGCGCTGGCTAAGTCGGACACACCGCCAAAGCTATCGTCTTCGTATATGGCAAAAGAACTGCATCATGCCATGCAACCCCCGCCCCCGAAGGAGATTGTCGAGCAGCAGAGGATTTCATCCGCACAGCTCAATCACGCGTCGTCTTTGCAGCACTCCCCCGCGCCGTTTGCCCGTATGACAGCGCAGGAGTACCGGGCGGCGACTGTCCAGCCCGACCAACCGCAGCTTTCTTTACGGGATGAAGCCACCCCCGCTTACGGCCAAAGGAAGACCGCAATTCTGTATACGCCGCCCCAGAACGAGCCGCCCGCCCCACACGCGGAGACAGCGCACGAAGTTCCTTTGCCGCCCGTGCAAGTGGTCGCACCGCAGCCGGCTTACGAGCAGGGCACGTTGTCTGAACCGACACCGGCTCGCCTGATTGGCGAGGTGTTTGATACATACATACTCGTGCAGCGGGGCGACGACATCCTTGTGGTGGATAAGCACGCCGCCCACGAACGAATCATCTATGAGCGGCTGAAGGCACAAAACCGTGCGCTGGTTTCACAAACGCTGCTTGCACCTGTTACGGTAACCCTTGCGCAGGAGGAGTATACCGCCGTCACAGAAGGCATTCAGGCATTGGCGGAGCTTGGGTTTTATCTCGAGGATTTTGGCGGTGGCGCCATCCTTGTGCGGGAGTTTCCGCTTGAGCTTGCTAAGGAGGATATCGCAGCGGTGCTTGGCGAGCTGGCGGATAACCTCATGAAGGGCAAACGAAGTGTTACCCCTCACGTAATCGACGAGTTGTATCACTCCATAGCCTGCCGCAGTGCGGTGAAAGCGCATGATACCTCTGACGAGAAGGAGCTTACGCGCTTGCTTGACATCCTTGCACAGAACGCAGAGCTGCGACACTGCCCCCACGGCAGACCGGTGGCGGTTGCCATAGAAAAAAAGGAGCTGGAGAAGCGCTTTGGCAGAGTATAGTCCTATTTTACAGCACAACGAAAGCAAACCGCCGCTGGTGGTGATCGTCGGTCCCACCGCGTCGGGCAAAACTGCCCTTTCGCTTGCGCTTGCAAGAGAGTTTGGCGGCGAGATTGTATCGGCGGACTCCATGCAGGTGTACAACGGCATGGATATCCAGACCGCAAAGCCCACACAGCTGGAGATGCGCGAGATTCGTCACCACCTAATCGGGGTGCTTGAGCCGGATAAATGCTTTAGCGTCGCACAATATCAGTCGCTTGCCACTGCCGCTATTAGCGATATCCTGTCGCGCGGCAGCCTCCCAATTCTTGTGGGCGGCACCGGGTTGTACATCAGTGCCGTTGTGGACAATACCCGCTTTGGAGATATGCAAATAGACCCGACCATTCGCGCACGATTGATGCGGGAAGCGGACGAGTTGGGCGGGGAACCGCTGCTTAAGCGGTTGTCCTGCCACGACCCCGAGCTTGCGGCAAGACTGCATCCAAACAATTTAGGGCGCATCGTCCGCGCGTTGGAGGTGTTTGAGGCAACCGGAACGACGCTCACCGAGTTTCAGGCGAACTCAAGGCTTACGCCGTCGCCTTACAATATACTGATGCTGGGCGTCACCTTTCAAGAACGGCAGGGGCTGTACAACCGCATCAATGAGCGCGTTGACGAGATGCTTGCCGGCGGTCTGCTTGCGGAGGTACAAGCGATGCAAAGCATGCCGCTCTCGCACACCGCAGCGCAGGCTATCGGCTGCAAGGAGCTGCGCGGCTACCTTGACGGTTCGCTGCCGCTGGAGGAAGCGGTGGAAAACCTAAAGCGCCAAACCCGCCGCTACGCAAAGCGCCAACTGACATGGTTTGGACGCGATGAGCGGGTGAACTGGCTGTATCACGAGCAAGGCGAGGTATTGACCCGCGCGCGGGAACTGGTATCTTACCACCTGCGCAGCAACAAAGACAGCCCGACAGGCTAAGGCAAACACAGCCGCTTGGTTATACGCAGTGAAAGGTGGTGTACGGCATGAACCGAGTACTGTACCGTGTAATGGGTATCATCGTATCCATTATCGTGCTCTTCTCTCTGGGCTACCAGATCTACAACAATATGCTAACACCTTACCGAACAGAAACCGCGTATGTGTATCTTCAGTCAGACTATGTCGCGGCTGACGGCCTCATCGTGCGCGATGAGCTGGTGCTTTGGCCGCAAAGTGACGGCGTAATCAGCTACCTGCGCGAGGACGGAGACAAGGTCTCGCTGTCCATGCCCGTTGCGCAGGTGTACCAAACCCAGCAGGACGCCGAGAATCAGACTGCAATTCAAAAGCTGGAGCAGGAGATTGCGCTGCTTGAGGAGGCGTCCGCCCCCGGTCGCGCGGATTACATCAATGCCGAGGTACTAAACGGGCAGATTAGCGACCGTCTTTCCCGAATTTCCCACGCTATCCAATCCCGCAACCTTTCG
Organism: Bacillota bacterium; assembly: GCA_023460535.1. Lineage (GTDB taxonomy): Bacteria > Bacillota > Clostridia > Oscillospirales > Ruminococcaceae > Acetanaerobacterium. Next base: position 85,056 of record JAEWPV010000002.1, read on the forward strand.
GGTCTGGATACGGTCAAGACCGATTACCTGATGCTGCTTAACACGAGGCAGATTGCAACGGCGCGGGCAACGAACTTTAACGCGCGGATTACGCAGCTTAAGGATGAAGTGCAGTCGCTAAAAGGCGCTACCCAACAGCCCCTATCAACGGTAACCGCCCAGAAGCCGGGCTATTTTGTCGGTGCGGCGGATGGGTATGAAGAAACCCTGACCACCGCTCAGGCGAATGAACTGACGCCCTCAAAGATAAAGCAAATCATCGATACGCGCCCAAACACTGTTGTTGTGCCGGGTGCTGTGGGCAAGCTGATAACCGGGTTTGAATGGTTTTACTGCGCACTGGTTCGCGACGAGGATGCCGCGCGTTTTCGCAAAGGGCTAACGCTTTCGGTTACCTTCCCCTTTTTGTCTGGCATCGCGTACCCGGCACTTGTTACCGCAGTAACGCCGGAAGACGGCACCGGATACTCGACTGTGACCATGCGCATCAGCATCATGAACGCGGAGGTGTGCACCATGCGCACCCAAAAGTCCGAGATTTCATTTGCCTCTTACCGGGGACTAAAGGTTCGTGCTGACGCACTGCGGTTTCAGGACGGTGAGCCGGGGGTGTATGTGATAAATGGTGCGGGTGTTCGCTTTAAAAAGATCGACATCATCTTTTACGGCGACGGGTATGTGCTTTCGCGGCAACGAGAAGAGAAAGGGTATCTTGCCCTGTACGACGAAATGGTTATCGAAGGACGGGAGCTCGCACAAGGGGCATAGGACAATTGTACCAATCTGGCAAATCAAAGTCTGCATATTGGACAAGCCGGGCAAAATGCGGTACAATAGAATGCGTGTAAGGTCTATGTCTAATTTACAACTGTTCACAACATATTTGTTGACATCATGCGTAAAAAATTAGATAATAACAAGTAGAAAAGTGTGCCGGTATACCTGTGTTTCCGCTATCCTGTTGGCTGGATGATACATAATGAGCATTGGAGGGTTGGCTGTATGAGCTTTATGGACAAATTCAAGAATATTATGGGTGTTCCCACCGAGGACTACGACTACGCCGAAGAAGAGATGCCCATCAGCAGAGCGGAGCATTCATCGCCGTCGATATATGAGGAGACGGGTTCCAAAAAGAATAAGGTAGTCAACATACACACCACAACACAGGTTCAGGTCGTACTGGTCAAGCCGGAGCGGTTTGATGACGCAAGCTCTGTGGCCGACCATCTTAACGCAAAGCGCACCGTAGTGCTTAACCTAGAATCGGCCAACAAAGACGTTTCCCGCCGTATGATCGACTTTTTAAGCGGAGTAGCCTATGCAAACAACGGGCAGATAAAACGGGTTGCAAACAGCACCTTTATTATTACGCCCTATAACGTTGACATCATGGGCGACCTGCTTGACGAGCTTGAGAGCAGCGGCGTGTTTTACTAATATAGATTATTATGAATCTATCTTCCGAGCAGGAAAAGCTGCTGGCTGCAAGAGTAGCCGATGCGTTGCATAGCGCACAAAACAGACATCAAACAAAGTATATTGGTTTTTTAGGCGAGCATGAAGCTGCAGCCGCAGCGGACATGGTACGAAGCCGACGCCACACCGCCTACCGTTTGTTTGGCGGGTACAAGGGCGCGGCACGCGTTTTTCTGGGCGTTTATTCGCAGTATGACGAGCAGCTAGACCAGGACTTTCCTATTTCGCCCATCACAGTATTGTTCCGTAAGACGGACACGCTGACACACCGCGATTTTTTGGGGGCACTGCTTGCGCTTGGGCTTAGCCGTGACAGCGTGGGTGATATCTTAATCAGCGAGGGTGCAGCGGTTGTGTTTGCAACCCAACCGTGCGCGCAACTTGCCGCAAGCGAGCTTACCAAGGTTGGCTCGGTTGGTGTTCAGGTTTTAAGCGGCATCACAGTGCCGATAGAAGCGAAAAGGGAGTTCGAAGCAATCGAGGGTTCTGTTGCCTCGCTGCGGTTGGATTGCATGGTGGCACTTGTCACAAGGTTAAGCCGCGAACGATCATCAGCGCTCATCACTTCCGGCATGGTGGGTATAAACGGAAGACAGATAGACAATATTTCGTATAAGCTCTCAGCCGGCGATTCCTTTTCCGTCAGAGGGTACGGAAAATTTTTATTTTCAGAGGTAAACGCCGTTACCCGTAAGGGTAAACAACGAGTTACGGTGCAAAAATATAAATAAAGCAGAGAAGCAGGGAGGTTTGCGCGATGCTTTCACCGGGGGATATCAACACCAAAAAGTTTGAAAAATCAGCATTCGGCTACCGGATTGATGATGTAGACCAGTATTTAACAACGGTGGCAGAGGAGTATGCCAAGGTACTGCATGAAAACGACGAACTTGAGAAAAAGATTGTGGTATTGGCGGACAAGCTTGAGGAATATAGGGAGCAGGAGTCCAGCCTGAGTGCCGCATTGCTTGGCGCGCAGCGTATGGGCGACAAGCTCATTACCGAGTCCAAGGAACAGGTCACAAAGATTATCGGCGAGGCGAATGCCCGCGCAGCAAAGATTATTGAAAACGCGCAGCGTGAGGTATCCAGGGAGCGCGTCGAGCTGGTGCGCGTGCAGCAGGAGATTGCTACGTTTAAGAACAGGTTGCTTGCCATGTATACCTCGCAGATGGATATGATTAAGGCGTTGCCGGACGCCGACCGCTCAAGACAAGAGCAGCCCGCAGCGCAGCCGCAGCAGGATAAGTCCTCGCGGTTTGTATACAACGATGTGCTGGAGGCTGAGAAAGTAAAGCCGGTAGAACAGCCCGAGCCCGAGCGTATGACGTTTGAGGATACGCCCGAAGAGATTTTTACCGAGCCTGCAAAGCACTATGCTTCCGAGCAAGAGCAGCCCAAATACGCGCAGCCTGAGCCACAGCGCCCGGTTAGTGCACCCAAGGGGTTCGTGCCTAATCTCGACGACGACGAGATTGCCGAAAGCCCGTATCATGCGCCGCCTGCAAACCCAGCCAAGACCAAAAAGCCCGTCTTTGGCATCGATATTCCGTTTGAGGAGAATGCAGGAGACGACATTCCGCTCGCCGCAGACCCGTCCTCTTCCCGTTTTGGAGAGCTTAAGTTCGGCGCGGGCTACGACTTAAACCGCGACGGCGGCTTTGGATCGGGTAAACGAAAAAAGAGATAGGGGCTAACTGACAAACTTTATTCAGGAGCTTCGTAGACTTTTAAGGGGAGAAGTAGTAAATGCCACAGGATTACAACGGCACATTAAACCTGCCGAAGACCGAGTTTTCTATGAGAGCGGGTTTGCCGCAAAGAGAGCCCGAGATGCTCAAGCAGATGGAGGAGCAGGGGCTGTACTACAAGATGGTGGAACGCAATGAGGGCAAGCCCCTCTACGTTCTGCACGACGGACCGCCCTACGCGAACGGCGACATTCATCTTGGCACGGCGCTTAATAAGGTGCTTAAGGATATTATTGTAAAGTACAAAAATATGGCCGGCTTTCAGTCGCCCTACGTACCGGGCTGGGATACCCATGGTCTGCCGATTGAGCTTAAGGCGATGAAGAAGATCGGCGCCGCCAACATCGGCTCGCCCGTGGAGCTGCGCCGCCACTGCCGCGAGTTTGCGCTGGGGTACATGGAAAACCAGAAGACTCAGTTCAAACGCCTCGGCGTTTTGGGCGATTACAACAACCCCTATCTGACACTGACCGCCGATTTCGAGGCAAAACAGATTGAAGTCTTTGGAGAGATGGCCAAAAAGGGCTATATCTACAAGGGCTTAAAGCCCGTTTATTGGTGCCCCGAGTGCAAAACGGCGCTCGCCGAAGCAGAGATTGAATATGCGGAGGATCCGTGCTATTCCATCTATGTCAAATTTGCTGTAAAAAGCGATAACGGTGCGCTTGCGCGTATGGGTGCCGACATTAAGAACACCTACTTCGTCATCTGGACCACCACCACATGGACGTTGCCCGGCAACGTAGCTATCTGCCTGGGGCCGGAGTACGAGTACGCTGTTGCCAAGGCGGGCGACGAATGCTATGTGATGGCAAAAGAGCTGATTCCCGCCGCGATGAAGGCGGCAAAGATAGCAGATTACGAAATTCTGCCCGTTACCGTTTCCGGTAAGGAGCTGGAGCATACCGTTGCTGTACACCCGTTTCTTGATCGCGACTCGCTGATTATTGTAGGCGACCATGTTACGCTAGAAAGCGGAACCGGTTGCGTACACACAGCGCCCGGTCACGGTGTAGAGGACTTTGAGGTTTGCCGTAACTACCCCGAGCTGCCCATCGTGGTTCCGGTGGATTCGCTGGGCATATTGACCGAGGAGGCGGGCGAGTTCGCAGGACTTGCCACCGACGACGCCAACAAAAAGATTGCCGCAAAGCTAGAGCAGACGGGTAACCTGTTTGCCATTGAGAAGATTATTCACCAGTACCCGCACTGCTGGCGCTGCAAAAGCCCCATCCTGTTCCGTGCCACCGAACAATGGTTCTGCTCGGTAGACGGGTTTAAGGAGGATGCGGTAAACGCCATCCGTTCTGTGGAGTGGATTCCCGCATGGGGCGAAGGGCGCATCGAGAACATGGTGCGTGACCGCAGCGACTGGTGCATCTCGCGTCAGCGTACCTGGGGCGTACCCATCCCGATTTTTTACTGCGCCGACTGCAAAAAATACGTAGTCAATGACACGAGCATCAAGGCGGTCTCTGCGTTGTTTGCCAAGGAAGGATCCGACGCGTGGTACACCCATGACGCGATGGAGATTCTGCCCGACGATTTTGCCTGCCCCCACTGCGGCGGCAAGCATTTCACAAAAGAAAACGACATCATGGACGTTTGGTTTGATTCGGGTGTCTCCCATGCCGCCGTGCTGATGCAGCGCGATAACCTACACTGGCCCGCCGACCTTTACTTAGAGGGTGCCGACCAGTACCGCGGATGGTTCCAATCCTCGCTGCTTACGTCGGTTGCGTGGAAGGGCGTTGCCCCCTATAAGGCGGTCTGCACCCACGGCTGGGTAGTAGACGGCGAGGGCCGCAAGATGAGCAAGTCGCTCGGCAACGGCATCGCTCCCGAGGATATCGTCAAGGAATACGGCGCCGACATCCTGCGCCTGTGGGTGGCATCCTCCGACTATCACGCGGATATCCGCATTTCTAAGGACATCTTAAAGCAGCTTTCCGAGGGCTACCGCAAGATTCGCAACACCGCCCGCTACATCCTTGGCAACCTGTATGATTTTGCCCCCGATACCGACGCCGTTGCATACGACGAGCTGACCGAGCTGGACCGCTGGGCGCTCATGCGACTGGACGAGGTGATTAGAAAGACGCTCGACGCGTACAATCGCTTCGAGTTTCATATCGTATACCATACGCTCCACAACTTCTGTGTGGTGGATATGTCCAACTTCTACCTGGACGTAATAAAGGATCGCCTGTATGTGGAGGCGGCAACAAGCAAAGCGCGCCGTTGTGCCCAGACCGCGATGCACCTGATTCTCAGTGCGCTTACCCGCCTGCTTGCGCCTGTGTTGGCCTACACGGCAGATGAGATTTGGAGCTTTATGCCCCAGAGTAAGGCGTATGACAAGGGCAGCGTGCTGTTTAACGACATGCCGGCGCCCGTGCGCGACAGCTACGACCCCGCTTTTGTAGAAAAGTGGGCAAAGATAAGCCTGCTGCACGACGATGTAAAGAAGGAGCTGGAAAATCTTCGCGCCCAGAAGATTATCGGAAAATCCCTAGACGCGAAGCTGACGCTGTATGCCACCGGCGACGCGTACGATTTCGTACGGTCCGTAAAGGATATCCTGCCTACCATCTTCATCGTTTCCCAGGTGGAGGTTGTAAACGGTGAGGGCGGTGAGATGAAGGGCGAGTTTGAGGGCGTTACCGTCACCGCAGAAAAGGCAAGCGGCGGCACCTGCGTGCGCTGTCTTACTCACAGCGAAACGGTGGGCGATGACGAACAGAACCCGGAAATCTGTGTGCGCTGCCGCGATATTGTTAAGACCCTATAACCTAATAGGCATACTTGTTACGCGAAAAGCGGTGTCCCCGTTTTTCGCGTAAGGTTTGTACCTGGCGGATAAGACCGCGGACACAACGTCATGACAGTTTTTCGGAGGGAATATGATTATTTATTTTGCGCTTGTCTCGGCGGTTTTGCTGGTGGCGGCAGACCAGCTGATTAAATATCTGGTTCTTGAGAACCTGACAAAGGTTGCCACCCTGCCTTTGATTGACGGAGTACTTCACCTAACCTATGTGGAGAACCGGGGCGCTGCGTTTGGCATATTTCAGGGTCAGCGCTGGATCTTAATCGGGGTGACCGCACTCGTTTTGCTTGCCGCTATCGTATTCTTGCTTAGCGGTAAACTGACAGAACGCCTAATGATATGGGGCGTCGCACTCATCATTTCGGGAGGAATCGGCAACCTGATTGACCGCATCGCCCGCGGCTTTGTGGTGGATTATGTCGATTTTCGCCTAATCAATTTTTACGTGTTCAATCTGGCGGATGCCTGTGTGTGTATCGGAGTCGGTCTGGTCATGTTGTATCTCCTGTTTATCGAGCCGATGAAGGCGAAGCGGGCAAAGCAGACAGATACGATTGAGGTTGGTGAATCCGGTGAGCAGGTCTGAACGCCTTATCGTGGGTGAAGAATACGCTGATACGCGACTCGATGCCTTTTTGCGTACCGTTCTGCCCGAACTGTCGCGTTCTCAGGCGCAAAAACTCATTGACGAGCGCATGGTAACGGTAAACGGAATGCAGCAAAGTAAAAACCATAAGCTGTCCGTGGGCAGCACGGTGCAGGTTAACATTCCGGACGCAGTGGAGCCAACCGCGCAGGCGGAGAATATCCCGCTTAGCATCCTGTTTGAGGATGACGACATTATTGTAGTGGATAAGCCAAAGGGGATGGTGGTGCACCCGGCTGCGGGCAACCATACCGGAACACTGGTGAATGCCCTTTTGCACCACTGCGGGGATAGCCTGTCCGGGATTAACGGCGTAGCCCGCCCCGGTATTGTTCACCGCATTGATAAAGACACCAGCGGCATTCTGATGGTGGCAAAAAACGACCGTGCGCACCGATCGCTTGCGGCACAGATAAAAGAGCACTCGTTTGTGCGTGAGTACGAAACGGTGGTCTACGGCAAGCTTCCCCATGATGTGGGCAAAATAGATGCATCCATCGGGCGGCACCCTGTACATCGCAAAAAGATGGCAGTGACGGAGAAAAACGCAAAGAGTGCTGTGACCCATTACCGGGTGCTTACGCGCTACTCCGGCTTTACCCACACCGCCGTACGGCTGGAGACGGGCAGAACCCACCAAATCCGCGTGCATATGGCGTACATCGGTCACCCCGTAGCGGGGGATGCGGTATATGGTCCCGCAAAGCCGATTAAAGAGCTGCAGGGTCAGTGCCTGCATGCAAAAATCCTCGGCTTTGAACACCCGACAACCGGCAAGTGGATGATATTTGAAAGCGAGCTGCCGTCGTACTTTACTGCTTTTTTGGATAAACTCGGTCGCATGGAATGACGCTGTTGCATTTGTGCAGACACAACTTTTTTCATTTAAGAATCGGGTCTTGCGTTTTAAGGCAGGACAGGAAGGGCTGGACGATACCATCATGTCAAAACGCATCTCGGACTTTTTGCTGGTAACCGATTTGGATCAGACCCTGCTAGACGGCGAAAATGGCATCCCCAAGCGCAACCTTCTCGCCATTGAGCGATTTCGCAAAGCGGGGGGCAGGTTTACCATCGCAACCGGCAGAAGCATTGAATCCGCCCGTAGGGTAATACAAGGGCTTGGCATAGATACCCCCGCCGTCTTGAACAACGGTTCGGTGGTGTACGACTACAAAACAGAGCAGATATTGTTACAGCATCGGCTGCCCGACAGCATCAAGCAGATTGCCTACGACCTGCTCGATCGCTTCCCCTCCGCGGGCGGTGAGGCATTTTCGGGGCGGGACGTGTACATACTACAGTACAACGACTTTATTCACATGCATATTCAGCTGGAGGGTTTTCCGTTTCTTGAGGCACTGCGTGGCACTCCCACCTCCGAGTGGACAAAGGTGCTGTTCGCCGATTCACCGGAGGTTATTTTGCATATGAGCCGCTACGCCGCCGAACTGCAAGGGGTGGACGCGCGGTTTGTGATGTCCTCACCCAGCTATCTCGAAATACTGCCACAATCGGCGAACAAGGGAACCGGGCTTGTACATCTGGCAAAGATTTTGGGCATAGCCAAAGAAAACACCGCCGCAATCGGGGATTATTACAACGACGCGGAGATGATACAAGCGGCAGGCATCGGCGCGTTTGCAGAAAATGCCCCAGACGACTTAAAGAAGACGGCGGATATCGTCGTCGGTCAATGCAAAGACGGCGCAGTCGCCGACCTGATTGAATACATCGAGACCCTATGCAGTCCTGTGCATCAATAAAGTTGCCCTAACCCATACCTCAAATAACTAAGCGAGAAGCATTGCCGTTATACTGCATATAGGCGGTTAACATAATTGAACATAACGGAGGTAGACAAACAAATGGATGCCAGTAAAAAATTAAGGCTAAAGCAGCTTGCCTGCAAGGTCAGAATGGGTGCAATCGAAGGCACCTTTCACGCAAAGAGCGGACACCCCGGCGGCTCACTGTCGGTTGCCGATGTGCTGACCTACCTGTATTTCGAGGAGCTTCGTATCGATCCGGAACAACCCGACAAGCCCGACCGCGACCGCTTTGTACTCTCGAAGGGTCACTGCGCGCCGGGGCTCTACTCGGTGCTTTCATTGCGCGGCTTTTTCCCAGCAGAAGAGATTAAGCGGCTAAGAAAGCCCCACGCCATGCTGCAGGGGCACCCCGAGATGAAGGGCACCCCCGGTGTGGACATGACCACCGGCTCTCTGGGGCAGGGCATCTCCGCCGCGTGCGGCATGGCAGTCTCTGCTAAGATGTTCGGCGACAGCTACCGCGTGTATGCGGTGCTGGGTGACGGCGAGCTTCAGGAGGGTCAGGTTTGGGAAGCGCTGATGCTCTCTGCGCACAGAAAGCTTGATAACCTGTGCGTGTTTGTCGACAACAACAACCTGCAGATTGACGGCACGGTGGAGGAGGTTTGCTCCCCCTACCCAATCCCCGACAAGTTTAAGGCGTTCGGTTTCCACGTAATCGAGGTAAATGCACACTGCTTTGATGAGATTGATGCCGCGGTCAAAGAGGCGAAAACCATTAAAGACAAGCCTACTGCAATCATCTGCAGCTCGGTTAAGGGTAAGGGCGTGACGTTTATGGAAAACAACGTGCACTGGCACGGCACCGCCCCCAATGCAGAGCAGTATGAGCAAGCAATGGCAGAACTGGGCGCCGCGCTTGCCGCTTTGCAGGCATAAGGCAGAACAACTCGCATAACAGCAGAATGGAGAGTAGACGATGGCTGATGTAATAAAAAAGGCGACCAGAGAAAGCTACGGCGAAGCGTTGGCGGAGCTTTCCGAAACAATGGACAACTTAGTGGTACTAGATGCCGACCTTGCGATGGCAACCAAGACCATTACCTTTAAAAAGAAGCGCCCCGACCGTTTTGTGGATTGCGGCATAGCGGAGTCTAACATGATGGGCACCGCGGCGGGCATTGCGACCACCGGCAAGGTGGTGTTTGCCAGCACCTTTGCGATGTTTGCGGCGGGCAGAGCGTTCGAGCAGGTGCGCAACTCAATCGGTTATCCCCACATGAACGTCAAGATTGGTGCCACCCATGCGGGCATCTCGGTGGGTGAGGACGGCGCGACCCACCAGTGCAACGAGGATATCGCCCTGATGCGCACCATCCCCGGCATGATCATATTAAACCCCGCTGACGATATCGAGGCAAAGGCGGCGGTAAAAGCGGCGGCCCAGATGAACGGTCCGGTGTATCTGCGCTTTGGCAGACTGCCTGTACCTGTAATCAACGACAGCCCCGATTATAAGTTTGAGATTGGCAAAGGAGTTACCCTGCGCGACGGCAAGGATGTCACTATCGTCGCCACCGGTCTTTTGGTTGGCGAGGCAGTAGCCGCAGCCGAGCAGCTTGCAAGCGAGGGCATCGACGCACGGGTTATTAACATTCACACCATAAAGCCCTTAGACGCCGAGCTGATTGTAAAGGCGGCAAAGGAAACAGGCGCGATCCTCACCGCCGAGGAGCACAACATCATCGGTGGATTGGGCGGTGCGGTTGCAGAGGTTCTGGGCGAGCAGTTCCCCGTACCCATGCTGCGTGTCGGCATCAACGACGAGTTCGGCACCTCCGGTCCCGCAGTCGAGCTGCTAAAGGAGTATGGCCTGAGCGCAGAAAACCTGGTTGCAATGACAAAGGAGTTGCTTAAAAAGAAGCAGTAATCACCGAATATGAACACAAAGAAAGCGCGGCAGAGCAAACTGCCGCGCTTTCTGCCATACTATTTGTAGGATTTATTCGCGATAGTAACTGAGCCAAACGCGTTGTTATGCAAGTTTTGACGCGTTGATGTGCATGTTTATCGGCAAGTCAAATCACTCATTGCCCTTGTGTTGCTGTTCCTTGTCCACGAAAAACTCCCGAGAAAACTCCACGTCACTGTCCGAAAGGATTGGGGAAGCGCCGGCGTTGGGGCGAAGACGATTGCGTCTGGTAACCGAGTGCCGAGGCAAGCCGTCCGCAATACGCCCGTGGGTATCCTGCTCCTTTTTATTCTTGTGCTGTAAATTCATGAGAAGAGTCATCCTTTCCTTACAAAAAGCTTCTTATCCGGTCAATAAAATCGCTTTCCGACTCCACAACCTTTTCGCAAAACGCCATCACGCGCTCCGAGCACCCTTTTCCTGCCGAAAGCCTGCGAGTAATGCCAATCACCTCGGCGGTCGCACTGATAATCAAAAGCTCAGCCGCCGTACGAACATTGGGTTTGGGCAAGCCGACATCCAGCCGGCCCTTCTGTGCATCGCTGTGGGTCAAATATGGCTTCGGGCAAAGGCGGTTCAGATAAATACCGCACCGTTTTGCAATCTGGCGATTGGTACGCAGTTCATTGGCGAGAACATAGGCAAAGGCGGGTGGAATATCCTCTTTTAACAGCTGCCCGGTATTTTTTATGCGCAGCCTGCTTGCAAACCGGATAAACGCCAAAACCTCGCAATCGGCATTTTCCGTCATACAAAACCTCCTGCCACAAAAGAATATCGGTCATGCCGGTGGATAAAACAATCGGGTTAATCATACATTAGTCAGCGGCTTTTTATCGGCAGAGCCCGTTACACATAGTGTTTGCCAACTGAAAAAAACTATTCCCCCATATAGTGATTGTTTTTTGCCCGAATTTCGATATAATCTAATTATATAGTTGACATAACGTAAAGGCGGGTGGTTACCATCAAACGTGCGTTGGTACTTGGCGGCGGCGGTGCGCGCGGATCCTATGAGGTTGGAGTGTGGAAGGCACTGTGCGAGCTTGATATGCAGGTGGATGTTGTAACAGGAACCTCTGTGGGAGCCCTAAACGGCGCGGTCATCGCACAGGGAGACATGGCTATCGTGTATCAGCTGTGGCAGCAGATTGACACCGCAAAGATACTGGACTTTGACAACGTGCAAAACACCAATACGGCGGAGGGCGCACTGTCATCGCTCAACTCTCTGGCGCGCGAAGCGTTTCGCACCAAAGGGGTAAGCAGCGCGCCGCTTGCAAAGCTATTGCGCGAAACGATTGACGAGGAAAAGGTTCGCGCGTCAAAACTAAAATTTGGTCTTGTTACTTATGAGGTTCCCGCCATGAAGGCGCATGAGCTGTTTGTAGACGATATCCCTCGCGGCATGCTGGTGGATTATATGATTGCAAGCGCCTCCTGCTTTCCCGCAATGCACAGCTACGAGATTGAGAAAAAGCTGTTTATAGACGGCGCATATTACGACAATCTGCCCGTCAGACTGGCGGCGCGTGGTGGAGCGACAGAAGCGGTTGTGGTTAATTTGAACACACCGGGTATCGTTCATAAGGCGCACTTAAAAGCCATGCAGCATGAACTGATTGCGCCGCGATGGGATTTGGGAGCGTTGCTGTTGTTTGACGGCAGCCGAGCAAAACGAAACATAACGCTGGGTTACAACGAATGTATGAAGCGGTTTGGACGGTATGACGGCGAAAAATACACCTTCTATCCGGGAGAAACAGAGCAAAACAGTCTGCAGATGTATTCGCTGTTTCACGCGTTCTTTTCGCGCATGGGTCTTGACATCGACGCAAGGCTTCCGCGTTCTTTACAGGGAAGCTTGGATGCCGTACCGGAGTATCTGGCAAAGTACGCGGTCATGCGTACGGCAATGAAGCGCACGGGCAAGCATGCCCTTAGCACGGCGGATATCGTCACCCTTGCCGCGGAGTCGGCGGGGGAGATTCTGGAGGTCAGCCCGCTGGAGGTGTACACCTTTGAAACCTTTAACCTGCGCGTGATGAACCAGGCGGTTCGGCATGCACGGCTGCCGTACTCAGAGCTCGGGCTGGAGTCCTCGCCCGCGCTTTCGGTGCGCGAGAGCATAGCGTCTATTACCAAAATAGTGTCGCCCGTGTCGCCGCTCAATCGGATGATGTATATCCTTTCTTATCTCTCCGATTACGAGCACCTTGCCGAGAACAGGCGGATGATTACGCTGCTCGCCTCCGCACTCCCAGATGAATTTATGGCAGCGGTCTATATAATCGCGCTGGGCAGCATTCTCAAAATCGAAAGCAATCCACACGAAGCGAGACTATAGATATGACGCGTCTTGCAATACGTAGTCAATGAGTATAGCAGCTCGGTCTTATAAAACGGCATTCCAAAAAAGGCTTGCGTCGTTTCTGTCGACGCAAGCCTTTTTGATATGATATAATCATTAGATATTACTGCTTGTACAAATACAGCAGTCTGTATTTGCCAATACGAATGGCTATGGCTTAAGGGTTTACTACATTTATGGGGTTGCCGTCGAGAAATGCGGTAAGATTCTTAGCCACCAGTTCCACTAAACGCACGCGTGTCTCAATCGGTGCCCACGCCACGTGGGGGGTAATGATGCAGTTCTTTGCGCTTAACAAAGGGTTGTCATCCTGTACCGGTTCCTTGCTTACCACATCAACAGCAGCGCCAGACAACCTGCCGGCGTTTAAGGCATCCGCCAACGCCTGCTCATCTACAATAGGACCGCGCGCGGTGTTGACAAAAAACGCGCCCTGCTTCATCAGTGCCACACGGTCTGCCGAGAGCAGTCCCCGGGTATCATCGTTCAGCGGCAGGTGCACCGAGATAACATCACTTTGCATAAGCAGCTGCTCCAGCGGTACAAAGCATGCCTGTTCCGGCTTTGGGGTGCGGCTGTAAGCCAGCACACGCATACCAAACGCGCGCGCAAGTGTACCAACGGCACTGCCGATGCTGCCATAACCGATTAAGCCCATGGTCTTGCCGGCCAGCTCTGTCATAGGATAGTGCCACATCGCATAAACACCGTCTCGCTGCCACGCCCCGTTTTTTACCGCGTTGTTAAAGTCGCCCACGCGCATGGCAAGCTCAAGCAACAGCGCAAAGGTCATCTGCGCAACGGCGGAGGAGGAGTAGTCGGGCACGTTACTTACGACAATACCCAACTGTTTTGCAGCCTCAATATCAACCTGGTTATAGCCGGTTGAAAAGGTGGCAATAAACCGAAGGCGCGACGCTTGAGATAAGACATTCTCCCGCAGCGGAGTGCGGTTTACCATTACGCAATCGGCGTCCCGAATGCGCTCAAGCACCAGTTCTTTTGGCGTGTCGTCGTACAAAACGGTTTCTCCAAGCGCCTGTACCGGTGCAAAGCTGATATCGTTGTTGCTTAGTGCACCTGCGTCCAGTATAACAATTCTCATCTTTCTAATCTTACCTTTCGGGTTTGTAGTTCATGCAGTGATGATGTGATGTCAGTCAGCACGGTAAAAAATGCGGATAGCGACAAAACGGATTATCAAGGCGGCGGTTAAAACTTCTCCCGCAGGCGTCCAAGTGCCGGCAGCACCGCGCGCAGCAAAATCCCGGTCAAAACGCCCATCAATACACCAGAAACAACCAGCACAGGCGCATAATACAAGGCGTCGGAACCCAGCAAAACCGAGGCTGCGAGCAGCTGAGCCAGATTGTGCGCAACCGAGCCGAACATACTGATGACAAGGTAGCTGAGCTTGCGCTTTAGCAACAGAAGCAGTAGCATTAAAAGCACCGAAAATACCCCGCCGCTCACACTGAGGAATGCAGCTGTCGCCCCGCGGGTAATAAACACAAACAGCGACTTTAGTACGGCAATCGAGAAGGCCTCGCCATATCCCAAAAAAAACACGGCGTACATCGTAACAATATTAGAGAGCCCGGGCTTAACCCCCGCAGGCAAAAAACCGCTGACCGGAATGGCAGACTCTACAAAAGAAAGCACAAGGGCAAGGGCAAACAGCAGCCCTAAAAAGGCAACCTTTTTTGCGGGACGTTTGTTCATGTTATTCCATCCGATCTTTTATAAGCAATTCACCGGTTCAAAACGCAAGATGATAGGTGTACCTGCTGTTTTCAGTCGCAGTAAACGCATCCCGTATATTCGGCGATACATAGACGTTATACTTCTTGTCAACCGCTATAATCCCCGCATCGATGGCGTCCATACGGGAAAGCACTGCGTCGCGTCCCAGCAAAAACAGCCAGGTAGACAGAAAATCAGCGTACATCCCGTCTTCGCAGATCGCGGTAACCGACATAAGGTCGGTCTCGGCAGGGGAAGCGGTAGCCGGGTCCAAAATGTGGTGGTAACGCTTGCCGTCCACTTCAAACACGCGCTCGTAGTCCCCGGAGGTTGAGAGCACCTCGTCGGTCAGCCGCACCTTGCCAAGCACCTCGTTTGGCGCACCGCGCGGGTCGCGTATGCCGATAACAAAATCAGAACCGTTCGGCTTTTTACCGGTTACCATAATGTTTCCGCCAATAGAAAGCAGTCCGGCGCTTACGTTGTTTTGAAGATACAGTTGGTTTACGATGTTGCAGGCTTTACCCTTAGCCACTGCACCAAGGTCGATGGACTGCCCCTTGCTACGCAGCATAACGGAGAAGGTCTGCTCGTCAAGCAGAATGTCGTTATAGTTTACAAGCGTCCTAAGGGTATCTAGCTCCTCACGCGTTGGGACGCGCGGGGTATCGCTGTTAATCCCCCATGCCTTAGTAACAGGGGCGATGGTGATGTCAAACAAGCCGTCCGACAGCGCACAGTAAGATACCGCCCTCTCTATCAAGGAGAAGGTTTCCTTCGATACAGCGACGTAGCCGACACCCGCTTGTTCGTTTATTTTGCTAATCTCAGACTCGGCTCGATACAGTGATAGTTGATCTTCAAAGACCTCAAGTGCACTCATCGCTTGGTTAATAACCTGATTGCCTTTGTTTGTGCCACGCATGTAGACCTGTTGGTCAATCGTTGTACTCATAGCAAACCCGTTGCCTGTAACGAGCTGTACCGAAAACTGATCGCCAAACAAAGAAAAGACGGCTATCAGCAAAAGCAGTGCCGCACCGATACTTACCAGAACAAATCCCTTTTTGTTCATCTTTGCCCCATCCTATTGTTAAATATGTGAATTGTGGTTATAATACACATGAATAGACGCAATGTCTACTGTTTTAGTTTTTTAGGTTACCAGTCAATTTTATACGTTGCCACGCGGTTCGTCAAGGCAAACCTATTGCTGTAAAGGAAGAAAAGGTTGATTTCGGAAATAGTTACTATTACCATTGACAAAATGGTGGGATAATGTTATATTATTAACGACCAAGCAAACATATTAAATACGGAGGGTTAGTATGAAAAAGTTTATCTCTATTGCTGTTGTGGTTCTTACTGTTGCAATGATACTGGTCGGCTGCGCAGGCGGCTATAAAGATGGTACCTACAAAGCAGAAAGCGCAGAGTTTTCACACGGTTGGAAGGATTATGTAATTGTATCCGTTTCGGGCGGTAAGGTAACCGTTAAAGAGTATGATGCACTCAACGAAGCTGGCCAGAAGAAAACAGAAGATCCCGATTACCGCGCTGCTATGGAGCCGGTATCCGGAACCTATCCCGAAAAGTTCTTCCCAGAAATCGTTGCGGATTTTAACGCCAAGGGCTCGGTAGACAAGATGGACAATGTCACCGGTGCTACCAGCTCCACCAACTCGTTTAAGGCGCTGGTAACCGCTGCGCTTGAGAATGCGAAAAAAGGCGACACCGCTACCGCGGTTGTTTCAGCTAGCTAACTAGGAATCAAGATTCTTTTTGATTCTCTACAAGGGCGCCCAAGTTGGGTGCCCTTGTTTTCATGGTACTCTTGCAACCCAATCCTCAGCTTTAATCGTTGTAATCTTTGCATCGTTCTGCTATACTGAATACAAATTGTGGGACAACTTATAGCGATTAGCGTTAATAATGTCTGAATAAATTCGTTTATAAGCTTGCATTTATAGCTTTAATTAGGGCGTTTTCGCAAACATTATATGTTAATTCGGTATAATACACAATAATAACGTTTTTGCCTACAGGGTTCGAACTAGGCGGAAAGGCATGGTCAGGTACAATGGCTAACGATAAACGTTTTGCGGTGCTAATCGACGCGGACAATGTATCGGGAAACTATATTAAGTTTATTCTTGACGAGATATCCAACGAAGGGATTATTACCTACAAACGAATCTACGGTGACTGGACAAAACCGGCGCTCGGTTCGTGGAAGAGCATTCTGCTCGAATACTCTATTACCCCCATTCAGCAGTACGGTTATACTACAGGAAAAAACGCAACCGACTCGGCAATGATTATTGATGCAATGGATATCCTGTATGCCGGTAATGTCGAAGGCTTTTGCATCGTTTCCAGCGACAGTGATTTTACCCGCCTTGCTTCACGCCTGCGGGAGTCGGGCATTACAGTGGTGGGTATGGGCGAGAAAAAGACCCCCAGTGCATTTATTGCAGCGTGTAATAAATTCAAGTACCTAGAGGTTATTGCCAAAGAGATTGATACCCAAAGCGCCGCCAGCAAAAACCAAGGTACGGCCAACGCCAAGGATAAGGCAAAGCTCGGCTCGATAACCAAGGCAATCCGCACCATTCTGGATGAGGTGTCCGACGACGAGGGTTGGGCACAGCTGGGCGAAATCGGCAACATTCTTCAAAAACGGTTCCCGGATTTTGATGTGCGCAACTATGGCTTTAGTAAGCTTAAGCTGTTTGTAGAATCGCTGCATGAGTTTGAAACTCGTTCGGTGGAAGGCAAAAACGGCAGCGCCATCATCTATGTGCGCGTAAAGCAGCGGTAACCGGAATCAAAGAATAAAACGCCCCATGATAGCCCGTCAACTTTGTACGGTTATCATGGGGCTATTTTGCGCAATATGGGCAGGATAATCAAAAGTGCTACTCTTCGGAAGACCAGAAATCAGTGCTGCCGTAAACGGCTTTGGTGCGATAGATTCGGTTGAGGACATCCCCTAAATATTCTCCGTGCCCGCGAACGGAACGCTTCAGCCGATACAGGTCCTGCGGGTTTTGGGATAGGTAGTTCGCACCTTCGTCTCGGCTGAGCGTTGCGGCAAACCCCATCTCGCTGATGAGATTGACGGTCTCTTTGCCGATAATCCCATACGGGTAACTGAATGCCACAGGGACCACCCCCGCCTTGTCGCCGATTTCCGTCTGCAAAAGCAGCACGTCATTGTATAGTGCCTGCGCATAGGCGTCGAGTGCCTCATCCTTCTGCCGCGCAGTACCGCGGCGTGCATCCTTTATATATTGATTCATGTCGTAGCTTTGATTCGCAAGCTCCACAAGGGAGGATTCCGTCATTTCCCGCAGCTCGCTCCAGCGTAGAAACGCAGCTTGGGTATTACGCGGTAACGCACTTGCCTGATTAACCGTTTCACCCACAATGGAGAATACCGCTTTGGTATTGTACTTTTGCAAAAGGGTGAACGCGTGGGTATATCCGCTGGAAAACCCGCAATCATACGAGATTACAATCGGACGAACGGGCAGTGAGGTGCCGGAGTAGCAATACTCTACCAGTTGGGAGATGTGTATCGGTGTGTAGCCGTTTTCAGCCAGATAAATCAGGTCGTTTTCAAACTCTGCGGGGGTGATGCAAAACTCCCCAAGCAGTGACGCATCGGTCGAAATGTGGTGGTACAGCAAAATCGGCACACAAACGCGGTTTGTAACATCAAGCGCCGCCTTGCCCTGCGTGCGTACACTGCGTACCGCATATACTCCGGCTATCACCAAGCCGATGACCACAGCAAATGCGCTGAGCACAGCCCATACCCTGTATTGACCATTTTGCTTCATCTGCTCACCCCTCACAAGATGGTTATGCCGAGGCGGCACATCTAATCATATGTTGTTTATTCCTTCCCCATGCAAAAAACAGAATTCCACTGCATTATTCCATGTTTTGTGTTACAATAATACAAACCAAAAAGATAACGGGTGGGAAATGAAAATGCCATTACACAAAAACGATATTGTACCATTAGAGATACTAGATATAACAAGCGAGGGCAGCGGGGTAGGGCGCTTAGACGGAATGGCGGTTTTTGTACCGATGACGGCGGTGGGCGACCGCTTGGACGTACGGATTACTAAGGTGTTAAAAAGCTATTGCTACGGGATTATCGAACGGATGATAACCAAAAGCGTAGACCGAATCCAGCCCGACTGCCCCGTATTCAAGCAGTGCGGGGGATGCACCTATCGTCACATCAGCTATGAAGCGGAGCTAAGCATCAAGCAGCGCCAGGTATACGAAACCCTTGCACGAATCGGCGGGGTACGGTTTGGCCTGCAGCGAATAATCCCCTCTCCGCAAACCGAACATTACCGCAACAAGGCGCAATACCCAGTGCGTGCGGATGCGAGTGGAAAGTGTATCGCGGGTTTTTTTTCAAAAGGCAGCCATCGGTTGGTGCCAAGCGACGAGTGCGCGTTGCAGCCGCCCGAGTTTGCCCGCATTGTAGCGGACGTGCTGTTGTTTGCCAACGCGCATCATATCCCCCCGTACGATGAAAGTGCAGATAATGGACTGTTACGCCACATCTATCTGCGCAAAGCCGAGGCGACCGGTCAGTTGATGGTTTGCCTTGTGATAAACGGCAAGGCGCTGCCCCGCACCGATGAGCTGGTCATCATGTTAACCTCCAAGTACCCGTTAATCCACAGCATCGTGCTGAATGTAAATACGAAAAACACAAATGTGATACTGGGCAAGCAAAACACCACCCTGTACGGCACAGACTCCATTGAAGATATCCTGCGTGGGGTCAGAGTGGCGTTGTCGCCGCTATCGTTTTATCAGGTTAACCGCAGGGGAGCAGAGCAGTTGTACGATATCGCAGAGCAGTATGCCTGCCCCGAGCGGGTTTCTCTACTGATCGACCTATATTGTGGCGCGGGAACCATCGGGCTTTCGATGGCGCACAAAGCAGACCACCTCATCGGTGCAGACATTGTGCCCGAAGCAATCCAGAACGCGAGAGACAATGCTCAGTTGAATGGAATTGATAATAGTGAGTTCCTTTGTGCCGACGCGTCACAGGCGGCAGTCGCACTGCAACAACGCGGGCTGCGCCCAGATGCAGTAATCCTCGACCCACCCCGCAAGGGCAGTGATTACACGTGCCTTGAAGCGGTCGCAGCCATGCAGCCCGACCGTATTGTAATGATATCCTGTAACCCCGCCACCGCCGCCCGCGATGTCAAGATTCTACACGAGCAATTTGGCTACAAGCCCATTGAAGCGACAGCGGTAGATATGTTCCCGCGGACGAGCCACGTTGAGTGCGTAGTATTGATAACGCGCAATATGTAGCTGAAAGAGATTACGCGGACACAATATGTTGTAATTTCACGCATTTAATGAGCAATAATTGCCTACTTATCATTGGCGATAAAACGTGATATAATTAGGCTATATTAAAACAGGAGGTGAGCTTGTGGATTCAAAAATCTGGTATATCCCGGTAAAGAATGACCGTTTAGAAAAGAAAGTCGGAATTTACTGCAGGGTCAGTACAAACGAAAGAGAACAGCTTTATAGCCTTGCAGCACAGATTTCCGCTTTGACAAGAGCGGTTGCGAATGTCAGTCAGTGGAGACTGGCAGATGTTTTTATCGATATCGCTTCAGCGAAGGGAGAAATACCTCGTCGGGAATTTGAACGACTGCTTCGAGAATGTGAAGCTCACAATATCTCCGTTGTCCTCACAAAAAGCATCAGCAGATTTGGCAGAGATACGGTTGAAACCTTATCAGCAATCAATCGGTTAAAGGCAGCCGGTGTCAGAATAATATTTGAGGAGGAAAATATTAATACAATGGATGCCAAGGGTGAGGTGCTCCTTACCATTATGGCATCCTTAGCACAACAGGAAAGTCAGTCACTTTCACAGAATGTTAAACTTGGTCTTCAATACAGATACCAACAAGGCAAAGTGCAGGTCAACCATAACCGATTTCTTGGATATACAAAGGACGAGGATGGAAACCTTA
>JAEWPV010000003.1 GCA_023460535.1 Bacillota bacterium
TTGTGCGGGCCCCCGTCAATTCCTTTGAGTTTCAACCTTGCGGCCGTACTCCCCAGGTGGATTACTTATTGTGTTAACTGCGGCACGGAAGGGGTCAGTCCCCCCACACCTAGTAATCATCGTTTACGGCATGGACTACCAGGGTATCTAATCCTGTTTGCTCCCCATGCTTTCGAGCCTCAGCGTCAGTAAAAGCCCAGCAGGCCGCCTTCGCCACTGGTGTTCCTCCTAATATCTACGCATTTCACCGCTACACTAGGAATTCCGCCTGCCTCTACTTCACTCAAGATACGCAGTTTTGAACGCGACTACCGGTTGAGCCGATAGTTTAAACATTCAACTTGCGCACCCGCCTACGCTCCCTTTACACCCAGTAATTCCGGACAACGCTTGCCACCTACGTATTACCGCGGCTGCTGGCACGTAGTTAGCCGTGGCTTCCTCCTTGGGTACCGTCATTATCTTCCCCAAAGACAGAGGTTTACAATCCGAAGACCTTCTTCCCTCACGCGGCGTCGCTGCATCAGAGTTTCCTCCATTGTGCAATATTCCCCACTGCTGCCTCCCGTAGGAGTCTGGGCCGTGTCTCAGTCCCAATGTGGCCGATCAACCTCTCAGTCCGGCTACCGATCGCAGGCTTGGTGGGCCGTTACCTCACCAACTACCTAATCGGGCGCGAGCCCATCTTATAGCGGATTGCTCCTTTGATATCCAAAACCATGCGGCTTAGATATGTTATGCGGTATTAGCGTTGGTTTCCCAACGTTATCCCCCTCTACAAGGCAGGTTGCTCACGTGTTACTCACCCGTCCGCCGCTAAGAACAAAGAGCAAGCTCTTTGTTCTCCGCTCGACTTGCATGTGTTAGGCGCGCCGCCAGCGTTCGTCCTGAGCCAGGATCAAACTCTTAATCAAATTGTATCTAAAGCGGTTGCCCGCTTCAAACCAAATCCAATCAAGCTGTTTACTTAGCTCTAATCGAATACTTGCGTTTTGCAAAACGATTTCTCGTCTTGCCGCTTTTTGTGATTCTCACTTCTAAGCATCTTTGCAGATACTCAAAAGCGGAATTGTTAGGGTTTGTTTTTCTCATATCTCTCGATATGAGTTATCATGTTGTTCAGTTTTCAAGGTTCATTTCGCAGTCGGCTTTTAACCCGCCCTGCTCCGCTTTTTTGGCTTAGTGAAGCCGTTTTTTCGTCTTCCCCGCGTCAAGCGGCTTATTTATAATACCATACCCCCCCCTCCTTGTCAACATCTTTTTTCTTTTTTTTGAACTCTTTTTGCATAAACCTGATTATACCCATTGTTCCGACTTGAAAACCCACAACCGTGCTAGTATCGAACAAGCAGCAAGCAAATAAAGCATTCATTAATATTTACTATAAAACCCTAATTTCTTATCATATGTATTTAAAAACTCATATATACATTTCTACTATTTATGATATAATATTAACATATTCGCCATTTAAAGCAGAAAAGCCCTCTCTCGATAATCACCACCGCTGCTTATGCTTATTCCCCTCTTCGCTGCGGTTGTCGATATACATTTTATTATTCAAGGAGTGTCAACAATGGGAAACTACAAAGTCTCCGTAACAGCAAATGCCGTAAACGTCATGTGTGAAGGCAACTTTACACCTGAGGACGCGCAAGCCTTTGTAAAGGAGTTCAACAAGCAGGTAGCCTCTATTAAGCCCGTTAACTATCATCTGTCTCTCGATGCCAGCAAGCTTGCTGTTTCTCCCGCTGAAATGCAGGAGATCCTTAAGGGTTGTCTTGCACTATATAAATCCCTCGGGTTTGAACGAATCTCTCTTAACGTTGGTTCAAACGTTGTGTTAAAGATGCAGCTGCAACGTCTGGCAAAAGAAGTCGGGTTAGGCTCGATTGAAATTCTGTAAAACGCCTTGCGTACCCGGAACTCATTTTAATTCTAAAAGCTCGGAGGCGCCAATGATAAACGTAAAGATTCTGGATATCGAGGTTTATCACGGGAGCAGAACGGTTTCTAATGATTGCTATATTGAGCACTTTACAAATCAGGATAAAGACATCTCACACTTCTTAACAAATATTATCGGACGTAAAAAACGCTATATGATTGACACCGAAGCCGATACCAACCTGTCGATGGCCTTAAAAGCAACCCGGCTTGTACTCGAAAAAACAAACCTCACCGGCAAGGACATCGATCTGATTGCTTACTCCAGCGTTCTGCCGGAATACACCATCCCCCCTTGCTCGATTCATATCCACGAAGCAATCGGCGGTAAATCGGACTGTATCTGCTACGATTACAATGTCAACTGTGCCGGTATGACGGTGGGTATTGAACAGATCTGCAAGTATATGCACCTAAGCGAGAACGTTAACACTGCGCTGATTATCGGTTGCGATTACGTCAACCACCTGCTGGACAGCAATAATGAGTACTGCTACGGTCACTACGGGGATGCCGCCTGTGCGCTGATTTTGCAAAAGACTGACGAGCCGTGCGGTTTTATCGGCTCCAAGTACGCGGTAAACTCGGCGGAGCACAACAACATCCTGTTCCCCGGGTGCGGCTTTTCCAACCTGTTCCGCGAGCCGGACAGAGATGCGCTTCGCATGGTGTGGCTACCGTTTGAGAATGTGTCCATTAATACCGCAGTCAAAAACATGCGTGCGTTAATGGAGGAGAACAATCTGTGTCTTGACGACATCAAGATGTTCTGCCTGTCACAATACGCACTGGCAAATGTGAAAAGCATTCGCGAACTGATGGGCATTGATGAAGCCCGAAGCATCTTTGTGGGCGACCGATACGGCTATACCGGAACCAGCAGCCCGTATATCGCCCTGTATGAGGCATTAAAGCAAGGGCTTGTTCAGCGGGGTGACTACATTATGATCTGGACCATCGGTGGCGGCTCGGAAAACATCGCCATGCTGATGCGTTATTAATAGTAGGGCGGACTCTGTCGATCATGATCGTTGCTACGAACCGTGTATTCTTTCATAGCCTTAACTAAGTCTCGCTAAGCACAACTCCCCGTATCCTCATAAATCATTAACAGTCTCTACATTGTTGAGCCTTCCGGTTCGTAAAAGCCGGAAGGCTCAACTTTGTTCCCACCCTCAATATTCAGTGGTACATCTCTTAGCTTGTTTGCAATGTGTTCCCCAAAACATAAACCCCTGTGTTCAAATTATTGAGAAATATTAAAAAAACTTAGTTTGTAATAAGCCTTTTTCATATTTATACTGTCTATAGGGGTGAAGGCGCTTTCACTAACAGGAAAGGGGGCAGGTCTTTTGGAAGACAAAGAATTGATTCAGCTTCTGCAGAATAAGCCTTCCGATGGATTGCGCGAGGCAATTAACCAATATGGCGAACTACTTAAGGTGGTAATTGCCCGGATTCTTCCCCAAAGACCAATGGATGTGGAGGAGTGTGTGGCGGACACCTTTGTGAATGCATGGAAAACAATCAATCGACTGGATGCCGAAACCGCAAATCTAAAGGGTTATCTACTATGCATCGCAAAAAACACCGCTATTAATCGGTATCATCGGATAAAGAAGCATAGTAGCACCTCTCTTGATACCCTTGAAATTCCCGCTGACACTGATGTGGAGCAGATGCTGCTCAGCGCAGAAACATCCATGGAGCTACAGGAAGTAATAGCAGAAATGCCCAATCCCAACCAAGAGATCATCCTACGCAAGTACTTTTTATTTGAAACGACAAAAGAGATCGCGCAGCACCTGTCCATGGATGAATGCCAGATAAAAAACAGGCTGTACCGCAGCCGCCAGTACCTGAAAAGAGTTCTTGAAGAAAGGGGATTTACAGATGCAAAAATATAATAAAGAGTTTATCAATCAGTTGGGTGAGCTTGCGCCGTCAGTTCCCTATACGCCCTCCCTTACGGCAGAACGCCTTCACACTTTGGTTATGGACCGCTTTACGGTTACTACAAAAAAAGCAACGTCTCGAAAGGGTTTTAAGGTTACTGTTTTAGTAGCGGCACTTGTTACAGTGAGCCTTTTCATTATTGCTGCTACCTATTATAGTGTCAGTGACGCATTTCGCGGTGTTCTTTACGAACTTTCGCCATCCGGCGAGAAGGTTCCGCTCTCATCACTGTCGCCGGTTGTTAATAAAACCGGCAAATTGGTCTCTACAACAGCCGACAGTCATGGTGTTCGCGTTGGGCTGCGAGCCATAACGGCACACGACAACGGGCTGAGCATTCTCGTGGATATCACAGGACCCGAGGGTAAGCCGCTTGCCCTTTTGCAGCCTGACGGTACCCTATCCTCTGGCAAGCTTGAATTTGGCTATATTAAAATGCGCACAGAGGATACGCAAACTGACGATGAATCCGAAAATCACAACTACCTCTTCTGCTCCCATGATATTGAGCTCGGGCAATCTTCCAGCAATTTTTCAAGCGCGCTCTTGCCCGATGACAACCCGTTTGACAACAAAGCAACACTCCTTCTCAATGTTAACATGACCACGCAAACCCCGCTCACAGGCAAAACGCTATTTCTCTCACTTGAGAACCTCCTGCAGGAAGCTCTGCTCAATGGTACGGATGTTGGCATGAAACACGGTGAGCTGGCACAGTTGTTTGAACAATTCACCGCCCCATCCCCATCCGATTTTAAAGTAACCGGAAGCTCGCTGGATGAGAAAACGGGTAAACGAATTTCGCGCTACAGCTTAACCAAAGACAGCGACATCCAGCTTCCCTTAGCTACGGGGCTGCCAGGATATCTGGTGACAAACGCAGCGATTCGCGACGATGTGTTATATCTGCGCGGCGTGGCACCGATACCCACAGATAAGGGTAAAATTCTTCCCCACGCGGCGCTTCTTAACCCCAAAACAGGCGAAATCAAACTTCCCTATACCATCGGAACCGCCACCGATGACAGTCAACCCGATCTTGTGCAGTGGGCAATCACTGTAGACGGAATTACCTCGAAGGATGACCTGAATGACTATGTGCTTATTCTAAATGCAGGAAATGGCGCTCACCCGCTGCTCAAAGGAAATTGGGAATTTACCATCCCACTTGATTTAGAAAAATCCACACGAATTTTTCCGCTTGACAAAAGCCTGTCGGTACAGGGCGAAACCTTGCACGCTAAGAAGCTTACGGTTTCTCCGTACTACCTCAGCCTTTTGACGTCTATGGACGAGGCGACATACCGCCGCATCCAGTTGTCCTCAGTTAGAGCGGATAACCCCAGCGCAACCGTTACCATGATGGATAACACACAAATTAAGGTGCTGGGCGATGGAAGAAGCGGTACTGCAAACAGCTGTGAAATCATGTTTTCCCTTGACGTTGTAATTGACCCCGATCAGATTAAATCCTTTGTGTTTGGAGACCTGACAATCGACATGCAAACGAAATAACCCTTCACATGTTTTTTAAGCACGCTCATATTACAAAGCGCTAAACCGGCATTACACCCGAACAGTTCAAAGCAAATGCCCTATTAAGGTATTTAAATGTTTTAAGCTACAGCCGGGGGAACTTCCCCCGGCTGTAGCTTCATTGTTGCGACAAGCATCTTTTCCGCCGCCATACTGCAAATTAAGAAACCATTATATCGCATACAAAACAAACTCGGTGGGCAGCAGCGGCTCACCATAGTACCGCAGATAGAACCGGTAGGTGGGGTCTGCCTTGTGGATGATGCGCGCAAGCCGCCACATATCCTTATGGTTATGGTACGCGGCAAGTGCAAGCTTGGGATGATTTCGGGTTATCGTGTTGCGGCAACCCAGCAGCGCCTGTTCCTCCGCTCCCTCAATATCCATCTTAATAAAGGTAACTGGTTCGGTAATGTCTTGGTCGATTGCCACGGTCTGCACCTTTACCGCTCCGGTGTCTGACAGCTTTTTGACTGACGACACACCGGAATCGGGCAGATAAAGCGTGCCCTGCCTATCGCTAACCCCAAGCTCCCTTACAACCACATTATTAAGATGAAACAGCTCGATGTTGCGATGAATGAACTGCACATTATCGGGTACAATCTCATAGCAATAGATGCGTTTGTAGCACGTATCGCCAAAAGTATTCACATAATCAATCACCGTGTCACCAAGATACGCACCAATGTCCACCAGCACCTCGTTCTCATCACATCGAATCAGATCGGGGTCAAAGTACTGCTTAAAGTACTTATCCTTTAGTGCGACTATCTTTGCATAATCGCTGGTAAGCCAGTAGGAAAGTATATTGTGCAGCACGCGTTTGGAACGATAATCGCCCAACCGGTCGTACAACCACTCAAATTCACCGCGGTGTAAGGCAAACGCCTGCGCGCGGTTTTTTGCAAGCTCCCACACACCTTCATCGGGATAATACTCCCCCCACATCCTATACTTATTATAATACCGGACGGTTGCGTCGTAGTTTTGCTTGTCAATGCCTTCAAAGTGCCTCAGATTGTGCTGTACCGCTTCAAACAGCTCTTGCTCGTTGCGCTCGGCAAAAAACGCAATCAGTGCCTGGAACTGTGCATCCAGCCCTGCTGCGTAAACTGACTTTGCGATATTCTGTTCGTTGCACACTTCGGTCTTTGATGGCTCCGGTTTCTTCTTCAAGTTGCATCACCGCCCTATGTCCACATTTTAAACGGGTTAGAATACACAAAAAGAATGTTGCCCCAAAACCAGCCAAAGCTTTGGGGCGGCCTATCTTATGTATGCTGTTTTTGTGCTATTCCTTTTCGGTTTGCTGCTGCACACCTTCGGCGGCCATGGCCAGCAGGCGCAACGCGTGCACGACTTTATCCTGCTGCGCACACAGCAATGCGCCTTGTGTTTGGTCGTTTCTGCACCCGGTCTGCGTTTGCTGTGTATATCTGCGCAGATCCCCGCAGATTTCCTGCACCTGCCCAAGCAGCACCTCCCGATACGCGCCTTGCGGCAGGATTACATTGACCTTGGGCGTATAGCTACAGCCGGTCATAGCGGTATACGCGTTCTGAAACGCCCTTGCGTGGCGCAGCTCATCTGCCGAAAGCTCCCGCAGCAGCGCAGTGTCCTGCTCGGGCGCGGTTTTTGCCAGCTCACGGTACAGGGCGGAGGAATCTAGCGCTCGTTGTATGTTTTCCCTAAGTTGTTGTGTTTGCGTCATAAACGCATCGCCCCTTTATGTATTAAATTAGCCATGAGCAAAACCGAAAAAACCCAGATATAAAGCGGGTTCACGAGCATGGCAAACTCGTCTTGTCACTCCAAAAATATATAGAAACGACCAGCTCACAATGGTATAATTTTGTTGGGAAA
>JAEWPV010000004.1 GCA_023460535.1 Bacillota bacterium
CCAATCCTTAAAGTATTCTTTTAGTAAACTTCCAGCATCCTTGAATTTCCTGTTATCAAGTGAGTAGCTTTTGCTCTGATCATATTTAAGCGTAAGAACTTCCGCCCATAAGGCTGCAATACCGAACCAGTCTTTATACGATTTTACACTCTGGACACTATTTATAATTTTATCAATACAGCTATCAAACTTGCGTTCTATATTTCCTGCTATATCATATACAACACCCGATTGCATCCAGGTAGGGTATTCCCGTAGCTTAAGCTGTTTTACTGGAGTCAAGTAGTTTTCCTGAAACAGATTATCTATATACGCTCTAATCTCGTAGTTTCCGAAATCAATAACTGTTTCAACAGCTTCTTCATTTGTTTTCCTGATATACAGTTCCCACTGTTCCTGAATAAAGTGGAAACAGGACCCCTTACCGCCCACTATGGTCTTAACTGGATATTGTTTAAGCTGACCATTACTACTTATAGCTTCTGCTGCATAATCTGCAATTAGTCCAGGCAGCTCTTCCCCTCTATAATATAGCGGAATAAAGGTCTTAACCAATTCTTGAAAATCGGCAATAACCTCTGGTATTACACCATATGCATTCTTCAATATAAAATCTTTTGTTCCTTTGTCTCCCAAAATCGGTCCACTATATCGTGAGTATACCTTATACAGTTTGTCAAAAACATCACTGTAAAGCTCTTTTATTACGGTATAGCTCAATTTGGGGAACATCTCCCGCAAGGTTAATTTAACAAAGAAGCATTTAGTCCTTATATCATAAGGGATAGACTGTTCAACTGTATACCTTATCAGAACCTTATTATCAAGAGGTTTCCCCCGATCCAGAAAACTGCGGATATTCTCCTCATAATAATACCGAAAGACCTCTGGGTCCTCATAATTGACAATAGAAAACCCAGTCTGGTTTATATGCTCTACAATAGCCTCCGCACCAAGTAGGTTGTCAGGATCAAAGACCAGAATAAATTCATTTTCTTTTAAATATAGCTTTTCTAAAATAATTTCATTAATCATGCTATCACTCCAGGTATACAATACACAGAGGTTTAAGAATTGGAATTATTGCTTTTTCTTTTTCGATCTTAAATCGCCATGCTTCTTCTTCCTTGCCTATGGACTTTGCCCTGTAGCTTCTTACGCTTTCAAGTCCTATCCTCTGGGCTGCTTCTCTTCGTAGCTTGAAAGCATACTCATATTTTGCCTGTTCTTTGGACAGCTTGTTTAAATAACCTTCCCTCATATTCTCAAACAGATTGTAAGCATAGTCTTTGGCTTTTTGAGAAATCATGGTATAGGTGGTGTCTTCAAACTCCCTATACCCCTTAAACTCTGGATTTGCATTCTCCTTCAAAAAGGCTTCCCACAATATTTTTGAAGAAGCTATCCGCATAACTCCGCTTTCATTGACAAACAAAGGGAATATCTGTTTATTTACGTCACTATCATTGATGCTTACATCCCATAAAGACCAGTAGCCTTTTTCGTTAGATACCCCTGCAAGCTCAAGGGCTGGTACTTTATGACCTCTTGCCCATACGGGCATATTTTTAAGCATATTTTTTACTTGGTTGTTATTCAGATCTATCATGGCAAGCTCAATCAGATTTACCTCTTTTCCCTGGGACAATTGGAAATTACTATACATTTGTTTCAGCCAGCTCTCTATGGGAATGTTACTAATTCCTGCAACCAAGCTCTTATCTATTACTTTTTCGTCCCGCAACAAGCCTTTGATTTCATTGATTCTTTCTGTTTTATCTCTTACTTCCTTCTCTAACTTTTCAATATAATAATCTGCATTTTTAGGATTGGTAATGCCTCTTACAAAGATGTCTGTAAAGTCAAATTCTGCATCGGTACAGTCAAGAACATCTTCCATCTTATTTACACCGAACTGTTCAAAAATAGTGGCCAGCTTTTCTTCCAGAACCTCTCTGATTCTGAATTCTACCGTTTCTGAAAGCATGAAGTTAAAAACATATACATCTCTCTGCTGCCCAATTCTATCCACCCTACCGATACGCTGCTCTATTTTCATTGGATTCCAAGGCAGGTCATAATTGATGACTATGTTTGAAAACTGCAGATTTAAACCTTCTCCTCCAGCATCCGTAGAAATAAGTATGTCTGCACTTTCCTTGAACTCTTTCAAGGTTGTATTTCTTTCTTCAATATCCATAGAACCATTTAAAGTCGCTATCTTAAAACCTTTGCTTTCAAGATACTCCTTTAAAAACTTCTGTGTAGCTACAAATTCAGTAAAAATGATTACTTTGAAATCTTGATACTCCATCTGTATCTTATAAATGAATTCCAGCAGTTTTTCAGCTTTGGTATCGATATACTGATGCTCTGCCTGATTGGCAACCACCAGCATATCTTTTATTTCTTCAATCTCTTTCTTTATATTAAAGGACTGGACTGCGATCAGTTCTTCAACAGTCTCTTCTGCATCAGCTTCCATTAAATCGGCTTCGCTCAAGTTTATAAGTCTGGTTGAACTATTTTGAAGAATTTCAAGTCTTCTCTCCAAGTTCTCTCTTATGGCTCTGGTACTGCTTGTAACAAGCCTTTGCATCAGCACCATAAGGAAGCCAATATAATTCTTTTTCTCTTTTCTTGCCTTGTTGTAGCCTTCTGTCACATATTTTGTAACCATCTCGTAAAGCTGCTTTTGAAGGCTATGTCTCTGTTCCCATTCAATATTTACAGCTTTAGTAACCCTATTCTTAAACAGTCGATTTCCCTCGCCATCGACAGCTTCTCTTTTCTCTGTTCTAATAACATAGGGGCTTACCTGCTCTTTGACAATAGCATTGCTATCTGGAAAAGCATCTTGATCCAAAAGACGGATCAACCTTAAGAAAGGTTCTGTTTTTCCCTGATGCGGTGTGGCTGTAAGCAGCAGCAGATATGGGCTTACATCCGCTAAAGCACTACCCAGCTTATATCTTGCTACATCGGAAGTAGAGCCTCCAATTCTGTGAGCTTCATCGATTATAATAATATCCCAACCTGCAAAGATAAGGCTTCCGAGCCTTTCCTTATTGTACTCGTCAATTTTCTCCTTGCTCCAGCCATTACGGCGTTCCAAAGGTTTTATCGAGTCAAGCGAGCATATGACCTGCGAAAAGTTTGCCCATACGTTTCCTTCTCCATATATCCTCTTAATTGAGTCAAAGTCTTCGGGCAGCACAATATTGAAGGTTTCATTAAACTTCATCTTCATTTCATTATGCCATTGGGTCAAAAGACCTTTGGGGCAGACAATAAGAACTCTGTTTATAAGACCTCTTGTCTTAAGCTCTTTTATAATTAAGCCTGCTTCTATAGTCTTCCCCAGACCAACCTCGTCAGCAATAATGTATCGAACTGTATTACTGGATAAGGCTCTGTTGAGTGCATAAATCTGGTGCGGCAAAGGTATGATGCTGTCACCAATAGAGGACAGGATACCGTTTGCAAGCTCATTTTTTATTCGTGCCGAAGTTACAAGGTATTTGAAAGAATGGATGCTGAAATCATCTCCAGCATCCACATTGCAAATCTTATCCTCCGATAAAAAATACGATTTCTGCTCACCAGTGTCGAACACTGTGTATGCCTTGTAGCCCCACAGGTCATTTATTTCAATAACCTTAACTGTTTTCTTATTTTCCTTATCAAAAACCCAATCGCCAATACTGAACATTTTAATCCCCTATTCTTGTTAGAGCATTATCATAGTACATGAGTATGCTTGGGTCCTCTTGCACCACGGCTTCTGGCATTCTTTCACCAATATTAACAATAGTTTTATAATCCTTATCTCTCCAGCAATGTTTAAAGCCCGCTCTAATAGCCTCTGTCCTGAATACTTTGAGCTTTCCTTTACTATTGCGGTATTCATCAAATTCCTTCAAGAGCTTTTTATCTCTTAATTTTTCGAGATCGGACTGCTTATTTACATCAGGTACATACCACTTGCCATGCTCGTCCTGGAGGAAGTTCTCTTCAAGCAAATCCCGAAGCTCTGGCATTTTTTCATATTTAAATTGACGCAATTCCTGCAAAAATTTAGGCTGAATGTCCTGATATGTTTTTGGAACATTAAGTTCTATATGAAGCCATTGAATTGCTGTCTTTTCATCCATAACAATCAAAGATAATTGCTCATTCAACTCTTGATTTATCCTTTTGGTATCATAAATACTTACTTGGCCAGGCAAGAAATACATACCGTCACGTTCTGGAAACCTTTGCTTTAACCCTAAATAGAAGTCTGCAGCCCCCATTGGTATAGTTGCACCTTTTTGAATATGAAATGCTAACATTCTGTCATAAAGTAAATAGGCTTGCCTTTCAACAACAACATCAATTCTATTTATATTTTCTACCACAATCGGAAGTTTATCCAAATGCTCCCTAATGAAATCCCATACTCCTTCCTCTGTGCCTGCTTCTTGAAAAAACCTTTTAATAAATGCTTCTTTAGGTTTATATGCAGAAATTATTAAATCTTGTTTAACAGCCGAGGTGTATGTTAATTGTTTAATGGTCCCCTTTTTCTTATCTAATGTTCTTACATCAGCAATCACAAAGCCTGCATTTAGCATTGCTTCTTGTATTGAATTCCATACTGAATTTTGTGAATTATGAAATTCGACAGTAATCCACCTATTTGGTTTTAATGCTTTAAACATTTTTTCAAAGCATTTATTCATTAGTGTCTGATACTCGTATAGTCCTTTCTTTTGTGCCTTATTAATAATGGCTTCATTAGTGCTATTT
>JAEWPV010000005.1 GCA_023460535.1 Bacillota bacterium
GTTTTCCCAACAAAATTATACCATTGTGAGCTGGTCGTTTCTATATATTTTTGGAGTGACAAGACGAGTTTGCCATGCTCGTGAACCCGCTTTATATCTGGGTTTTTTCGGTTTTGCTCATGGCTAGGATTTTATGAGTAAGGAGGGGTGCGGAGTGAACCTCGCAAAACAGATTCAGATTTACGGAGATTCCATTATGAAGGGCATTTTGCTTGACAAGGATACCAACCGGTATTACCCCATGAAGCAAAGTGATGAGCAGCAGCTTTACGCAAACCTTGGTCTTGTTGTAAACAATCGCTCTAAGTTTGGTTGTACCATTGAAAAAGGCCAGCAGCTGCTTGCACGTGCAATGGAAAAAGGATTGGACTGTGACGTCGTACTGCTTGAGTATGGCGGCAACGACTGTGATTACGACTGGGAGCGCGTTGCGCAAGACCCCGATGCATTGCATGAGCCGCACACCCCGATTCACCGATTTGAAGAAATTTACCGCAATATGCTATATTCGATTAAGCGCAGCGGCATTACCCCCGTTGTGATGTCTCTTCCCCCGATTGACGGAGAACGGTATTTTCTCTGGATTACTCGAAGCGGTCTGAACGCGCAGAACATCCTGCGTTTTCTGGGAGACGTTCAGATGATCTACCGATACCAGGAGATGTATTCTCTGGCCGCTACTAAGCTTGCATATGAGACAGGCTCGCTGTATGTTGATGTTCGTTCTGCTTTTTTAGATAAGAGAAGCTACAAGAACACGTTAATGTGTGAAGACGGTATACACCCGAACGAGAACGGGCACCGTTTGATAGTAGACGAACTCACACGCTTTGCAGCCCAAAACCTTGATAAGTTCACTAATTCCTGCGCTTAATGCGCTTTATTCGAATAACGATAACAGACTAATGCGGAGTGCAACGAAAGCTGCACTCCGCGTTTTATTTGCATGTTAATATTTTCAGCATCCCAGCTCATCACGCTTTTATTAGAAGCACCTGCCCTCATGGTTAATCGGACATGTCACCAGTTTATCACATTGATAGCATATCTCATTTTTAAGCGGCTTGTCGTCAAAAAAATCCTTTAAATTCTCCAGTGTTGTCTGTGCAATGTTTTTCAGCGCCTCCTGTGTTAAAAACGCCTGATGGGATGTAACGACTACATTGGGCATGGAAACCAACCTCGCGAGGGTGTCGTCCTGGATAATGGTGTTGGAAAAATCCTCAAAGAACAGGTCGGACTCCTCCTCGTATACATCCAGCCCCGCGCCGCCAACTTTGCCGCTTTTTATGGCTTCGAGTAACGCTTCACTGTCAACCAACGCACCTCTGGAGGTATTGATGAGGTATACGCCATCACGCATGAGTGAAAAAGCCTGCTTGTTGATTACGTGATGGGTCTCTTTGGTTAACGGGCAGTGCAGAGAGATGATGTCGGACTGTGTAAATAGCTCTTCCAAGGAGACATATTCGATCCCCTTGTCCGCAACTGGGTAAGGATCATACGCGAGTACGCGCATACCAAAGCCCCTGCA
The DNA here is from genome assembly GCA_023460535.1 of Bacillota bacterium. GTDB lineage: Bacteria > Bacillota > Clostridia > Oscillospirales > Ruminococcaceae > Acetanaerobacterium. The sequence continues at coordinate 1,535 of JAEWPV010000005.1, forward strand.
GATATCGATAAACACCTGACCGATTTTCCCCGTACCGATAACGCCTACCGTTTTTCCGTTTAGGTCAAAGCCCGTAAGCCCGTTTAAGCTAAAGTTGTAATCCCGGGTGCGATTATACGCACGGTGAATACGTCGGTTGAGGGTAAGCAACAGCGCCACTGCGTGCTCTGCTACGGCATAGGGCGAGTAGGCAGGTACACGCACCACATGCACCTTACCAAACGCAGATTGAAAATCAACATTATTGTATCCCGCGCAGCGAAGCGCAGCAACATGAACGCCCTTTTCGTTTAGGAAATCCAACACCTGTGCATTGATATCGTCGTTTACAAACGCGACCACCGCGTCGCTGCCCGCAGCCATTGCCACGGTATCTTCATTGAGCTTATTCTCATAGTATTTAATCTTAAACCCATACTCGTCCTTCATTTTGTCAAACCAAATCTTATCGTAGGGCTTTGCATCAAAAAAAGCGATTTTCTTCATGATAGTCTTTCCTTTTCTGTTTTATGTTTGTCCATACCACTATGGTGTTAACTTATTATACTGTAATATATTATACCGAATCTGTAACAAAAACACATTACATTTATGAAAGAAAAACCATGTTTTGCTGGAATCCATTCTGTATATAAGAAAAACATATTGCTTGGCCGATTATATGCAAGAACGTGCTACGTCAACCTTATGCTACGCAAGCATCGTTTTCAAAACAGGCAGCATGTTTTTTGTTGCCTCATACCCCGCCTGCATACATTTAATCATATGCGAAAAATCAAGGAATTTTGCATTTTCGGGCAGCTTTGGCTTTAGCAGCACCCGCTCGCCCATAGACGAGCACTGCCTTAGCCTGCGACCCATAATGGAAAGGGAATGTGATGCGATTTCTACGATGTTCTCATCCTGGGGCGGCTCATAGTTTTCCGAGATATCCACCGCAAGAATATTTGCTTCCCCCGCAGCGGCAAGCAGCGTGACGGGCAGATTATCGGTCAATCCCCCGTCAAGAAGCATGAGCTTACCCGATTTACGCGGGCGAAACGCGATGGGAACCGCAGCAGATGCACAGCAAGCCCCAGCCAACAGCACATCATCTCGCCATATCACATCGGACACCGCGGGCTTACCGGCCGCACGGTTGGTGTACGCCACCGTACGGGCAGAAACCATATCCACCGCAGGGATTACAATAGGCATCGTTACCTCGCGAATCGTTTTTCCGCTTGTGTAGTGATATATGTATTCATACAGCCGGTCACCCTTCATCAGTCCGGTAAGAGTCAGCTCTTGCCTTGTAATAAGCTGTAACACCCCTTTGAATATCCCTGCATAATCCACATCCATCAATTGCTTTCCGTTATGAACCAGATGGTACACCATCTGCTTGAGGATAAGCGGCTCGACCCCCGCCGCATATAATCCGCCAACAATTGCACCCGCGCTTGTACCCGCTAAAGAGCGCGGTAAAAAGGATGCCTCCTGCAACGCAAGCAATACGCCCACATGGGCAGCACCCCTCGTTCCCCCGCCCCCCAGAGCCAAACCATACCCCATAACAATACCTCCCGGCATACGCATATCATTTCGAGTGTAAACTCTGATATATTGTATGCCGAAAGGCAAGGTTAGTTTATTGCATTATGGGGTAAACCTAATAGGTGCTACCGCAGATGAAAGCCGGACAGGATGCTGTGAAGTGCCGCAGCCTGTGCGGACAGCTGCTCGCTGGCAGCCGCACTCTCCTCCGCCGTGGCGGAATTGTTCTGAACGACCGCAGACACCTGCTCGATTCCGATGGAAATCTGCGAGATTGCAGTCGCCTGTGTGGAGGAGGATTGGTCGATCTCTAGCATAGCTTGCTGAACAAGGATAGTTTCTTCTTCTACCTGCCCCAGTTCCTTTGCCGTATTGTTTACGATTTTCACGCCATCCTTTACCGCTTTACCGGAGCGTTCAATCAGCTCGGTTGTCTGCTTTACTGCATCTGCGGATTTAGAGGCAAGGTTACGAACCTCATCCGCCACCACCGCAAAGCCCTTGCCTGCCGCTCCCGCCCGAGCCGCCTCTACCGCTGCGTTAAGCGCAAGTATGTTGGTTTGAAACGCGATATCGTTGATAATCTTGATAATCTTACTAATCTCGTCGGAGGACTGGGAGATGTTGTCCATTGCCTCTTGCAGACGCTTCATCTCCTCATTGCTTTTGCGCACCCCGTCGCCCGCCTGCTGTGCGTACCCGGCTGTCTGACGAACGGTCTGGGCATTCTCACGAATCTTCTCGGATACCTCGGCAATCGAGGCGCTTAACTGCTGAATCGAACTTGCCTGCTCGGTAGCGCCCTGAGAAAGGCTCTGTGATGCGCTGGCAATATGTTCGGAGCCGGCGTTCACCTCGTTGCCCGAAACGCTGATGCGCTGCATAATATCGTTTAGCCCATCCAAGATTGTATTAAGCGCCTCACGAATCGGTCTGAAGTCGCCGATGTAATCCTGTGTAATCTCGGCAGAAATATCCGCCTGCGAGATTTTAGTAAGCTGCTCGGAGATGTCGCTGATATACAGCTTCAGGGTATTGCCAATTGAAGCCAAGGCACGGGACAGTTGACCAATTTCATCCTGCGTGCGATACGTGGTGTGCTCGACAGACAAATTACCCGCCGCTATCTCGTTTGCCGCGTCTGCCATTTCGCGAAGCGGATTGGATATGACCTTCTTCACAATTCTTAACGCCAAAAAGATTAGCCCTGCGGTGATTGTCGCTATGATTGCCAGAACGATCAATAAAATCTGACGTTGCCCTGCACGGATTTGTCCCAGCGGTTTACCTGCAAAAACGATACCGATAGGATCACCCGTCGGGCCGATAAGCGGCTCATACACTGTATAATACGGCTGCCCAAGCAATTCAGCCTGACCGCGATAGCTTTCATTTCCCAGCACTTTTTGCGCAATTTTTGCGTTAAGCTTTGTGCCAACCTGCCTGACTCCATCGATGATTATGGTTGTATTGATACGCTCATCGCCCAAAAAGATGGTGAAATCCGATCCGGTCATCGCCTTTATGTAATCTACAAACCCTTCATTGGTCAGATTGTAGCCGGTGGAAACAACGCCAACAACTTTACCTGTACTGTTTTTAACCGGTGCAGCCGAGCGGATAGAAAGCTTAATCTCGGTACCTTCCTCAATGCAGGAAGCGGATTTACCCGCCAAAGCTGCGGATACATTACTTTGATTTGCCACTGAATCCCCTGCCTTGTCGCTGTGCCCACGAACCAAAACAATGCCGTTGCCGTCAGTCACTGTAAAGAAGTCAACATCTCCCATTTTTTCCTGTTGTATTTCTATGAAACGCTTTTTTATTTGGGCGGCATTACTGGTCTCGATTGCATTTCGAAGTTGCTCATCCTCAGCCATTTCTGCAGAAAGCGCAAGCGACTTTTCCAGCCTTTCATTCGATTCGAAAGCAAACGCGTCCATCGCCGTGTCTGCTTGATTTTGAAATAATGTATTAATGATTATCTGGTTGCCAACAAACAAAAGAGACGACGCAATCAGCACCGTCACTGCGATACTGGCCAGTACCATAACCGCTAGTTTTGAACCTACTGTCTTCATGTTCTTACGCTCCTTAGTAGCAATAATTGTAATAAATTTAATGTATTATATACCGATTATATAGGAATAAAATAGCAATGCCGTACAAAACCATTATAGTTTAAATACAGCATTGCTACTATGTTATTTGTTCGGTTTGTTATGTCATATTATACACAACCATGGTGGAAATTTTATGCTTTATTCACCTGACCCGGTGTCGTTCCCCAATATTTTTTGTAGATTTTAGAGAAATATACGAAATCCTTGTATCCCAGCATCGATGCGACCTCCTTTGTTTTTAGGTGCTTTTCTGTAATAATATTGCGCGCTTTTTCCATCTTGACTCTGGTTAGATATTCGGTGATGGCAGAGCCGGTTTTGGATTTGAACAGCTCGCTGAGGTAGGTTTTGCTGATATACAGCTTTTCAGACAAACTCTCAAGGGAAAGCTCCTTATCTAGGTTTACCGTAACATAATCCGCTAACCGGCGGATGGTAGGGTTCTCGATGTGTTTTAGGGCGAGGTTTCGCATGCTTGCGCATAGTGTTTCGGTAATCTGCACCGAGATAGCGGTTAACGAATCAAAATCAGTATACTCGCCGGCGCTCAGTTCCAGCAGCTCCTGCTGCGATAAAAACTGATGCAACCAACTATTTTGATAAAACACCTTGCTGATAATCTCGTGCATGCAACGGCTGATAATAAAAGACACCTTGTAATAGTCGTCATCCAATGCACGGCGAGTCTGGTTAATCATCGCTATGGTCTCGTTGCTCGTCTCTTCAAACCCAATACCGATATGAGTTACCAGCTGGGAAATCTGCGCCTTAGGGTAATAATGCCCGACCTTATCGAGTACGATACGTACGAGATTATCCGTACGTTCGCGACTAAGCTTCTTTTCATCCAGGTAGCCTTTTGCTCTTTGCAATAAATCCTCAAACTGCTGTTCTTCAATCGGCTTAATTAAATAATCAAATGCGCCAAACGCAAGACTTTGCCTTGCCATATGTGCGTCCGCACGCGAACCAACCAAAACAACAGCGTCAGCCATGTGCTTCTTTTTAATGTCCTTTAAGAGTGTCATCCCGCCCATTTCTGAGATACAAGCATCACACAACACAAGATCTACGGAGTTGTGCATTAGGTACTCCAAGGCATCCGGAATGGATTTTGTTTTACACGCAATACGAAAGCATTCGAAATGCTCCCATGCTTCCATCGCGCATATTGCTTCGCACTCCTTTTTTGTCCTAAAAACAAACAACACGTTATACATTGATGTTGATATCTCCAATCTGCTTTTATCCAGCTCATAATTCATTTTCAAATAATATTTTGCTTTTAACTCTTTGAGTCTTCTATGTCACATTACATTGACAGTACACTGCCGAGGATTTTTGAGGATGCCCGACACCGCAACAAGCACTAATCAATATAACCAATTATCATTCTGCTTTATGTCAGTATTTATATATATTGCATACATACAATATATCAATAATATCAAAATAATACTATAAACGCAATACTTTGTAAGCAAACGGTACTAAACATTCTGTTTACACAATCAAGTCATTAACTTAGAAAACAAGGCTGCATGGTTGTGCCAAACAGCCTTGTTTTTTGGTTCATACGTCTTATATCCGCTTATGCATAATGTACTCATCGATGGCGGCTGCGGCATTTTTGCCCGAGCCCATGGCAAGTATTACTGTTGCGGCACCGGTCACTGCGTCTCCACCCGCGTACACGCCCTCGCGCGAGGTCAGTCCGGTATCATCCTTTGTAATGATACAGCCATACCGGTTTGTATCAAGCCCCTGCGTAGTGTTTCTGATTAAGGGATTGGGGGATGTACCGATAGACATAATGGCGCTGTCCACATCCAGTAAAAACTCGGAGCCTTTTTTTTCAACAGGGCTGCGTCTGCCCGAAGCGTCCGGGTCACCCAGCTCCATCTCCACGCAGCGCATCCCGTTTACAAACCCTTGTTCATCGCCCAGTATCTCCAGCGGATTTGTCAGCACCTTAAAGATGATACCCTCTTCCTTTGCGTGCTCGACCTCTTCGTGCCTCGCAGGCATCTCTGCCTCGGAACGGCGATAAACGATGTATACCTTCTCCGCACCAAGGCGTTTCGCGCAGCGTGCGGCATCCATGGCGACATTTCCTCCGCCCACGACGGCAACGCTTTTGGCTTGCAAAACGGGGGTTTGTGTGTTTTCCTTATATGCCTTCATCAGGTTTACTCGGGTTAGAAATTCATTGGCGGAGTATACGCCCTTGAGGTTTTCTCCCTTAATACGCATAAATCGAGGAAGCCCCGCACCCGATCCGATAAACACGGCTTCGTAGCCCATCTCGAATAGCTCGTCTACCGAAAGCACCTTGCCGATTACCATGTTGGTGCTGATGGTTACGCCGATTGCCTTGAGATTGTCAATCTCCTTGTGCACAATCTCTTTGGGTAGGCGAAACTGCGGGATGCCATAAACCAAGACACCTCCCGCCAGGTGCAACGCCTCAAACACGGTAGTCTCATAGCCCATTTTTGCTAGGTCGCCGGCACAGGTAAGCCCTGCGGGACCCGCCCCCACAACGGCGACCTTATGCCCGTTTTTCTTTGGCATTTTTGGTTTTTCGGTGTTGGTACGCATATGATAATCCGCTACAAAGCGCTCCAGTCTGCCAATGGCAACCGGCTCGCCCTTTAAGCCGCGAACACACCGCTCCTCGCACTGGGTCTCTTGCGGGCATACGCGACCGCACACTGCGGGCAGTGAGGTGGAGCGATTGAGTACCTCATAGGCTCCCTCAAAGTCACGATCCTTCACCTTCATAATAAAACCGGGAATATCAATTGCAACCGGGCAGCCGCCCACACAGGGACGATGCTTACAGTTTAAGCACCGCTCAGCCTCGTTAACCGCCTGCTCTTCGGTGTAGCCCAGCGCAACCTCGTCAAAATTGCCGCCGCGCACCTGAGGATCCTGCACCGGCATAGGGTTTTTATTGGGTGTCATATTCGGCATAGTCCTATTACTCCTTTTATCCCTGTATCAAACTATTTGCTGTCCCCCACTTGGAACAGCCTGCAAGCCTCATCCCGGCTGTGCTCAAACGTTTTGTACATCGTGCTTCGCTGCATCGCTTCATCAAAATCCACAAGATGTCCGTCAAAATCCGGTCCGTCCACGCAGGCGAACTTGGTTTCACCGCCAACGGTGAGCCGACAACCGCCGCACATACCGGTTCCGTCAATCATAACCGGATTCATACTAACTACCGTTTTAATATCGTATTCCTTAGTAAGCTTCGCCACAAACTTCATCATAATCAGCGGACCGATAGCAATCACCTCGTCGTACTGTTCGCCTGATTCGATAAGTTCCTTTAGCGCGTCTGTAACCAGTCCCTTGGAGCCGTATGAGCCGTCGTCGGTTTTGATAATCAGCTTGTCGCTGACACGCGTGAACTCATCCTCCAGGATTACTAGTTCCTTGTTGCGAAAGCCGGTGATGGAGTGCACAACAGCACCCATATTGTGCAGCTTTTTCGCAATGGGATACGCGATGGCAGAGCCGACTCCGCCGCCCACAACCGCTACCTTTTTGAGTCCCTCTACATGGGAGGCAACGCCGAGCGGTCCCACAAAATCCTGCAGACTGTCGCCCTCTTTTAGCGCGTCCAGTGAACGGGTTGTCGCACCAACAATCTGGTAGATGATGGTGATGCTTCCCTTCTCCCTGTCATAGTCGGCAATCGTAAGCGGGATACGTTCTCCCTCGTCATCCACACGAAGGATGATGAATTGCCCGGGCTGAGCTTTTTTTGCTATGAGCGGTGCGCTGATTTCCATCCGGCTAACCGTAGGGTTGAGAGCCACCTTTTTTAAAATCTCATACATAACCTATTTCATTCCCCTGTCTATCCTAAATACTAAAAGAGAAGCTGTGATGTAGCAGCTTCTCTTGCTATCGGACTTACAAAATATTATAGTATATTTTTTTATCCCTGTAAATGGTTCGTTTTTCTGGTTTATCAGGGCAGCGCGTAAAAGTGCGTGCTTAGACTTTGTATTTTGGCTACAGCCGTATTTGTTTGGTTGCCACTCGCTCGCAAAACACGCTGTCATGCTCCACAAACAGGAGGGTAGGTTTGTACGCCAAAAGTAGCTGCTCAATCTGCATTCTGGACAACACATCGATGTAGTTGAGCGGTTCATCCCACAGATACAGATGCGCCTTTTCGCATAGGCTGGTGGCTATAAGCACCTTTTTCTTCTGCCCCGCGCTGAAGGCGGCGATATCCTTTTCAAACTGAGTCCGGCTAAAATCGAGTTTTCGGAGTATCGCTTTAAACAGGCTCTCGTCAAGCCCCTTGTCTCTGGCATAGTCGGTCAAATTTCCGGATAGATTGTCGGTAACCTGAGAAACATAGGACACCTTAAGCTGACTGCCCTTGATAAAGCTGCCGTCATACGGAATGTCGTGCCCGCAAACAAGCTTGATAATGCTGGATTTGCCTGAACCGTTTTTACCGCACAGCGCAATCCGGTCCCCCTGTTCAATCGTAAAACTCACCTTGTCGAAGACCGGTTTGGTTTTATAGTTAACCGAAACATTGATAAGCTCGACCAGCTTTGCACTGTGATACACAAGCGGCGACAGCTTTAGTTCGTCGGCGGATTCGATGTTTTTTAGCAGGGACGCTTTTTCATTGATTGCATTCTCCTGCCTTGACTGCAGCGATTTTGCGCGCTTCATCATCTTTGCCGATTTGTGTCCAATGTAGCCTTTGTCCGGTTTTAATCCTGAATTTCGGGTGGCGTATTTCGTTTTTTCCACCTGCCCTGACCAATCGGCAGTACGGTTTGCGGCTTCCTTTAACCTGCTGATGTCCTTTTTCAGCCGTTCGTTTTCCGCGAGTTCAAAAGAATCCCGCGCCTGTTTGTTCGCCCACCAGCTTGAGAAATTACCTCTTTGAACCTCAATTCCGGTTTTGTTGATGGACAGGATATGATCAACACAGCGGTCGAGAAACGCGCGGTCGTGCGACACCAGAATGAATCCGCGCTTTTTCGCGAGATAATCAGCGACTAGCTCACGGGCATTGCGGTCAAGATGGTTTGTCGGTTCGTCTATGAGCAAAAAGTGGTTCTCTTTTAAAAATAGTGCCGCCAAAAGCACCTTCGTTTGCTCGCCCTTTGACAGCGACTCATAAGGACGATATAAGACCTCCTCGCTTACCTCAAGCAGAGTAAGCTCGCGTATGAGCTGCCAGTGCAGGTATTGCGGGCAAACTGCGGCGATAATGTCTACGGTATTTTCGCTTGTATCCGTAACCGTAAAAGGAAAATACTCAAACGCCACACTCGCTGATATCGCACCGCCGTATTCATAGCGACCCAGCAAAAGGCTTAAAAATGTGGTTTTTCCCCTGCCGTTTCTGCCTGTAAAGCCCAGTTTCCAATCCGTGTCCAGCTGAAAGCTGGTGTTGTCAAATATCATTTCGCCGCAGCCTTCGTAAGCAAACGAAAGGTTTGAAACGTTTATTAATGACATAAATAATGCCCCCTGTATCAAAAAAATGGCTGCAAGAAAGCAAGTTCTTGCAGCTCGCAGATACAGTAGGGCTATCCCCGAAAAAAGGCACAGCACCGCTATACTATGAGCCATAAAGAAACCGTAACCCTCTTGCAAACGCACAGCAAAGCAAAGCGGAGTCCTCCGCTTCAGTCTGTTTTGCCGTACCGTATTTGTATTGCAAGACTAGTTACGCATCTTTTCAGCTCCAATCGTTATTTTACATAATAATATCATAGCAAATATAGTAATTCAAGATATAATTTGCTTGGATGTGAATTCTATGTTTTTGCACTTAATTCCTGACCATTTTATGATAAATATCGTATATATATTACAAATACCATCTCTTGTTTTAGCGGTTTTCCTGCTACATATCGGGTTGATTGGACAATCCAAACTGTTGCGAAATATTTAAATACTGTTATAATAACTATAGTATAAAACAACGTGACCATCAGACGGGATATAGAAAAACAGGGTTGGAGGATTCCATTTGAACATTGGGCTTGATATCGGCTCCACTACGATAAAATGTGTGGTAACCGACGATAATGGAACAATTACATATCGTTCGTACGAAAGGCATTTTTCTCAGATTACGCAAAAGACGATTGAACTGCTGCAAGCGGTGCAGAGCATTCTGCCGCCACACAGCGGTGCAAAGATTGCTATATCCGGCTCCGCAGGTATGGGGCTTGCCGAAAGCTGCTCTATCGGCTTTGTACAGGAGGTGTTTGCCACCCGCATCGCGGCAAACAAACTCGCCCCGGGCACAGATGTTGTAATTGAGCTTGGCGGAGAGGATGCGAAGATTCTGTTCCTGTCCGGCGGTATGGAGGTGCGCATGAACGGCTCCTGTGCCGGAGGAACCGGTGCGTTTATTGACCAGATGGCGACACTGCTCAACGTGCCTTTGGAGGAAATGGACGACCTTGCTGCGCAGCATGAAAAGCTTTATACCATTGCGTCACGGTGTGGCGTATTTGCAAAAAGCGATATTCAGCCGCTGTTAAATCAAGGCGCAAAAAAGAGTGACATTGCGGCAAGCATCTTCCACGCCGTAGTCAACCAAACCATTGCGGGACTTGCACAGGGACGCCCGATAAACGGCAACATCCTTTACCTTGGCGGCCCGCTTACCTTTTTGCCTCAGCTGCGTAAAAGCTTTGACGACACGCTGAAAACAACAGGTATCTGCCCGGAGGATTCGCTGTATTATGTCGCGCTGGGAGCGGCGTTTTCTGCTGACAGAGAGGTGGATTTGGCGCAGGCGATTGATTTATTGTCTCACTATGAAGCGGCGCAACAGTACGCGACCATGACCCCACTATTTCGCTCTACCGAAGAATACGAGCGTTTTTCTAAACGCCATGCGGGGCACACCGTAAAAGCGCAGGAGCCTGCCGACTACAAAGGTGGCGCTTACCTGGGTATTGATGCCGGTTCTACCACCGTAAAAACCGTTGTGCTGTCTGAGGACGGCAAGCTGCTGCTGAGCAGCTACCGACCAAACAGCGGCAACCCCGTGCCGTTGATTCGCGACTTTCTGGTAGAATTGTACGAGCGGTACCCCAACATCGAGATTGTTGGAAGCACCGTTACAGGCTATGGCGAAGAGATTGTAAAGAACGCGTTTTGCATTGACTACGGCGTTGTGGAGACGGTGGCGCACTTTACGGCTGCTAAGAACTTTTTGCCTCAGGTCGAGTTTATCATCGACATCGGCGGGCAGGATATAAAATGCTTTAAGATTAAAAACGGTGCTATTGACAACATCTTTTTAAACGAGGCGTGCTCATCGGGCTGCGGATCGTTTTTGCAGACCTTTGCCAACGCGCTGGGCTACTCCATAGAGGAATTTGCGCGTCTTGGATTGTTTGCCGACCGTCCCGTGGACCTTGGCTCCCGTTGTACCGTGTTTATGAACTCCTCTGTAAAGCAGGCGCAAAAGGATGGCGCATCCATAGAGAATATCTCCGCCGGTCTATCCATCAGCGTAGTGAAAAACGCGCTGTATAAGGTCATTCGCGCTACCAGTGCCGGCGAGCTTGGGCGGCATGTTGTAGTGCAGGGCGGAACCTTTTTAAACGACGCCGTACTGCGTGCGTTTGAGCAGGAGCTTGGCGTAGAGGTGGTGCGCCCCACCATTGCGGGCTTGATGGGCGCATTTGGCGCGGCTCTTTACGCGAAAAGCCGTAAGGTTCGCGACGAAAAAAGCAACATTCTGTCCCTTGAGGCTATAAAAAACTTTAAGCACGAGGTGCGCACGGTGAACTGCGGTTTGTGTGAAAACAACTGTCAGCTGACCGTTAACACCTTTGACGGCGGACGGCGCTTTATCAGCGGAAACCGCTGTGAACGCCCCATTACCAAAAAGACCGCGGACAACAGCCTGAACATCTACGACTTTAAGCAAAAGCTGATTTTACAATACAAGCCCGTCTCGGGCACACGCGGCAAAATAGGGATTCCGCTTGGTCTTAATATGTACGAGCTACTGCCCTTTTGGCACGCGTTTTTTACCGAGCTTGGGTTTGAGGTTGTAACCTCACCGTTTTCTGACCGTGAGTTGTATCTGCTGGGGCAGAGCACCATTCCGTCGGACACGGTGTGTTTTCCCGCAAAGCTCCTGCACGGTCATGTGCAAAGGCTGATTGACGACGGGATTCAAACAATATTCTACCCCTGTTTGACCTACAATGTGGACGAGGGCTTGGGGGACAACCATTACAACTGTCCCGTGGTTGCTTACTACCCCGAGGTAATTACAGCCAATATGACCGATACCGCTAAAATAACCTTTATAAAGGATTATGTGGGGATTCATCGCCGGCGCGACTTCCCCAAAAAGATGCATGTTGTTTTAAGCCGGTATTTTGACGGAATTACGCTAAAGGAGGTCTCCTCCGCCGCAAAGATTGCGTACCTAGAATACGCGCATTTCTTTGAGCAGGTGCGCGAGCAGGGAATGCAGATTGTAACGCAGGCGCGCATAGAGGGTCGCCCCATTATCGTTCTTGCCGGCAGACCATATCACATCGACCCCGAGATCAACCACGGCATCGACCGGTTAATCGCCGGCTTTAACGCCGCCATTATATCGGAGGATTGTGTGAGTGGTGACGTGAAGCGCTTTAAAACGACGGTACTGAACCAGTGGACCTACCACTCCCGCCTGTATGCGGCGGCAAAATATATCGCAACACAGCAGGATATGAATCTGGTGCAGCTGGTGTCCTTTGGCTGCGGCGTGGACGCGATTACTACCGACGAGGTTCGAGACATCCTGGAGCATGAAGGACGCATCTATACCCAGATTAAGATTGACGAAATAACAAATCTCGGGGCGGTTAGGATACGCCTGCGCAGCCTGTTTGCGGCAACGCAGGAGCAGTAGGTCGCACCACAATAAATAAGCCTTAGTTCCACAGGGCGAAAGGAAGGCCATGCCTATGGCACAACTGAAGTACGATAAAGCGGGGCGTCTGCTGTTCACCAAGGAGATGCGCCGGGATTACACGATTTTAATTCCAATGATGGCTCCGATTCACTTTGAGCTGATTAAGAATGTTTTTGCAAATAGCGGCTACAACGTGGAGCTACTTGACAATACGGGTCCTGAGGTTGTACTTCAGGGGCTTAAGTACGTTCATAACGACACCTGCTACCCTGCCCTGCTTGTCATCGGGCAGATGATTGACGCGCTTTCTAGCGGCAAATATGACCTTGACCGCACCGCGTTGATTATTACACAGACAGGCGGCGGGTGCCGCGCATCCAACTACATACACCTTTTGCGTAAGGCTCTTGTAAAGGCGGGGTACGAAAAGGTACCCGTGGTGTCGCTTAACCTTTCCGGTCTTGAAAAGAACAGCGGCTTTAAGCTGACATTGCCGATGCTGCGCAAGCTGATTGTTTCGCTCGTTTACGGTGATGCATTGATGCTGTTAAGCAATCAGGTTCGCCCTTATGAGCTGGAGATTGGAGAAAGCGACGCGCTTGTGGCTCGCTGGATTCAAACCCTTACCAGCCTGTACAACCGCGGCAAGGCAATGAGCGTTCGGGAGATGAAAGAAAACCTTGACCGCATTACGAGCGATTTTGCCGCTATCTCAGTGTATAAGCGTAATATTGTTAAGGTTGGGGTTGTCGGGGAGATTTACGTCAAATACTCGGGGCTTGGCAACAATAACCTCGAGGCATTCCTCGCACAGCAGAACTGCGAGGTTATGGTGCCCGGCATCATGAGCTTTATGCTGTTTAAGACCGACAACCGGTTGGAGGACATCAAGCTATACGGCGGTAGTAAAATTAAGTATGCGGTAATCAAAGCGTTTATGGATTATCTGCTTAAAATGGAGGCCGCACTGATTGATGCGGTTAAAAAGTACCCGCAATTTCTGGCTCCCTCCTCCTATCATCACACCAAATCGCTGGTGGAAGGGGTCATCGGCTACGGCAGCAAAATGGGCGAGGGCTGGCTATTGACTGCCGAAATGCTGGAGCTGGTTGAGCTGGGGTACGAAAACATTGTTTGCACGCAGCCGTTTGGGTGCCTGCCCAATCACATCTGCGGCAAGGGTATGATTCGAAGCATCCGCGCGATTGACGAGCGCGCCAATATTGTACCCATCGATTATGACCCGAGCGCGACGCGGGTGAACCAGGAAAACCGCATTAAGCTGATGCTCTCGGTTGCACGCGAGCAGCTTGCGGGCAAGGAACCCGCGGCGAAGGAAAGCGAAAAGGCGTATGCGATTGTAGAGTAAACGCTTAAACAAAACACTTGTGGTATGGCAAACGATATTTGACAAACAATAGGACAGTGCTATACTTAAACTTGATTTTTGACAAAAAGGAGAATTTCCTATGAGTGAGAATTGTACCAGCGATTGTTCCAGCTGTGGAGAGGACTGCGCCTCGCGCCGAACAGACCCGAAGGATCTGCTTGAGCCCGCGCATACTATGAGCAACGTCAAGCATGTGATTGGCGTGGTTAGCGGAAAGGGTGGCGTGGGCAAGTCGCTTGTTACCTCGTTGCTTGCCGTACTGTTTAACCGTAACGGCTACCGCACCGCCATTCTGGACGCGGATGTGACCGGACCTTCCATTCCTAAAATATTCGGGCTGAAGACGGGAATAGAAACAAACGAATGGGGTATGTTGCCTGCTAAAACCAAGACCGGTATTGAGATTATGTCGGTTAACCTGCTGCTTGAAAACGAGAATCTCCCCGTGGTGTGGCGCGGACCGGTTATTTCGGGCGCGGTAAAACAGTTTTGGTCGGATGTTATTTGGTCGGATGTCGATTACATGTTTGTGGATATGCCTCCGGGAACCGGCGACGTTCCGCTTACGGTATTTCAGGCACTTCCGCTTACCGGCATCGTTATTGTTACCTCGCCGCAGGAGCTGGTTTCGATGATCGTAGCGAAGGCTGTTAACATGGCTAAGATGATGAACATTCCGATTCTCGGCATTGTTGAGAACATGAGCTACTTTGAATGCCCCGATTGCAAAAAGCGCACCAGCGTGTTCGGCGAAAGCCATATAGAATCAGTCGCCAACGAAAACGACACCCGTGTGCTTGGTCAGCTGCCCATTAATCCAGACCTTGCGCGCCAATGCGACGAAGGGCTGCTGGAGCTCTTTGTGGGTGACTGGCTGGACAAGGCGGTTACGGACATCGAAGCTGCCGTTGCGGCGGGAGAAAACAAGCAGTAACGCGTTTACCGTATTCAATGAGACGGAGCAACTCCCCCCTTATCATTAACTTAAGGGGAGTTGCTCTTCTTTCTGCCATGGTTTTAAGCGAGAAAAATATCGCCTGCAAGTGATTTTTTTGCTGTTTTGGTCTTGACGAAACCGCCATGATTTTGTATAATAACATACGTTGCACCGATATGGGGGCGTAGCTCACCTGGGAGAGCGCTTGAATGGCATTCAAGAGGTAGTCGGTTCGATCCCGATCGTCTCCACCAATTTAACCGCATGATTAAGCCATCCGTCGTTATGACTGGATGGCTTAATTGCTTACATAAACATAAAATGCGCCAGTTGTGCGCCAATTCAGTTAAAACCGATTCTATGCGTTTTTATACACCTGCAGATTATCGCATAACGCTACCCAATATGTGGGTTGCCCAGCCAAGAAAGAAGGATTTGACTTGCATTTACAGGAACAGCTGGCTTTGGATCTGAAATCCCTTGTGGTTTTTCGCAATCTGTTACAGGACGAGGTGGTTTTACGGCTGTGTTTGCTTCTTGAAAGCGACGCACTGCCGGTGGCACAACGTATCGCACGCTATTCGGATTTTGTCGCAAGCCTTTATTGCCACGGCAATAACCTAACCGATTATCTGATAAACCGGGTGTGCCATGACGATAACCGGTTTGTCCGACTAACGGCGCAGGGTAAACAGGTCGGCGAATGGCTGCGTGTTTGTGCCTACGAAGAGTTAAAAAAGCTTGAACGCGTCTCACGTCTTACGTCCGAAGCGCTCAGCTCTTCGCTTGGTTATGACGGCTATCTGCCCGGATGGGAGACGTCCTCCGTCTGCTTTACGTCGGTGTTTGGGCAAGCCATGGACGAGGTTGCGCAACGCGGCTATGGGGCGTTCTCTCAACACACCATGTTTACCTTAAAGGATGGTGTGTTGTCTCCGGTGCGGTACCCCGACCCCATCCGGCTTAGCGAGCTGTACGGCTATGAGACTGCGCGGGACGAGGTG
This sequence comes from Bacillota bacterium, assembly GCA_023460535.1. Classification (GTDB taxonomy): domain Bacteria; phylum Bacillota; class Clostridia; order Oscillospirales; family Ruminococcaceae; genus Acetanaerobacterium. The sequence goes on from JAEWPV010000005.1 coordinate 17,457, forward strand.
GTTCGCAACACCCTTGCGCTTGTCTCCGGTAAGCCGGCCGCAAACACCCTGTTGTACGGGGATGCAGGAACCGGTAAATCCTCTACCGTGAAGGCTGTGGTGAATGAATATGCGCACATGGGTCTTCGGTTAATCGAGCTTACCAAAAGACAGCTGCACGAAATACCCGAGATTATCGCGCAGCTCAGCGATAACCCGCTCAAGTTTATCCTGTTTATTGACGACCTTTCGTTTACGACGGTTGGCGACGATTTTAATACCCTTAAGGCTGTGCTGGAAGGCTCTGCGTCCGCGCGGTCTGCGAACTTTGCCATCTACGCCACCAGTAACCGACGGCACTTGATTAAGGAGCGTTTCTCCGACCGCGATGGGGACGATATCCACCTCAACGAAACGATGCAGGAGCTTTGCTCATTATCCGACCGCTTTGGTCTTAGTGTCGGCTTTTATAAGCCTGACAAGCGGCAATACCTGGAGCTTGTGCTCGCGCTGAAAAACCGCCATAAAATTGATATTGAGGATGCAGCGCTGTTCTTGGAGGCGGAACGCTTTGCCACTATGCGGGGCGGACGTTCCCCCCGCACCGCTACACAGTTTATTGGGCAGCTGATGAACCAGTAACAACAAAAAACTGCCCGCTTAGTAGCTTTTACTAAGCGGGCAGTTTGCTATTTGACCGGAAACACGACGGTTAGCAGCATCTTAAACCTGTTTTTTGCCTTTACCGCATGAGGAACATTCGCGGGCATCACGATGGTTTGACCTGCGGTTACCTCATGCAGGGTGTCGCCAATCGTAACAAGCGCGGTACCCTCCATCACCGTTACCATGGCATCGCCTGTTGAGGCATGGCTGCTGATTTCTTCCTCCTCGTCGAACGAGAACAGCGTGATGCTGACGGCTCCGTTTTGAACAAGTGTTCTGCTAACCACCTGCCCCGATTGGTAGGCGACCAAATCGCAGAGGTAAAGCCCCTGTTCAAAATCAATGTTCTTCAGGTAATGGTTGCTCATCGTTCTCCCCCTTAAGTCTAAATAATAGTTACACATCGTTTAGTATTCGCTCTGCAGGGATGGGTTTATTCCCTACAACAGCCCAAAGCTTTTGCGGTACATAGCCGCCACATCCTGACGCAAAGGCGAAACACAGGAATTTTGAACGTTTCTTGTCTTAACAGCGCTGTCCGCATAAAGCTCAATCTCCTCTGCGGTAATCGTTTCTTTCTCGCCGAGCACGGAAATGAGCAATTCTTCAAACTCAGCCACCGAAGCAAGACCCGCGCAGGAGACAATCTGCTCAATCCGTTTGGGGTTTGTTTTGCCGACGAAATCAAGAAACGCGCTAAGCAGCAAACCGTTTGCTCTGCCGTGGTCGATATTTTTATAGTAGGTAAGCGGGTAGCCCATGGAGTGGACGATGCTGGTACCCGTTTGCGCTATCACGATACCCGCCAGCATTGAGGCATATAACAGCTTTTCGCGCACCTCAAACGAAAGCTCTCCGGAACGAAGTGCCCCGAAGCTGGAAACAATCTCTTTTATACTCTCAAGGGCTACCAGGTCGCTTACGGGATTGGAGCGAACCGTAAGCATGCCTTCCACCGCATGGGATAGCGCGTCAACCGCCGTATTCACCGTTGAAGCGATAGGCAATGCCATGGTATACGAAGCATCTAAAAACGCGAATTTGGGGGAAATATAGGGCGATGAGATGCTTGTTTTAGTCTGTGCCTTGTGATTGGTCAGCACCGCATAGGGAGTAACCTCCGAACCGGTTCCCGCCGTGGTTGGCACAAACGCCATAGGCAGCACATGCTCGCCGTAATTGCCCGAAAACAGCTGTTCCTCGGGGATATCCTGACACGCCAACAATGCGATTGCTTTTGCGGCATCCATCGGCGAGCCGCCTCCGATGGCGATAACAAAATCAACACCCTGCTGTTTTGCGTACCGTGCGCCCTCATACGCGCATTCGATGGTGGGGTTTGCCATCACCTTATCAAACACTGCGTACTCCCTGCCTTGCCCACCTAGTGCCGCCGTAATATCATCAAGCGCGCCGCACTTCTTTGCGGAGCTTGTACCGGTGACAATCAGTGCCTTATGGCCCAGGCTTGCGAGCAGCTGCGCGTATTCTTGAATGCAACCTTTGCCGATGATTACCTTGGTTGGCATATAAAACTGTACCTTCATTGCTGTTATCCTCTTTTCCCGCTGAGATGTATAGTCAATGCTATTGTCCATATTGCGGATTGTATTTCTACCAAATGGTTCATGTACAGCGTAGTACGAAACCAGGCGATTGTCAACCGTCGGGCGGCTAAAAAATCCGTATCACGCAAGAAAAGCTGCCCAAACACGGGCAGCTTTTCGGTGTTTGCTTGTCACCTAGCGTACGGTTTTGCAGCGTTTACCCTAACTGCTGATTTTGAAACTTTGTTTTAGTTTGCTGCACCTTGGCTTGATCTGCGGTCTCGGTCTGGTACCATCCTCGCAGCTTCATCTCGTTAAACAGATCAAACTGAATCTGGTGCTCCGCCTCTAAAAGGGACAGCATCGCGTCCCGCAGCTGAGGATGCTCACATTCATTGGAGCAGTTGTTGTATCCGTCGGTGATAAACTTTTGTGAGGATAACGCGTCGGTTATCATGTCCTTATCTTGAAAAACGCTGCCGTTTGCCATCATCGCTCTCGCCCCTTTCTACTAGTTCAGATAAGACATCAGTGTGTTGTAATGATTCTGATGCTCTGCCGCTATCTGCTCACATTTTGCTTTTAGCTGCACGTCCGACAGCTGCTGCGCATACATCCGATACTTTTTAACCAGCACCTCTTCCTGCGAAAGCTGGTCAGTCAGAGCGGAAAGCTCTTTTGCGGTAAGGTCTGCCATTCAAATCACTCCTGTTTTAGATATTCTCATTTCACTTAGAAGTCGTACGATTTATGCGACATGGTTATTGTTAGCAGACATCCTATCGTTATCCCTTCTGTTTTTTCGTGTGAGCAAAGTTTGCTATGGGATACCTGTTTATACACAAAACAAAGTATAAATTGAAGATTTATAGGAACACTATTTTTGCTTCTGTTTATAGTATTTTACCACTCTCTCACAGAAAAGAGGTGAATTACAGGATGGCAAAAAGAGACGATAGAAAAAATAACGCCCAGAACAAAGCGCAAAACCGCACCCAAAATGCGCAGCAAAACAATCAAAACAATATAAACAACCAGAACAATCAGAACAATCAGAACAATCTTAACAACATCAAAAACGACAGATAATCACAGTCGCTGTACGGGCATTTTAGCTAAAATTTTAAGGCATACGGATGGGAGCTATCGCCCCTGTCCGTATGCCTTGTTATACGCTATAGTATGACTACGAGCCGAATACCTCGTCGTAGTTTTTATATCGCCATTCTATTGTGTCGCCCTGGGATATCATTTGCTCCTTTGCGCCAACCATAGCCAGTTCAGTGTTCACGTATAAAAGCCATCCGTCAGTTGGGGTGCTGGGCAGGTCTGAGAACGCGGTTACAAAGCCGTCGGTCGCCTCCATGGTGAGTTTTCCCTTAGCTACGGCTGCCTCTGTGGCGTCCATCGCCGTCGGTTCTTCCTTGGTGTTTACCGTTACCGTTTGATTAAAAATCGATACGCCCTCCGGTCCCGTAATCTGCACCGTCACATCGACTCCCTTTGCACTGCATCCCGCAAGCAGCAGCAACGAAACCGCGAGAGTTAGCGCAAGTACCCTGACTAAATTTGCTCTTGTCATATATATCTTCCTTTCTGTTGCCCCGCCGTTTCGTTTTTGTTGCTGCGGCAGGGATTCTATTCAAAGCCGCCATTAAGCGACATGAACGCGTCTTGACTGGCAAAATAACTTCCATCGTTTTCTGCACTATTTTTCGTTGTTATTCCAATCAAAAGCCGACGCGTCTTACAGCGCCGGCTTATATAAAAGCTGAAAGTCAATTACTCGCCAAATACCTTCCTGTAATCCTCCTGGAACTTAACAATACCGATATCGGTCAGGGGGTGTTTGGTCATCTGCTCGATAACAGAATAAGGAATGGTAGCAATATCAGCACCCGCAAGCGCACAATCTGTTACGTGGATGGGGTTGCGGATGGATGCCGCGATAATCTCGGCTTCGATGCCGTGAACCGCAAACATCTCGCTGATGGTACGAATGAGGTCGATACCGGGCTGGGAGATATCATCCAATCTGCCAAGGAAGGGGCTGACAAACGCAGCGCCCGCACGGGCAGCCAGAAGTGCTTGGTTGGCACTGAATATCAGCGTGACATTTACCTTTATGCCCTCGCCAGCGAGCACCTTAGTAGCCTTAAGACCCTCTACCGTCATGGGGATCTTAACAACCATATTCGGATGGAGCTTTGCAATCTCGCGGCCTTCGCTGATCATGCCCTCGGCGTCTATAGTGGTTGCTTTTACCTCACCGGATATGGGACCGTCCACCAGTGTGGTAATCTCTTTTATTACGTCTACAAGGTCTCTGCCCTCTTTAGCAATCAGGCTTGGGTTGGTTGTAACACCACAGATAACACCCAGATCGTTGGCTTTTTTAATGTCTGCAACATTTGCTGTGTCAATAAACAGTTTCAATTTTCATCATCCTTTCATTTTCACGCTAAGGCCGGTTTATTCAAAACACACACCCGCGACGGGTGTTGCTTTGTAAGTGATTGAGTTGTACATACCTTCTATTATGCCCGACAAAAAGGATAAAACCGATAGTTACAGCGGGTACCATTTCCAGTAACAGATTATAGCATACTAACACGTAAAACTCAACCGATTAAAACACAATAACCGAAAATATTCGAAAATCAGACACAGGTTACCTTATCAAGGTCTTTGCGCAGGCGTTTGATGATTCGCTTTTCTAAACGCGAGATGTAGGACTGGGATATGCCAATCATATCCGCCACCTCTTTTTGTGTGCGCTCGATGCCGTCGCTTAGCCCAAAGCGCATCTGCATGATGATACGCTCCCGGTCGGACAGCCGGTCGATCGCCTCATGCAGCAGCGTTTTTTCTACATCCTGCTCGATATGCCGGCTGATGTAGTCGCTGTCCGTACCCAGTACGTCAGAAAGCAGCAGCTCGTTACCATCCCAGTCGATGTTGAGCGGTTCGTCGATGGAAAGGTCGTTTTTATACTGACTGCTCTTGCGTAAAAACATGAGTATCTCGTTTTCTATACAACGCGAGGCATATGTAGCAAGCTTAATGCCCTTATCTGGGCAGAAGGTGTTTACCGCCTTAATCAACCCGATGGTTCCGATCGAGATTAGATCCTCTACCCCCACGCCGGTTGATTCAAACTTGCGCGAGATATAGACCACAAGGCGCAGGTTGTGCACAATCAAGGTCTGGCGCGCATTCTCCTCGTCTGTCTCCAGCTTTTTAAAGATAACAATCTCTTCGTCAAGGCTCAGCGGCGGCGGAAGCGTCTCCGGTCCGTTGATGTAGTGAAGGGGATCGCACAGACCGAGGCGAATGAGCAGTCTCAACACCCCATACCGTATTGCTGACACTGCCGTCGCTTTAGTTTTCATAACATCGTGCACTCCGTTTCTCTGTTGATAGTTCTATAATCTGAGGATTTAGAATACAAGAGTAATCCAGCCGTGTCGTGCGCTTTTTTGCAACACCGATATAAACCTTTTCACAATACAGGCGTGTTGTCTCATGTTCCAGCATAAAGCTGTCCGGTCTAATGGCAAAAAGCATCCCCTCCCCCGACACATCGTGGTAGGGGATGACACGAACAGATGAGGCAAACTCGCTGGCACTTAACGCCTGCATAGCCCCTGCTGCATCGGTTTGCAGTATAATCTCGCTCAGCTTAGCGGGCAGCAGCTCGCGGATATCCGCAGCACCGCACACCGCCACCGGATACTGCGAAAACGCCTCTCTGAGGCTGTTACCCGTGTCCACAACCGCGTCAAGCGTGACCGCTCTTCCGCCAAACCCGACCGTCACACGATAACACAGCGTAGCCGGAACCCGCCGCTTGGCTATGTACTGTACCAATGTCATACCAAGATAGGCCACAATGGTATAGATTGCGAGCTGAAGCACCGAGATATCAAAATACACCGCGCTGTTGTTTACCAACATGCCGTGAGGGCTTGTAAGAAAATAAAGCGCGGAGAAAATGCCCCCAAACAAAAAAGTGCTAACCATAAACACACAGTAGGCTCGCACATACAACCTTTTATTTTTTATTCCGAATGCGGCAAGGGCAATGGATAGCCCAAATACCGCCTTTATCAGCAGATCAAGGGGTAAAATGATACGCGGAGCAAAGATAATGAGTGAATATATGCTGCCCAGCAAGGACGCAAGCAACAGGCGCAGCCGTTTGGCAGGAGCAGGCGTAAGCCTTGCTGTCAAGAGCAGCAAAAAGTAGTTGACAAGCAGGTTAACACCCAGTAAAACATCTATGTACACAACCTGCCCGCGCACACGCAACCCCACCTTTTATTACTCATTATAGAGGTACGTGCCCCTTTTATTTTGTCACATTATATGCGGACTTCTTGCCGAAAATACAAGGTTTTGAGCTGCTTATCCATTTTGTGCATGTCCTAAACAGAAAAAGAGGCGAGCTTTAAGCTGCATGCTACAACAGGTTAAACGTAGCTTTGCTGCTGCCTTGCTTAGCAAGCCAACAACCCGCCGAAAGAGAAGATTCTCTCGGCGGGTTGATAATTAGTATTGTATTATTACCCCTGAACTGATTACTTTTTATCGCTCTCCTGCCTAATTTGCACGCGGCGGATTTTGCCGCTGATGGTTTTAGGCAGCTCGGGTACAAACTCAAGGATGCGCGGGTATTTGTACGGAGCGGTCTGGTTTTTTACATGCTCCTGCAGCTCCTTGGCGAGCGCGTCGGACGGGGTATAGTTCTTAGTTAGCACTACGGTAGCCCTTACCACCTGCCCGCGTACGGGGTCGGGTGCGCCGGTTACGGCACATTCCAGTACGGCGGGGTGCTCCATCAACACGCTTTCAATCTCAAACGGACCGATGCGGTAGCCGGAGGATTTAATCAGGTCGTCGGTGCGCCCGACATACCACAGATAGCCGTCTTCATCCCGCCATGCGGTATCGCCGGTATGGTACAATCCGTCGTGCCATGCGTCGTTTGTGAGCGCTTCGTTGCGGTAATACCCCATAAACAAACCCACCTGTTTTGCGTCAGTGGTGCGAACCACAATCTCGCCCACCTCGCCGGTGGAAACCGGGTTGCCTTCGTCATCCACCAAATCAACGGTGTAAAGCGGCGAGGGCTTGCCCATCGAGCCGGGTTTGGGCTCGGTGCCGAACAGGTTTGCCACAAGCAGGGTAGTTTCGGTTTGACCGAAGCCTTCCATCAGCTTAAGACCGGTATAGTCCTTAAACCGATTGTATACCTCAGGGTTAAGGGCCTCGCCCGCCACGGTGGCATATTTTAACGCACTAAGGTCGTACCCTTCCATCCCCTCTTTGATAAAGAAGCGATAGATGGTAGGCGGCGCACAAAATGAGGTGACACGGTACTTCTCAAGCTTATCAAGCAGATTCGCCGCCACAAAGCGGTCAAAATCATATACAAACACGGTGGCTCCCAAAAACCACTGACCGTACAGCTTACCCCATGCCGCCTTGCCCCAACCGGTTTCAGATACAGTCAGATGCAACCCGCCATAAGGAATGTTCTGCCAATGCTTCGCGGTAATAATATGACCGATAGCGTACGAGTTATCGTGAATAACCATCTTGGGGTAACCGGTTGTGCCGGAGGTAAAATACAGCAGCATCGGGTCGGTAACAAACGTTGGAGGTTTTTCATAGACACCGTCAGAGGAAGCAACCGCCTCGTCAAGGTCGATAAACCCTGCCTTGTTGCCCCTTACCATGTAAAGCGTTTTCACCTCGGGGCATTCCTTGCATGCTTCGAGCACATGGTCGGATACATCCCCGTCGTGGGTGCACACCACAGCCGACACACCCGCCGCGTCAAACCGGTACACCAGATCCTTCTTTGTTAAAAGGTTGGTGGCGGGAATCACCACCGCACCCAGCTTCATCAGCGCGGTAACCACATACCAAAACTGATAATGGCGCTTGAGAATCAGCATAACGCGGTCGCCTTTTTTAATGCCGGCGCGGGCGAATACCGCTGCCGCCCGGTCGCTGTAATCCTTCATATCCGCAAACGTAAATACGCGTTCCTCGCCCTGCTCGTTGCACCACAACAGTGCGCGACGGTCGGGGTCATTTTTTGCAAACTCGTCTACGACATCAAACGCAAAATTGAAGTGTTCGGGGCAAACCGGCTCAAAGCAGGTAAGCACGCCATTCTCATCAAAGGTTTCCTTGCAAAAATTTTTATAGTAATGTTCCATCATCAACAATCCCTTTCCTGTAACCGCAAGACAGCTTAGCCCTTGTCCTGGGTGTTTTTATGATCCTTAAGCACTACCGCTAAAAATGTGCAATCACTGCCTCCTGTGGCTATCATGCCGTGACCGTGACCGGAGTTGTAATAGATGGCGTCGCCCTCTTCCAGATACTCGATGTGCCCTTCCATCGCAACTTTCAGCTTGCCCTGCAGTACAAAGTCAAACTCCTGCCCCTCGTGATAGCTCAGGTGCATCGGCTTATCCTGTTCTTCTTGACTGTAAGGAGCGGTAACAAGAAAGGGCTCTGCAATCTTGTTCTTTAACAGCGGCGCTAAATGCTGGTAGGTAAAGCCCTGCCGACGTTGAATGGGCAGACCCTTATCCTTTCGAACAACGGTGTAGAACGAAAGGCGGGGATTTTCGCCGGTTAATAGCTCTACAATATCAACCCCAAAGCGTTCGGCGCATTTAAACAGAAAGGTGAACGAAAAATCCGATTTTCCGCTCTCTAGCAGGCTGTACTCCTGCACGGTGACGTCGGTGGTTTTTGCCATCTCTTCCACAGAAAGCTCCAGTATCTCACGCAGGGTACGAATTCGCTCGGCAATCTCAATAATTCTCGGTTCCATTGAATAATCCTCCCCGGTTATTTTTTTACAGGCGGCAAACAGGGTTATACGAGCCCTGCAAAAAGTCTTTATGATTTAACCACGTTCCACTCGTGGGACAGGGTTCGGTATCATTATATACACTTTTGAAAGGGATATTGGCAAAAAACAAAAGACCCGCCCCAATCCTTAACGGAATTGGGACGAGCCGATTACTTTAGCCCGCGGTACCACCCAAAATAGTGCTGATACACCACTTAGCGAGATTCTAACAAACCTCCGACCTTAACGCAGTCATACGGGAGACGCTACTGACCCGGGGTACCCGGGATGTTGACGGTCCGGCTCGGGAGTGATAAGGTATGCGACCTATGCAATACCGGCTTACACCTGCCGCCGGCTCTCTGAAATTGCACCTGGTTACCCGTCTCCGTCACAGCCATTTGACTATACGATTAAGTAAATAATAATTGGTTTTTTATGTTTTGTCAAGATGATTTTTTAGCGATGAAAAGCAGTGAAGCAACGTCCTTTGGGGTTTCGGCAATTAGGTCCGCACCCGCAGCGATAAGCTCCGCCTTACCGCGAAAGCCCCAGGCAGCGCCTATTGAGCATATGCCCGCGTTTTTTGCGGTAGCAACATCGATATCCGAGTCGCCTATGTATACACACTCCTGCGGGGGAATAGATAGCCGCTCCATGCACAGCAGAACCCCGTCTGGGCTCGGTTTTTTGGGTAGATCGTCCGTCGCCCCGATGATGATATCAAAAAACTTGGTGCCAAATATCTTGGTGACCAGCTCGGTTGAAAAGGCGTGCGGCTTGTTGGATACGACACAGGTGCGGATGTTACCGAGCTTAAGTACACGCAGTACGGATTCTATCCCGTCATAGGGTTTGGTCAAATCCATAAAATGCTTTGCGTAATGCTCGGTAAAGGTCTCTTTCACCGCCTGTCTTTGCTCGGGGGATACGTCGGCGGAGATCGCACGTTCTATCAGCTTATCCACTCCATTACCCACAAAATAGCGGTAGGAGTCTACGTCATGGCCATCATAGCCGTATTGAGCGAGCGCATAGTTGCAGCTTGCCGCAAGGTCGTCAAGTGTGTTAAGCAGTGTTCCGTCCAAATCAAAGATACAGCATCGAATCACTGGACCAGCTCCTTTCACGATACCGCCCCAAAATGGCAATATCACGTCTCCTTTACCCGTACTTTACTATCTTACATCCTTTGCCGAATAAAAATCAAGTCTTGACTGCAAAAATGAGGGCAGGTTTTCTTTACCTGCCCTCAAAACGACTCTGTTATAAAACTATTTGATTGTGATGTTGCCCATGTTAATTTTTAGGTTGACGGCACATGCACCATCCAGATATTCCAGTGTTCCCTTGCGGGACATAAAGTTGTTTGACCCGTTGCCCGAAGTTGTCATACTGGTTTTTCCGTCAAACTGATTTAAGAAGCTACCCATATCCGATTCGTATTTTAAGGTAAAACCGATGTCTTTGGAGAGCTTCAGATCGATGTTGCCCATGTCGACCTTTCCGTCAATTTGGTTGGTAAACAAGCTGTTCCCGGTCATTGATGCATTGCCCGCATTAACCGACACGTTGAGTGTTTTGCCCTTCACATCACGCAAATCCACGTTGCCCGCGTCTACATCAATGTCCACATCCGTTACGCTGGCAGTTTTTACGTCTACATTGCCCGCGTCACAGTCGATGATCATTTTTTCTGCCGTCGCGTTCTTGATTGTTGTGTTTCCTGCATTGAGCTTAAGTTCCAGTTTGTCGCACGTTGTGTCCTGAATGGTCAGGTCACCCGCGCTGAGTTTTACTAAAACCTCTGCATACTGCTTTTTAGGCAGCTTGATACTGACTTTGGTGCGGTTGATGGTAGAAAAACCGGTTATTTTTTCGGTTAACAGCTTGGACTCGATTGTTGCGGTGCTTCCGGCTGCCTCGACCTTTAACGATCGTTTTCCAAGCGCGCTTGAGGTTTCAACCATAACCGTTGCCGTGTTTGACTCGGTGGGCAAAATCTCAACCCTAGCGGCATCCACTTTAATCTCAACCTTCTGCACGTTGGTCATGTCAAGTGTTTTGGAGGTGGAATCATCCGCTACAAAATTATAGCTATAATTATCGGAATCCCAGTCCCAGAAGGCGCGGTCGATGATCTGACCGACATTCACGCCCGGAATATCAATGTCTTCACCAATCAGCCTGCTAATCTGCCCCGCCGCAACGGGTACCCCTACGGCAACAGCGGCAACACCAAAGCCAATGACAAAAATAAGTGAACACATCGTAATAATTGCGGTTATGATAACAGCTTTTTTCATTGTGCCGAACCCCCTTTTTCCTGCCTGTACTTACGAAGCAAATAGATGCACAGCCAGGTAACGCTAAGCAGTATAAGTAACGACAGTGCCATTAAAAATATCCCGACCGATACCAGCAGCCCTGTAATAATCCACGAGCCGACCACCGCACCCGCAGCAAACCCGGAAACAAAGACCGCGCCGCCGCTGAATAACACCGGCACAATCGAAACGTATACAAACACCGTAAAGACTACCGCAAGAATAAACAAAACCAGGTAGGTTGTTTGGTTTCCGTTTTGCACCCCGGATGTTACAGGGGGCGTATATGCTGCGCCCTGATACGCGCCGGCCGTTGCCGCTACAGGGGGAACCGAACTGGCGTAGCTGCGGGACGCACTGCCCAGAACGTACTGCTCTGCATTTCTAACCGGGTCTCCCAGGTCCTCGCAGATTTCTTCTTCCGTTTTGCCCTTGGCAAGACCCGCGGAAAAATGCTCCTCAAAATCAAGAACGATCTCAACCTTTTCGTTCTCCGGTAATCCTGCAAGATGTGAATTGAGCAATGCCAAATAATCATTCTTCCTCATGTTCAAGACCCCCAATCACCTTGATGACTTGTTTGGTAAACTCCGACCATTCCTTAAACTGTTCTTTTTGTGTGTCAACGCCCTTTTGGGTGAGCTTGTAGTATTTACGAGGAGGACCTTCGCTTGAGTCCTTGATGTAAACCTCAAAGTACCCTTCATTCTTCAGTCGTCGCAACAGCGGGTAGATGGTTCCCTCCGCAACGGGAATATCCCGGCTGATTGCCTCGGCTAGCTCATAACCGTACTTATCTCCCTGCCGAAGCAACGAAAGCACGCACAGTTCCAAAACACCTTTTTTGTACTGAACGTTCATATAACGACACTCCTTTGCGATATACTTCGCACATCATATAGTGTATATGCTCTGTACTGAATATTACCACACTCCTTGCTGTCTGTTTTCTCTGTAGCTGTATTATATCACAAGCTACTGTGCATTGCAATATACTGTTTTAAAATTAGTACCTTGCATAATTCTGTATGCAAGGTACTAGCCTGATTATTCCATTTTGCACAAGTTATTGAGCGGCTGGCGGGTTTTGATAGCTTTCGGTCTTGGTGCTTAACCCCTTTTTAGCTAGTCGGGTATTAAAATACTCCTTGGTAAGCGAGTACAACACCGAGAATACCGGCACGCCGATAAACATACCCAGCACGCCGAAAAGTCCGCCTCCCACAATCACGGCAAACATAACCCATATTGGAGACAAGCCGGTGCTCTCGCCCAGAATCTTGGGGCCTAGAACATTTCCGTCAAACTGCTGTAAAACCAAAACAAATATCGCAAAACCGATGCCTTTCATCGGGTCGAACAGTAAAATAAGTACGGCGGACGGAATTGCCCCGATAAACGGGCCGAAGTATGGGATAAGGTTTGTTATGGCAATGATAACCGAGATAAGCAGCGCAAACGGGAAACGAAAGATTAGCATACCGATGTAGCAGAGTACCCCGATAATCAGTGAATCGATAATTTTCCCGGAAATAAAGCCACTGAAGATGCGGTTGCTTTTTCGGGTGATATCAATGAGTCTTTTTGCAAACGCGTCGTTAAACAGCGCAAACAGCAGCTTTTTTGTTTTGGCAAAGATGCGTTCCTTGGATGCCAGAACATAAATCGACACCACAACACCTACAATCAGATTGAGCAGCACCGTGGTAAACGATTTGGTTATACCGTAAACGTAAGGCAACGCCTTGGCAATCAGTTCGGACGACGTATCCAGCAGATTATCCAGGTACCCGAAAATTGACTGCATCTGCTGGTCGGCAAAGCTTTCTGTCAAACCGGCCGACAGCATAAGCTGCCGTAACCCCGCAATTGCGTTGTCGTAATTGCCCGATATGTTTACACTGATTGTTCTTAAACTAGACGCGACCTGAGGCAGAATAAACATGACGGTTCCGGTTACCGCCGCAGCCGCAATTAGATAGGTTGCGGCAAGGGACAGCCCTCGTCTGAGTCTTTGGTGCGGTCTCTTTTTTTCCACAAACACAAACACGTGTTTTTCAATCCAGCGGCATAAGGGGTTAATCAAATACGCGATGGCAAAGCCGTATGCAAACGGGATTAACAGACCGCTGACCTTGTTGACAAAGGACATCGTAATCTCCATACGGCTGGTGATTAGGTAAAACAGGATACCGCCGCAGATCACCAAAAGCGCATAGATTGCGATGGTCGTGTAGGTTTTGTTCCACTGAATTTTCATGATTGTACCCGCGCCTTTCCGCTAAATTTTCGATCACGGCACTATCCTTAATCCGTTTGGGACGGCGTGCTTATCGACCGACAGTTATTCGTTTACGAGGGGATAGTATTCTTTCCGGTATGTCTTGCTTTCAAAATCGTAATAATCCCGGTAAGGCTTGCCGCCTTCATAATCCCACACAGTAATTTTGCCGGGGGTCACCTCATATACGCGCTCGTTATCAAGATGCGAATACGCTTTGTAAGAGCCTTCATAATGCGTTTGAAACAGGTTCAGAAAAAAGCTGTTTTGCTCTGTGCAGGGATGACCGATTTCTCGGCAGGTGCCCTCGATTTGATAATTGTTGCAGCAGACGGCAACATTCTTATTGGCAGCAAGCTGTTGCGCCTTGGTCAGTGTAAGCTCCGTTTGAAAGTAGAGCTTTTGCTTATACACAATAAAGCTCATGGTTCGCGCGGTAACCTGGTTGTTTTGGCTTGTTGCGAGAACCATGAAGCGATGGTCGCCAAGTGCCTCGAATAAGGTTTTTACTTTTTCGTCGAACATTCAATTACCCCCTACGCTTCGCCATACACCTTTTTAGCGATTGTCACCGCTTCGTTGGCATCCTTTGCATAATAATCCGAACCCATCTTTTGGGCGTATTCCGGGGTAAGCACCGCACCCCCGACACAAATCTTGCAATCAACGCCCTCCTGCTTGAGTAGAGTGATGGTCTGTTCCATGCTTTTGATGGTGGTGGTCATCAGCGCGCTTAGCCCAACAAGCTTTGCGCCGCTTTCCTTTACTGCTGCCAAAACCGCCTCGGGCGGAACATCCCTGCCAAGGTCGATAATTCGATACCCGTAGTTTTCCAGTACAACCTTAACGATGTTCTTGCCGATGTCGTGGATGTCTCCCTTGACGGTGCACAGCACCACGGGCATATCCCTGCGCCGTTCGCCCTTTGGCATCGCCTCGTTGACCAGCTCAAACGCCACCTTGGCGGTTTCCGCCGCCGAGATTAGCTGCGGCAAAAACAGCGTTCCCGCCTCGTATTGTGCCCCCACCTCGTCCAGCGCAGGAATCAGATGGTCACTAACCACTTCAAGCGGAGAATGCTCCAAAAGCAGCGAACGCGCTTTTTCCCTGCACCGGTCTTTCAGCCCTTTTTTAATGTAATAGGATATGGGCTGGTTTTCGTTGTTTTGCGAGGGTGCGGGCTGGGGTGATGCATCCTTATTTGCCGCAAATCGCTGTACATAACGCGTACTGTTTGGGTCGATTGCCAGCAGCACCTCGGTGGCATACACCACATCCATCATGGAGCGGATATTGGGGTTGATTATCGGCAGACTTAAACCGTTTTGAATTGCCATAGTAAGGAACGAGCGGTTGACAAGCTCGCGCTCGGGCAAGCCAAACGAGATATTGGAAACACCCAAAACCGTTTTAACCTGCAGCTCCTCGCTGACCATTTTTACGGCGCGCAGGGTTTCTGCCGCGTTTTCCTGCTGCGCGCTGACGGTAAGGGTCAGGCAGTCGATATATACGTCCTCGCGCGGGATACCATGCTCCTGCGCGCGAGAGAGGATTTTTCTTGCTATCGCGACGCGTTTCTCTGCGGTATCAGGAATGCCGTCTTCATCCAACGTCAGCCCGACTACGGCCGCGCCGTATTTTTTAACCACCGGCAGAATGCCCGCCAGCACCTTCTCATCCCCGTTAACCGAGTTGACAATCGCTTTGCCGTTGTAGATACGCAATGCAGCCTCGATAGCGGCGGGGTCGGAGGAATCTATCTGCAGCGGCAGGTCGGTTACACTCTGGATTGCCTTTACAACGGCAACCAGCATATCGGGCTCGTTGATATCCGGGATGCCGACATTGACGTCTAAAATATCCGCCCCCGCATCCACCTGTTCAATTGCCTGACGCAAAATATAATCGATGTTGCGGTCAATTAAGGCCTGCTTAAACAGCTTTTTGCCCGTGGGGTTGATGCGCTCGCCGATTACACGCACGCGGTCTATCTCGACCATTTTGGTTCCCGAGCAAACGGCATAGCGACGCACAAGTTCTCTTTTTGCCGGTTTTAGCGCTTTTACCGCCTGTTTGATTGCAGAGATATACCGAACATCGGTTCCGCAGCAGCCGCCGACCATCGTCACGCCAAAGCTGATATATTCCGCTATCGTCTGGGCAAACTGCTCCGGTTCAACGGCGTAAAACGAGCTGTCGGGGGACGGAAGCCCCGCGTTTGGCTTTACCACTACGGGAAGATTCGTGTACTGTACAAGCTCCCGCGCAATGGGCAGTATCTCTATGGGGCCAAGAGAACAGTTGATACCGATGGCGTCGGCGCCCAAGCCCTCCAGCGTCAGTGCCATCGCCCTGTAATCGCAGCCCGTAAAGGTACGCATATTCTGTTCAAAGCTCATGGTGCATATTATGGGCAGACTGCAGTGTTCTTTTGCGGCAAGCAGTGCCGCCTTGCACTCGTACAGGTCGGTCATCGTTTCGATGACGACAAGGTCCGCACCGGCATTGGCACCCGCCGTAATCTGCTCGGCGAACAGACGATATGCCTCCTCAAACCGCAGCGGACCCATGGGCTCAATCAGTTCTCCGATGGGGCCGACATCCAGCGCGACGTACGCCCCGAACGCTGCCGCCTCTTTTTTTGCAACCGCAACCGCGGCAGATACGACCTCGTCGACACAGTACCCCGTATCCTTTAGCTTCTTTGCGTTTGCGCCAAAGGTGTTGGTATAGATGATGTCACTACCGCTTTCAAGGTAACCACGGTGTACCGTAGCAATAAGCTCGGGATGGGTTATGCTGTAAAGATCCGGATACTCCCCAAGCTGTAGGCCCATCTGCTGCAGCATGGTGCCCATGGCACCGTCGAGTATCAGGATATCATGTTTCATGCGTTCTTTGAGTGTCACCATCGGCGCCCTCCTGTGCATAATTACAATTTTCGAGACCTGCGCACGCTTCGCATCCCTTTTCGGATATTTGTTCGGTACGCGGTACGATTCCCATGATAGCGGTTACAGATTTTTGCGGCGTTAAAAGATGCTCGGGCGTCTCGAACAGTCCCATCCTTCGTCCCGTATCAAAGAGCGGCAAAAAGATGCTGTGAACCGAAAGGGGCAGGTCTCCGTAACCGGGAGAAAACCGCCAGGTCAGCTTCTCGTGGGTATTGCACGTCTCCCGCTCTGCCGCAGCCTGTATTTTGTCGCACAAATCCTCAATCAGTGCATTTGCGCAGGCGTCTACAAGCAGCGCGCGCAGCGGAGAAACGGTCTGGTATCGGCGGGAAAGAGTATCGATTCCAACCCCCAGTGTTGCCGCCATTAAAACGCATTCACATGAGGCTTTAAGATGACGGGCAATCGCCTTGCCTTCTAAACGCAGCGAGGTGCCTGTAACCGTTAGCATGTCCCCCTCGCGGGTGAGCGCGCACCGGGCGCACACAAACCGCGGCATGGCCACCTGCTCAGTCTCCCGCGCCGCCGATTCAATGCCCACTAACATCTCTTCATCCGGCATCGCCTTGCGGTAGCCAAGATAACGGATTGCTTCCTTCACGTTCACCTTCGGTTTTAACACAACGTTTTGCAATAGCTGTTTCATGTTACTGATTACTCGTTTTCCTTTGCATCGGCAAGTAGCGATGCAATATTTGCACTAATTTGGCGAGCCATCTCCGGCTGGTTCATGGTATAAAGATGGATGCCGTCTACCCCGCTTGCGATAAGGTCTATTATCTGCTCGGTGGCGTAGGCAATGCCTGCGTCCCGCAGCGCCTGCGGGTTGTGCCCGTAGCGTGCCATGATGCGGCTGAATTTGCCCGGCAGCTTCGCACCCGTCATCGACACCATGCGCTCGATCTGCCGCGCGTTTGTTACAGGCATAATGCCCGCCTGTACGGGAACGGCAATTCCCTTTTTGCGCATCAGCTCTAAAAAACGATAAAAATCTTCGTTATCAAAAAACAGTTGGCTGTTCAGGTGGGTAATGCCCATATCCACCTTTTGCTTGAGATGCTCGATATCTTCATCCAGCGTATCGCATTCCGGGTGCCCCTCCGGGTAACATGCCCCCGCAATATCAAAATCGCAATGGGAGCGGATGAAGCCAACCAGCTCACTTGCATAGCAAAAATCGGTTTGCGGCAGGGTGTCTAGCGCGCGGTCTCCGCGAAGCGCGAGCACATTCTCAATCCCGTTTTGCTTAAAATCGCGCAGCACGTCTAATACCTGCTGCTTGTTGGAGTTAATGCCGGTAATATGCGCCAACGGCTCGATGCCGTACGTCTGCTTAATGGTAGTGGCAAGCTCGCAGGTTTTGTCGCCGCCGTCACCGCCTGCACCGTAGGTTACACTGATGTAGTCGGGCTTAAGGTCACTTAGTGCGCCGAGCGTGTTATATATTGTCTCCACCGAGGACGTTTTTTTCGGGGGGAACACCTCAAACGAGAACACCAACCGCTTTTTGCGAAACAACTCGCTGATTCTCATTGGTCATATCCTCCTTTAATCCGGTATCCGCTATATTCAATGACATTATTATAGTACACATTATGGACTGATACAACGAAATGTTGGTCGCAAATGCCACCAACATTTCATATAAAAAGCATTTATAGTTGTGTTATTTTAACGCATTCAGGCGGTTTACCGCCTCGACGGTATCCTCCCTGCTGCCGAAGCCGGTTAGCCTAAACCATCCCTTGCCGCATTCGCCGAAGCCCTCGCCCGGTGTGCCGATAACATTGCACTCAAACAGCAGCTTATCAAAGAACTCCCACGACGAAAGCCCGCCCGGGCACCTTAGCCAGATATAGGGAGAGTTTTTGCCCCCGATGCAGGCAATGCCCAGATCATCCAGACCCTTTTTAATTATAGCGACATTCTCGAGATAGAAGTCGATATTCTTTTCAATCTGCGGTCTTCCTTGTGCGCTGTAAACCGCCTCGGCACCGCGCTGGGTGATGTAGGAGGTTCCGTTAAACTTGGTGCTCTGACGGCGGAACCACAGCTCGTTTGCGTTCATCTCGCCGCCCTGCCCTTTGAGCTTTAACGCCTTGGGTACTACGGTATAGCCACAGCGTATGCCGGTAAAGCCTGCGGTTTTGGAATAGCTGCGAAACTCTATCGCAACCTCCTTCGCGCCCTCAACCTCATAGATAGAGCGCGGAAGCGCGGGGTCCTTGATAAACGACTCATACGCGCCGTCAAACAACAATACCGCATTGTGTTTTTTTGCGTACTGCACCCACGCGGCTATCTGCTCCTTGTTCATTACAGCCCCGGTGGGGTTGTTGGGAGAGCACAGGTATACGATATCGTAGCCCTCTTCGGGAGGAACTGGAACAAAGCCCGTCTCCTCGGTGCAGGGCAAAAGCGTTACGCTGCGCCCACTCATCACGTTGGTGTCGATATACACGGGGTAGGCGGGGTCGGCTATTAAGACGGTGTTTTGGGCACACAGAATGTCACCGATGTTTCCGGTATCGCTTTTTGCGCCGTCGTTTACAAAAATCTCGCTTTTTTCAATCGAAACGCCGCGCGCCTTGTAGTCGTGCTCTACGATTTGATCAAGCAAAAAGTCGTAACCTTCGTACGGACCGTAGCCGTACAGAGTCTCCTTTTTTGCCATATCATCCACCGCTTTGTGCATGGCCTCTACCACGGCGGGAGCAAGCGGCAGGGTAATATCACCGATGCCAAGGCTAATTACTCGTTTATCCGGGTTTGCTTCTTTGTACTCTCTGCTGCGCCGTGCCACCTCTGCAAACAGGTACGCACCCTTTAGCTGCTCGTAGTTCGGATTGCTGTATGCCATCTTTTCCCCATCCTCTCCCCACATAAAGTTCTGTGGGATCGTATTCATCCTTTTACGGTTTAACGCGTCAACCGGGCAATATGTAGTCATTATTATACTAGAAATAGTATTCCCCGTCAAATACATGCACGGCGTTTCCCGACAAAAAAACCTGGCCGCTTTGCTCATCCCATCTTACTCCCAGCTCGCCGCCGCGCAGCATGACCGTTACGTTTCTGCCGCATTTTTTGTTTATACATGCCGCAACAGCAGCCGCACATGCCCCGGTACCGCAGGCAAGGGTTTCCCCGCTGCCGCGCTCCCACACCCGCATCTTTAGGCGGTCCTGCGTCGCCTCTACAAACTCGGTGTTCACTCGCTTGGGAAACAGCTCGTGCCACTCGCAGAGCGGACCAAGCTCTGTCAGGTTGAGTGCGTCCACATCTTCCACAAAGAACACCCAATGCGGATTGCCCATAGACAATGCCGTTGCGCGTAACGGCGTGCCGTTTATAAGCACCGGGCGGTCGATATAATCCGTTCCTTCGGCAGTCATTGGGATGTGCCATGGCTCAAAAACCGGTGCTCCCATATTGACCGTAACCGCTTGAACCTCGCCGTTTGCAAGGCTGAGTGTGAGCTGTTTAACCCCCGAGGCAGTCTCTACACAAAGTTCGGTTTTAGTTGTTAACCCGTTTTCATACAAAAACTTGCCAACGCAACGGATGGCGTTGCCGCACATCGCGCCCTCGCTGCCATCGGCGTTGTACATCACCATTTTAGCATCTGCGGTTTGCGAGGGATAGATTAGCACCAGCCCGTCGCCGCCGATACCAAAATGCCGGTCACTCACCTCGCGGGCTGCGGCTTGCGGGTCAATATCCGTAAAAACGCCGTAGTTATACGCCCCCGCAAGACCGGAGTCCGCAATGCAATTGGCTAGTACATAGTCGTTTCCCACGCCGTGCATCTTAGAAAAAAGCAAAAAACACCACCCTTTCATCCGTTTTTCGTTGCTTTGCTGTACCCCATCATATGAAAAACATTGAAAAAGTGATAAAGCCGCAGGTGATAATCCCTGCGGCTCATGAGTTTACATACCTATTCATCCTTGGCGTAAAGCCAGATTTCCTCGCCCTCGTGCTTTTTGGGGCGACCCATCAGGTCGGCAAGTGCCGCCTTGGCGCCTTTCCCCTCGTACAACACGCGGTAAACTTCGTTGACAATGGGCATCTCGACCCCCACGTTCTGCGCAAGCCGATAGGCGCACAGGGCGCTGCGGTAGCCTTCCACCGTCATGCCAACCTCGCTTATGGCCTCCTCGGCCGTTTTACCCTGTCCGATTAGGATACCCGCCCGACGGTTACGCGAGTGCATGCTTGTGCAGGTAACGATTAAGTCGCCGATGCCCGAAAGCCCGGCAAACGTCTCGGTGCGGGCACCCAGCCTAACACCCAACCGCGCCATTTCGGTAATACCGCGCGTCATCAGCGCCGCTTTGCTGTTGTCGCCTAGCCCCAGTCCGTCAATGATTCCCGCAGCCAGCGCGATGATGTTTTTCAGTGCGCCGCCAAGCTCTACCCCTACAACATCGTCGTTGACGTAGATGCGCAGCGACGGGTTCATGAGCGCGTCTTGAACAAACTCCGCCGCCTTATGGTCGGTGCTTGCCGCAACCACCGTAGTGGGTACGCCGCGCGCAACCTCCTCGGCATGGGAGGGGCCCGACAATACAACCACCTGATTGTGCGGCAGCTTTTGCTTTAATATCTCCGAAAGGCACTGGAGTGTCGTTTCTTCCAGACCCTTGCCCACGTTTACCACCACGGTTTGCGGGTCGATACAACCCGCAAAGCGCTCCGCCACCTCCGGCAGCGCGCCGGAGGGTACCGCGAAGATAACCAGTTCGCAGCCCTTAGCGCAGCCGATATCGGTGGTAAGCGCGACCGTATCGGGCAACCGGATGCCCGGAAGCAACCGTTCGTTCGCCCGTTTTTGCGTCAGCAATTCTATCTCATTCTCAAACGCCGACCATAGTGTAACATTATGGCCGTATTTTTCCGACATCACCGCAAGGGCAATGCCGAAGCCTCCCGCGCCCAGCACGGCTATCTTCAAAGAAAACGCCTCCCGTCCGCGCTTTGCGGCTTAATCCTTTTTCTTGCGCTCAAACTTTGGCTCGGTGCCGTTAAGCAGGCGCTTTATGTTTGCGCGGTGCATAAAAATCAAAATCACCGCGATGCAGGCGGTTAAAATCGTGTCGATCGGGTCCGGGCGACCGGACAGCGCATTCACCACGTAGGTGGTAACGGGGTACGCGATTGCCGCTATAATGGACGCGATAGAAACAATGCGGGTAATAAGTACAAGCAGTAAAAACAGTGAAATGGTGATGACAAACACACGCGGGTCAATCATCAGCGCGATACCCGCCGTAGTCAACACGCCCTTGCCACCCTTAAAACTGAAGAAAACCGGAAAGATATGCCCGATAATAACGAATAGCCCCGCAATACAAGCGCCGTATTGCGGCTCTATATGCGCAAAATTTGCAAAGATAAGCCTGCCTAGAAAGACCGAAACAACGCCTTTGGAAAAATCGCCGGCAAGTGTTAGAATTCCCGGCAGCTTGCCGAAATTTCTTATGACATTGGTAAGCCCCGCATTGCCGCTGCCGTAATCGCGAACATCCTTTTTTGTAAGCGCACGAGACACAATAACCGCAAAGCTGATGCTGCCAAGAAGATAAGAGATAACCGCAGTAAGAAGTACATACAACACCGTAGTCATAAAACACACATCCCTTTCCCTGTTGTGCCCAAAATGAAACCGGATAAACCCGAAACGGTATGGTTTGCAGGGGGCAGTGGCTAAGCCTTGCCGTCGCCGCGCTCGCGTACAATCATGCGCACCGGTGTGCCGGTAAGCCCAAAGGTTTCGCGAATTTGGTTTTCTATATACCGCTGATAGGAGAAATGGAACAGGTCCGCGCGGTTGACAAAGCACACAAACGTCGGCGGCTTTGCGCTTGCCTGTGTAATGTAAAATATCTTAAGTCGCTTGCCCTTATCTGACGGCGGCTGAACCCTTGCCGTTGCGTAGGAAAGCACCTCGTTAAGCTTGCCGGTGGAGATGCGCATGGCATTTTTTTCATACACCGTCCGAATCATATCGTACAGCTTATCCACCCGCTGCCCGGTTTTGGCGGAGATAAAAACAAACGGCACATACGACATAAAGCTAAAGTCCTCGGTGAGGTTCTTGGTGTATTCATCCATGGTTTTGCCGGTTTTATCCACCGCGTCCCATTTGTTCACCGCCACAATGCTCGCCTTGCCCTGCTCGTGGGCGTAACCCGCTACCTTCGAGTCCTGCTCGGTAAAGCCCTCGAGGGCGTCTATTACGACCACGCACACATCCGCGCGGTCTACCGCCATGTAGGAACGCAGTACGCTGTATTTTTCGATCGCCTCATCCACACGCGCCTTGCGGCGGATGCCCGCCGTGTCGATAAACACAAAGCGTCCGTTCTCATTTTCTATTACCGTATCCACCGCGTCGCGGGTCGTGCCGGGGATATCGGAGACAATCACGCGCTCCTGCCCCGCTATGCGGTTAATCAGCGACGATTTACCCACATTGGGCTTGCCGATGACCGCAACCTTAATATACTCCTCGCTGTAGTCGCTGTCGTCAAAGTCGCCCAGCTTATCGTATACGGCGTCCAACAGGTCGCCCGTACCGTGACCGTGCACCGACGACACCGCGATGGGGTCGCCTAGACCCAGGTTGTAAAACTCGTAGAAGTCGGCAGGCGGGTCGCCCAAAGCGTCGCACTTGTTAACGCACAGCACAATGGGTTTGCCGCTTTTGAGCAGCATGGAGGCGACCTCCGCATCGGTGGCCGTAACGCCGGAGCGCACATCGGTAACCAGTATAATCACATCCGCACTCTCTATGGCAAGGTTTGCCTGCTTGCGCATCTGTGACAGAATGACGTCGTCGGTAAACGGCTCGATGCCGCCGGTATCGGCTAGCATGCAGGTTTTGCCGCGCCATTCAAACTCGGCATAGATGCGGTCGCGCGTTACCCCGGGCGTATCCTCTACAATGGAAAGGCGCTGACCTATAATCTTGTTGAACAGTGTGGATTTACCCACATTCGGGCGTCCCACCACTGCGATAATCGGTTTTGACATATTGGGAACTTGTCCTTTCTTCGGGGTCATATGCCCAAACAAGGGACATAGAACCGGCTGTTAAAGTGTTACCGCAATGCTTAAGGCGGTTTGGTTACATCGTCATACTATATGTTGGCACAAAAACTATATTTCATTCCAAAAGCGGCAGCCCACAAACCGCGTTTAAAAAATGCTCCCCGCCGCACGGGATGCAGGCAATGGGAACGCCCAACGCATACTCTGCCTCGGCAACTGTAACGCTGTCCAAAAACATATCCTTTTCATAACGCAGCATCACGTCGGGGATAAGCAGCTCCTCACCGAGCGCCCTGCCCTTTAGCTGCGCAATCAGGTCGCCGCCCGTAACAAGACCCGCCACGGTAATGGTCTCGCCGAAAAAGTCGTTGCGAATCGCCACTACGTTACAGGTTAAATTATGCCATTTTTCTTTTAATGCGTCAACCAGTTCGACGAGAAAAGGCTGTGCGTCGACACCTGTCGCCACCGTCACCTTGCGTGGGGTATCGCTGGGCTGTAGCTCCTCCAGCGCCGCGTAGAACTCTGCGCGCATCAGGGCGACCATACCAACGCCGTTATCCAGCTGATCAAAGTCGCCGTAGTACCTATCGTCGGGAATCGGGAGCTTTGCTTTGATAAAAAACTCATCGGCCGGATATACAAGGCGGGTGCCGTTTTGCTTATAGAACGCGTCGGCAAACTCGTGCGCGATAGAAATGGTTTCGCGTGCGCTTTCGACGGTATAGGGGGTGAGTGGGAACAATCCGTCGCGGTATTTTGTAACACCCACCGGCACCAGCGCAATGCTTTCAAGCGCGGGGTAAAACTGCGCAAGGTCGCCAAGGCTGCGCTTAAGCTCCGCAGAGTCGTTAACCCCCGGACACAGTACAAGCTGGGCGTTGATGCGAACCCCCGCATCCGCCAGCGTTTTAAGATGGCGCAGACTGTCGCCCGAATGCTTGTTTTTCATCATTACCACGCGCAGGTCGGGGTTTGTGGTGTGTACCGATACGTTGATGGGGCTAATCTTCATCTTGACAATGCGGGCAATATCCTCATCGGTCATGTTGGTAAGGGTGATGTAGTTGCCGAGCAAAAACGACATGCGCGAATCGTCATCCTTAAAGTAGAGCGTTTCGCGCAACCCCTTTGGCAGTTGGTCGACAAAGCAGAAGATGCACTTGTTTTTGCAGGAACGCTGATTGTCCATTAAAAAAGTATCAAACGCAAGCCCCAGCTCCTCGTACTCGCCTTTTCTGACCGACGTATCATACACCACGCCGCCGCGCAGGTACTCTATCTTCAGCACCCTCTCCGCCATGTAAAACCGGTAGTCGAGCACATCGTTTATGACGTTTTGATTGATGGATAGCAGCGTGTCGCCCACCTGCAGACCCGCACGGTGCGCGTAGGACAGTTCCTCTACCCCGCTGATGAGTACCGGCATACACGTTCTCCTTTGTTCGCTTAAGTGATAAAACGGGTAATAACAAAATAGAGAAGGTCTCCCTTCTCTATCGCGGTTAAGCACTATGCTTCTTTTTTAATAATTTCTTTGCCCTTGTAATAACCGCAGTTGGGGCAAACCCTGTGAGGCAGCTTCAATTCACCACACTGTGTGCATTTGCTGAATGCGGGAACGGGAAGCTTCCATACGTTGGAGCGGCGCTTATCGCGTCTTGCTTTGGATACTCTCCTCTTTGGTACAGCCATGCCGTGCACCTCCTTATACCTTAAAACTTATGGATAAGCCGGCATAAACCGGTTCGCTTAATCAAGCAGTTGTTCTAGCGCCTTTAGGCGCGGGTCAATCGTTTTGGTTTTGCAGGAACAAGCGGTATGGTTTTTGTTTGCTCCGCATACCTGACACAGCCCTTTGCAGTCGTCGCTGCAAAGCAGCTTGACGGGAATAGACAGTACCAGATCGGATGTAACAAGCTCCGTAAGGTTAAGCGTTGCATCCGTAAGCAATACAAACTCTTCGGTATCCTCACCGTTTAGACTGAGCACCAGCACATGAGAATAACTCTGCGCATCTTCTCGCTCAAAATGCTCCAGACAACGGTCGCAGTCTGCCGCGAGGGTGTAGGTTGCCTTGTAACTCAGCGTAACAATGCCTGTCCGGTTAACAATCTCGCCTGCGACGTGAACGGGGGATGCAAAGGGACATCTGCCCCAAAGCACGACCTCGGATAGATCAAAATCGCAGTTTAACTCGATGCGCTCGCTCTCATTGTCGAAAAGCTGCCGAAGCCCAATCAGCATGAAAAACCAGCCTCCCAACCGATGATACGCAGAACAATGGAAACGGTAAGATTTTAACCGATAAAAAACGCCGCCGGATTCGGCAGCCCATAACGCCACGGGATATATTATATGGGTTTGTGTGCTGTTTGTCAATACATATTATGCACTATTTGCCCAAAATCTCGCGCTATCCGCGCATATATAAGCAGGGCGAGGTTTACCAAGCACTTCACGTTAATTATAGACTACAATCTGTCGCTTTACAATACTATTGTCTGCATTTTAAAGCGAATAAACGCTTTGTTTCGTGCAGGATGTAAAATATCTCTTGAGCGGTTTCATTCTATAGGGTATTATGCTATGATAGATAATTAACAGGTAGCAGGGGTATGAAACGCAACCCCTGTGTTTGGAGTACAGCAACAAACTATAGTGATGGAGGAATTGCCATGCGTGCGGTAATTACGGTAATCGGCAAAGATATGGTAGGTATTCTTGCAAAAATCAGCGCGGTTTGCGCCGAGTGCAACGTGAATGTTTCGGACGTAACCCAATCGGTATTGCAGGATATGTTTGCGATGATTATGATGGTGGATATCTCAAAGCTGAACATTGGCTTCTCGGAGTTTGCCGACCGTCTGGGCGAGCAGGGAAAAGAGATGGGACTTAGCGTGCACTGCATGCACGAGGACATCTTTAATTCCATGCATCGCATCTAACCGATAAAACGGGAAAAGGTATTACACCCGGCAAGGAATGGGAAACGGGTGAACTTGGAGGATAGACACACCGATGATTAATGTAAGCGATATATTAGAAACCATAAGCATGATACAGGATGAAAACCTTGATATTCGAACCATTACAATGGGCATCTCGCTGCTGGAGTGCTGCGACAGCGACATTGACCGCGCATGCGAAAAGGTGTATGACAAGATAACCAAAAAGGCACAGCACCTTGTAAAAACCGGCGACGAGATTGAAAAGGAATACGGCATACCCGTAATCAATAAGCGAATCGCAGTAACCCCTATCTCGATGCTGCTTGCAAGCAGCAAGGGCGACCCTGTAAAGTATGCGCTGACGCTGGAGCGTGCTGCCAAGGAATGCGGCGTTAATTTAATAGGCGGCTACTCCGCTCTCGTTCACAAGGGCTTTTCTGCGGGAGATATGGAGCTGATTCGTTCCATTCCCGACGCGCTGAACCAAACCAGCCGGGTGTGCTCGTCGGTTAACATCGGCTCGACCAAAAGCGGTATTAACATGGATGCCGTGAAGCTGATGGGACAAATTGTTAAGCGGAGCGCGGAGCTGACCGCAGACCGGCAGTGTGTGGGCGCAACCAAGCTGGTTGTGTTTTGCAATGCGCCGGAGGATAACCCCTTTATGGCGGGCGCCTTTCACGGTGTGGGCGAGCCGGACTGTGTAATCAACGTCGGCGTATCGGGTCCCGGCGTGGTACGCTGCGCGCTGGCAAAGGCGGATAAAAACCTCGATATTACCGCCGTTGCGGATATTGTGAAAAAGACGGCGTTTAAGATTACCCGCATGGGGCAGTTGGTGGCTTACGAGGCCTCTAAGCGCCTTGATATGCCGTTTGGCATTGTGGATCTTTCGCTTGCACCCACCCCGGCGGTGGGCGACTCGGTTGCGCACATCCTAGAGGAGATGGGTCTTGCACAATGCGGCTGCTGCGGCACCACGGCGGCGCTTGCCCTGCTCAACGACGCGGTGAAAAAGGGCGGCGTGATGGCCTCGTCCCATGTGGGCGGGCTATCGGGCGCGTTTATCCCCGTTTCGGAGGACGCGGGTATGATTGACGCCGCAAAAAATGGCGTGCTAACTCTGGAAAAGCTGGAAGCCATGACCGCCGTTTGCTCGGTGGGTCTTGATATGATAGCAATCCCGGGCGACACGCCGGATGAGGTTATCAGCGCGATTATCGCGGATGAGGCTGCAATCGGAATGGTGAACGCCAAGACCACGGCGGTGCGAATTATCCCCGCCATCGGGCTGAAGGAGGGCGACAGTCTGGAATGGGGCGGGCTGTTTGGCTCGGCACCCGTTATGCACGTCAACACCACCTCCCCCGCCGTGTTTATCAACCGCGGCGGTCGCATTCCTGCGCCGCTGCAAAGCCTGAAAAACTAACGACAAAGCCACAACCTATTAAACTTGACTTTGGAGGACAGCAGTATGAATCGCAGGATTGGCATCTGGGCGTCAGTCGGCGCTACTATCACAGTAGCCCTGTTTGCACTATCTATGGTGTTTTCTTTAATGTCCATTTCCTATGCGACGAGCTTTCTTTTCTCGTGGTGTTATCTGCTTATGACCTGCGCCTTCTTTGTCAAAGCACCAAAGGAGCGGCGCGTGGCGGCGCTTGCGGGCATCGCGTTTGCGTGCGTGTATGTCACGTTGATTGGGCTTGTTTACTTTACCCAGCTTACTACCGTACTGTACCAGACCGAAAGCGCCGAGGTATTGCTTGCTCTCACCTACACGCCCGGTCGATGGTTTTTTGCCCTTGACCTGCTTGGCTACGCTTTTCTTTCTCTCTCCGCTTTGTTTGTGGGGCTCACGCTTGTGCCCAAAAACAAGGTGGACAAATGGCTAAAGGTCTTGTTACTGTTACATGGGCTGTATGCTCCCGCGTGTATCCTCATGCCGATACTCAATGTGTTTCGCGTGGATGCCTCCGGCGCAAGCGATATGAGTGGCGTAATTGCACTGATGGGTTGGTGTATTCATTTTATCCCCATTGCGGTGCTAAGCGCTCTGCACATGAAAAACTTAGACAACTAGCCACCTTTAACCTGTAATAAAAGCAAGCGACCCGGGACTGTTACGCCCACGGGTCGCTTGTATTTATGTTTGAGTTTAAATCAATTATCAGTGGCAGCTGCAGCTGTCATCGCCGTGATGGCACGCGTCGCAATCGCCGATATTGCCGACAATGGGGGTGGGGTCGATACCTTGACGGGTGTAATAATCGGCCACCGCCGCCTTGATTGCCTGCTCTGCCAGTACCGAGCAGTGAACCTTCACTGGGGGCAGCCCATCCAGCGCCTCCATGACCGCGCGATTGGTGAGCTTAAGCGCATCCTCGATGGTGCCGCCTTTGATCAGCTCGGTTGCCATTGAGCTGGTCGCAATCGCCGCGCCGCAGCCGAAGGTTTTAAACTTTACATCCTTGATGACGCCTGCCTCAATTTTGAGGTACATCTTCATAATATCGCCGCACTTTGCGTTTCCTACCTCGCCAACGCCGTTGGCGTCGGCAAGCTCACCCACATTGCGGGGGCTAGAGAAATGTTCCATTACTTTATCGCTGTATAGCATAGTTACCTCCATCTCGCCGCCATGCGGCAGTATCAATCTTTTCTTTTAACTGTTTTACCGGTTTCTTTCTCTCTGCATACGCTCCCATAACGGGGACATTGCTCGCAGGCGCTCCACGATGGGGGGAACTGTTTGGATGATATAATCCACCTCTTGCTCGGTGGTCAACTCGCTGAGCGAGAGACGCAGCGAACCGTGGGCAACCTCATGCTTTAGCCCGAGAGCCAGCAACACGTGGCTTGGGTCAAGCGAACCGGAGGTGCACGCCGAGCCGGAGGAGGCCGCTATGCCGTTCATGTCAAGCATCAGCAGAAGCGACTCGCCCTCAATGCCCTCCACCGAGATGTTTGCGTTACCGCACAGCCTTCTTTCGCGGTCTCCGTTTAAGCGCGAGCAGTCTATTTTAAGCAGTTCGTCGATTAAGCGGTTGCGCAGTTTTGTTACCTTTGTAACCTTGGCGTCGATGTCCACTGTTGCTTGCTCCACCGCTTTTGCAAGCCCGACAACGCCCGCGAGGTTTTCGGTTCCCGCGCGCTTGCCGCGTTCCTGCTGTCCACCGTCTATCAGGTTTGGCAGCGCAATGCCCTTGCGGCAGTACAAAACGCCCACGCCCTTGGGACCATGTATTTTGTGCGCCGACATCGACAGCAAATCGATGTTCTGCGCGTTTACGTCAATCTTTACGTTTCCGACTGCCTGTACCGCGTCGGTGTGAAACAGGACCTTCGCCTCGCGGCAGATTGCGCCAATCTCCGGGATAGGCTGAATGGTGCCGATTTCGTTGTTGGCGTACATGATGGTGACCAGTGCGGTATCAGGGCGGATTGCCTGTTTGACGGCGGCGGGATCCACAACGCCCTTCTCCCCCACCGGAAGATACGTCACCTCATACCCTTCCTTTTCGAGCGTTTGCATCGCATGCAGCACCGCGTGGTGCTCAAACGCCGTGGTAATCAGGTGCTTTTTGCCGCGCTTACCCAACGTATGCGCAACACCCTTGATTGCCCAGTTATCCGACTCCGAGCCGCCCGAGGTAAAGAATATCTCCTGCGGCTGTGCGCCGAATGCGGCGGCAACCGAAGCGCGCGCCTTTTCGAGCGCAACCTTTGCCTGCCGCCCTAAGGAATAGATGCTGGACGCGTTGCCGTACTGCTCTCTATAAAAAGGCAGCATTGCCTCTAAAACCTCATCGGACAGCTTTGTGGTTGCGGCATTGTCTGCATATACGAAAGTCTTGTTGTTTGTATCGCCCATTGTTTTCACCCTTGCCTTTCCGGATGCATCAAAGCAGTATCCGTGTCAATACTCCAGCTTGCCATAGCAAACCGTGCAATGGTTATGTGCTGTTTATAATATATACCTTTCTAGTAGAACTTTCAAGGGTTCTGTTAAAAAAATCTCAATTTCTTAGTAAATTTACGATGAATTAAAAATAAACTGAATAAACAGTCCGTATTAGTCTAACCGTTTCATGCAAAATCATAGTGCCTTTAACAATACTTAGATGAACTTATTACCTGTTCTTGTAGCGCTGGGCCTGCAAAACGGCAAGCCGGTCGCACCGCTCATTTTCCGGGTGCCCCGCGTGGCCCTTTACCCACACGATGGTTACCTGATGCTGCGCAATCAGATTCAGCAGTCGCTCCCACAAATCGGGGTTGAGTGCGGGTTCGTTTCCGCTGCGCTTCCAGCCCCGCTGCCGCCACTTTTGCGCCCAGCCCTTTGTAATTGCGTCTGCTACATATTTAGAATCGGTATACAGGGTAACGTCGCAACGCTCCTTTAGCGCAGCCAACCCTTCAATGGCTGCCATTAGCTCCATGCGGTTGTTGGTGGTGTTTGCTTCGCCGCCGGAAAGCTCTTTTTCACGTCCCTCATAGCGCAGAATGGTACCGTAGCCCCCCGGACCTGGGTTGCCGCTGCACGCGCCGTCGGTAAAAATCTCGATCTTCTTTAAGCTCTGCTCCAATGCAATGCTCCTTCCAGGGGTTATTTTCACTTCAATAAGTCAAAGGTTATTATATTACTTTTCTTTGTTTGATACAAGCACGCTTTACTACGAGTTGGCTTGAATCAAACGCCGCCTTTTTAAGAATGGTACGGTACAAATAATCGGCGGTTCGGCAGCATATATTGTGAAATGGACAGACAATGCGCCGAAAAGGGGGTGTGCGAATGAGCAATGACAGCTTTGCTCTGCTGTTATCGCTTGCGGCAGGACTTTGTACGGGTATCGGCGGTTTCGTCGTTGTGGTGGCAAGGCAAAATGCGAAAAGGCTATTGCCCTTTTCGCTGGGTTTTGCGGCGGGGGTGATGATTATGGTCTCGCTTGCCGATATCCTGCCGGAGTCGGCGGCGTTTATTGAGCAAGGCGTTCACACGCAGGCAGCCGGGGGGTACGCGCTTCTAGCCATGGTGTTTGGCAACATACTTGCCGCCCTTGGTTCCAAAGCCATCCCCGAGCAAGCGGATTGGCTTTCTTCTGTATCGGCAGCCCCACCCGGGCTTGCGCGGGTGGGGCTGGTTACTATGGCGGCGGTAGTGGCGCATAACATACCGGAGGGCGTCGCAACTTATATGGCAGGCTGCGGAGAGCGATCTCTCGGCATTTCGGTCGCGGCAGCCATCGCGCTGCACAACATACCTGAGGGCATTTCGGTAGCCATACCCGTTTTTTATGCGACAGGCAGCAAGAGCAAAGGGCTGTTGTGCGCCGCGATATCCGGGCTAGGCGAGCCTTTGGGCGCACTGCTTGCGCTTTTGATTCTTCGACCGTTTTTGACCAGTCTGTCCCTTGGAGTCATCCTGGGCATCGTTGCAGGGATTATGCTGTTTGTGTCGTTTAACGAATTGATTCCCTCGGCGCTACGGTATGGCAAAAAAACACCGATTGTGGGAATTCTGCTAGGACTGCTGGTAATGGGGATAGGGCTAGCATGGTTTTCGTAACTCGCAACAACACAAAAAACGCCCGCTGTTTTTTCGGCGGACGTTTTGTACTTCATGTTTTACTATCGCACCTTTTTCAGCGAGCGAATGTCGCTGCCAAAGAAGCGCAGGAAGCTGTACGAGCCGTGTAATCTGGATAACACCTTTTCGGAATAGGTATCCTTGAGCTCTGCGATTGACAGATTGGTGCTGATGATGGTAGGACGTTTGGTTAAAAGCCGTGTGTTGATGATGTTGTAGGTAGCGGAAACGGTAAACTGCGTTGAAAACTCCGCGCCCAGGTCATCAATAATCAACAAATCGCAGCCGAGTAAAGAGTCCAGCGCGTCGTGCTTGTTGCCGGCGCGGGAGAAATGCGCCTGCTCCACCGCGCGAAACAGGTTGTTTGCGGAGCCGTATACCACGCCGTACCCTTGCTCAATCACTCTTGACGCGATGGCTAGCGAAAGGTGGGTTTTACCCAGCCCCGTCGCGCCCAACATCAGGATGCTAGAGGAAGCAAGTGAAAACGAAGTAGCGTATTTTAAGCAGTAATCAAATATTTCTGCCATCTTCACACGCGGGACAATCCCGCTTGCCGGGTCGGGCTGCTGCGGGTAGTAGTCGAGCATAAACTGATCAAAGCTTGAAGGGGCAAGTGGGGACTGCTCGTTTAACCGCTTGTATGCTTCGCGTTTTAGTTCGGTCTTAAAACACTCGCACATCTCGCCGTCGGCAAAGCCGCTGTCTTCACAGCGCTTGCAGGTGTACGGTACGCACAGGTAATCTTCGGAAAGGCTACAATCGTTAATAATTCGTTCGCGCCGCTTTTCGAGTATGTCGGTTTTTTCTTTTAGCTCGCTCAGCAAGCTTTGCGCGTCCGCGTCGGGAGAGAGCAGTGCTTTGGAGGTGGCGGCACCAATCAGAATCAGCTCCCGCTCTATCCGCTCCAGCTCGGGGATGTCGGAATACAGCTGTTCTTTGCGCCGCTGCGAGATATATCGCGCGGCTTGTCTGCGCTCGGTAAGCACCGACCTTGCCGCCGCATAGACTTCTCCGGAATATCCCATACGGTAGTACGCCCTTTCCTTGTTGTTTATGTCTTCGTCATGCAAACCGGCCTATAGCTTCGGGGTTTCGTAAAGACCTTCGTTTTCAATTGAGTTGAGATCAAGCGAGGTTTCGCGCGCGGTGCGTTTTGGCTTTTCCGCACCCTCCGCCATCGCCTGTTCCAGCGTTTTAACGCCCTTGCTAAACCAGTTGGCAAGAATTTTATCCAGATACGCAAAGCTGAGCTTGCCGGTGTTATCCACCGTTTTGTCAAACGCCGCGCGGATAATGGAAATATCGTAGCCGAACTCTTCAAACCAGCGGGTAATAGCCGCCTGCTCCTTAGAGGAAAGCCGGCGCCCGGAAATGCCGAACGCGCCCTGAACCAATGCCTCGCGGGAATGGAGCGTCGCTTTGCGTTTTATGTATTCCTCCGCCTGCTCATGGGTGCGAATGCCGAGATCGAGCCATTTCGTACACTGCCGCTCGATGCTGCGCATATCGGTGAGCCCACGTGAGGCGCAGTACCCCACCGCAAGCAAAATGACATCGGGCGAAAGCCCTGCCCAGTCGTGGATTGAAACCAGTGCGACCACGTCGCTGCCCTGCAGCTCTCGTCCGAGATGCACGCGGCATTGATCGACGAGAAAGCGAATGCCCTCGTTTTCTTCCACCCGCAAAAATGCTTCTTTTTGCGTAAAGCGGTAGCTGTTTGACACCCGTTTGATATTGCCCTGCTCGTATACCGCGGTACGCTCGGGTATAACGGTTTCTTTATCCTCCGGCGGGCTTATTTCCTGTTTGGAAACAAGCATATCCGCTGTTTTTTTCATAATAGGAGGGTATTCCGGTTGCCCGGTCTCCTCTGTTTGCGACAGTACGCCGACTTCCTTCCAGTAATTCACCGCATCCTTAATATCAGCCTGCGAATAGCCGAGTTTTTTTGCCATGTCTTCGCAGTCTACCGTTTTATCGCTGTGGCGCAGCAAAAATAGCAGCACCTTAAGCTGCGCCGCACCCGCCAGCTTGATGTGCCGGTCCACTACACAGTTTGGTACCGCAAAAACGCCCTGAAGTATGCCGTAATTGACCGAAAACTCCATCGATTCCTCCGCATTAATGGTTTCATCCATTGGGTTATTTTCTTCGTATATTATAGCACATGCCGCCAAAATAAACTACACACGAGTAAAAACAGAAGTCCCGCTTTCTTTTGCTATCCCGCTGTTGTGCGGATTATTTGGAGGTTGTTTGAAAAACAACGTGGCAGTTATGCCTTTTTTTGCACCTTTAATTGAAGGATATAACCAAATATCTTTGCGGCGTGTAAAACTACTGGGCATTTTGTCATCTATAATTTTCGCCAAAAGTATGTTATTATGAAAACGTCTAATCATATAGGCTACACAAACACATCTGGCAGCCGGTTTTCAAACGCTTGCGAGGGGGCTTTTCGATGTCATTTATTAACCTGTACGACAGCCACACGCATTCCGATAACTCCCCGGACGGGCGACAATCGGTCACCTATATGTGCGAGCACGGCGTTGCTTTGGGTTTGCGCGGCATCGCCATTACCGACCACTGCGAGGTGGATAATTACGAGGGCGGAAGGTACCATATTTCCATCCGTCAATCGAATTTTGAGTGTTTAAAGGCAAAATCGGTTTTTCGCGGCAGCTTGATTGTATCCTCGGGTATCGAGCTTGGGCAACCGCTTTCAAACATTGCAATATCCGAAAAGCTGCTTTGTGATTATGACTTTGATTTTGTACTGGCTTCGGTGCATAACGCGTCAAACGGAGCGGATTATTACTATATCGATTACTCTGAATATAGTGCTTCTGACGTGCGCTTGCTGTTACAAGACTATTTTGAGGACGTGCTGGCCGTTGCCCGCTGGAATCGGTTTGACAGCCTCGCGCACCTGACCTACCCGCTGCGCTACCTGCACGCCAAAGGAATTTCGGTTGAGCTATCCGAGTATGCTGACGTCATCGATGAGATTCTTAAAACACTGGCGGATAACCAAAAGGCGCTTGAGATTAACACCTCCGGCTACCGCCAGGGGCTTGGAACACCGCTTCCTCCCTTTTCATGCGTCAAGCGGTTTAAGGAGCTCGGCGGAGAGTATATTACCATTGGCTCGGACGGGCACCGTTCCAGCGATGTGGGTATGAATATTCAAGATGGAATGCAGCTTGCCCTGGAAGCAGGATTTGAGCAGTTTGCGCTGTATCTTTCGCGCACCCCGATGCTGATTGATTTGAAATAAAGACGCCATCACGCGTTTTTATAAATATATTAACAAAAGAACTGGAGTGACTATTGTCATGGAAAAGCTTCTAAAAATTCTGGACAAAAACGCACGGTTAACCAATGAGCAGATCGCCGTAATGCTGGGCGCATCGGCCGCGGAGGTTGCCGCCGCCATGGCAAAATACGAAGCAGACGGAGTCATTCGCGGTTATAAGGCAGTTATAGACTGGGAGCGCACGGGAAAAGAACGCGTTACCGCCCTAATTGAACTGCGCGTTACCCCAAAGCGCGATCTTGGATTTGAAGAGATTGCAAAAAAGGTAATGTTGTTTGACCACGTAGAAAGCGTGTTCCTGATGTCCGGCGGGTATGACCTTGCTGTTTTGGTTTCGGGCAGAACGTTTCAGGAGATTGCGCTGTTTGTGGCGCACCGCTTAGCCCCTATGGACTCGGTGCTGTCTACCACCACCCACTTTGTGCTGCGCCGCTATAAGGACGACGGCTTTGTGTTCTGCGACGAGGACAAGGATGAGAGGGGGAACGCTTCGCTGTGATAGACTACAACAAAGTGTTGTCCGAACGGGTAAAGAACATCAAGCCCTCGGGCATCCGTAAATTTTTTGACATCGCCAACGAGATGGAGGGCGTCATCTCGCTAGGTGTTGGTGAGCCTGACTTTCAAACGCCCTGGAACATTCGGGACGCGGCAATTGTGTCGCTGGAAAGAGGACATACCCGGTATACCTCCAACTGGGGGCTGATTGAGTTGCGTGAAGCACTCGCCCAGTACCAGAACCGCCGATTTGGGCTAACCTATAACCCGAAGAACGAGGTTGTCGTAACGGTAGGCGGTTCCGAGGCGATTGACATTGCCATACGCGCGCTGGTTAACCCCGGCGACGAGGTGCTGATACCTGAGCCGAGTTTTGTTTGCTACACCCCCATCGTCGACTTAACGGGCGGTGTCTCGGTGCCGATTGTTACGCGCGAAGAGGATAATTTTCGTCTGACGGCAAGCGCGCTGCGCGAAAAGATTACACCCAAAACAAAGCTGTTAATCCTGCCCTTTCCAAACAATCCTACAGGCGGCGTAATGCGCCGCGAGCACCTTGAGGCGATTGCCGAGGTGCTGCGCGGAACGGACATCATCGTGCTCAGCGACGAGATATATTCCGAGCTTACGTATTCCTCTACCCATGTTTCGATTGCGTCGCTGGATGGCATGTGGGAGCGCACAGTTGTAGTAAACGGCTTTTCCAAGTCGTACTCTATGACGGGTTGGCGGCTTGGCTACGCCTGTGCGCCCGAGCCGATTCTTTCGCAGATGACCAAGATTCATCAATTTGCGATTATGTGCGCCCCTTCCACCAGTCAGTATGCCGCAATTGAAGCGGTAAGGCATTGTGACCCGCAGATCCGCATGATGGTTGAAGAATATGACATGCGCCGCCGGTTGTTGGTGGATGCGTTTAACAAGATGGGGCTATCCTGTTTTGAACCGGAGGGCGCGTTTTACGTCTTCCCCTGCATCAAGAGCACGGGAATGACCTCCGAGGAGTTCTGCGAACGACTGTTGTTCTCTCAAAAAATCGCCGTGGTTCCGGGTAATGCATTTGGCGACAGCGGCGAAGGGTACATTCGTGTATCCTATTCGTATTCCATCGACCATATTTTAGAGGCATTAAAACGTATTGAGCTGTTTTTAAACCAGCTGTAAGCCGACCTTGCACAGGAACGGAGGAAAACCGCTATGCGCCGTTGCCGCGTGACAGCGCCCGCAAAGATCAACCTATCGCTGGATATCACCGGCATAAAGGCAGATGGATACCATTTGTTAAGTATGGTGATGCACTCCGTCGCATTGTGCGATTATGTAACCATAGAAATAATACAAGATGCAGTGATTCAATTCTCCTGCACCAGCGATGATGACGATGTTCCGACCGGGGACGACAACCTTGTTGTTCGGGCTGCTAAGACATTCTTCGCAAGCCAAGGTGTTTTGGGCGTTGGGGTGCGAATCACACTACAAAAGGAAATCCCGATGCAGGCGGGGCTTGCCGGGGGAAGCGCGGATGCCGCGGCCGTTCTTGTTGGACTGAACACGTTGTTTGACACGGGGCTTACCACTCACCAACTGTGCGAGCTGGGCGTCACGCTGGGCGCTGATGTTCCGTTTTGCATTGTTGGGGGCGCCGCTCTGGCTGAGGGAATTGGAGAACTTCTGACGCCCCTGCCCACACTGCCGCCATGTTATATCGTGATTGCAAAGCCCCATGCTGGAGTGAACACGAAAGAGGCGTTTGCGCGATATGACCGCTCCCCCGCCATAGTCAGGCCGGATAACGACCTGCTTGCCGCAGCGGTTACAGCGGGCGACCTTGCCGAGGTCGGCGCATTGATGTGTAATGTGCTTGAGGGGGCGTGCCCCCTGCCCGAGGTATTGGAGATTAAGTCGGCGATGCTTTTTGAAGGCGCTTTAGGCGCACAGATGACCGGCAGCGGCAGCGCGGTGTTTGGGTTGTTTACGGATAAAGCACGAGCAAAGCACTGCTATGCGAGGCTAAAAGACCGGTTTGAACAGGTGTATTTGACTGCCCCTATAGAACACGGTGCTGCGCTATATGAATCAAACTGAATAAACAACAAAAAAACCGTCCATATTACTGGTGATATTTGGTATTTTATCAGTAAAGGACGGTTTTTACATATGAAAAAACCAGAGCTATCGCTACTCATCGGGCTGATACTGGCTGTGCTTACCATGCTGCTTTCCGGCTTTACCGAGTTTGGTAAGGAATGCGGACAGATTAACGGGAAACTTTTGCGTTTACATGTAATTGCAGACTCGGACAACGAAACCGACCAGCAGATTAAGCTTGCCGTGCGGGACAGGATTCTGGAGCAATGCGGAGACCTCTTGTGGTGCGGTGAAAACAAAGAGCAGGCAAAGACGGATATCTCCACCCGTCTGCCGGAGATTGAGGCTGCCGCCAACCGCGTTTTGAATGATAAAGGTTGCGCGTACACCGCTCACGCATCGATTGAAAACCGCTGGTTTAACACGCGGACCTATGACGAGGTCACGCTGCCCGCGGGTCGCTATGACGCGCTTTGCATTCGCCTAGGGCAAGCACAGGGAAAAAACTGGTGGTGTGTGGTCTTTCCGCCGATGTGTCTGCCCTCCGCCAGCGAGGAAGAGGAGCTTGCCGAGTTTTTAACACCGGACGAACTGCGTATCGTAACCGATCACGGCAGCTACACCATCCGCTTTAAGCTGTGGGAAATTTACCAGCGTATAAAAAACGGCGAGTAGACCGCTTGATAATGCGGATAATAATTTATGATGATACCGATTGCTTTTTTTGCATTTGCTTGTGCAAGACCATTTATTCTGTTGCTTTAAAATATTGACTCCCAAACGCGTAACGCATAATTGCTGTTTGATTTGGAAAACTAGGGCTATCTGCGAAAGTTTTGCAGAGATAGCACTTCGCTATATTTATACCCAAGAAGGAGATGAATACACATGCTTGACAGGATATCACTAATCCTGGTGATTATCGGCGCCTTAAACTGGGGAAGCATCGGTATATTCAGCTTTGACATTGTTGCATGGATTTTTGGCGGACAGACAGCCATATTAAGCAGAATCATCTATACCCTTGTAGCGCTCGCCGGCATTTGGTGTATCTCGTTGTTGTTCCGCAAGGATGAAATTGCAGAGCACCATACCAGATAGCGGCATAAACGGTTCAAACCACTTCACGAAATAAGAAAGAAAACGGCAGCCTTATACGAGGCTGCCGTTTTCTGTTTTACACCAAAAAGGTGCCCCGGCAAACACCGAAGCACCTTTTATACTCTTGTGGATTAGCCTTCTTCCTTCATCCGTGCAAAGCACTCGCTGCAGTAAACGGGACGATCTTCACGCGGTCTGAAAGGAACCTTAGCCTCTGCCCCACAGCTTGCACAGGTGGCAGTGAACATCTCTTTCTCCGGCTTGGATGCGTTCTTGCGGGCATCGCGGCAGCTCTTGCAGCGCTGGGGCTCATTTACAAAGCCTTTCGCCGCGTAAAACTCCTGCTCGCCTGCGGTAAACACAAACTCAGCACCGCAATCCTTACAATTTAGGGTTTTGTCTTCGAACATGAAATTTACCTCGCTTTTTGGATAAAAATTTGCGCCCGCGGACGGATTTGAACCGACACCTTTGAAAACCAACGCTCTTCCGTTGAGCTACTGGGGCATATGGCAAGCCGCATATGCGGTTTTGCACAAGTGGAAATGAAAAGCGAGCCAACCTATCTTTGGCAGTTAAAACCTACCGCACGACAGCACCCAACTTTTTTCTTGCACGCTGCAAAGCGTTATCCACCGCTTTGCGGGTAACGCCGAGACGTACAGCCATCTGCTCGTATGTAAGACCCTTTAAATACAGCATCAGTATTTCCCGTTCCAGCCCCGAAAGAAGAGATCGGATGGTTTGCTTGATGAGCGCGTATTCTTCCTTCTTAATCACGAGGGTTTCTGGTGAACAACCGTTGTTTGCATCACCGGTGCGATAGATATCGCTTGCGGCGTTATGCTCTTCCAAAGAAACGTAACTGCGCAACGGTTTGTGCTTAAGTAACTCGCCCGAACGAAGTGCCGAACGAAAGCTATTGTTAATACAGGTCGTGGCAAAGGTAACAAAGGTGGCGCTTTTATCATTTTTGTAAAAGCAAATTGCACGAAACAGTGCAATTAACCCTTCTTGAATAAAGTCGTCCTCATCCATAAACGAATGTCCGCACGCCACCGCTTTTCGTGTAATAAACGGCAGATACCGGATAAGAAGGGCGGTTATGCTGTCGTCACAGCCCAAACGCGCGGCGGCAACGAGCTGCTCATCGGAAGCTTGAGCTTTTGCACCATAGCCTGCATATGTACCACACTGAAGTACCATCATGGCATAATCTCCCTAAACAAGCCCAAAACCTAAGGTCATTTTACTTCGCTGCACCCCTATATGTCAATACATTTGATGAAAATTTACGCAAATACTTATTTTTTTTATCTACCTTGTTACATTGTTGATCCATTTTTGCCCTTTTAGACGAAACAGTATCGCCAACGCTTTGAGCGGTTCGTCCACACGCAGACAGATAAATACCGCCCAAGCAGGCCATTTTAACACCCAACCAGCCAGCATGCCCAACGGAGCGGACAGCACCCATATCAGTATGGTATCTGCGATAAAAACAAACCGGGTATCCCCTGCCCCTCGCAATGTGCCTATCAAATTTATGGCACAGACCGAGATAAAAAACGCGTTTACAGAGGCGACTGTCATCACCTGGTTTGCAATCAGTTTGGTTGTTTCGGGAACGTTGTAAAAATCTATTGCGATGCCACGAAGCAACAACATAATCACTGTGCCGATTATACCTACGCCAACACTCAGCACAAGCAGTGTGTTTGCGCAGCGGCGCACATACTCATTTTTGCCCGTGCCAACCGCCTTGCCAATTACGACGGCACCGGCGTTTGCCATACCAAAAATTACGATGGTGGTAAGCTGCTGCAGTACGCCCACAATGCTGTTTGCCGCCACAAAATCCGAACCGATTCTACCGATGATAACCGACTGTACCGACATACCCACCGACCACAGAAGCTCGTTTAACAGAACCGGTACACCATGGCGCAGATAATCGCCGAACAGAACCTTATCAATTTTGAAAAGGTCAGTGAGCCGCAGCCGCACCTTTTTTTCAAAAAAGATCATAAAGATCATGGCTATCAAGAACTCGGTTAAGCGTGCGGTTAACGTGCCGATTGCGGCGCCACGCACCCCCAGTGCGGGAAAACCAAAGTGACCAAAGATCAGCGTGTAGTTTATTATGACGTTTACCACAAACGATATACCGTATACCACAAGAGATATCTTAACGACCTCTACGCTTCTGAGTGTGGAAAGATAGGTGTTGGTAATGCCGTAGAACAGGTATGCAAACGACATTATTTTTAGATATTGCGCGCCCAGCTCTATTACGTTTTCTTCGTGCGAGTAGATACTCAATATCTCGTGGGGGAAGAAAAATGCGCCGATAAAAAACAGTATGGATAACAACCCCGCAACATTAAGCGCGATTGCAAACGCACGCCGAATTGGCTCGACCTCCCCCTTGCCCCAGTACTGCGCGGTAAGCACCGAAATGCCGCTTGAAATACCAAAGGTAAGGATAAGCAGAATAAAAAACGGCTGGTTTGCCAGCGCTACCGCCGATAACTGTGCCTCACCCAGCGCGCCGATCATCAGCGTATCGGTCATGTTTACCCCAAAACCAATCAGGTTTTGCAGTGCAATTGGAAGAGCGATGGCTGCTATACTGGCATAAAAGCTCTTTTCTTTTACAAATTTCATATTTATGTTATCCCTCCGGCATTGCCCGTAAAATTGAGATTGTACCTTGCCATTGTCCGAATTTTGCAGACGAATGCATTACATTATATCATTCGATTTATCGTGTTGCAACCAAAATTGCGTTTCTATCAAGTGAAGCCAGGCTTTGGTATTGATAAAAACGAAACATTTTATTCGAAATTGCGTAACAACTATGGCATTGGTTAGTTAACATAATTTGAAGTATTGTTTAATTGAAACGAATTTGTTGTGGTGTTAGAATAATAGCAGGCTTTCAAGGCACATGTTTGTTGACATAAAATAAATATAAGTGAGGTTTATTTATGAGACGATTGATAGCAGCAGCCACAGCAACCGTACTTGCGCTAGCTGTATTTACCTCTTGCAGTGCAGGCGGCACCGATGAGCCTGTAAGTACCAGCGAAGGATTTACAACGGAGATTGAGGTTGCCGCCGCAGAACAGATTGCCGATAACAGTGCTGTTGAAGAGGGCAATTATGATTCCGACGCAGAGCAGCAGGAAAACCAAGGTGCCGACGGGCAAAGCGAGGGTGTGCAAAGTAGCCAGAGCTCCGATGCCGCAGCAACGACGAAGGGTGCCTCTTCGCAGGCAAATAGCAACAGCTCTTCCGGTGTAGCAGCTTCTAAAAGCAATTCTTCAACTTCGAACTCATCCTCTAAAGCGGACAGTTCTTCCTCGGCAAACAGTTCTTCTTCGCAGAGCAGCTCAAAACCGTCAAGCAGTTCTGCGGCTTCGAGCAACAACGCTTCGAGCAGCAAGCAAAACAGTGTAGGTACCATCGGTACCTTCAGCATGACCGATCTTGCCGGAAACACCGCTACCCAGAGTATCCTGAACAACTACGAGTTAACCATG
Source organism: Bacillota bacterium (assembly GCA_023460535.1). Lineage (GTDB taxonomy): Bacteria > Bacillota > Clostridia > Oscillospirales > Ruminococcaceae > Acetanaerobacterium. Next base: position 60,239 of record JAEWPV010000005.1, read on the forward strand.
ATTAACGTATGGGCAACCTATTGCAATCCCTGCATCACCGAGATTCCGGACATCGACGAGGTATACAAGGAGTTTAAAGGCAAGGGTGTAAACATTATTGGCGTTGCGCTGGACGGACCCGGTAACGTGTCGTCTATCCAGAGTATTGTCAACAAAACAGGCGCCACATATAAGATGTATATCCCCTCCTCCTCGATGCTGAATAAATCGTTTATGAGCAATGTAACCTTTGTTCCCACCACATTCTTTGCAGACCAAAACGGTAATCTGGTTGGTAGCCCGGTATCTGGAAGCAGATCCGCTTCGGCTTGGAAAAAGATAATCAACGAACGGCTTGCTCAGGCGCGTTCGTAACCTGATTACGGCTTAGGGAATCAGGCATATATGGGTTAACGCAAGCAGGATGGGTCCCCCCTATCCTGCTTGCTTATTTTAAGTAATGGAACTGCCATACATTGGTTTGTGCTAACATCGCAAACGATTACTCCTCTGGATCCAAAATAATCCACGAGTAATCTATTGTTTAACGATTTAACTCTGCATCACTCTGCCACTTTAATATGGACTATTGTTTCTTGCCAATTTTACCATATAGCAACTGTTAATTGCTACGCTTAATAGATAATTAATACTTTGTATTTTTATAACACTAAACCACAACTGCAAAACACAACATTTTTATGTACAATACCACATAAACAGTTTTTTCAATTCTCCATTTTGTGAGTTTGTTGAGATTTGTTTAGCAAATTTTGTACATTATACGCATGTGCGATATTATATTTATAAAAATTCTATGCATAATATTATTTTACATAAATTTATGTATGGTTTACGTTTTTGACACATTTTTTTGCTTGTGGTATAATTGCATCTGCACTATTGTTGCAACCAATTAATATGTACTTAAAATGGAGGAACGCATGAAAAGACTTTTATCGATTGTACTTGCATCTGTTATGCTTTTTAGCCTTGCAGCTTGCGCCAGTACACCAGTAGCTCCTGCAGATTCCAGCACTCCCGATGCATCAGGCGAAGCACCCGCTGCTCCTGATTACAAAATTGCTATTATCACCGGCACCGTGTCTCAGGGTGAGGAAGAGTTCCGCGCTGCTGAGAACATGAAGGCGAAGTTCCCTGGTCAGATTGTGACCGCTACTTATCCCGACAACTTCTCTAAGGAGCAGGAGACCACAATCTCCAACACCCTTAACCTGATTGCTGATGAGTCCGTAAAGGCTCTGGTATTCGTTCAGGCGGTTCCCGGCGCTTCTGCCGCTATCGCTAAGGCGAAGGAGCTTCGCCCTGACCTGCTGGTAATTGCCGGCGTAGTCGGTGAAGATCCCGGCACCATCTCTCCCGTTGCTGACGTTGTTCTGAACGCGGACGAGCTTGGTATGGGTTCGACCATCATGGAGCAGGCTCAGGCTCTTGGCGCCAAGACCTTTGTTCACTACTCCTTCCCCAGACATATGTCCATCGCTCTGCTTTCTACCAGACGCGACCTGCTCAAGGCAAAGGCCGCTGAGCTTGGTATTGAGTTTGTAGAAGCTACCGCGCCCGACCCAACCGGTGACTCCGGCGTTCCCGGTGCGCAGCAGTTCATCCTTGAGGATGTTCCGAAGATGATTGCGAAGTACGGTAAGGACACCGCGTTCTTCTCCACCAACTGCGCAATGCAGGAGCCCCTTATCAAGACCATTCTTGAGGGCGGAGCCATCTTCCCGCAGCAGTGCTGCCCCAGCCCCTATCACGGCTATCCCGGAGCACTTGGCATCGAGATTCCCGATGACAAGGCCGGCGACGTAGAGTTTATTCTTGCCGAGACCACCAAGGCCATCACCGCAGGCGGCAACCCCGGTCGTATGTCCACCTGGACTGTACCGGTTAACATGCTGTTTGTTGAGGCCGGCGTAAGATATGCTCAGCAGTATCTGGATGGCAAGGCTTCTGGAAAGAACGACAAGGCTGTTCTGCAGGCTGTTTGTGACGACATCGCAGGTGGTCCTGTAACTATGGATACCTTGGTAGAGAACGAAGTGGCGTACGATAACTTCTACACCATTCTCGGTCAGTACTACACCTTTGGCTAAGAGCCATACTCAGGGACGTTTGATTAAAGGTTAACGCAGGTGCGCCACAGGGTATAACTATCAATCCTGTGGCGCATTTAACCGTAAATGTAACACAAAATTGATAATGCTAGGCGGCGATTTATCTTGATGGAAAACACCCCTATCCTTAAAATGAAGGATATAAAAAAAGAATACTATGGCAACAAGGTATTAAAGGGTATTTCTCTAGAGGTTATGCCGGGAGAGATTCACGCGATATGCGGAGAAAACGGTGCCGGAAAATCGACGTTGATGAATATCTTGTTTGGTATGTCCGTTATCCACAGTACCGGTGGGTTTGAAGGAGAAATCTCCGTGGCGGGAGAAAAAGCGAATATTCGCCATCCATCCGATGCCATGAACCTGGGAATTGGAATGGTTCACCAGGAGTTTATGCTGATACCCGGCTTTACCGTTGCCGAGAACATTAAGCTCAACCGTGAGCCTCTGAAGAAGGGGTTGTTGGGTTCTGTTTTTGGCGATAAGCTTCAACAGCTTGATCTGCAAACAATTCAAAGTGATTCCAGAAAGGCACTAGATAAGCTTGGCATGGATCTGGACGAGAACCTGCCTGTTGCGGGCTTGCCCGTTGGGTACATGCAGTTTATAGAAATTGCCCGAGAAATAGACAAAAACAACATCAGAATACTGGTGTTTGACGAGCCGACTGCCGTGCTTGCCGAAAGTGAGGCGCGCAGCCTGCTTGCGGCAATGAAGAAGCTTGCCGCCGACGGCGTTGGTATATTATTTATTACCCACCGACTTGATGAAGTAATTGATGTTGCGGATAAGATTACCGTTATGCGTGACGGAAGCTGGATTGAGACGCTTAATAAAACAGAGACAAACATTAACCAAATTGCCGAGCTGATGGTGGGACGCAAGATTGATATGTCTCAAAAGCAGGTAAACGACCGTGTTGACCACAGCAAGGTTGCTCTTTCGATACGCGGGTTAAGGGTGGAGATGCCGGGTGAGGTTGTTCGAGGCATTGACCTTGACGTTTACAAGGGCGAAATTCTTGGCATTGGTGGTTTGGCTGGTCAGGGAAAGATTGGCATCGCCAATGGCTTGATGGGTCTTTACCCTGCTTACGGAGAGGTAACCGTAGAAGGTAAGAAGCTCGCGCTGAATAATCCGAAGGCATCGCTAAATGCAGGACTTAGCTTTGTTTCGGAGGATCGACGCGGTGTTGGTTTAGTACTTGATAACTCGATAGAGATGAATATGGTTGTTCCCTCTATTGTGAATCAGGACAAATACCTGTTCCGTCTTGGACCGCTAACGTTTAAGAACTGGCCTGAGATTCGCAAAACCGCGCAGGAGTATATTGAGATTCTTGATATTCGCTGTACGGGACCCACACAGCCTGTTAAGCGTCTTTCCGGCGGAAATCAGCAGAAGGTGTGCATCGCCCGCGCGCTGCTCTTGCAGCCCGGTGTGCTGCTGGTGTCCGAGCCGACGCGCGGCATAGACGTTGGCGCGAAAAGCCTTGTGCTTGATACCGTCGTAAAATTAAACAAGGAATTTGGACTGACCGTTATTATGACTTCTTCCGAGCTTGCAGAGCTACGACTTATCTGCGGACGCATTGCCATTGTAACGGGCGGCAAGATTACCGATATTCTTGACCCCGGTGCCCCCGATTCGCAATTCGGGCTGGCCATGGCCGGGGCTGCCGCAAAAGGTGGTGCAGGGCAATGAGTAGAGTAAAATCAATGGTTCGGCAGGTTGGTTTGCCGCGAATAATCATCATCGCTTTTTTGCTGGTTTTGATTGTTACGGCAGTTTTGCAGAAGCAGGATATGGGTACGCTGATGTCCGACGTTTTGGTGCGTTTTGGCATGAACATGGTTCTGTCTCTTGCGATGGTTCCCGCTATCATGTCCGGAACGGGCATGAACTTTGGTCTTCCTGTCGGTATCCTGTGTGGTATCGTTGGTGGTCTTATCGGCATTGAGTTGGGGTTATCCGGATGGGTTGGCATTCTTGTGGCAATTGCACTGTCTATTCCCTTCGGTGCTGCTTCCGGCTTTTTGTACGGCAAGCTTCTTAACTCGGTCAAGGGAGACGAAATGATGGTTGGTACCTATGTGGGTTATGCTATCGTTTCTTTGATGTGTATGGGCTGGCTGATTTTGCCGTTTAAGAATCCCGCTATGATCTGGCCAATCGGCGGCTCGGAGGGCGGCTTACGCTCGACCATTACGCTTACCGGCAACTATGATAAGATCTTTAACCGGTTTTGGTCTTTTACCGTCGGCGGGGTTACCATCCCCACCGGTCTTATCCTGTTTGGCTTGCTGATGTGCCTGCTGATGTGGCTGTTCGGGTTGAGTAAAACCGGCATAGGCATGAAGGCGGCGGGCGCAAATACCCGGTTTGCTATTGCATCGGGAATTAACGTAAACCGCATGCGTTTGCTGGGAACGATGTTATCCACCGTAATCGGTGCCGTGGGCATTATATTCTATGCGCAAAGCTTTGGTTTTTACCAGTTGTATAACGCACCGCTTAACATGGCGTTCCAACCGGTAGCGGCGGTTCTTTTGGGCGGCGCTACGGCGAGAAACTGTAAGATTTCGCATGTAATATTAGGTACGTTTTTGTTTCAGGCATTGCTGACAATCGCGCTTCCTGTTGCTAACCTGTTGATGCCGGAAGGCAGCCTTTCGGAGGTTGTCCGCATCATCGTATCCAACGGCATTATCTTGTATGCACTTACTCAGACAGGAGGCGGCAGCGATGAATAATCCCATCATGGAACGCGTCAGGAAATTTTTTATCGCGAACATCGTTCCGATTGTATTTATCATTGTGTGTATTCTGGGCGTCATCTACTCCGGTTCTTCGCCTGAAATTATCTTGATGGACCTAATCTCCCGTTTTGATCGAAATGCATTTCTTGTGCTTTCGCTCATTATTCCCATTGTTACCGGTCTGGGGCTAAACTTTGGTATTGTACTGGGAGCGATGGCGGGACAAACCGGTTTGTTTATCGTATCCATCATGAAGTTCGAAGGGCTTCCGGCAATCCTTTTGGCCTCTGCCATTTCGGTTCCCCTTGCCATTTTGCTCGGTTGGATGACCGGCAATCTGCTAAACAAGACCAAGGGACAAGAGATGATAACCAGTATGATTCTTGGCTTTTTTGCCTCGGGTGTGTACCAGTTTATCTATCTGTTCTTCTTGGGCGGCGTAATTCCGATTGATGCACCCAGCATCATGCTTAGCACCGGCGTTGGTGTGCGTAACACCATTGACCTTACCACGATGAAATATGCGCTGGACAACATCTGGAAGATGGATATTTTTCTTGCAGCCGTATTCTTTGCCTCACTGTTCCTTGTATGGTTGCTAATTAAGCGTTTTGTAAAAAAAGATCACACCACAAAAAACCTTGTGATGCTATGCGTAAGCGGCGCTATTATTATTCTCGGCATTATCGCAGAGTTTTTGCCGGGACTTAAAAACTTCCGGGCATTTTGCAAAATCCCCATGGTTCCGTACCTGCTTATCGCGCTGCTTTGCTTCTTTGTGCAGGCCTTTATCAGAACAAAGCTTGGGCAGAACATGCGTGCGGTCGGTCAGGACTCCAAGGTTGCGGCTGTTGCGGGCATCAACGTAAACAAAACCCGTGTAACCTCTATCTGCATCTCCACCGTACTTGCCGCGCTCGGTCAGATTATCTTTTTGCAGAATCTCGGCAACATGAGTACCTACAACGCACACGAAAACGTTGGAATGTTCTCCGCTGCCGCACTGCTTATTGGCGGCGCCTCGGTATCTAAGGCCACGGTTGGTCAGGCTTTGATGGGAACGCTTTTGTTCCACCTGCTGTTCAATGTATCCCCTGTTGCGGGCAAAAACATCTTTGGCAGCGCAGAACTTGGCGAATACTTCCGTGTGTTCATTGCTTATGGCATTATCGCCGTCACCCTTGCCCTGTATGCTTGGAAAAAGCTGATGCAGGCAAAAGATAAAAACAAACTAATGTAATGCTCCCCCTAACAAGCAGTAAGCCGACGTCATCAAAACGTCGGCTTTTTCTTTTTTTCAGGTTTTCCGCAAGCACATAGCGCAACCAGAATATTCGGTACGGACAAACAAATTTACCCGCCTAGCAACATATACTGTTAAAGTCAACAATACTAATCTTCGCTAAAAGTTCAGATAAGCATCCGCGTCAGACCCCATATGTTAAAGCTTTACCCCTAGATAAAGCAATTATAACCGCAAAACAGGATTAGAAACATAACCAAGCCTTGTTTTGATGCGGAAGGTGTTAATTGGCGTGCCTTATGCTGTGATTTGTGATTACGGGTGCAGTAACATATGCAGTTTTGAGGGAACACGTATTATAGCTTACTTTTGCAGCGCACAATCAACGATTATGACAGGATGTGACGCAATGTATCTGGCACTGCTGCAGTTCGTCTTGGAAAACCTGTGGTTTTTGGCACTGCATATCTCCTCTGGCGGGTCGTTCCCAAAACCTCTTTCAGCCAAGGACGAACGGGAATGTCTGGAACGCATTCGGGATGGCGATATGGCCGCACGCAATAAGCTGATTGAGCACAACCTGCGTTTGGTTGCCCATATCATAAAAAAATATTACTCCAATCAAAAGGATCAAGACGATCTGATTTCAATCGGAACCATCGGGTTGATTAAGGCGGTTTCCACCTTCGATTGTGATAAGGGCACCCGCTTTGCCACCTATGCCGCGCGGTGTATTGAAAACGAAATATTGATGCACTTTCGCAACCAGAAGAAGAGCGCACAGGATATTTACATCAGCGATCCAATCGACACGGATAAGGAAGGTAATACCTTAACGCTGATGGATATCGTGGCTGAGGATGAGTGCATCTTTGAAAACATTGATCTGAAGCTAAAGGCAGAAAAGCTGCACAAGCTGATAAACAAACATCTTGACACGCGGGAGAAAACAATTATCTGCCTGCGTTACGGTATTAATGGCGACGCCCCGCTTACGCAACGGGAGGTCGCTGCGCGGCTTAAGATTTCTCGGTCGTATGTATCCAGAATAGAAAAAAAGGCGTTGCAGGTGCTACGCAGACGGTTTGACGGGTAGTACAGGTGATTAGCATATACATAAAAGCATAAAGGGAACAGTGCTTCGATAACTACGCACCATTCCCTTTTACTTTGCACCCATCATAAGCACCGATGTGATAGTGGCTTGATATTTGCTGACGGACTATTGCGAAGAGATGAACCACCCCTTGCGGAGCAGCTAATCAGTTTTAATCAAGAACGCCTAACCGATTATTTAGAGCTGTCGCCAAACGCTTCCGGATAGGTTTTAGTTAAAAAGACTTCATTTGTGCTTTTATCCTTCACATGAACGGTCACCTCGCGCTGTCCGTTTTCGTTACCCGTAATCGCCTGAAAGGTCAACGCACCCATCGAAAGCCCTACCAGCGCAACCGAATCCAGCCCTTGCTCGAAGGAGGCGCGGTCTACTGATACTGTGACCTCGGTAAGGTCGGTATTGCTCGTAATGGAGTCAATGGATGGGAACGTGTCGGCAAACTGGTTAAAGATGCGCTCGGCATCCCCTTTATAGTCCTCCACCAGCCGCAGGTATTTTTCCTTGTTCAGTACCACCGTGTACGAGCCGTCCGCATTTTTGGTTATATCCTCAGAGCTGACGTCCTCCAGGTTTAAGTCATACCCGATTTGAAACAGACTGCCCGGAAGCGTGATGGTAATCTGCTCTTCGGTAATGTCAATGCCGGGTGTCGGCTCGGCACTTACCGGTACGCTGGATACCGGCTCGGCAGAGCTGTTGGGCGGTATTGATTGCGTGTCTTTGTTAAACATCCCGCATCCGGAAAACAGAAACACAAATGCAGTAGATAAGAGAATGGCTGTACTCCTTCTCATACAAACGACCTCATTTCCATCATAATCAACGCGGGCTTATACTTATCTTCTTTTGCGTGTGTGCCCCAGTATGCATCATTGTTGGATGAATGCCCGTCTAAACTTATGTTGCCAAGATTCGTGTGGCTCTATTCCATTTATCCGGATTACATTCAGGTTTTCTTTATAACTCTCCTGCTGCATTTGGGGCAGGTAATTTCTATTCGTCCTCTTCCCTTTGGCACGCGAAACCGCTGGCTACAACCGGCACAACGGAAATAACGATACACCTTTCTATCCGAAAACTCCTGGCGTTTTGCCGCAAACCATTTTTTAACCTGACTTCTTTTGTTAAAGTACCACACATTTTCTGCGGAGCGTTTTGTCGTACTACGCGAAAGACTGCGAAGCAGTGAGATTAAAAAGCAAGCCAAGCCGACAAAATATAAAACATAGCTGCGTAAAAACAGATCTGCAAGCATAAAGGCAAGACCCAAAATATTCAGGTCGCGCGATAATAGGTCTACGCCATTTCGTCCGACCATAAAGCGCTGTAATCGGTATCGCAGCCCGTTGAAAAAGCTCATTGAACATTCTCCTCTTTTATATAATTACCCTAGTATTACTGTACACTGAAAATGTTAACAAAACACGGACGCCTTGTTGCGGGAATGCAAATAATGCAATGGTACACTGGTTGTTTATTGATTGTCAAAGTCATTGTCTAAACGGACAATAATTGTTTTTTCATGGCGGGTTTTGTTGACGTTTTGCTTAAAAACAGTAACATTATCTTGCGAAGCATTGCGATTGCGCCAAAAGAGGGATATACTATGCTCAAGGGTAATATTCGAGCTTCATATATATGGTTAGCTGTGTTTTTTTGCGCGTTTTTTGCGTGGAAAGAGACGGCTAAAAGTAATGATTGCATCAAAGGCTGGTGGTTGCAGGGCTGCCTTGTCTTTTATTTCTGCAATTGAAAGAGAGGTTATGTATTCATAACGTAAAACTTGGCACAGTCAAACATACACGCCGCAACACTACGGAAAATGGATAGGAGAATTGAATATGCAACGACTGAATTATCAAGTTTTAACTCAAACACACCAAAACGATTATGTACTAGAAAGAGCTCCGGTACGTGTGCTTCAGTTCGGTGAGGGTAACTTCCTGCGCGGCTTTGTGGATTTCTTTGTTGATATATTGAATGAAAAGGCGGGCTTTCACGGCAAGGTTGCGGTTGTGCAGCCTATTGCAACCGGTCTCGCGACGCTGATCAATGAGCAGCAGGGTCTTTATACCCTTTATCTGCGCGGCATTGAAAACGGCGAAAGGGTGAATACGCGCCGTGTAGTGAGCTGTATTGACCATTGTATAAACCCCTACTCTGAGTTTGGCCAGTTTTTGCAGGAGGCGCATAACCCAGATTTGCGGTTTATCGTCTCCAATACCACCGAAGCGGGTATTGTGTACAGCGAGAAAGACAGCTTTACCGATGCGCCGCCGGATACATTCCCCGCAAAGTTGACACGCCTGTTATTCGAGCGCTTTACCGCCTTTGGCGGCAGCACGGATAAAGGCGTTATTGTGCTGTCCTGCGAGCTGATAGACAACAACGGCGCACAGCTGAAACAGTGTGTTACCCGTTATGCCGAGCGGTGGCAACTGGGTGATGCCTTTATGACATGGCTGTGTGATGCCAACGTGTTTTGCAGCACGCTCGTTGACCGCATCGTCACCGGGTATCCCCGCGATGAGGTGCAAACGCTGTGGGAGCAAAACGGCTATGAGGACCAGCTGATTAATACCGCAGAGGTGTTCGGCTTTTGGGTTATCGAGGGACCGGAAAGCATCGCTGACGAGCTAAAGCTGGCAGCGGCGAATCTGCCTATTCTTATTACAAACGACCACACCCCATACAAAAAGCGCAAGGTGCGCATCCTAAACGGTGCGCATACCTCTATGGTTCCTGCGGCATTCCTCGCGGGACAGGATATTGTGCGCGACTGTATGCATGATGACGTGATAGGTACGTTTCTTCATCGCGCCATGTTTGATGAGATTATTCCGACCCTAACGCTACCCAAGGACGAGCTGGAGAGCTTTGCGAACTCGGTGGTGGAGCGGTTTAAAAACCCGTATATTGACCATCGCCTGCTTTCTATTACGCTCAACTCGTTTGCAAAGTGGCGTGCCCGTGTTATGCCCAGCGTTAAGGAGTACGCCGAGCGATACGGCAAGCTGCCGCGTCTGCTCACCTTCTCGTTTGCGGCACTGATGCAGTTTTACACCGGTGCGTTTGACGCCGAGGGTAAATACACTGGCGCGCGCGGTGAAGAAGCCTACGAGATTCTCGACGACAAGCAGGTGCTTGATTTTTGCGCTAAGCATTGTAAGGATACGGAGCTGTACGTGTCTTCTCTCTGTGCGTCAACCGATTTTTGGGGCGAGGACCTCGGCCTGATGCCGGGCTTTGCGCAGCAGGTTGGGCAAGATCTTGCGATGATTCGCGACAAGGGCATGAAGGCGGCACTGCAAGCGGTGGTGTGCTGATGCATTTGGGAAAGGTATGGTCATAAAATGGCACGATATATTACAATAAACGGCGCGGATAACGTCGCGGTTGCGCTGGATGCGCTCACAAAAGGCGAGCACGTTATGGTGCGCGACCGCGCCGTGGTTCTTGCTGAGGATATTCCGGCCGGTCATAAATTCGCGGTTGAGCCGATTGCCAAAGGCGACAAGGTGTTAAAATACGGCTTTGCCATCGGCAACGCGCAAAGTGATATTGCGCCGGGACAGTGGGTGCACACCCATAATGTAAAGACAGGATTGGGCGATGTACTCAGCTACACCTATCAGCCCAACCTTGTTCCGTTACCACAACGCAAGCCCAGCACATTTAACGGCTACCGCCGCAAGGACGGGCAGGTTGGTGTGCGCAACGAGGTGTGGATTGTACCCACCGTGGGCTGTGTTAATTCCATAGCCGACCAGCTGGCGCGCAATGCGGCAAGCTATGCTAACGAGAAGCAGATCGACGGTGTGTTCAGCTTTCCGCACCCCTACGGGTGTTCCCAGATGGGCGACGACCAGGAGTACACCCAGAAGATTCTTGCCGGGATGGTTCATCATCCAAACGCCGGCGCAGTGCTGATTCTCGGACTTGGCTGCGAAAACAACAATATCACCGAGTTTCGCAAAGTGTTGGGCGAGGTGGACGGTGAGCGGGTGCGCTATCTTGAGTGTCAGGCGACCGAGGATGAATTTGCCGACGGGCAGGCAATCCTGCATGAGTTAATTGATTACGCTGCTCAGTTTACCCGTGAGCCGGTGGATGCCTCCGAGCTGATTGTGGGACTGAAATGCGGCGGCTCGGATGGACTTTCGGGCATCACGGCAAACCCGCTTGTCGGGCGTTTTTCCGACATTCTGGTAGCAAGCGGCGGTACCGCTATCCTCACCGAGGTGCCCGAGATGTTCGGCGCGGAGACCATCTTAATGAACCGTTGCCGCAGTGAAGCGGTGTTTGATAAGACGGTACGCCTGATAAACGAGTTTAAGGACTACTACAGTCGTCATAATCAGGTGATATACGAAAACCCGTCGCCCGGCAACAAAAAGGGCGGCATTACTACGCTGGAGGACAAGTCTCTGGGCTGTATTCAAAAGGGCGGCACCGCCGAGGTAACCGATGTGCTGGATTACGGCGAGCGCACCTTGACCAAGGGGCTTAATCTGTTGCAGGGGCCGGGCAACGACCTGGTTGCGGCGACCGCTCTGGTTGCCTCGGGTGCGCACATTGTGCTGTTTACAACGGGACGCGGTACCCCGTTTGGCTCCCCCGCCCCCACTGTAAAGATCTCGTCTAACACAGCGCTGGCAACGCAAAAACGCAGCTGGATTGATTTCAACGCCGGTGTACTGGCCGAAGGTGCCGATTTTGACGAGGTGGGCGAGCAGTTTTTCGATTATATTATTGAGGTCGCCTCAGGCAAGCAGGTTCGCGCTGAGATAAACGGCTGCAGAGACTTCGCGATCTTCAAGTCCGGCGTTACCCTGTAAAAGGCGATTCAGCAAATCTGTTATAACTGGATGAACGGCAAAGAAAGGTGTGTAAAGATATGAAAACCTTTATGGACGACGATTTTTTACTCCGCTCGCAGGCGGCGAAAACACTGTATCATAACTACGCGAAAAAGCTACCCGTCATCGACTACCATTGCCACATCAACCCCGCGGAGATTGCGCAGGACAAGCAGTATGCCACCATCACCGAGGTATGGCTTGGCGGCGACCATTATAAGTGGCGTCTAATGCGCTCGAACGGCACTGATGAAACTTGCGTTACCGGTTCTGCCAGTGACTATGACAAGTTTTATGCGTATGCCTCTACCCTGCCCCGTGCGGTGGGACACCCGATCTATCATTGGTCGCATCTGGAGCTGCAGCGTTATTTCGGGATTTCAGAACCCTTGACTGCCAAAAACGCGAAGGAAATATTTGAACGCTGCAACGCGGTGCTTGCAAGCCCCGAAATGAGCGTGCGCGGAATTATCAAGCACTCCAATGTCACGGTAATCTGCACCACCGACGACCCTGCCGACACACTGGAGTACCATAAGGCGATTGCCGCCGACAAGGACTTTAATGTTAAGGTTTTGCCCGCTACCCGCCCCGACAAGGCGTTGAATGTGGAGAAGCCGGATTTTGCTCCATATATCGAGCGACTTTCGGCGGTCGTCGGCTACCGCATTTTCGACCTTAAGACATTGAAACAGGCGCTGAGTGACCGTATTGCGTACTTTAAACAAAACGGCGCAACAGTGTCTGACCACGCGCTTGAGTCCTGCGTTTATGCGCCAATCAGCGACGAACAGGCTCAGGAGATTTTTGCGGCTGCTTTAGCCGGCAAGTCCATCACCCCCGAACAAGCGGAGGGATACAAAACAAACCTGCTGCTGTATCTTGGCAAAGAATATTATAAAAACGGCTTTGTGATGCAGCTGCATTTTGGCTGCAAGCGCGACAACAACACCCGCATGTACGATAGACTGGGACCCGACACCGGGTACGATGCCATCTTCCAAAATACACGGCTTGATAAGCTTTCAAGCTTCCTCAATGCGCTTGAGTGCGAAGACAGCTTACCCAAAACCATCCTTTATTCGCTTAATCCCCAGGATAACGAGGGTATCATCTCGTTAATCGGATGTTTTCAAGGCGAAGGACAGGGGAAGATTCAGCACGGCAGCGCATGGTGGTTTAACGACACCAAGGCCGGTATGGAGGCACAGCTTACCGCCCTTGCTCAGGGAGGCGTTCTGGGCAACTTTGTGGGCATGCTGACTGATTCTCGCAGCTTTCTATCCTACACCCGCCATGAGTATTTCAGGCGCATCCTGTGCAACTTTATCGGTGAGCTGGTGGATAACGGCGAGTACCCCGATGATATGGAGTATCTTGGAAAGCTGGTAGAAGACATTAGCTACTACAACGCCGCGCGTTACTTTGGTTTTGCGTAATAATACTTTGCAATAAAAGATACAACCTTGCTCTGTAACATGACACACAATTATGGCTGAACAGACAGCCGGAAAGGCATGGTATCATCCATGAACAACATCATCAACAACGTTGCGGCAATCGGTATCGTCCCTGTTATTAAGATTAACGACCCGAAGGACGCCGTACCCCTTGCCAAGGCTCTGTATGACGGAGGACTTCCCGCTGCGGAGGTTACCTTCCGCACCTCATGCGCCAAAGAGGCCATTGCGCTTATCGCAAAGGAGCTGCCAGATATGCTGGTGGGCGCGGGGACTGTTCTTACCCCGGCACAGGCGGACGACGCCATAGAGGCAGGTGCTAAGTTTATTGTAAGCCCGGGTCTTAACCCCAACGTTGTGCGGCACTGCATAGAAAAGGGGATTGCGATTGTACCCGGCTGCTCCAACCCCAGCGACATTGAGCAAGCCTTGGAGCTTGGCCTTGACGTGGTGAAGTTCTTTCCGGCAGAGCAGGCCGGCGGTATTAACATGATTAAGGCGATGGCGGCACCCTATACCAATGTTAAGTTTATGCCCACCGGCGGTATCGGCCCGAAAAACCTGATGGATTACCTGTCGTTTCCCAAGGTGCTTGCGTGCGGCGGCAGCTGGATGGTAAAAGAGGAACTGATTAACGAAGGCCGATTTGACGAGATTACCCGTTTGGCCAGAGAGGCTGTTATGACCATGCTTGGCTTTGAGCTTGGCCATGTTGGCATTAACCCCGAACCCGGTGATGATGTGGAAGCGATAGCCGGGCGGTTCGAGACGCTGTTTGGGCTTAGCAAAAAGCCGGGCAACGGCTCGGTGTTTGCCGGTAGCGCTGTAGAGGTTATGAGAATGCCGTTTTACGGCAGAAAGGGTCACATAGCAATCCGCACAAACACCATTGAGCGCGCTGTAAACTACCTGAAGTTTATGGGTGTTGAGTTTATTGAAGAGAGCGCCAAGTACAATGCAAAGGGTGAGCTTGCCGCATTTTACCTCAAGGAGGAAATAGGCGGATTTGCGGTGCATCTGCTGCAAAAGTAACGTGGATTCCGATTGAAAATAAAACGATATAAGTTGAATAGGAGAACATAGATATGGCTAAGTATGTTACCTTTGGCGAGATTATGCTTCGCCTTGCCCCTGAGGGGTATTATCGCTTTGTGCAGGTGAATAAGCTGGGTGCAACCTTTGGCGGGGGTGAGGCAAACGTTGCAGTATCTCTTGCAAATTTCGGTCAGGATGCCGCGTTTGTTACGAAACTGCCCAAACACGAGATTGGTCAGTCGGCCGTAAACTCCCTGCGCAAATACGGCGTAGACACCTCCTTAATCACCCGTGGCGGCGCGCGTGTGGGCATTTACTATCTTGAAAAAGGGGCAAGCCAGCGTGCCTCCAAGGTTATCTATGACCGTGCCGGCTCTGCCATTGCAACCGCATCGATGGATGATTTTGATTGGGATGCTATTTTTGAGGGCTGCAGCTGGTTTCACTTCACAGGCATCACCCCCGCGTTGGGGCAAAACGTTGCGGATATCTGCCTTGCCGCCTGCAAAAAGGCGCGTGAGAAGGGTATTACCGTCAGCTGCGACCTTAATTTTCGCAAAAACCTGTGGACCAGCGAGCAGGCCGGCAAGACGATGGGTGAGCTGATGCCTTATGTGGATGTTTGCATCGCTAACGAAGAGGATGCCGACAAGGTGTTTGGCATTAAGGCAGAGGGCACCGATGTTGACAGCGGCAAGTTAAACCATGAGGCGTACAAGAGTGTTGCAAGCCAACTGGCTAAACGGTTTGGCTGCAAATATGTCGCCATCACGCTGCGCAGCAGCATCTCGGCCAACGACAATGACTGGGCTGCTATGCTGTATGACGGCAAAGAGTATCACTTCTCCAAAAGCTATGCGGTTCGCATCGTAGACCGTGTAGGCGGCGGCGACAGCTTTGGCGGCGGCTTAATCTATGCTCTGTCACAAGGCTACTCCTCGCAGGATGCCATTGAGTTTGCTACGGCTGCCTCGTGCTTAAAGCACTCAATCGAAACCGACTTCAACCATGTTTCTGTTGCAGAGGTGGCGGCACTTGCAGGCGGCGACGGCACCGGACGTGTGCAAAGATAGCGACGGCTGTTATCTTTTACATCCCGTTAGTGGCGACCAACAGCTAAACCAAATTTTTAGCGATAAAGCCAGCGCCATTGACGCTGGCTTTATCGCTATTTTTTCCGTCTGTCTGTTCGAGTTTATACTCAACAAGCTTCAAAACGAAACCGTTTTGAAGGGGCTGTGACGAAACAGCCCACTTGGGGTATTAAAAGAACCTACGGCGTCTCCATCTGCGATCCCAGAACCAATCGTATCTGCGACAGCGAAAACGGCAATATCTCATCGGTACCCCTCCTTCTATGAGAACAATACGCTATCATTCCATACTATGTGTTTGTGTGTCGAATGTGCACACAATCATGCGCATTATTAGATTATCTCAACGAGGTGTGTTGTATGTCAGCAAAAAGCGCAAACGCCCTTGAAGCAATGCACTTCAAGGGCGTTTGTGGTGAAGATGAATGGATTTGAACCATCGACCTCCTGCATGTCAAGCAGGCGCTCTAACCAACTGAGCTACACCTTCTTATTCACTTTTCATAGACAGCTATAATATTATAGCACAATAATCGGTTCAATGCACTATGTACGAATTATAAAATTGATTACGTTATTATTGTGAGATTTGTATATATTTCTGTTCTTTAATATGTGCGTAAGCGCCTCGGTTGCCATTGTTAAAATCCGTAATTCTGTGCTATAATAAATTAAACACGTTACGGCTCACGATGCAAGACAAAAGGAATGTAAATGATGAACTACAAAATAACCGTCACCAAAGACCATACGTCTCGCAGTACTTCGCCAAGATGGGATATCCTACCCGTTGCAAAGCTTACCTGCACCGACGATGCAATTACGCAGCCAATCTTTGCACAGGCGGTGATGTGTTACCGCCCTCAGGAAGGATTGCATGTGCGTATGTGGGCGTTTGAAACGGACAAGGCGTTCTGCCCTGAGGAGAGTACTCTTACTGCGGCGTTTGCCCCGAACCCGGATAAGACTGAGGATTATATTCTTCTGCAGTTTTCACGCAAAGGGATTACCTGTGCGTATACTGTTGTAGACGGATTGCAAAGCGAAGCGGATCCCCAAGGATTTGCTCTATCCCTCTTTTCCGGTGAAGACTTGCAGGGAGAGTACTGGGGCGGCTCGTTTGCTATTCCCGAGGGGCTGTTTAAGGCGCGGTTTGGCATCTCCGGTTTTATAGGCGGCAAAGCTGTTCACGGCAACCTGATGCATGAAGGCAAAGCAGGTGGAGCGTACGAATATGCCACGTTATATCCTGCTAAGGGGGACATCTTATCCCCTGCCGATTTTGGCATATTCGAACTGATCGGATATTAGTACCTGATACGACCTTATTCAGGAGGGAAATTATCATGAAGGTGTTTGTGAAAATTCTATTGTTTGTGGTTGCGGCGGCGGCACTGATGTACGGGATATACCAGCTTCTTGATTACTACTTCCCCGAGAGTCTCAGGCGGTATTATACCCCTGTTCCTATGGACGACGACGTATATTAGCCCCTGGTTTTAGCCACGCGCGATGATATCAAAACGGGACAGTCTGAGACTGCCCCGTTTTTTACTGCCATTTGTAATACGCGTTCTATTGTTCCTCTGCATCCGACTCAGCCAATACCGGCTGAGGGGACACGGTTTGCTCTGTATTCTCTAGGCGCTCAAACGCCTTTTTAGAATACAGGATATACACCAGTGCCGCGACGGCGCACAGCATAATATACAACTCGGTTCCAACTATGCCTACCTGCTTGTTTAACAACGCAAGGGGACTATCCAGCACAAAATGGAAGCCCACCGCAAGTAATACGTACCCAAAGCGGCGCTTGCGAATACCATACAGCACCAGAATTGACAGGGCTATCTGAACGGTCATGGCAAATAACCGTTCGACACCGCTGATTAAAAACATATGAGCGGACGTGTTCACTAAGCCTGCATACACCTGCTGGGCGGTTTCTTGCGGCAGCACCGCCGCAATCGCATCCCACTGCCCGCTGTTGATAACCATGGCATAAAGCAGGTTATTTACATAGCCTAGTCCCACCAGTAAAACTGCCTCGATTCCACCGTGACCAAGACCAAATGCAACACCATCACGCCATGCGTCACGGCGTTTAAGCAGGGTTTTATAGCCTATATATCGACCAAACTCCTCAAAGATACCGGCGGTAAGCCCCAGAAACAATCCGCCTAAAATCGGAGACGAAACAAACTGCTGAAACTTTGGAGAGATTGACGCCGCAATCTGAAGTGCAGGGATGCGTAGAATCATCTGAAACAAGAAGAAGACCCCGGCACCCACCAGCACGGGAATAATATGTATCTTTTTCTTAATACATAAAACCAACACCAAAACCAACGGCAGAACCAGAGCGATAAGCAGCGTAATTACCATAAACAGAATAGAGGCAGAGCTGACCATACGTTTCACTCCTTTGATTGGTACAAAGCACCATGTGCGGCGGCATTGCATTTGTAATACTTTGGCCGCATCATTCATGGCAATTATACCACTGCAATTGTTTGCCGTCAATGCGACAAAGCCGTGTATTCCCCTTGCGTGTAAGGGGCAGCAAGGGGTATAATAGGAGCGGGATAAAGCAGTGACTTCCTGTCCTAACTGCCCTCCTAGAATGAATAGCTTTGGAGTTTACTGAGGTCGAAATGTACAAATTCGGCATCGGATATTCGAAAACCACGATTTAAAATTAAGGGAAAAGGAGCCATACAATGATACTTGACGACTACATCAATTTTACCATCGGGCGACAAAAGCACATTGCGCTGATTGCGCACGACGGCAAAAAGATGGACCTTGTGGAATGGGCGGAAAAGAACAAGGAGATTTTAAAGGGACATTTTCTGTGCGGAACGGGCACAACCGCGCGACTGCTTGCCGACAAAACCGGGCTGCCCGTTAAGGGCTACAACAGCGGTCCGTTGGGCGGCGACCAGCAGATAGGTTCTCGGATTGTGGAAGGAGCCATTGACTTTATCGTCTTTTTCTCCGACCCTCTGGAATCGCAGCCGCATGACCCTGACGTAAAGGCGCTCTTGCGCATTGCGGTGGTATACGACATCCCAATTGCCAACAACCGCGCGACCGCTGATTTTCTGCTTGCCTCGCGGTATATGAACGAGGAATACGAACGCCGTGTGATTAACTACAACAAGCGCATCCTAAGGCGTTTGGAAGAGCTCAAATAGCATTGTCTCGCGCTACATAACGTCCTTATTAGAACCGTTTTGGTACTATGGTGGCAGATGCAACCCCGCGTTCGACTTTTTGCGTGTAGCCCAAACGAACAACTTAAGCAAACACGCATTTATCACCCACGCAAACCGTCTTCATTGGCAAAGTCTTATATCCAAACGCGCCTTGATAATGGCTTATAAGCCACGTCAAGACGCGTTTTTCGTTTGAGTGGAAGTGTCTCTGTTTGCAAAACGGTTCATTTGCTATCATCAAGCAGCACCACAAAAGGCGCCTGCTTCAGGCTATCTTGAGCCTGTCGTTGAAGTGGTTGACCCAAATGAAGCTCCTTAAGCCGTGGCAGCGATAAAAGCGGCGTAACGTCCCCGTCCGCAACATCGTTAAGCTCTATCTGCTCTAAATACATGTATTGCTCTATTCCGGACAGGGTATCGAGCGTACAGTCTCGCATAGACAGGCTTATTAGATTCTTTAATCCGGATAACACCGAGAGTGATGGAATATTTGTTTTTCCGATATCCAGATTCTCAAGCCTTGGACAGCTCGATAGCATCGAGAGGTTGGTGACACGGGTATCATACAGGTACAGTTCGCGCAGAGTAACCAGCGTGGACAGCGGTGATACGTCCTCAACCGGGTTGTGCTTGAGATCCAGTTGTTCCAGCCCCGCAAGCTCACTCAGCGGAGATACATCCTGAATGCTTTGAAGTGCAATGGATAGGCATCTAAGGTTTTTCAGCTTTGAAACATCGTTCAGCGATCGGATATTTCCGTTCTTTATTTCCCCGTTGTTGCTTGCCATATGCTGCCCCAGAAGCATATAGTCCTCTACGTCATCGGCTATCCGGTCGCCAAAAAGATAAAGCTCTCGCACATCTAGCAGCTGAGCCGGGTCAATCGGTTCATTCTGCGTTTTGTTTAGTGCCTTACGCACCGCCTGCTCAATCAGCGGTTCCTCGAAGGAAACGCCGGGAGTCTGCGGGTTTGGCGCAGCAAACTCGGTAAACCGTCCAATCAGGAATCCCATACACAAACACACCACGCAGGCAGAGATGCTACCCGCCAGCCGCAGGATGCGTTTTTTTTGTCACCACTGGCATGCTGAATCGCTCGTTTAAATTGTTTGGCTGACTGATAGCGTTTTTCAGGCGCAAACTCGGTGCACCTTCTTATCAGGCGCCTTAGGCGCGGGTTGGTAATGCTCTTTAGCATCAGTGTTCGATCGGACTCGCCGGTTAACAGCCAGCCCAGTAAAATACCAAGCGAAAAGAGGTCGGCGCGAGCGTCGGTTTGTGAAAAGCCGTACTGCTCGGGCGCCGCAAACTGCTTTGTGCCAAAGCATACGGTATCCTCCTGCGCGAACTCATCATAAACGCGGGAAATTCCAAAGTCAATGAGCCGAACCTTGCCTGTAATGTCAACGATAACATTGTGTGGCTTAATATCCCGATGAATAATGGGCGGGTTCTGACTATGCAGGTAACACAAGATATCACAAAGCTGATTGGCGAAGGAGATAATCATGGCGTTTGACTGGTTGTTTTGCGCGGCATATTGGTTTAGCGGGGTTCCTTCGATGTACTCTCGCACCACACACAACATCGTATTGTTTTGATATTCGCCAACAAACGCGGGTAACCCGGGATGGTTGAGTTTTTTTAGCAGCGCCCCTTCTCCGGTGCTTGAGAGCAGGGCTTTATCTGTGTAACATTTGGTCACGTACAAAAGACCTGATGTCAGGCTTTTTACCAGCAGGGTCTCCCCTGCCTCGTTATGCGCGAGGCACTCCATGGGTTCGTAAGCCGTCAAAAACTCCCGGGGATAGCGGTTACAGTCATACTCCGCTGACAAGCTTTGCAGCAAGATATCATCCATGCTTCTCCTCACCGCCTAACAGGGTTAATCCCAGTGACTGCAGTACGCTTTGTGTTTCAATTACACCCTTTTGGTCGTTTATGCACCTCAGGATAGCGGCATCTCGCATGATTTTGGGATAGAGTGTGCTTTTTTGTGCCATCCTCAGCAGTTCCTGCGTCTCATCCACGTTTAGTCCAAAGCCGAACGCAAGCAGAATCACTTTATCCCGCGAGGGGCGGCGTGTTCCGTTAAAAATCTGGTGCCCGTACGTGCGGTCAATCATTGCGCGCTTTATGATTTGCTCTGGTACCTGTCCGGTCTGTCTGCACAATGTGGATATGTAAAGGTGAAACTCAGGGATTTGTGATGTGTTTATGCTGTTGTGCAAAAACTCGTCCAGATTGGGTGCCTTAAACAACCGCTGAAGCAAGGTGCTGGTACGGGCAGCTTTTAACCGATACTGTGCCATAATCCATATCTCCCTTACACGATTCTATGAATCGGAACAGAACTGTATTATCGTCCCACATCATTCGACGAAATTGATTCATACGCCGCAGTAGAACGAAGCGATAGCATCAACACGAAAAACTGATTATTACACAAGGAAACCATGGGAGGACTTCTCTCTAGTTCAAATACCTCTTGCGGAGGCTTTTTTCACGATGTACGATTGTCTTATATTAACTGCACCGTACGGTGTAGCGAAACAAAGACATTATACAGCTTATATTGACAAGCATACTTAAAGTTGGTGAATAATGCAAGTAGTAAACAGGAATTGCTAACAGTTACTTTTTAAAAACGAACGTGTTAAAAAGGTTTCCCTTGATTAAAGACGAACCATCTCTGTCGAATGGTGTGACGCTCTATCCCTGATTTGTAACGAGCATACTTACCACACTATAAAGCAAATAGTCTTTAACTACTGTTGTTCTGTATGTGTTGACATATTTGATAAACAATTATATAATGTGTTTATTATAATAATAACTAGAGGTGCAATCATGTTTGAGCTTGACAGAATTTCAGTGGATGAAATAAAAAAAGGCTTCGTCTTAAGCGACGCCAATGCATATGTATGTATTCACTGTGGTAAGGCTTTTGATATAGCTGAGATATTTAAATTGGACGAAAGGTTCTTTTGTGCTGAGAAAGCGGTTGTTCTCCACATGGAATGTGAGCATCCCGACAGATTCCAGGACCTGATATATAGCAAGCAGCTTTCCCTTACGGACAATCAAAAGGAGCTGTTTATGCATTTTAATAACGGGCTAAACGACAACGAAATAGCAAAGACGCTTGGAGTAGCGGCATCCACCATCCGGCATCAACGGTTTGTTTTTCGGGAAAGGGCAAAGACGGCTAAGCTGTATTTAGCCGCGTGGGAAACGATAGAAGAAAACAAAAGCAGGCAGGCAAGTTTATTGCCTATCCACAAAGGAGCGACTATGGTGGACGAAAGATATGAGATAACGGAAGAAGAAAACCAAAAAATACTTGAAAGTATGTTTTTGAGCCTGGAACCTTTAAAGCTTAAGTTGTTCTCGCCAAAGGAGAAAAAGAAAATAGTTATTCTGAGAAAGATCGCAGAGCAATTTGAACCGGGTAGAGAATATACGGAAAAGCAAGTTAACACGGTTTTGGAGGCAATCTACAGCGATTACGCCACACTGCGCCGCTATTTAATAGAATATGGGTATATGGACAGAACCAAAGACTGCAGGAACTATTGGAGAAAATGAGATTCGTTGCGTTATTCTTTGTGTGAATGGGGCCGGAAAGCGCGATAATTCTGGTTGCTGCCGTCAATTACACGCAGTATAAAAGTACCCGTTTCCTTCCGAACTGCACAGGAGAATTGAAAACGTTTTAGAATACGACAAAGCCCACCCGCTTGCGGTTATTGACAGGCGGGTGTGTCGCTTTGGTTTAGTTGCTGGTTGAGAAGGTCGCCTGTCAAAACGGCAACTGCCATTGCCGTGGATAAATTCACCGTGGAATTTAAGTCCGGTATAACGGTGGATGTGGATGAATATTAGCAAAAATAAGTAAGGCACTCTACGCAATCATTACAACCGTAGAGTGCCTCGTTTACTTATTAAGTTGTCATAATTTGTTATTTATGGCAAATATAAAAATGTATCATAGCTAAGCACAAAGCCTTAACATCTTGAAATCAGCTTGCTTAATTCATCCAACAGCATGAGTCATGCATGACCATTTTGCATCCCCTTAGGCCTTACTGTCTTTATTCACTTCACCCCGGAATTTCAACCATTTGGGAAGCAAGAGTTTGAAACCGCCTTTACCCCGGCGCGCAAGCACTACGCTCTGAAGCAGAATAAAGAAGCAAAGCAGTGCACCGGTGGTTATACTCTGCCACCATGGCTTTGAAAGCCCGGAAGCAACAACAATGGAGTTAATTGAAACCAGCGTGAGCACACCAAAGAGCGTGCCGATAACATTGCCAACGCCGCCGGTAAGCAGGGTGCCGCCAATAATGGACGACGCGATTGCTTTCATTTCGTACATAGTAGCATTTGAGGCGTTGCCCGCTCCGGTATGTAAAAGATAAACATAGCCCGCTATTCCGGATAACAACCCGCAAAGAAGGTAGGAAAAAAACTTTGTGCGTTTTACGTTTACGCCAAGCATCAACGCGCTTTGGCTGCTACCCCCTATGGCATAAAGATTGCGCCCGAACTTCGTCCATTTCAGAATAATGAAAACAGCCAGCACTACTACCAGCGCGATGATAACTCCAAGCTCTATCCTTGCTGGGATAAAATTGCCTGCTTTGCCGTAAGAGCCAAGCCACTTCCACGGGATTTCTATACGCATCTCTTTAAGCGCTACAAAAGTCTCTAGTTTTGCCGTGAGTGGATTTACGCTTACAATGGTTGTCATCCCTTTTGCAAAAAACATGCCGGCTAAGGTGATGATAAAAGGCTGAATCTCTAAATACGCTACCAAAAAACCCTGTATAAGCCCAAATGCAACGCCTATACCCAACGACAAGGCTATTGAGCCCAGGACACTTCCGCCGTTGCCATCTAGGTAGACGATACAGGACATCGTCACCAATGCAATGATGCCGCCCACCGAAATATCAATACCGCCCGCAATCATAACAATAGTCAGCCCGCAGGAAACAATAATAAGCGACGCATTGTTATTGAATATGTCGATAAACTGCTGGGGGTTTAGAAAGCCCCCGCGCAAATTGAACATGGCCAGCAAATACATGCCGAAGAATATGCAAATCGTTATCGTTAACAGCAGATTGGTATCGGTAAGGGGTTCTCTGCGCTTGCGCTCCGTTATGCCGGCTAATAAGGTGTTGTTTTTTATCATGTCATACTTCCTCCACGATCAAAGACGCCTTTTTACTATTGAGCAGCCTGCTCAATAGCTGATTGGCGACTTTCTTCACTTTTGGCGAGCCTAATACTACGATTGCTATGATAACAATCGCTTTATAGGCTTTTACATCGGTTGAAGAAACTTTCATGGCATAAAGCGTAATCGTCAATCCCTGAATCACATACGCACCTATTACAGAGCCGATCATTTTAAACTTTCCGCCACCCAGCGAGTTGCCGCCAATGGCCACCGCCAGAATGGCATCCATCTCGATTCCTATCAAAATAGTTTCATGGTTTATCAAGCCCAGCTTCGCTACGTTGATAGAACCCGCAACGGCGACGCAAAGACCCAATATCACGTAAGCCAGCAATTTTATCCGAACAGGGTTGATCCCGTTTAAGTGGGCGGCTTTTTCATTTATTCCCACCACTTGCGAGTAAAGACCAAGGTTCGTAAACTTTAATACAAGGGCAAAAAGAACCGCGCATATGATTACCACAAAAATCGGTGTGGGAATCGGGATGCCTGGGATAAAGCTCCCTAAATAGGTCAACTTGTCGTCAAAGATTGTGGGAGTAGCTCCGCCATTAATCCAATAAGCAATCGATCGTCCGATCGTAAATAAAATCAACGTTGCAATCATCGGCTGAACTTTGAATACAGCAACCAAGGCGCCGTTGAACGCGCCAAAGAGCATAGCGACAACACAGGCCACCAAAAATGCACCAAAGATGCTGCCCCAGCTGATTTGTCCTGCTTGAAGCATTTTGACAAAAACGCTGCCCGCAATTGCCGCGGCAGCGCCCACGCTGATGTCCTGCCCTTTGGAAACGGCAGTAACCAGTGTCATGCCCATTGCTAAAATCGCAAGCTCGGATGCCCCGTTGAGAATACTAAGAAGATTCCCAGACAGAACGGCATTCCCGTAAGAGTTTTCTATGAGCTCAATGGAAAAAAAGCCAGGGTCTCTGATTAGGTTGAAAACGATTAGCGCGAAAAGGGCGAGTAACGGAATGATCAGTTGGGATCTTGAGTTTTTTTGCATTGCCGCTTTGAATTTATTCATTTAACCAATTCCCCCGCATCAGTATGCACCAAATCGTCTTTTCCCCCTGCGATTGTGTGCATTATATTCTCCTGCGTTACCTCACCACCGCTTAGCTCACCTACAATATTACGGTCCTTCATAACAATGAGCCGCGAGCAGGTGCGAACCATCTCTTCGATCTCAGACGAGATGAATGTGATGCTCATACCCTCTGCGGCAAGCTTTAACACAAGTTTTTGGATATCCACCTTTGTTCCGACATCTATGCCGCGCGTGGGTTCGTCCAGTATAAGGTAGCTCGGGTGCGTGAGCAGCCATCGGGCCAGGATGACTTTTTGTTGGTTTCCCCCCGAAAGAGATTTGATCGGTGTATCCGCCGAAGCGGTTTTGATGCCCAGGAGCTTTATGTACTCATCCGCGAACGCTTCCGCCTCCGCCTTGGATATTGGCCTGAAAAAGCCCTTCATAACCTGCAGCGAAAGAATGATATTCTCCCGTACCGACAAATCGGCTATGAGACCGTCGCGTTTGCGGTCTTCCGACAGATAAGCGATTCCGTGCTTCATCGCCTCAATGGGTCTGGTCACCCTGACGGCTTCTCCATTTATCCGCACCTTACCGCCGGTGATCCTGTCCGCTCCAAAAATCGCCCGAACGCTTTCACTGCGTCCGGATCCCAATAGACCGGCGAATCCATTGACTTCACCCTTGTTGATTTTAAAGTCAAACGGCTTTACACCGGCTGCGCTGGAAAGCCCGTGCGTCTCTAAGAATGGAGTACTCTTGGCATCGACGGGTGATAGCTCCTGCTTGTGCAGCTCGGATAGATCTTCAAGCTTCTTGCCCATCATCTTGGCAACAAGCTCTACGGGCGGCAGCTCGTCGATATTATATTCACCAACCAGTTCGCCGTTGCGCAAAACCGTAATACCGTCACACACCTCATATACCTGTTCGAGAAAATGCGTAACAAAAATAATACCGACACCTCGGGACTTCAGACTGCGCATAAGCGAAAAGAGCTTTTCGACCTCCTGATCATCCAGAGAGGATGTCGGCTCATCCAATATCAGGATTTTGCACTCCATATCAACGGCACGGGCAATGGCGACCATTTGCTGTACGGCCAACGAACAGCTGGCAAGCTGTTGGGTAGCCCTTGCCGGAATGTTGAGGTTGTTAAGGATCTCGCCGGCTCTTTTCTCCATGGCACGCCAGTTAACAAAGCCGTGTCCGGCACGCCCGACAAACATATTCTCCGCCACGGTCAGGTTTGGGCAAAGCATGATCTCCTGATATACCGTGCTTATGCCTAAACTCTGCGCTTCACGTGGTGCCCTGATCGTTATTGCTTTATCCATGCCTGCTATGCTAATCTGACCGGCATCCTTATGATAAACCCCGGTTAGCACTTTGATCAAGGTTGACTTTCCGGCACCGTTTTCGCCCATAAGGGCACGAATTTCACCTTTGCGGAGCGTGAAATCTACATTATGTAATGCCCGCACACCCGGAAACGCTTTGCATATGTTCCGCATGGATAAGACGAAGTCGTCGTGCATCAAACATTCCACCTTTATGTGTTAGTATATTTTCTGTTACTACAACGTTTTACTAAAAAAACGGGGTGCGGATATGCGGATATCATCCACATACCCGCACCCCGTGAATGGGGTCTAATCCCCGGGGTATTTATTTAGTTTAGATTATTACTCGCCGAGACCGTAGGTATCGATGTCAGCCTGGGTAATTGTCTTGGCATCAAAGCCCTTTTCTTCCGAAATTACTTTCTTCTGAGTAGTTCCATTCTTAATCATGTTATCAATTACAGCTGCCTGGAAGGGGCTGCACTGACCGTCATAGTTCCACTTGCCTGCAAGCAGTTCTCTAAGAGCCCATCTGTTGCAGTCAAAGCCCATGATTATAACGTCGCCATCAACGCCATGGGTGATGCCCGCTTCATCAAGAGCGGCGACAGCGCCCTTAGCCATACCGTCGTTCTCGGCATAGATAACGTTGAACTTTTCACCGGAATTGATAACGGATTCCACGATTTTCTTCGCTTCGGCCTCGTCCCATGTTGCTGTTTGCTGCACGACCTTGATCATTGTTCCGGCAGCAAACTCAGCGTCAAGCGCACCGGTACGACCAATCTGAGCGTCAGAGCCCATTGCACCCTGAATGTGAACCACTTTGACTTCAGAAAGGCCCTGCGCTTTCAGCCACGCAACGGCGGTTTCGCCCTGCTTGGCCATGTCGGATACGACAGCGCTCTCATAAAGGCTTTCATCGCAATTGATCATACGGTCAAACAGGAAGACTTTGATGCCTGCTTCTTTGGCAGACTTGAGAGTAGCATCCCAACCGTCTGTTGCTGCGGCGGAGATAATTAAGTAATCCACACCTTCGGTGATAAACTGCTGGGCTGCATTAAGCTGTTCGTCATTGTTAATGCTGTAGTAGGTTTTCGCATCGTATCCATTCTCGCTTGTAAAGACAGACTCGAAATCCTTAACATTCGCTTCGCGATAGCCAGATTCGGCCGGTGGGTTGTTGATAATGCCGACTTTGATCTTTGCTGCCCCTGCCGGCTCAGCGGGAGCTGCCGGTGCAGCCGCTTCTGGCGTCGAAGGATCAGTGGCAGCCGGAGCCTGTCCCGAGGCGCAGGAAACCATGCCAAGTGCCATCATGGCAACAAGAATAAGGGCGATTATTTTTTTCATGAAATATTCCTCCTGTACAATATTGGGTATTGTTTACATTGTATATAGCGATGGGCAAAACGACTAACGAAAATGAGGAAAAGGACGGGTGGAGATCAGAACGAGTGGAAAGCGAGTGCAAAAGGGCAAAGCAAAGCTGACCATTACGGTCAAAAGCAATGATGTATTC
>JAEWPV010000006.1 GCA_023460535.1 Bacillota bacterium
GCATGTATTCCACCGCCTGTTGCTTAAACTCTCCCGTATGTCGCTTGTTCGGTATCCCTTTTGGCATAGAAAAACACCCCATTTGTTTTCAGTATATCATACTGTCTAACATATGGGGTGCAGTTCATCGTGCTTAAGGTGGGGGTTCTTTGGTTTTTTGTGCTAAGAACGACTGGCACTGTGTTCCGGGTCGCACAACAACGCAAACGGGCTTAGTATAACCAGTATAATTCCAGAAGCAATCAGCAGCCATTCGATGGGTACAATATCACCGAGCGGACCGAACAGCAGCATGCCAAGGGGCATGGCGGCGGTAATTATAATCTGTACAATCGAAAACACCCTGCCCAGCATATCCTCCTCCACCGTTTCCTGTATCAAAACGGTTTCTACCGTGCTGGCGATGGGCATAAAAATACCGGCAATAAACATGATAAACAGGTAGACATAAAAGTTTTTTGCCACCCCAAGCAGGGCGAACGTAACGCCAAAACCCGCGCAGGATAGCATAAAGGTGGCGAGTTTGTTTTTAAAACCGCCCCATACCGAGATAAGCACACCGCCAAGCAGCGAGCCGGCCGTCCACACCATCTCGTTTGCGCTAAGGCGCCAAACCTCCTCGCCAAAGCTGCGGGCTATCATTACCGGGGTTAAAAAAGCCGCCGGCGTAATCATGAAAAAGTAAACGGCAAACAGAATAAGCAATCGGCGCAGCAACGTGTGCTGTTTGGTGTAGCGAACCCCGTCGGCAAGCTGGCGCAGTGCGGATTGCTCTGTGTTATCGCGTTCGGGATGAGCGACGCGCAAAAATAGCATGATACCTACGGCAATCAGTGCCGACCCCACATCCACAAACATTGCCGCGCCAAACCCGACGGTGGCAAGCAGCAAACCGCCTACAGCGGGGGCAAGCAGCTGCAGTGCGGAAAACAATGCGTTGTTGAGACCATTCACCTTAGTCAGCCTGTCCGTCGGTACAATCTGCGGCAGGATGGCGGAAACAGCAGGAGCCTGAATCCCGCTGCCCAGTGAGCGCAGCGCGGTGATGATAAAGATCATTGTGAGCGAGCGGATTCCCGACAGAAACAATATGGCAAGAATAAGGGTGGCGACGGCCGTAAATAGGTCGGCGAGTATAATAATCATTTTACGGTTGTATCGGTCGGCCCAAACGCCCGCAAACAACGAGATAATAATCTGCGGCACAAACGAACACAGAATACTGACCGTCATCAGCCATGACGAAGCGGTCTCTAGCGTAATATACCAGATGACGGCGTATGCCACAACCGATGAACCAAAGAGAGAGAACATCTGGCTGGTAAGAAAAATGGCGGTCTTAGCTTTCCAATTGCCGGACTTACTAATCATTTGAATCCTCCAAAAAATAAGACGGAAATAAGGGCGAACGAACCAAAGCCCACGCTAGCCTTAAAATTTATCGTGCAAAGGAGCAAAAAAGCCTTACGGCAAATCGCATTCTGTCCGTAAGACTTTTTATGTAACATAGAAACCATTTACTTTCGAATAAACAAAACACCAAGCGTATTCGGCCCACAGTGGTTGGATACGGTGCACCCTGCGTTGGTTTCAATAATCTGCTCAAATGAGCCAAGCTTTGCTACCGTTTGGCGAACTCTTTCCACCGTCTCGGGTGTGCACAGGGGATGGGTGATAAATATCCGCTCGTAAACGATATCGTCCCGCCCGCTTAACCGATCGTGTACATACGACTCAAGGCAGTGGTCAAACCGACCCCGGTACTTCTTGCCCACAGTCATCTTGCCGTCAATTACCTCAATACAGGGCTTTAACTGCAATAGGTTAGCACCCAGCATCGCAAGCGCGGAGCATCGACCACCTTTATACAGGTAATCCAACCGGTCAATCACAAAGCTGGCCTCTACACGGGGAATCAGGTATTTAAGCCGTGCGCAGATGTCGTCTGCCGAAGCACCCTCTTTTGCCATGAGCGCTGCCTCGTATACCAGGTGACCGCTGCCGGACGACAGGTTTTGCGAATCGACCGCGAAGACGTTCTCAAACTCTTCGGCGGCAACACGCGCGTTTTGGTGGCACGCCGAGAAGCCCGAGCCGATATTGATATGAACCACCGCGTCATAGTCCTCCGTAAACCGGCGAAACAGCGCGTCATATTCATATACGTTTACGGCGGAGGTCTTACAGGCTTTGCCCTCATTGTCTACAAAGCGGAATACGTCGGCGGGGAAGATATCCACTCCGTCATGGTAGGTGGTATCCTCCACAACAATGCCAAGCGGTGCAAGGGTGATATCCAGCTCACTAATAATCTCAGGCGATAAGTCACAGGTACTGTCTGCGGTGATTTTAACCACGAAAATCATTCCTCCCGGTATCTGTTGTTGTTTGATGTAAAAACACGAGGCAGCTTAGAGGTGTACGGTTCTATCATTGCGAAAGCTGTTTTTCAAACAGGTAGAAAAGCCCCTTGCGTAGCATGATGGTGCCCGCATTACGATAACCGAGCCGCGCATACAGCTTTAGCGCGGATGGGTTTAACGAAAATGCATCAAGGCGAACCGACGAATACCCAGCTATCATCAGGATTTCGTGAGAAAGTTCCATGGTTTTGGTTGCAAGCCCTTGTCCCCAACAAGCAGGATGCACACAAAGCCGGTGCACGACAGCGGGGCGACCTGCAGTCTCCTGCCACTGCCCATCAAGGTACTCGGGCTGCTGAAACTCGTTTAGCACTACGACGGAAGCAATATTTTCACCGTTAATCAGCAGGTGCATCTCGCTGCGCTCAATATCCGTTTGCAGATCCAGCGCGGTGGGGTAGCGTTCGTCCCACTGATGGATACCCTGCGCGTTCATATGTGCGGTAGCTCTCATAAACAAGTCGGTGACGTCGCTTAAATCCCCCGATGTCGCAAGGCGAAAGGTTTGGGTCATACGATACTCCTTGAAATATCACGATCGAAGTTATTATACCATGAAACTCGGCGTTGCCGTGCACTGCCAATCGGCGTAGCCGAGCATGATAAAGGCAGTAAAAAGCTTTGAGCTCATTATACCATAATTTGCACATCAAAATCCACTGCGTTTTTTGGCAGAATAGGATATTAGTACAAGGAAAGGGCAGCACAGCACATGTTATTATTTTAACAAAAAACAAATGTCTAACAGAGAAAGGTGTTCGATAATGTGATATTCACATGCGATTTGCTGTCAAATTCGCACAGTATATATGTAGAAACAATATAGAAATTCATGATAATTTATCGTGATTATTGACATTGCTACGGGAAGCTCTATAATAAAGACACAATAACAAACATAAAAGAACAATTAAAAACATAGCGGGGTGGTAGCATGCTTGCTCAAGAGCGCATTGAACGTATTTTAGAGCTAATCAACGATCAAGGCTTTGTTAAGGTCGAGGAGCTCGCTCAGCAATTCGGCGTCAGCGAGATGACTGTTCGCAGAGACTTGGAGAAATGCCGCAAGAGCGGCGCGATTGTGCGGCTGCACGGCGGGGCCTCCCTTAAAAGTGAGAACGAGCACGAACAGCACTACGATGCAAAAAGCAACACAAACCAACAATCCAAGCGAAACATTGCAAACTACTGCGCGGCGTTGGTACGAGAGGGCAGCACGGTGTTTTTGGATACCGGCACCACCACCTATCAGATCGCCGAGCGGCTGTGCCGTATCCGCGACCTGACCATAGTGACCAACGACATTTTGATAGCTGGCATGCTGTTTCGGCGTGCTTCGCATAGTGGCGTTCGCATTATTGTCATTGGGGGTGAGATGCAAGAGGGCACCGGCAGCACGCTGGGTCCGTTTGCCGAGCGGATGCTTTCGGAGATTCGTGTTGATATCTCGTTTATCGGCGCCGCTTCCATTGATACGGATTACAACATTATGACGCCAACCATTGAAAAGGCGTTTTTAAAGCGGCTTGCCACCGGGATTTCGGGCAAAAGCTACCTGGTTGCGGATGCGTCTAAGTTCTCGCGCCGCGCCATGGTGCGCATCAACAATCTGTCTGACTACACTGCGGTTGTTACCGATAAAATATTTACTCCAGAAGAACAAAAGGGGATCAGGGAAAAACGAATTAACATTATCTCAATACCAAACGAGGAGGGACAGGAGCTATGATGCAGTGCGTTGTAATTGCCGACGACCTAACGGGAGCAAACGCCACCGGCGTGCTTCTGACAAAGGTCAACCTCACCACCTACACCGTAATGAACGAAGAACGAATCTCCCTTGAGAACCTTTCATCCTGTGACTGTGTTGTGTACCCCACCGATAGCCGTAGTGTAGAACCAGATATCGCGTATAACCGCGTATTTAATGTGGCAAGCATACTCAAGTCGGACGACGTCAAGCTATATTCCAAGCGCATCGATAGTACCCTGCGCGGCAACCTCGGTAGCGAAACGGACGCGATTCTCGATGCACTGGGCGACGACCGCGTCGCGATGGTGGTACCCTGCTTTCCAGCGTCGGGTCGCGTGTTGGTGGGCGGATACCTGCTTGTAAACGGGCTGCCACTGCACAAGACCGAGGCGGCGGCGGATCCCAAAAACCCGCTTAAAACCTCCAAAGCTCAGGAGCTGTTCGTTGCGCAGTCCCGGTATCCGGTACAGAGCATTACGATGAACGACCTGACACAGGGCGAGGCGCATGTAATCGCCCGCATAAAAGAGCTGCGCGACAATGGCGTTCGAACCATTCTGTTTGATTCCGTCACGCAGGAGGACATCGACCTTTGCGCCGACGCGGTCATAGCAAGCGGCGTGCCGTTTGTTGCAGTAGACCCTGGGGTATTTACCGCAACCGTCGCCCGCAAGCGCATTGTTCCCATCACGCAGCAGGTAAGCCGACGCATCTTGGTGGCGGTGGGAAGCGTAAATGCCGTCACGCGGGTTCAGGTGGAACAGTTCTTGCTGTCGCAGCCGGTGCACAACGTGTACATCGAGGTGGGCGAGCTGCTTGAGAGTGAGCAACGCCGCAGTGCGGAGATTCGCCGTGTGGCGGACGAGGTGTTACAGGCGCAGGATGACTTTGAGGTTTGCAGCATCATCGGCTCGGGTATTATCCCCGAACGCAGGGTGCCGTTTGAGCCATATATGCAGCGGTACGGATGTACTGCAAACGCGCTATCTCAGCGCATTAACGACGCAATTGCCGAGCTGTGCGACATCATCATTACCGCCGACAACCGCTTCGGCGGATTGTATTCGTGCGGGGGCGATATCACCGTTGCGGTGTGTCGTCGGTTTGAGGCGGTGGGTTTGCGCCTGCTCAGCGAGGTTGTTCCGCTTGCCGCTTTTGGTGAGTTGATGGGCGGACGCTACGACGGGCTGAAGATCGTCACAAAGGGCGGCATGGTCGGCGACCAAAACGCGCTGGTGACCTGTGTGCATTACCTAAAGGAAAAGCTGTATATCTAGTAGAAGTAGTTGACATAACAACATTTTTGTAATTGATATTATAGTAGAAGTAGGAAAGGGGACAACTAGCATGGATAAACCAATCATCGCAATCCCAATCGGAGACCCCGCAGGCATCGGACCCGAGATCGTCGTCCGCGCCGTAGCGGACAAGCAGGTGCAAGACACCGCGCGCTGTGTGGTGGTGGGCGACAAGGCAGTTATTGAAAACGCCTACAGCATCACTGGTATTACGCTCAAAACCAACGTGATAGCAAGCCCCGAGCAGGGCGACTACACCCAAGGCGTTTTAAACTTAATTGAAATCAACAACATTGATATGGAAAAGCTGCGCATCGGCGAGATTAGCGGCATGTGCGGTAAGGCGGCATACGAGTATATTGAAAAAAGCATTGCCCTTGCCAACGAAGGCAGTGCCCATGCCGTTGCCACCACGCCAATCAACAAGGAATCACTCAAGGCAGGGGGTGTGAATTTTATCGGTCATACCGAGATTTTCGGTGAATTGACCGGCACCGAGGACCCGCTGACGATGTTTGAGGTTCGCGGTCTGCGCGTGTTCTTTTTGTCCCGCCATGTGTCATTGCGTAAGGCGTGTGATATGGTAACCAAAGAGCGCATTGTAGATTACGTCAAACGCTGCACCGAGGCGCTGGGGACACTGGGAATTCACGACGGTACCATGGCAATTGCGGGGCTTAATCCCCACAGTGGGGAGCACGGTCTATTCGGCGACGAGGAGGTACGCGAGGTCATGCCTGCCATCGAGCAGCTGGTGCAGGAAGGCTATCACGTCACAGGTCCCATCGGCGCTGATTCGGTGTTCCACATGGCATTGCAGGGGCGGTTTAATAGCGTGCTCTCGCTCTACCACGACCAGGGACACATCGCAACCAAAACACTCGATTTTGAACGCACCATCTCGCTAACCCTTGGCATGCCCATCCTGCGCACATCGGTGGATCACGGCACCGCGCTTGATATCGCGGGCAAGGGCATTGCAAGTGCCGTTAGTATGATCGAGGCGATACTGCTAGCAGCAAAGTACTCCCCGGCATTTACCCATCGCTAATTTGTGGCCAATTAACGAATCAAATGTCCGCATCAAAACAAGCAAAGGCTTGCATTTATGGCTCTTGCATGGTTTTAGCAGACAGGATACGTTAATTTGCAATAATGCCTCCAGTCGGGCAACGCACCATCACGAAACGCATAACAATCTTTCGCACAACGACGCAAACCGATGTATTTTGAGAAGGGAAGTGTACATTTTGGACGTAGCTGTATCCGGAACCCAGATGCTACTAGCATTGTTTATCGGTCTTATTTTACTAATCCTGCTTATCCTAAAAACCAAGGTACACGCATTTATCGCACTCATCATTGCAGCCATCACCATTGGTCTAATCGGCGGCATGGGCACAACCGCAACGGTAGACGCCATTACCGCGGGCTTTGGCGGAACGCTTGGCAATATCGGTATCATCATCGGCTTCGGTGTTATGATGGGACAGATATTCGAGCTTTCGGGCGCCGCAGAGAAGATGGCAAGGACGTTCTTAAAGCTGTTTGGCAAAAAACGTGAGGGCATTGCCCTTGCATTGACAGGCTTTTTGGTATCCATCCCCATCTTCTGCGATTCTGGTTTTGTTATTCTTTCCCCGATTGCGAAGGCTCTGTCGAAAAACACAAAGAAATCAATCGTTGCGCTGGGTGTTCCGCTTGCTGCGGGGCTTGTAATCACCCACTCGCTTGTACCGCCCACACCCGGACCCTTGGGCGTTGCGGGAACCTTCGGTGTAGACATCGGGCAGTTTATCCTTATGGGCATCGTGATCTCAGTGCCGATGACAATCGCATGCCTACTATACGGAACCTATCTTGGCAAGAAGATCTACCAGATTCCCTCCGATGACGGCGACGGATGGGTAAGACCCGGCTATCAGGAGCCCATCTACGACGTGAAATCTGCCGAAGAAGGCAGAAACCTCCCGTCCGCGTTCATGTCCTTTTTGCCGATCCTTGCACCCATTGTTCTCATTCTAATCAACACCGTGTCCAAGGCTGCAGGCAAAACCGAAGGCATCTTCTCGGTTCTCATTTTCCTTGGTACTCCTATCGTCGCGGTTGGCATTGGCTTACTGCTTGCTATCTACACCCTTGCATTTAAAACCGAGCGCAAGGTCGTGCTCAGCCAGATGGAAAAAGGTATTCAGAGCGCAGGCATCATCATCCTTGTAACGGGTGGCGGCGGCGCGCTGGGTAAGGTGCTTCAGGTCAGCGGTGTAGGTAACTTCATCGCCGAGCAGATCTCTCAGACCGCTATCCCCATCATCCTGCTTCCGTTTATCATTGCGACACTCGTTCGCTTTGTTCAGGGCTCCGGCACCGTAGCGATGGTTACCGCTGCCGGCATCACCGCTCCCATCGTACTCGCAGCGGGCGGAAACATGCTGCTTGGCGCGTTTGCGGCGTGCATAGGCTCTTTGTTCTTCTCCTATTTCAACGACAGCTTCTACTGGGTAACCACCCGTCTAATGGGTATTACCGAAACCAAGGAGCAGGTTCGCGTCTGGTCGGTTACCACGACCATTGCGTGGGCGGTAGGTCTTGTAGTACTGCTTATACTCAACATCTTTATGTAAGAAATTCGAACATGCCCGACTGAATAATAGACGGAAAGGGATTGCCTGTTTTAGGCAATCCCTTTCCGTCTATGTCTGCTTTAATCTATTATCCCTTCAAACTGCATGTTGTAGTACCGCGCATACAGCCCGTTGTGTGCAAGCAGCTCGTCGTGCCGCCCGCGTTCGGTAATGCCCTCGTCGGTGATGACAACAATCTCATCCGCGTTACGGATGGTGGAAAGACGGTGCGCAATCACAAGCGTGGTGCGCCCTTTAGAGAGTGCCTCAAGCGCCTTTTGGATATGCCGCTCGCTCTCGTTGTCCAGCGCCGAGGTGGCCTCGTCCAAAATCAGTATCTTCGGGTTTTTTAAGAACAAACGCGCAATCGCAATGCGCTGCTTCTGCCCGCCCGAAAGCCGTGTGCCGCGCTCCCCCACAAAGGTGTCGTAACCGTCCTCAAGCGACACGATAAAGTCGTGGATGTTCGCCTGCCTTGCGGCGGTTACAATCTCCTCGTCGGTGGCGTCCAGCCTACCGTAGGCGATGTTGTCGCGCATGCTGCCGGTAAAGATGTACACATCCTGCTGCACAATGCCGATGGCGCCTCGCAGGGATGAAAGGGTCAGGTCGCGTATGTCCTTGCCGTCGACTAGAATGCTGCCGCTAATCACATCGTAAAAGCGGGGCAGCAAAGAGCAAAACGTCGTCTTGCCACCTCCGGAGGGACCCACCAACGCCACCGTCCTGCCCGCTTGGATATGCAGGTTCACGCCATCCAAAACCGGCACGCCGTCGTCGTAGGCAAACCGCACATCACGGTAGTCAATCTCGCCGCGCACCTCAGTAAGCGGTACGGCACCCTCGCGATCGGTTACATCGGGCGAGGTGTCAAGAATTTCGACAAACCGCTTAAAGCCCGCATACCCTTTTTGAAACGGCTCGGTAAAGTTTACGAGCATGTCAATCGGGCTCATGTAGATGTTAACGTACAGCACGTACATCGCAAGCGATGCGGGCGAAAGCTCTCCCCGCGCGATAAAAAGGCCGCCAAAGCCGATGATGACGGTATAAAGGAGTCCCTGAAAGAACGAGTTGCCCGCGGCAAACGCGCCCATAGCGCGGTAGCTGCTGTTCTTAGACTCCAAAAACTCCTCGTTGCTGCACCGAAAGCGCGATTGCTCATGCGCTTCGTTGGCAAACGACTTAACCACGCGAATGCCCGAGAGGCTATCCTGCACGCGGGCGTTAACCGCTGCTATCTTTTTGCGGTTATCCATAAAAACCGCAAGCATGCGTCTGTTTCGCGTGACGGAGAACGCAAGCATTGCGGCGGTTACAACTAGCAGTATCAGCGTCATTTTCCAGTTCAGCAGCATCAGCAGCGAAAATGAGCCGACTAGCTTAATCAGCGACATAAACAGGTTCTCCGGCCCGTGGTGCGCAAGCTCCGAGATGTCAAACAGGTCGGATATGATGCGTGACATCATCTCGCCGGTGTTGTTTTTGTCGTAGTACGAAAAACTAAGCCGCTGAAAATGACCAAACAGGTCGTCGCGCATGTTGCTTTCCATCCGTGACCCCATGATATGCCCCCACGAGGTGATAAAGTAGTGGCAGTAGTAACGCACCACGTAAAGAGCTAGCATCCCGATAATGATGTAGCCAATACCCGACAGAATCTCGGGCGCGGTGCGGGTAAACAGTCCCCGGTTTAACACACCCAGCAGCTGCGGGAACGCAAGGTCGATGGCAGAAACCATCAGCGCACAGAACAGATCGGTAAAAAACAACAGACGGTAGGGTTTGTAGTAGGAAACAAAGCGTTTAAAGATGTAGTGCATCATAGTCTGTTCTCTCCTTTATTATTCAAAAGACATTGTACTACACAAATACAAAGCAAACAAGAGTACGAAAAAGCAAGATTGTGCACAATACATCATACCGCCACCAAAACCTTGACAAGATTATACGTTCAGTTTTTCTGGTAATTATGCTACTATTTACTTATATCAAGGGGTGTTTGGCAGGTAGCGCTTGGTTACTATCGATAGAAAGGCATGATACAACGGTATGACGACACGTAGTGCACAAAACATCATCCAGTCGGTACGCGAAAACATCGAGCGGGTCTTAATCGGCAAGCGCGAGGCGGTAGACCTTGCGCTTATCACACTCGCCTGCGGCGGGCATCTTCTTGTGGAGGACGCGCCGGGGCTTGGCAAAACAACGCTTGCTACGGCGCTTGCAAGGTCGGTGGATTGTTCATTTAACCGCATTCAGTTTACGCCGGACGTACTGCCCTCCGATGTTGCCGGGTACACGATGCTGGATATGAAGACAGGAGAAAAGCGGGTGCGTCACGGCGCGATTATGAGCCAGATGGTGCTGGCGGACGAAATTAACCGTACCAGCCCCAAAACACAGTCAAGTCTATTGGAGGCAATGCAGGAGGGGCAGGTGACCATAGACGGAGAAAGCTACCCACTGCCTAAGCCGTTCATGGTAATCGCAACCCAAAACCCCGTGGAATCCACCGGTACCTACCCCCTGCCCGAGGCGCAGCTCGACCGATTCTTTATCCGGGTTTCGCTGGGCTACCCCAGCCGCAGTGATGAGATTGACATCCTGCAAAGCAGGGTAAAAAGTCTGCGCGCCGAAGTTAGCGCCGTCGCCGAAGCCGAGGACGTGCTGTTTTTGCAGGAGCAGGTCAAGGGCATCACCTGTTCCAGACCGGTGATGCAGTACATCGTAGACATAGCAAACAACACCAGAAAAAACGAAAAGCTGGCATTGGGCGCAAGCCCGCGCGCGTCGCTTGCGCTGATGCACGCCTCCATGGCGCATGCCCTGTTTTGCGGAAGAGAGTATGTTTTGCCCGATGACGCAAAGGCGATGGCGGTACCGGTGCTTGCCCATCGGCTAATTGTTCAGCTCAGCGCGGGCATTCATAAAAACAGTGCGCAGCAGGTTTTGCAGGAAATTCTGCGTACGACCCCGGTGCCGGTGGTGTCATGAGAGCGGAACGCATTGTGTTCTACTCCCTGCTCGGTATCTGCCTGTTTGGCGGGTTGTTAACCGGCGAGCGGGTGTTCTTTTTGGTGCTGTTTATCCAGTCGGGCATCCTGCTGCTCTGCTTTGCGCTTAACCTATGGACGGTGCACAGCTTTTCGTATGTGCAGACGGTCGACCGCGAGGAGCTTACCAAAGGCGAAACGTTTGTGCTGCACCTGCGCATACACAACGATATGCCGTACCCTTTTACCATGATGCGGGTACATGTTTCGGCTGTTTCCCGTCAGGAGGATGTGACCTATTCCTTTGCGTTGCCCGCCCATGGGCAGATTGAGTTTTCCCCGCGTTTTTTGTGCGCGTTTTCAGGGCGCAGCGAGGTGGGCATGAGCCGCGTGGAGATAGAAGACGTATTCGGGCTTACCCGGTTAAACTTTAATATGCTGCGTTTGCCCTATTACCGCAAAAGACCTGTTTTGGTGTACCCGCGTGTGCACGAGCTGTCGCTGCTTGGTGCCTATTCGCCGGACGACAAGAACTTTAGCGGAACAAGCCTGAACCTGTCCGGCACAGGCGAAAACTTTGCGGGTGTGCGGGAGTACAGGGAGGGCGACGCCCAAAAGCGCATTCACTGGAAGACCTCCGTTCGTGCCAACAAGCTGTATACTCGTGTTTATGAGCACGCGGACGAAACACACTGCTTTATTTGTATCGACACCTATCTATACGGGGTGACCGGTGAACACGCGCGCCTGTGTGCCGACATGCTGTGCGAGACGGCAGCAACCGTTGCCTACCACGCACTGGCGGGCGGGCATACGGTTCGCTTGTGCCGCGCGGATGCGCCGCAGACCGACGTATTTGGGGGCACGCTTCGCGATTTTGCCCGCCTGCACCGGTATCTCGCGCTGCTGGAGTTTTCCGAACAGGGTGATGAAGCAGACGCGCTACAATCCGGTGCCCGCGCGGTGGTAAGCGAAAGCGGTGCGTCGTCTGCCTATCTGCTTACGCTTGGCAACGCGCACGCACTGGGTGAGCTAATGCTGCATGAGGTTTCGCCCACCGGCGGGATTACCGTCTTTTCGGTAAGTGAGAACGGCAAACGGGGCACGTCGGTCACGGGTGGCATTCGCAGCGTCACGGTGACCTTAAACGACAGCGTCACCAAGGTTTTGGAGGAGTTGTTATGAGTGAGGTAATCCGTGCGTTGTTTGGTCGCATTCGGGGCGGTACACATGCCGTCGGTAAGGCCCGCATCGCGGAACAGTTTGCCGTGGTGCTCATCGTTTGTGGCATGGTGGTTGCGCTGTTTTCAGCACTTGGTTATGCCTGCTCGGTCCTTCACGCCATTTTGCTTTCGGTATTGTGTGTTACATTGGTTTGGGTGGTTACGCGGCGCGTCTGGGCTGTTCTTGTTTTGCTGGGCGCGGCGGGGATACTGTTTGGCATTGTACGACTGACTATGCTCAGCCCGGCGGTATACGATGCGGTGATGCGGGGGTATGTGTGGTTTATTGAGTATAGCGTACAGAACAATCTACTCTATATCCTGCTTGCCTGTCTTGTATGCGCGGCGTTGCTGTTTGGCTTTGTACGAAAGCTGCAGATGATTCCCTTTGCCCTTGCGCTGCTTGGGTTGGTGTGCGCCGGAGTTATAGTATGTATACATCTGTTTATACTACCCAACCGAACTCCGGTGCTGATACTGCTTGCGTGTGGCTACCTGATTCTGCTGCCCGGCATTCGGTTCGGTCGCAAAAAACAGACGGAAGCAGGGGAAAACACCGTAACCCTAGCAGCGTTGCAGCTTACGGCGCTGCCTATCGTTGTGCTATCTATTGTGGCGGCGCTCTTGATTGTCCCCCAGGACGCGAGCGCATGGAAATCCCGCGCGCTGCTCAACGCGATATATGATGTCAGCGACCTGTTCGGCTACTGGTTTGGCGGCTCGGCACCAAGCCGCAGTTTTGAGATTGGAGCCATCGGCTACCAACCGCTATCCGACCGCTTAGGCGGACCCATCGACCCGCAGGACAAACCGGTACTGGAGGTTAAAACAAACACGCCGCTGCTGCTGCGCGGCGCGGTGCAGGAGAGCTACTCCGGCAAGGGCTGGTATGACGAAGCACCGCTTGGGCGATTTCGGTTTGACAGCCTGATGTTTCTTTCCACCCGGGGTCGTGTTCTTGCGGCAGAGCTGCCGCTAATGCAAAACAAACGGCTAAAAGCCCTGGCGGACGGCATGCTTCAAACATTAGAGCTGCAGGTGCAATACCAAAACGGCCGCAACACCGGCATCTTTGCGGCGGGTATGGTTACAAAGCTTGAAACAGGCAAACAACTGCAACCCTACTTTAATTTGCAGGGGGAGTTGTTTGCCGATTCTGCCGTTCGGTCGTTAACCCGTTACACCGTTACGGTACAGATGCTCGACCGCTCGGCGTATCGGTTTGA
Organism: Bacillota bacterium; assembly: GCA_023460535.1. Lineage (GTDB taxonomy): Bacteria > Bacillota > Clostridia > Oscillospirales > Ruminococcaceae > Acetanaerobacterium. Next base: position 13,544 of record JAEWPV010000006.1, read on the forward strand.
CGAGAAGATGGCGGTACTCGAAGAAGCGGCGCAAGGCGTTTCGGACGACAACTGGCAGGAGATTTGCACTCGTTACCTTACCCTGCCCGACACGCTGCCCGACTCGGTGCGTTCTGCTGCGCAGGCGATAACGGCAGACGCAAAAACCCCGTACCAAAAGGCAAGTGCCATTGAGCGGTGGCTTGCCGAAAACTGTACCTACACCATGACCCCGGTGATACCGCCGATTAACGAGGATTTTGTCGCCCATTTTTTAGAGACCAGGCAGGGCTATTGCGTCTATTACGCAAGTGCCATGGCGGTGCTTGCGCGCAGTGCCGGGCTGCCCGCACGTTACGTGACGGGTTTTGCACTGGAACGCTCAACCTCCCCGTTTTATTTCTCCGCAACCGAGCGCACCGCCCACGCGTGGGCGGAAGTGTATCTAAACGGCATCGGCTGGGTGGTGTTTGACCCGCTCGCCTTTGACGACGGGCTTACCCCCCCGCCAGAGGTGACACAGAGCGAACCGACGGGAGAAAGCACCCAAGGGTATGTTCCAATGCCGGGCTTTATCCCGCAGGAACAGCCCGCAATTATTGCAGAAGAACAGTCATCAAAGTCCACTGCGTTTTTTGCGTGGATGCTGCTGCCGTTGATGGTCGCGGGGCTGATATGGGTTTTGATGCGGCAGCTGTTTGCGTTGCCCGGCCGATATTATCGGCTTAGCGCGGTTACCTCGCGCTGTGCGGACGACGGTCAGGTTCTTGTCGAATACTATACCGACCTTCTTCGCCAGCTCGACTATTTCGAGACTGCCCCCTATATAGGCGAAACGCTGCGGGAGTTTGCGCCGCGCGTTGACCGCAGGCTGCTACAAAAAACGCAGCGGTTTTCGGCGGTTACCGGTAGCTATATGGATTATCTGTACGGGTTAAAGCAACCCGACTCCGCCGCCGTTCGGCTGGCGGCAGAGCTGCATGAAGAGATGGAAGGCAGACTGCAAGGTCATCTCGGCAGACCTCTGTATCTTGCCAGACGCGCGCTGGCGGTGCTGGCTGCACGGCTTACGCATAAACGCCGCTCGTAGCTACATATACCTAATTGAAAGCAAAAACAAACCCGCCGCGCAGCTTCATCAAGTCTGCACGGCGGGCTTGCTTGTGAGATATGGGAAGAGGTAGAGCGGTTTAAATCTGATCGAGTGCCTGGCGAAGATCATCAATAATATCCTCGGCATCCTCTACGCCGATGGATAGACGGATATCCTCCGGAAATGTTCCGGTCGCTGCCTGCTCGGCGGGGGAAAGCTGTTGGTGGGTGGTGGACGACGGATGAATCACCAGCGACTTTGCGTCCGCCACGTTTGCCAGCAGCGAGAAGATTTCCAGGCTGTCGATGAGCTTTCTCGCCTGCTTCACATCGCCGTTAATCGAGAAGGTAAAGATCGAGCCGGCACCCTTAGGCAGGTACTTTTGCGCAAGCGCGTGGTATCTGCTGGAGGTAAGACCCGGATAGCTGACCGATTTCACCTTGGGGTGCTTCTCTAAAAACTCGGCGACCTTCTGTGCGTTCTCCACATGGCGTAGGACGCGCAGCGACAACGACTCAAGCCCCTGCAAAAACAAAAATGCATTAAATGGCGACAGCGACGCGCCGGTATCGCGCAGCAGCTGCGCTCTAATCTTCACCGCATACGCAACGCCACCAAGGTCTGCGTATTTGATGCCGTGGTAGCTCTTGTCGGGGGTGGTAAAGCCCGCAAACTTGCCGTTTGTCCAGTCAAAGTTGCCGCCGTCCACAATAATACCACCAATAGAGGTGCCGTGCCCGCCAATGAATTTGGTTGCGGAATGCACCACTACATTTGCGCCGTGCTCGATTGGGCGAAACAGGTAGGGCGTGGCAAACGTGTTGTCCACAATCAGGGGGATGCCGTTGTCGTGGGCGATTTTAGCCACAGCGTCGAAATCGATGACGTTAATGCCGGGGTTGCCCAGCGTCTCGATAAACAGTGCCTTGGTTTTGTCGGTTATGGCATCCGCAAAGTTCTGCGGGTTCTCGGGGTCTACAAATACGGTGTTAACACCAAACCGGGGCAGTGTGTCGGAGAACAGATGGAACGTGCCGCCGTACAGCGTGCTGGCCGATACAATCTCATCCCCGGCACCGGCAATATTTAAAATCGCGTAAGTAATAGCAGCGGAGCCGGATGCGGTGGCAAGACTGGCGGTACCACCTTCCAAGGCAGCCACGCGCTGTTCAAACACATCCACGGTAGGGTTGGTCAGGCGCGAGTAGATGTTTCCGGGCTCGGTCAGGGCAAACCGACCTTCCGCTTCGTCGGTATTCTTAAACACGAAGGATGTGGTTTGGTAGATGGGAACGGCACGCGCGCCGGTAACGGGGTCGGGGGATTGACCTGCATGTACCTGCAATGTATCAAAACGCAATTTCTTCTCATTCATAATCGGGAAAACCGCCTTTCAGTTTTTGATGTTACTTTTGCTGCCGCACAACGACATATCTACACATTCGCAGCGGGGTTGTCGAACAATTTGGTGCGAACGAATGCGTCAAGTGGCAGTATCGCATCAGACCTGTTGCGGCGGTGGCCCGTCGGCCGTATGCTGGTTTCACAGCGGCACCTCCTCAATAGCATATATATCCTATATGCTTTATATGGATAATACATGAGCTGAGCTGTTTTGTCAATACTATTCTTACCGCTTTTTGCAAAACAATCATACGGTAATTCTATGACGAATATTGCTAAGACAAAAACCAAAAGAATAGAACAATCCCCTTTACAAGAACAAATGTTCTGTGGTATGATGGAGCTAAGAAAGGGCGGGGTCTCACATGGACGTCTTTGAAAAGCTGCGAGTTTTGACAGACGGCGCAAAATACGATGTTGCTTGCACCTCAAGCGGGGTAGACCGCAAGGCGCAGGCGGGCGGGATCGGCAACTCCATGGCGTGCGGCATCTGTCACAGCTTTGCGGGCGACGGGCGGTGCATCTCGTTATTAAAGGTGTTACTAAGCAATGCCTGCATCTACGACTGCAAATATTGCGTTAACCGCCGTTCCAACGACGTGCCACGCGCAACCTTTACCCCTCGCGAGCTTGCAGATCTAGTCATCAGCTTTTATCGCCGCAACTATATCGAAGGGCTGTTTTTAAGCTCGGGGGTTGTGAAAAACCCCGATTACACCTGCGAACAAATGACCGAGGTATTGCGCCTGCTGCGGGAGGAATACCGCTTCAGCGGTTACATTCACGCAAAGGCGATACCGGGCGCGGATAAAGAGCAGCTTGCGCGTATGGGGCTTTTGGCAGACCGCATGAGCGTGAACATCGAGCTACCCTCCCAACAAAGCCTTGCATTGCTCGCCCCAGACAAAACCAAGCACTCTATTCTCGAGCCGATGGGCTACCTTACAGGGCGCATCCGCGAAAGCAAGGCGGAGCTGGTTGCCTATCGGGGTACGCCGCAGTTTGTGCCCGCCGGGCAGAGCACACAGATGATCATCGGCGCAACGCCGGACACCGACTATCAGATACTCAACCTTTCGGAAGGATTATATCAGCGCTATGGACTAAAGCGCGTGTTCTTTTCCGCTTACATGCCGGTGTCGGATAACCCACTGCTGCCCGCGGTGAGCACAAAGCCGCCCTTGTTGCGCGAGCACCGGTTGTACCAGGCGGATTGGCTGCTGCGCTTTTATGGCTTTGAGGCGCGGGAGCTGCTCGACGAGAAACACCAGCATTTTAATCCTTACGTCGACCCCAAGTGCAACTGGGCGCTTAACCATATGGAGCAATTCCCCGTAGAGGTCAACCGTGCGCCGTACGAACAGTTGCTGCGCGTTCCGGGTATCGGGGTAAACAGCGCACGCCGCATTCTCACTGCGCGACGTGTCGGCTCGCTTGATTTTTCGGCACTGAAAAAGCTGGGCGTCGTGCTCAAACGCGCACAGTATTTTATACTGTGCAAGGGCCGTGTTGCCGAGGGTCTGAAAATCACGAACGACGCCATTCTGCGCGCGCTGATGAGTGACCGCGCACTTGCGATGTACCGCGGCAACGAGCCGTATGCGTACGAAACCGAGCAGCTTTCATTCTTCGCACAGCCAAGGCTTACCGTTAATAGCTCGGACTTTGCCGCATTCCCGGTACAGATGAAGGAGGAGCTGCAAAAATGCCTGACCGGACAGATATAGTGTACCGCTACGACGGCAGCTTTGAAGGGCTGCTGTGCTGTGTGTTTGAAAGCTACAGCAGCAAGGAGATTCCCTGTGCCATTCACAGCCCGGGCTTTGTGCAGGAGACGCTGCTGCCTGTCAAGGAGATTGTTACCGATACCGAACACGCCCGCCGCGTTGTCGCCTCAATCCCACAGCGGATGGGACTGGACGTTTTGCCCTTTATTCAGCGCGCCTTTTTAACCTGCCTAAACGATAAGGAGCATTATATCCTCTTGTTTCTGCGCATTGGGTTTCGGGTGGGCGCACAGGTGATGAGCATGCTTGCCGACGACACGGTGGATGTGCTGACCAAGGCGGTACGGTATCTGGAGCGGGAGACACACCTGTTTCGCGAGTTTGTGCGTTTCTCAGAGCACGGCGGCGTACTGGTAAGCGAGATTGAACCCAACAACATCGTTCTGCCGCTTATCATGCAGCACTTTTGCGAACGGCTGCCCGAAGAACGGTTTATGATACACGACATCACCCATGGAATGGCGCTGATATATGAACCATACCGCCCCACCATCCTGCCCATCGAATCGCTTGAGCTACCCGAGCCGGATGAGCAGGAACTTGCGATGCGCAGGCTGTGGCAGCTGTTCTATGACACCATCGAGGTGGAAGGGCGCCATAATCCCAAATGCCGCATGGGGCATATGCCCAAGCGGTACTGGAAGCACCTGACCGAGTTCGACCGCCCGTTGCGAACGGTGTGCGATAAGCCCGGCTACTCGCCATCGCCAAACGCGGTGTTGCTGCCCGACCGCACCGTACCGGCCTATTACCCCAAAACAGCGGTTTTGCACAGCGGTTGAGTTTGCCCTGATACATGCAGGCTTCTTTGGAGATTTTTCAGTCTCAAACTATAGAAATTAGGTATCTATAAGCAGATTCGCGGTATATTCAGCCGATACGGCACCCCGCGGCAAGCCCCTTCGGAGTTTCATCTCCGAAGGGGCTTGCCGCGTTTTGCTTGCAAAGCAAAAGAATCTGCCGGTACCGCGCACGTTCGGCATGCTTGCTTAATATGATATATCAGGGTCGAGCTCACGGCCTTTTTCGTCATACAGGCTATCAAAACGGCAGGGGGAACCTGCCGCAGGCTTCAAAGGCGTGATGACTTTGTCGTTAACGGCGGCAAACATGCCCGCACAAGGTGATACATGGCTGTAAGAATAAACGCATTTTGAAGGCTGGTCGGTGTATTTGAACGGGTAACTGAGCCGAGGGGGGTATGGAATGAATTCCCGTAATAGCATGAATTCCGGCAGAGGAAACAGTTTCAATACAAGCAGAGGTGTCGGCAACGGGTTAGAGTCGGTGCGTGCTCGGTTTGGCGAGCAACGCGCCTTGGAAACGTTCGCACAGGCTGCACAGCGCAGCAAGGCACAGGCGGCGGCCATGGTAAACGATCCGTCGCTGCGCTTTCGAACCTTGTTTGTGCTTATTCCGCATATTAAGGCGTACGGCGTTTATAACGACCTAAACGAACGGGCGCGCATTGCGCTTAAGCTGTGCGCGGATATGTTAAGGGACGACGAGCTAAAAAAGGTCGCCGCACAAACAAGGCCGGATAACCAAACAGAAGCAGATGTACTTAAGTGGATGCTTCGAACAGGCACCCAGGACGACGGAAGCGACAACCGCTATGCAAAAACGCTAGACAACGCGGCGGGGCTGATTACAGACCGTTACCATGACGCAACGGTGTTGCCGCATCTGGTTGATCTGCTGTTTCGCCGTGCGCGTGAGGGGTACAACATTCATGATCTTTCCTGGGTGCTGTTCCACGGCGGAGACCCGCATATGCTAAGGCTCGCGGCGGGATATCTGCGTTCGGCGCAGCCAAAAGACTACGAGCTTGCGTGTGCACTGCTTCATCTTGAGCCGCTGCCCGAGCAGGAGCGTGCACAGGGTAGGCAAAAGCAATATCAAAGCTATGTAGCGTGGCTTAGCGAGAATTATGACTATCTGTATCCCACCGAGGAGAGCTTTCAGCTCAAGAGCGATCCCCAGCCCTTTGCCGTGGATATGGGGGCAAAGTATCTGGTTCGACCCACCCTGCTGCGAGATCCCGCCACCGCGGTGCAGGCAATTGCGGTAAGCGGTGCCGATAGGCTTCCCAACGAGTTTTTGACACTAAGTGAGCAAGAAAAAGAGCTGCTGGCGGGCTATTCCAACAAGCTATATAAACGAAATCGAACGGACTGGAACCGCTTTATCGCCCAACCCGTTTCAGCACAGCTGAGCGAAGCCAAACAGGCGGCGCAAACGGAGGGGTCACGATGATTACGATAGCAGGGCGCCCCTCTACCCCCGCAAGCCTGGTCGATGAATTCCCGCCAAACAGCGTGGAGCGTCTCATCATCGAGCAGATGGCGGCAAGCAGTACCGAATACCGTTTTGACACCGCAAAAGAGCTGTGGTTTGAGCTTTCTCTGCGCAGGGAACTGATAACGGCGTCCAACGCGCTGAACAGAAGCGGGCTACGGTTTGCCATATTCCGCGAAGCACAGTGCAACCCCGACTTTTGGGAGCTGACACCGGAGGGTGGCTTTAAGCAAAGACAGGATGTCAAGGCATCGGATGCGGTGCGTGATATCTTTACAAACGGACGAAAGTATGCCACCGAATGTGCCACCGGCATGGTGATTGTGTATTTGGGCGCGCTGCTCAACCTGTTTGGTGATGAGAAGTTTAACCAAAACTTTAACGGGCTTTATCTGATGAACTGGCATGGTCTGCATCGCAACCTGCGTGAGATTGGACAGATGAACAAGTATCCCGACTATTTCCCGGGTGACCGCAGGTATTTTGCAAACCCGGATGTTGACCCCGTTACGCCCGAATGGCAGGGCGAGAATGTCATCGATCTCAGCGGCGGAATGTATTACGGGCACGGTATGGGCAAACGAAATGCCGAGGCGATTATTGCGGCGCTCAACAGAAAACGCAAGGAGGGTGCCACCCGCTCCGCGTACCTGATGGACTCCGCAGGACGCCCGAACTTTAAGCGGCTGTCAACATTGTATTACGGCGCATCGTAGAAGGCATCCGCCCGTAGGGGAACCCCCTTTTCGAAGGTGCTGTTGAAAATCCTGTCTGACGGACAGGGAATGATTAACGGCAATAGCAAGGTTTGCTGGTTTTCAATCATCTTGTACAGTATTTTTGTTTAAACAGTACGAAAAGTTTACGTTTTGTGCACTGTACTTTTTGATTGGTTCCAGTATAATTGTTCTTGAGTACTAAGGACGCTGTCTTGAAAACTCGGTAACGATCTTGGTGCTACGGTTTGCCCATGCAGGCTTCACTTTGACGGTGATGATGCATGCAAGCGCCATTGGCTCCAACATAATCTATTCAAGTACATCCTTACGGAAAGGGAATGGGAATGAATATACTTTCACACCTTCGCATGGCGCGTCGTCTGCTTGCACCCTACGGGGGAGGGCAGGGGGGTGTCAAATCGCTTGCTTTTCTATTTGGCAACATTCGCCCCGACATCATGGGTGGCTTTTTGGTTTTGCCGCATACCCCAGCCGCCCGCGCACAGATGATTAACCGTAAGATAGAGCAATGTATTGCCGATATGCAAAACGGCGAGCGCGGCGGCATTTATACCAACTATCGTCTGGGTGTTATCTGTCATTTCCTTGCCGACTTCTTTTGCTATGCACACAACGATTGGGCCGACTTAACCAGTAAGGCACATTTTATGTATGAAATGCGGTTAAACCGTGCGCTCAAGCAGTCCGATTATGAGCAAGACAGTATTCCGCTGCCTGTGGGTGATGTGTCAAGCATCATACAGAGCATTTGGCAAGCGCATCAGGAGTATTCCGCCTTAAACCCCGACCCGTTGCAGGATATTGAGTATACCGGCGACGTGTGCGCTTTGCTACTCAGCTCGGCGCGTTACCTTGCCTATTGCGGCGGGCACCATCCGTTCGAGGCTGCGCCCGTTCCCGCTTACGCTTAACCGTTTACAAAAACAACAGAGCCGGTATGACTGCGAAAGCAGACACACCGGCTCTGTTTTTGCTTGATAACATTACTTTTCAAGGTAATCAGCAGGGTCAACGTATTTATCATCAATGCGCAGTTCAAAATGCAAACACGGGCTTGATACGTGCCCCGTATTGCCAACCTTAGCGATGACGTCGCCCTTTGCCACCTTCTGACCCGCCTGTACAAGCAGTTCGTCGCAGTGTGCATAAACTGTCTTAACCCCTGCGCCGTGGTCGATGATGATATGCCGTCCGTATCCTTTCTCGGAGCTTTTGGCAAGCAGGACGATGCCATGCGCAGCCGCGAAAATTTCTGTGCCTTTTTCTGCCTCGTAATCAATACCGGTATGACCGGAATATCCGCCAAATCCGATGGCGATTTTTCCGTCGATCAACGGAGTCCCAAACAGCGTTTCTTGTGCGGCGCTTGTAACCGGTTGTGCTGTGTCTGCCGATGAGTTACCGTCGTGCTCGTTATTTATTTCCCCTTCGCCACCCCAAATAGCATTCTCATCACTAATTTCGTTTCTATCAGGGTCAGCGTCGTTCGAAACGAAAAAGCTCAGCTTGGGCGTGCTCGACAATTCATTGTCAGCGTCTGATGTGATGACCGCAGGGGAACAGGCTGTCGATAACAGACATGCTGTAAAAATCACAGTAACCGCAAGCGTATTGATTATGGGACGTCGAGTAATTACTCTCATTATAGATAAAACCATCCTTTTCTATCGCTTTTGTTGCTACCAAAGCGGAGAAACCACTCGACCAGCATTGTACTTAGCAGAGTAATACCCGCCGTTGCGACTGAATGTGCGGTACGAATCGGCAAGTAACGTGTTTAATACGCCACTTTTGTTTTACATTATATTGAGAAGCAAGTCAAGTAAATTTTAACAGAATTATTATTTTTAATAAGTATTGTAAATATATAATTGATTTAACGACACGCTCCAAACCTTACTTTAAACAGTAAACGCCGTTGAATCCTATCTGTTTTTGTGTTAAACTTTGTACATGAGTGAATATTAACCGAATTACTAAGGGGGATGGGTATGGAAGGCGATATACTTAAAAAGCTGGGCATTAAGTCCACGCGTCAGCGAAAGGCGATTATTGATGTTTTGCTGACGGCAGGAGAATCGCTTTCCGCGGACGAGATTTACGACCGCATTCCCAAAGACAGCGGGGTCAACTACTCCACTGTTTACCGCACCCTTGCTACGTTAGTCGATAAAGGCGCACTGATAAAGGTCGGGGAGGCGGGCGGCAAAATCTTCTACCTGCTCCGGCATCACGCGCACAACCACCACCTGATGTGTACCGGCTGCCATAAGCTGCTGGAAATATCCGAATGCCCGATTGAAACACTCAGCCGTCAGATTGCCCAGAGCACCGGCTTTATCATAACCGGCCACCACCTGGAGCTGACCGGCATCTGCCCGGAATGTGCGAGGCACATGATGACAGAACACCCCCCTGCAAAGTAAGTTTGTGTACTGCATACGTATTGTAGCAGATTACAGCGGTAGCAATGCGCTTTTGATTTAATATGACAGAAGGGAGCATAGTTTCATGTCGATTCAGGAATCCGGTGAAAACTATCTGGAGACGATACTGGTGCTTTATCACAAAAAAGGCACGGTGCGCTCAATCGACATTGCGCATGAGCTTGGTTATTCAAAGCCGAGCATCAGCCGGGCCATGTCTATTCTGCGTGAAGACGGCTATATCACAATGGATGACAAAAGCGGGCAGATTCTGCTTACCCAAAAGGGAAGGGATAAGGCGGAGCATGTGTACGAACGCCATTGCCTGATTACCCGTTACTTAACCGAGGTGCTCGGCGTTAGCCCCGATACGGCCGATGCCGATGCCTGCCGCATCGAGCATATCATCAGTCAGGAAAGCTTTGATTGCATGAAAGCCCATCTTGCGGCAGATAAGACCTAAGACGAAACAAACATAACAGCAAGGAGACATCGCATGAGTCAGTTTTCTATTCGCCCCGCGACGCAACAAGACACCGCCCTAATCCTGCACTTCATTTTGGAGCTTGCCCGCTACGAACAGCGCGAAAAAAGTGTGAAAGCCACCGAGCAGACCATATACGATTCCTTGTTTGTGAAAAAGGCAGCCAACGCGCTGATTCTAGAAAGCGAGGGCACTCCCATCGGGTATGCCGTATACTTTTACAACTTCTCAACCTTTGAAGGAAGACCGGGGCTGTACCTAGAGGATGTATATGTAGACCCCGCGCACCGCGGCAAAGGGTATGGCAAAGCGGTATTTGAATATCTGGCAAACCTTGCGCTGCAAAACGGCTGCGCGCGTATGGAATGGACCTGCCTTGACTGGAACACCCCGTCCCATCGCTTCTACCACGGTCTGGGTGCCACAACCCATCCCAGCTGGATTATCCACCGGCTGAAAGAAGAGCAGATTAATACGCTCGCCGAAGGATACAGCGCTAAGCGGTAAGAATACACAAAAAGCCCGGCGGACAAAACCGCCGGGCTTACGCACGTGCTTTAAAAGATTTATCGGTCAACAAATTCTTTGGCAAACCATACGTCATTTACCGTGAATTCCCGTCCGTTCAGGTAGCCGAGCGCATCCGCTTCGTCTTTAAACCGAAAGGCCAGACGGTAGGAGTACAACGCCTGAACCCGATGCCCGCTGTCCTTGTTCTGCCGGTTTGTGCCGTACTTTGTGTCCCCAAGCAGGGGATGCCCGATAAACGCAAGGTGCGCGCGAATCTGGTGGGTTCGCCCCGTCAGCAGGTCCACCTCCAGCAGCGCACGGTCGTCCTTTTGGGCGAGTACACGGTAGCGGGTCTTAATCTCCTTTGCGTCGGCAAACGGCTTACTTTGCACCGTCACACGGTTTTGCTCGCTGTCCTTTTTTAGAAACGCGCACAGGGTGGCGCTCTTTTTTGGGGGGATGCCGTGCACGATACACAGGTAGTACTTGTGAACCTCGCGCAGTTTAATCTTCTCATTTATAATGCGCAGTGCCTCGGCGGTCTTAGCCGCGATTACAATGCCGCCGGTGTTGCGGTCGATGCGGTTGCACAGAGCCGGTGCGAACGAATTCTCGTTGGCGGGGTCGTATTCCCCGCGCTCGTACAGATGCCGCTGAATTCGGTTAATCAATGTGTCCACCGCCTCCCGGTCATCCTCGTGCACGATTAGCCCCGGGGGCTTGTCCGCCAGCAGAATGTTCTCATCCTCATACAAGATGTTCAGATCATCGGGCGCCAGCATAAACGCGTTCTCCCGCTGGGCATCGCCGAAAAACTCATCGCCGATATACAGCTCCAGCACATCCCCCTCATCCAGGCGCGTCGCGTTATCGCACCGCTTGCGGTTGAGCTTGATGCGCTTAAGGCGCAGGTATTTGTGCATCAGCGAGGCCGGCAAACGCGGAATCGCCTTGTTCAGGAATTTATCCAAACGCTGTCCCGCGTCGTTTTTACCGATGGTAAAGCTTCTCAAAACAATCCTCCGTGTTCCGTGATGAAGTAGGGCGCAGTGGGTCGGATAAGCCGGCGCGTTCGCGGTTTAACGGTTACTCGACTGGATAATGTGATTATACAGCCGGTGGTGATATTTGGTCAAATATTTTCGCGTTTACGCTGTACCAACCACTGTTTTTGTTATATAATAACACGTAGTTGGGTGTTCTGCTCGGCTTTTTTAAGCCGGGGAACAAGAAATCTCTCAACACAAACCATCACACGAAAATGTGAATGCATAGGAATTGGTGTTTCTGGCTTGAAAAGCCGCAGTTTTGTAAAAAGAGAAACCGCACAATTCCAAGCGATGAAGTAAAAAAAGCCGGTATCGCCGGCGGAATGGAGCGGCTATGTTGACAAAAGAACGGGTAGAACAGGTACTAAAGGAAGCGGGGGTATTACTGGAGGGGCATTTTCTGCTTACCTCGGGCAAGCACTCGGGTCGCTACCTGCAGTGCGCAAAGATATTCCGCAACACGAAGTATAGCCAGGAGCTGTGCGCGGCACTTGCGGACAAGTTTAAGGACGACGCAGTAGACGTGGTAATCGGCCCCGCCATGGGCGCGGTGCAGATGGCGTACGAGGTTAGCCGCAGCATTGGTTGCGAGAACTTTTTTGCAGAGCGCGAGGACGGCAAGATGGTTCTGCGCCGCGGTTTTGAGGTTACCCCAGGTATGCGCTGCCTGCTTGTGGAAGACGTTATTACAACCGGCGGCTCGGTTGTAGAGGTTAAGGAGCTTGTGGAAGCGGCAGGCGGCATCGTGGTCGGCATCGGTTCAATTGTTGACCGCACCGGCGGTGAGATTCAGTTCGGCGTACCCTATCGCGCGGTGTACTCGGCAAAGGTAGAAGCATGGGAGGCAGGCGATTGCCCGCTGTGCAGGGAGGCGATCATCCCGCTGGTTAAGCCCGGCAGCAGAAAGCTTCCGACAAAGTAGTATTCCCTCGGTCAAAACACAAACAAGTGCAGGCGGTGGGCAATATGACAGGCATACATCAAGGGCATCGCGATCGGCTCAAGCAGCATTTTCTTGAAAATGGGCTGGATACGTTCAGCGATCATCAAATCCTGGAGCTGTTGTTGTTTTACGTTTTACCCCGCCGGGATACCAATGTGCTGGCGCACAGGCTGATGCAGCGGTTCGGCTCGCTGTCAGGTGTACTGGATGCCCCGGTACAGGAGCTGTCGGAGGTGGAGGGCATCGGCGGCGGAGCTGCGGCGTATCTCAAGCTGTTTTCTCAGGTGGCGAGGGTGTATTTAAACGATAAGCTCAAGGATGGCGTACTGCTTGACACCGCCGAGAAGGTGGGCGAATATCTAATTCCCAAGTACATCGGCATCATGCACGAGCTGGTGCTGCTCGTTTGCATGGACTCTAAGGGCAAGGTGCTGTCCTGCACCGCAGTGATGGAGGGTACCATCAACGCCACGCAGGTGTCGGTGCGCAAGATTATCGAAACCGCGGTGCGCAACAATGCCGCGTCGGTTATCCTGTCGCACAACCACCCAAGCGGGCTGGCCATCCCGTCGCGGGATGACATTGCCACCACAAAAAAAATCGAGCAGGCGCTGGCGCTGATTAGCGTTCATCTGATCGACCATATCATTGTGGCGGACAACGACTGGGTGTCGCTGCGCGATTCTGCCTATTTGTAAGGTAAGACGTGTACTGCGAAACTGCCGGTTTACTACAGCAGAATAACCGAAGCTGGAAAAGAGTCGACACCATGATGAATGATTTGTGGCGGCTCTTTTAATTTTTTAGGTGAATTGTAATAATATTTGAATTCGCTCTATACAAACGTATGTTTTTGCTATATAATGAGGGAGCGTAAAAACGGTGTATTGGGCCGCTGTAACATAACGAAAAACGTTGAATGTTTATATTATTTATTAACCAATAAATACTACACACGAAGGAATGAACAGCGAAGAAGATGGACAGGTTTAAACTCAAAAGCGAATACAAACCCACCGGCGACCAGCCTGCCGCCATCGAAGCGCTGGTTCAGGGCGTGCTTCGCGGCGACCGCGAGCAGGCGCTTTTAGGCGTTACCGGCTCTGGCAAAACCTTTACGATGGCTAACATCATCGAGCAGGTAAACCGCCCGGCGATTGTGCTTGCCCATAATAAAACGCTGGCGGCACAGCTGTGCAGCGAGTTTAAGGAGTTCTTCCCCGAAAACGCGGTGGAGTACTTTGTGAGTTACTACGACTACTATCAGCCCGAGGCGTATATTCCGAGCACCGATACCTACATTGAGAAGGACAGCGCCATCAACGCCGAGATTGAAAAGCTGCGCCATTCCGCGACGGCTTCTCTTTCCGAGCGTCGGGATGTTATTATCGTGGCGAGCGTGTCCTGCATCTACAGCCTCGGCGACCCCATAGACTACCGCAACATGGTCATCTCCGCCCGCCCGGGCATGGTATGGGGCAGGGATGCATTTTTGGCAAAGCTGGTGGAACTGCAGTACGAGCGCAACGACATCGCGTTTGAACGCAACAGATTCCGCGTGCGCGGCGATGTGGTGGAGGTGTTTCCGGCATACTCCAGCGAGCTTGCGCTGCGGTTTGAGTTTTTTGGCGACGAGATTGAACGCATCTGCGAGATGCAGGCGCTTACCGGTGAGGTCAAGGCGGTGCTCAGTCACGCGGTGATCTACCCCGCGTCCCACTTTATCGTCTCCCGCGATAAGATGGAGCGCGCGGTGGAGGAGATACAGGACGAGCTGACCGACCGCTTAAAATACTTCAGAGAAAACGAGAAGCTGCTCGAAGCGCAGCGCATCGAACAGCGTACCAACTACGATATCGAGATGCTGCGGGAGATCGGCTTTTGCAGCGGCATAGAGAACTACTCCCGTGTGCTCTCGGGGCGTACACCCGGCAGCACCCCGTTTACGCTGCTTGACTACTTTCCAAAGGATTTTTTGCTGTTCATCGACGAATCGCACGTGAGTATTCCGCAGGTGCGGGGTATGTACGCGGGCGACCACGCAAGAAAAAAGACGTTGGTGGATTACGGCTTTCGGCTGCCATCGGCGTTTGATAACCGCCCCTTAACCTTTGACGAGTTCTACGGAAAGCTTAATCAGGTGGTGTTTGTATCCGCCACGCCCGGACCGTTTGAGCGCGAGAAGAGTACCGCAATCGTCGAACAGGTCATCCGCCCCACCGGTCTGCTCGACCCGGAGGTGGAGGTACGCCCGGTAGAAGGGCAGATAGACGACCTGCTGTCCGAGATTAACATCCGCACCGAAAAAGGCGAACGCGTTCTGGTCACGACCCTAACCAAAAAGATGGCGGAGGACTTGACCGCATACCTTGAGAAGATGGACTGCAAGGTGCGCTATATGCACCACGGCATCGATACCATCGAACGCATGGAGATTATCCGCGACCTGCGCCTCGGCGAGTTTGACGTTCTGGTGGGCATTAACCTGCTGCGCGAAGGATTGGATATCCCCGAGGTATCGCTCGTGGCGATTCTCGATGCGGACAAGGAGGGCTTTTTGCGCAGCGAAACGTCGTTGATTCAGACCATCGGCCGTGCGGCGCGCAACGAGCAGGGCAAGGTCATCATGTATGCCGATTCCGTTACCGGCTCGATGGAGCGGGCGCTGCGCGAAACCGCCAGAAGACGTGCCATCCAGCACGAGTACAATGTTGCCCACGGCATTACGCCGGTTACGATAAAAAAGGGCGTTCGGGACATGATTGAGATATCCGCGCGCGAGAGCATCGACAAGGCGTTTGAAAAACGCATCAGCAAGCGCGACAAGGATAAGCTTATCGACCAGCTTACCCGAGAGATGCGCGCGGCGGCGAAGCTGTTGGAGTTTGAGCACGCCGCCTACCTGCGCGATAAGATTAGTAAGCTAAAGGGCGAGAAATAGTTACCGGTGCAAACAGTGCGGCTAATAAAGAAATTGTTTGCACTGCCCACATATAAGAACAAACGTTTAAGCATCTGGCAGCGAAACAACGGATTTTGGAGGAGTTTGCATTGGCAAAGGATAAAATTATCATACGGGGTGCGAGGGAGCACAACCTAAAGAATGTCGATCTGGAGATACCGCGCGATAAATTGGTGGTGTTCACGGGGCTTTCCGGTTCGGGTAAAAGCTCGCTCGCCTTTGACACCATCTACGCCGACGGGCAGCGCCGGTATGTCGAAAGCCTTTCGTCCTACGCAAGGCAGTTTCTCGGTCAGATGGAGAAGCCGGACGTCGATTCAATCGAAGGGCTTTCCCCTGCAATCTCCATCGATCAAAAGACCACCAGCAAGAACCCGCGCTCTACGGTGGGCACGGTTACCGAGATATACGATTACCTACGTCTGTTATATGCGCGCATCGGTCACCCCCACTGCCCCGTTTGCGGCAGAGAGATATCCCAGCAGACGGTGGACCAGATGGTGGACCGCGTACTGGAATTGCCCGAAGGGGCGAAGATACAGGTGCTAGCACCTGTGGTAAGGGGACGCAAGGGCGAGCACTCCAAGGAGTTTGACGCTGCCCGCCGCTCCGGCTTTGTACGTGTACGCGTGGACGGGATTATCTACGACCTGTCCGAACAGATTAAGCCGGAAAAGAACAAAAAACACAACATCGAGATTGTGGTCGACCGCCTTTCGGTGCGGGAGGATATCAAATCGCGCCTTGCCGACTCGTTTGAAACCGCGCTGGCTCTTACGGGCGGGCTATTGGTTGTTGATGTGATAGATGGGGAGGAGATGTTGTTTTCGCAAAACTATTCCTGCCCGGAGCACGATATCAGCATCGACGAGCTTGCACCGCGTATGTTCTCATTTAACAACCCCGTCGGTGCGTGTGAAAAGTGTACGGGTCTGGGCACCTTTTTAAAGGTAGACCCCGACCTTATCATCCCAAACAAACGCCTTTCCATCCGCGAGGGTGCCGTCAGGGCAAGCGGCTGGTACTATGGCGACGGCGGAACCATTGCGCAGATGTTTTATGAAGGCATAGCAAAGCACTACGGTTTTTCGCTGGATGTTCCGGTGTCCAAGCTGACGCAGGAGCAGATTGACAAGATTCTGTACGGCACAAACGGAGAGCCGATTGAGATTACCCGCAAAAACGAGTACGGAGAGGGCACCTACCGCGCGCCGTTTGAGGGGGTTATCAACAACCTGGAACGTCGCTTTCGCGAGACGCAAAGCTCGTTTATGCGCGATGAGCTGTCCAGCACCATGTCGTCGGTTTTGTGCCCGGACTGCGGCGGAATGCGGTTAAAGCCGGAATACCTGTCGGTCACGGTGGGGAGCAAGAATATCAGCCAGTTCACGCAGCTGTCGGTTACGGCCGCGCTTGAGTTTATCGAGCAGCTTGCGCTGGAAGGGCGCGAGCAGATGATAGCCGAGCAGATTTTAAAAGAGATTCGCGAGCGCTTGGGCTTTTTGCAGAGTGTGGGGCTCGAGTACCTCACGCTCTCCCGCGCGGCGGGCACGCTGTCGGGCGGCGAAAGCCAGCGCATCCGGCTTGCCACGCAGATCGGCTCCTCCCTTATGGGGGTGTTGTATATCCTCGACGAGCCGAGCATCGGTCTGCATCAGCGCGACAACGACAAGCTAATTGGCACGCTCAAACGCCTGCGTGACCTTGGCAACACACTGATTGTCGTCGAACACGACGAAGACACCATGTATGCCGCCGACTATATTGTGGATATCGGTCCGGCTGCCGGCATACACGGCGGGCAGGTGGTGTGTGCGGGCGATATAGAGGAAATAAAACGCTGCGAAGGCTCGTTGACGGGTCAATATCTAAGCGGCCGCAAAGCGATAGAAGTTCCCAAAACACGTCGTAAGGGCAACGGTAAAACCCTGAAGATAAAGGGAGCCCGCCACAACAACCTGAAAAATATCACCGTTTCTGTTCCGCTGGGCACGTTCACCTGCGTAACCGGCGTGTCCGGCTCGGGAAAAAGCTCGCTCATCAATGAAATCTTGTTTAAGTACCTGTCTGCCGAACTCAACGGCAGCCGCGCCAAAGCGGGTGCGCACGACGAGATAACCGGCGTGGGGAACCTGGACAAGGTCATTGACATCGATCAATCCCCCATCGGGCGTACGCCGCGTTCCAACCCGGCTACCTATACCGGTGTGTTTACCGAAATCCGCAACGTGTTCGCCGCATCCGCCGACGCGAAGATACGCGGTTACACCTCCAGTCGGTTTTCCTTTAACGTAAAGGGCGGGCGCTGCGAGGCATGCGAGGGAGACGGCATTCTCAAGATCGAAATGCACTTTTTGCCCGACATCTATGTCCCTTGCGAGGTATGTAAGGGTAAGCGATACAATCGCGAAACGCTGGAGGTCAAGTTCAAAGGCAAAACCATCTACGATGTTTTGGAGATGACGGTGGATGAGGGCGTGGATTTCTTTGCCAACATCCCGCGGGTTGCGCGTAAGCTTGAGACCCTACAGAGCGTCGGACTCGGCTATATCAAGATTGGTCAGCCTGCTACCACCCTATCGGGCGGCGAGGCGCAGCGGGTAAAGCTTGCGACGGAGCTATCCAAACGCTCTACCGGAAAAACCATCTATATCCTCGACGAGCCCACCACCGGGCTTCATACCGCCGACGTGCACAAGCTTATTGATGTGCTTCAGCTGCTGGTGGAAGCGGGCAACACAGTGCTTGTTATCGAGCATAATCTTGATGTGATTAAGACCGCCGACTACGTCATAGACCTCGGACCCGAGGGCGGAGACAAGGGAGGGGAACTGGTTGCATGCGGAACACCGGAAAAGATTGTTCGCTGCGAGCAGTCGTATACCGGACAATATTTGCGTAAGGTGTTGTAATTAGGGATAAAATTAGCTATACTATTGCTAAAATATATATTTAACCATCGCTGATCGACACGGAGGATAGAATACTCCGGGCAGCTGTGGTTTAACTCAGAAAGGATGGAACAACTATGGCTAAGTATGTTTGCTCCGTTTGCGGCTACACCTACGATGAGGCAGAAGGCGCTCCCGATGTCGGAATCGCCCCCGGAACCAAGTGGGATGATGTTCCCGATGATTTTGTGTGCCCCGTATGTGGGGTAGCCAAGGATATGTTCGAGGCAGAATAGTATTATTGGTGTTTTTTGTTTGACGTTTGCCGATAGGCAAATAGAAAAGCAGCCCGCTGTATGCAGCGGCTTAGACTACTGACGAACCTCTCTGATTTACCAGAGGGGTTCGGTTAATTTACAACCATAATAAAACGCGAATAAAAAGTGAATACTCAAGCAACAGCTCGAAACAATGACATTATAAAGTTTAATAGCTATATAACTAAAATCCGCGCGGTTGTCATAATAAGCACAATGACGCAAACAACTGTCGCATTAACGCTTATTGGCATATGATGTACAAAAGGAGGACATCAATATGCCCAGAAGAAATCCGTTCTGCCGCGTATTCCCGTGGTTTCCATACTGCAGAGTTCCGCGTCCGCCGTTCCCACCCGGACCGCCGCGTCCGCCGTTTCCGCCGGGGCCGCCGCCACGTCCTCCGGGACCTCCACCCGGACCGCCGCCGCGTCCACCATACCCGCCGGGACCGCCGCCACGCCCACCGGGACCGCCGTGGTGGAGATAGCGTACACAAAAGAAAAACCGCTTTCGAGCGGTTTTTCTTTTGTGTATTTATGTTATACTCATTGACTATACAAACTGCTGCGCGCCGAGCGTATGTATAATAAAAAAACGCACAGCATAAACAATAGGTAGCAAATACCGCTAACAGATTGCGCAAGCCGCGTGCCTTTCGGCGCGTAAAAGGTTGGGTTTTGGGGGGGAGAAGCTGCGTTATGAGAGTGATAGTGGTTGGAGGGGGTTGGGCAGGTTGTGCGGCTGCGGTGGCGGCAAAAAACAGTGGCGCACAGGTGTTGCTGTGCGAGCGCACCGATATGCTCCTGGGTACGGGGCTTGTGGGCGGAATCGTACGCAACAATGCCCGTTTTACCGCCACAGAGGAGATGATAGCGCTGGGAGGAGGCACACTGTTTGAGATTATGGACGCAACCGCGCGGCATACAAATGTCGATTTTCCCGGGCACAAACACGCCACCCTCTATGATATAGCAAAAACGTCCGCCGCGGTGCATCGTTACCTGACGGAGCGTGGCATAGAGATTAGTTTGCAGGCAAGAGTGACCGGAATGCGCATGCGCGACGGCACAATCGAGGCAGTGCGCACGGGCAGGGGGGAGTGGCTGGAGGGAGAAGCCTTTCTCGATTGCACCGGCACGGCCGGACCCATGAGCCACTGCGCCAAATACGGAAACGGCTGCGCTATGTGTATTCTTCGCTGCCCCAGTTTTGGCGGCAGGGTGAGTCTTACCGCAATGGCGGGTGTTATCGAGTATACGGCCTCAAGACCGAATGGCACGCCGGGCGCCATGAGCGGGGCGTGCAAGCTGCACAAAGAATCCCTTTCTGCCGATATTGTGAGGCGGCTTAACAAAAACGGTGTTGTCGTAATCCCCCTGCCGGAGGAACTTCGGGAGGATCATCTGGCAATCAAGGCGTGTCAGCAATACGCGTTAAGCGACTATGTTAACAGCCTGGTGCTACTAGATACCGGTCACGCAAAGCTGATGTCGCCGTACTTCAGCCTTACGCAGCTGCGCAGAGTTGTGGGGTTTGAGAACGCCCGCTATGAAGACCCCTACGCGGGAGGGGTGGGGAACTCGGTGCGCTTGCTTGCCATGGCGCCGCACGACGACACAATGAAGGTGTGCGGGGTAACCAATCTGTTCTGCGCTGGCGAAAAGGCAGGCCCGCTCGTGGGGCATACCGAGGCCATTGTTACAGGCACATTGGCAGGGTACAACGCGGCGTGTCATTGCAACGGAGAGGCGCTGCTGGAGTTACCGCGGAGCCTTGCGGTGGGGGAGGCGATTGGCTATATCAGCGAGTTGCTAAAAACTGAAAATGGGCTAAAACTGAAGTACACCTTTTCTGGCTCGGTGCTCTTTGAACGGCTCAAAGCGCTTTT
Organism: Bacillota bacterium; assembly: GCA_023460535.1. GTDB lineage: Bacteria > Bacillota > Clostridia > Oscillospirales > Ruminococcaceae > Acetanaerobacterium. The sequence continues at coordinate 34,318 of JAEWPV010000006.1, forward strand.
GCTGTATACGACTGATGTCTCTCAGATTCGCAGCCGAGTACAGCAGACCGGGCTGGCGGGCGTATTCTCCAAACACAAGGTTGCCGTACCAATCCATAGTGAAAGGAGCGCCCGGTAGTTGTGCCGCGAATATCTGCAACAAATGATGTGCGCGTTTCTCTGTTGTTTTAAAGCACACTGTGGTACAATATTTGTCGGATACAACAGAGAAGGAGACGGTACTATGACCAAATCGTTGCAGGACATGACAAACGAGGAGCTGTGGCAGTTGTTTCCCATCATCCTGTCCGAACACGATGTCAAATGGAGTAGGAAGTATAAACAAGAGCAAAAACTACTGCTGCGCGCGGTTGGGGATGCGGTAAAGCGCATCAGCCACATCGGCAGCACCGCGGTGCCGGGGCTTTCCGCTAAGCCCACCATCGACATCCTGCTTGAACTGCAAAACGACGCGGACACCAGCCGATTCAAGCAGAATATACTGGGTCTGGGCTACCTGTTCTCCCCACAGCCCGAAAACCCGCCGCCCCATATGATGTTCATGAAGGGCTATACCCCGCACGGGTTTGAGGGGCAGGTGTTTCACCTGCATGTGCGCTATTATGGCGATTGGGACGAGCTGTACTTTCGCGATTATCTCATCGAACACCCCGAAACCGCCGCCGAATACGCGCAGTTAAAGCACCAGCTCGGCGAGTGGTACCGCCATAACCGCGACGCCTATACCGATGCAAAGACGGTATTGATTAAGCCGGTAACAGCACTCGCCAAAGCGGCATATGCCGGCAGGTACGCACCCGGCGGAATGGGGTAACAGGTTGTTTTACTACATTTTTATCCGCAAAGCCAAAACGATCTGCTGTTTTCCTCTGGCTTTTTCCTGCTACCACCATCGCTTGTATCTCCGGCAACAAACACTCTACTTGTGTGTAATTTCTTGTTGACATAGCAATACCCCCTAATGTAGTTCTATTATCCTACATTAGGGGGTGTTTTGTCATTGTCCGTTTTTACTGGTTCGGTTCATGCCCGGTACTGTTTGTGCCATAGGTTCGGTAATCATAGACCGTGGGTGAAACAACCTGTTCCTCCCACAAAATGCGGGCAATCTTGCTGGAGCCGAATCCGCCGGCACACAGGGCGAATATTAGCCGGACAATCGGGGCAGTGTCCTCGTCGGGGACAATTCGTTTCGGGTCAGAGCAGGGTGTCCACACCGTCATTGATGGCAATACACCACCGCACCCCATAGTCAGGGAATTCAGACAAATTTATAGTATTTCGAGCTCTTCGTTGCTATAATAAATAGCATATATTGTCGCAAAGGAGAGCTCCCCATGCAAAACGAGGACAGGTGGTTAACCACAAAAGAGGTTTGTGCTTATTTAAGCATCAGCCGACAGACATTGATGTTTTGGATAGAAACAAGAAACGTTCCCGCCGTTAAGGTAGGGGAATTTTAGCGATACAGACAGGGCGAGTTTGACCGATGGATGCGCAACAGTGACGAAAATCGATCCGACAAGGAGGTATAGCGTATGCTGAGGATTGCAATTTGCGATGACCAGCCGAGAGAGTTGGAAGTCATTAACGAATACATAACAGAATACCTTGATACTCATACATTGGAAGCAGAGATGAAAGAATTTGCTCACCCTGATACGCTTTTGACCGCCATTGAGACTGAGAGCTTTCATATCTATCTACTGGATATTGTTATGCCTATGGTCAGCGGGCTGGAACTGGGTCAAAGCATCCGCCGTATCAGCTGGGAAGCGCAGATCGTCTACATCACCGCCGAACCGGGTTATGCACTGGACGCCTATGCAGTCAATCCGCTGCATTACCTGATCAAGCCTATAGAAAAACAGGCTCTGTTTTCCGCACTGGAGTTGGCCCTTTCCAAGGTGGATTTCGGCAGGGAAATTACCGTTACTTTGAAAGTCAAGGAAGGTCTGCGCACCTTGTCAGCAGACCAAATTGCCTGCTGCGAGTATAAAAACCACACTGTGCGTTATAATTTGGTCGGCGGCGAACAGGTGGAAACGACCACACTTACTTGTGGCTTCGCCGAACATATCGTGCCGCTCCTGCGCGATGCGCGCTTTCTTTCGCCCCATGTTTCCTTCGCTCTCAATATGAGCCGTGTGGAAAAGCTGGCACGGGAGGGCTTTTATTTGAGCGGAGGAGGCTTTGTGCCTGTATCCGCCAGGAAGTATGCCGCTGTGCGCAATGCTTATTTGAACTACCGCCTGAACAGGGAGGAGAACTGATGGAACTGTTTTTTGCACACTTCTTGCGCGCCGTCGTATCCGCTACAGCGAACGTGGTGCTATTCATCTCGCTTATGCAGCCAAAATACAGCCGAAAAGTTACAAACCTTGTTATGCTCGCCATACTTACGCTGAATCTGTTGACAGCAGTTTTCTGCTATAGCAGCGGCAACCTAACCTTGCTTGCAAAGCTCGATGTGATCTTGGTCACACTGCTGTGTTTTGCGGTGCGGCCTTTTTTTCGTGATAGCTTCATGCAGTGGCTGTTCTCTTACATCACTGTGATTAACGTAAGCTTAATCGTGGTGATACTCAGCTTTATCTTTTCAAGGCCTCTGCCCTATCCGCAATATGCAAACACCGTATTAAGGCTGTTTCTTTTTGTGGCTGTTATTCTGCTGTTTCGCAAGGTGCTGCGGCCCCTCTACCGCAAAGTGGCGGAACATTGGACGATGTTTTTCTATGTGGCGGGCAGCGCTTTTCTGGCCTTGTCGTGGTTTGTGTTCAGCAGCGATAATATTGTGGAAACGCTGACGGTACAAGCCGTGCCGCTGCTTTGGCTCATCCTTGTAACGCTAGCGGCGTATGGCTCGGTGTTTTACGGCCTCAAAAGCGTAGGCTCGGAATACCGCCTGAAGCAGGATAAGGCCTTATTGGAGCTGTCGGGCGAGACAATGAAGCAGCGCCTTTCCCTTATGGATGAGGCGGTAGGGCAAATGCGCGTTGTACAGCACGATCAGCGTCACCTGAACGCCACCCTTTTAGAGCTGATTCAAAATGGCGATGTGGAATCTGCCGCCGCTTTGCTTCGCCGGCAGATTGCCGCTTTACCGCAAAAGCCAGTGCGCTATTGTGAGAATATTGCTGTAAACGCCGCCGTAAGCTACTACTCCGCCTTGGCCAAGGGGCGGAGAATCCGCTGTGATCTTAGGCTGAATATTCCCGAAAAGCTGCCGTTTTCGGATCTGTCTCTATCTATGGCGCTTTCCAACCTGATGGAAAATGCCATACACGCCTGTGAAAAACTCGATCCCCAAGCGGAGCGCTATCTCCGTGTCCGCGCCATCTATACCGGTCAGCTCATTTTAGAGGTGGAGAACCCTTATTCCGGCGAGATACCGCTGGACGAAAACGGCTATCCCACCGTCCGGGAGGAAGGACATGGCTGGGGTGGTGAAAGCGTCCGAGCTTTTGTACGGGAAAACAACGGCGAGATTCTCTATCAGGTGGAGAACGGCGTTTATAATGTGCGGTTGCTGATCTGAGCACAGACGATTTCCTTTGTCAAGAGGTAATTTTACATTTGTCCTTAAACATTAAGTAGAAAAATGAGTCTTTTAAGTATAAAGGCTCATTTTTCTTTTTTTTCTGTTACTCTCAGGGCGGAACTTTAAAAATATTAAGGAGTGATTGGAGGAAATGAATATGAGAAAAAGAATACTCTCCTTCCTGCTGGCATCCTGCATGGTGCTTACTTCGGCGCTGTTCGTTACCGGATGCTCGACCAAGACCGGTTCATCGGCTTTGTGGGAGGCAGGCAACACACGGAATAAGATCGTAATCGTGAGCGATATCCACCTTGGTATTGATGACCGCTATACAGAAACCCTCAACAACCGTCCGCTTTTAATCGAGTTTTTGCGCCGGTTGCAAAGTACCACAGATGTGCGGGAGCTGGTAATCAACGGTGATTTTCTGGACGATTGGTTTTTGCCAGTCTATTATCCCGCCTACACGGATGTAGCGCAGTTTTACAAAGACGTCATTGCTACCAATCAGGCCGTTTTTGACGAGCTGAACAGCATCATCGAAAGTGGGATAAAGGTGGTTTACATACCTGGCAACCATGACATGACGCTGAAAGCGGACATCTTGCAGCAGGCGGTGCCAGACATCGTCCAGGCCTGGGATGCGAAAGGTCTCGGCACGTATTACACGGGCGACAGAAACGAAATCGTGATTGAACACGGCCACCGCTATGACGTCTTTTCTGCACCGGATACGGTTACCAATGCGGAACTGTGCGGCAACGATGATACCATCTTCCCAGCCGGTTATTTCTACGCCCGCTATGCTGCAACATGGGTGCTCGAAGGCCGCCCGAAGGTTGAAAAGGGTTTACCGGTCGTAACGAATGTACCGGATAAATCCGATTTAGACCAATACGGCGCGTATCTGTATTACGCTGTCCTCAAAAGCGTATCCGAACGGATGACGCCCAACGAAGGCCTGGAGGATAAAATATTCGATATGCGCATCGCCGGCTTTGACGACGCGTACACCTATTTGGATTTCTATCCCGCACAACAGGCAGACGGAACGATATCCGCGCCGGTGCTGTTTCAAAACATTCAGCGCACATGGTCAGAGCGCCAAACGATCAACAAGGTCAAGGTTCCAAACAGCTTCATCGAGGCGGTTTCGGGAACTGTGGACTGGGAGTATTTTCTCAGGCAGGCAAGGACGCAGTATTTGGATAACCCCAACGAAAACGTGGATGTAGTCGTATTCGGCCATACCCATGTGCCCGCCTATCGGGATATGGGCAACGGAAAATACTACATCAATGAGGGAACGTGGATAGACCATAACACCAACTATCCGGATGCCGACCGTACGTTTGCTGTCATCACCACTGGCGAAAAGACCACACCCGCGCTGTACAGCTTTATGGAAGACGGCTCCGTGACCGATATTTCCGCAAGCGTTAGCGGAGAAAAGGGCGAAGCCGCTCCTGGGGCAAATCCCCTGGACAATGTAAAGTTTGATTATAAAATCCTCGAAAACTACGGTGATACCAACATACAGGCACGCTATGTGGAGGTAAGCGGCTTAGCAGATGATGGGGTACAGGCAAAATTGAATGAAGGTTTAAAAGCCTTCTGTCTCGCGCCGACTTCTTCTGCCGAAAAAGATACCACTTACGATATTATGCCTGTTTTTGAGGTGGTAGGCGGGGATTTGCTGAGCATCAGAACATACAATACCGCCCATACCGCAGGAGCGGCTTATCCTGTCCACTCCATACAGACACAACTCTTCAGCCTGACCATGGGCGATCAGGATGCGGGAAATCTATGGGATTTCATAAAGGATAAGGATGCGTTTAAGCAAATGATTCTTGACGGAAAATTCGGATTTGCGCCTGCGGGCGTTGACGGTGAGTTGTCCGAAGAACTCAAAGCGGCGGCGTATCAAAAGCTCGCCGAGCGCATGGATACAGCCGAATTTGCGACGCAGTTTTACTTTGGCGACGGCGGCAGGCTGAATCTATGGTGCGACGGTGACAACCACGCAACCGGGGATTATTGGGAATTTGATATTTCTGTCACGGACTTGGCAAGTGTTGCAACAGACCGTTTGCTCCCCATGATTGAAACCCTAAAGAATCTTGGCAATTAAAAGCGAGTATTCGGACTGGAACATAAGCGGCATCCCGAATCATTCGGGATGCCGACGGTATCCTCGCCGGAAGGAGCGTGATGGAATGGAAAGGCGCAGGCGTGAGGATGCACCGCTTTCCGCCCCCAATACGGAGGGCAACGTATGGCCCAAACAGTTTTGTCCGGCTTTTGATCCGAGGGCCAATACGCCGGAGGGGCTGCGGCAATGCTGGTATTGCCAATGTGCCGATTTTCATCTGAACAAGCCGCGTTCACTGGAGGTGGGCGTGTGCTACTGGCCGAAAAAAATAATGAAATAGAAGCAGCAAAGCAAAAAGGCGGTATCTATGCACCATCTTTTCGCGTAGGCGGCACGGCCCTTATCAAAGATAACAGGGCGACCGATTCCTCCGCTGCATGCAACGTGGTGCTGACTTGGCAACCGATTACAGACATCAATGGTCATTGGGCAAGGCATGATATTCTCTTTGTCTCAAACCGTGACTTCATGACCGGCACCAGCTCCACCACGTTCAGCCCTAACGGTTCTATGACACGGGGTATGTTTGTAACAAAGCTCGGACGTTTGGCAGACGCCGACGTGAGCGGCTATACAAAGATCAGCTTTACCACTGTGAAAGCCAATGCCTATTATATGGGATATGGGTGAGCTTGCAGTGGACATTAAAGAAGCTAATGAAGCTATTTAAGGGATGTTAAGACGCTTTTGCGCGCATCTATTTGGCTAAATATAGAGAATGCCAGACACAATTAAGTGACTGGCATTTTCTATGTTTAGCTACAAACCAGTTACTCCACATCAATTTTCCTAAATTATTAAACTCTACTATCCCATCAATTTCAATGTTAGGGTACAATAACCCATCAATCTCTGTGTAGTCGAATTCAAACTTTACCATAAAGCAAATCCTCCAATAAAGATTATTTACAATTCATCGGTAATCGTTCGGCTGTGTGCTAAACAATTGCGATTTTTATAAACATCCTTATTTGAGGATTGCTAATTCATACGAGGGTGTCGCTGCAATCGACTGAGCGGTGGGGCCAAATTGTTATTTGCTTAGCATGTCCATAATAAATTCCTTGCTTCTTGCGCCCACGGCGGTGGTGGAAACCTTGCCGTTCTTCATCACAATAAGCGTAGGAATACTCATTACACCAAACTGCTGTGCAAGCTCGGGTTGGTCGTCTACATTGACCTTACCCACCTTGGCGTTTGCGCCAACCTCGGCGCTTATTTCGTCCACAATTGGCGACACCATGCGGCAGGGACCGCACCAAGGCGCCCAAAAGTCAATCAAAACAGGACCCTGTGCCTCGAGAACCTCTTTTTGAAAGTTATCCTTTGTAATCGTTAAAGTAGACATCGTTTGCATTCTCCTTTTGCTTCACTTTATGTTACGCTTAGTATATACAATCCTGTCCCGATTATCGGTGACTTTATCACAGGGCAGGGGACGGATTTAAAACATACTGAGGATTAGTACACGTGAAATATATACTATTTTACTCCACACAGAAAAAAGTGTCAAGAACCATCCCTGTGGATTGACTTTGCCTCAAAAATATGACATAGTTTTATTGTAATCTGGTTTTATTTCACTATCTTTTACATGACAAAACGATAATACCGTTGCGCAGCCTAACCTGCAAGATGGTTTACCTGCTATGTCTCTGCGACAGGAGCGGGCGAAAGGAAGATGCATCGATGTTTGAACAGATCAGTCATTTTCATCCGGTCGCACTGGCGGCCATAGGTACGGGCTTTACGTTTTTTGCAACGGCGCTTGGCGCCGCCGTGGTGTTCTTTTTTAAAGGTAGCATGGGCACTCAGGTGCAAAAGGTGTTTCTCGGGTTTGCCGCAGGGGTTATGATTGCCGCTTCGGTGTGGTCGCTGCTTATCCCAGCAATCGAGATGGCGGAGCAACAGGGGCATATCGGCTGGATACCGGCCGCGGGTGGATTTGTATTGGGCGCATTGTTTCTGCTGGGGCTCGATCGCCTGCTGCCGCATCTGCATCCCGAAAGCAATACCACCGAGGGTGTTCGTTCCTCTCTCAGCCGCACCACACTTTTGGTGTTTGCCGTAACACTGCACAATATACCGGAGGGTATGGCGGTTGGCCTAGCCTTTTCGCTTGCCGCACAGCAGGCGGGGGCAGGGGAGGGCACCGCCGCGCTTGCATCGGCTATGGCGCTTGCCCTTGGCATGGCGCTGCAGAACTTCCCGGAGGGTGCCGCAATCTCGCTGCCGCTCAAGCGCGAAGGTCTTTCGCGGTTCCGCGCATTTGCTTACGGCTCGCTTTCGGGTATAGTGGAGCCGATCTTTGGCGTTCTTACCGTTATCATTGCAGGGGCGATTACCCCGCTGTTGCCATGGCTGCTGTCGTTTGCGGCGGGTGCGATGATCTACGTGGTGGTAGAAGAGCTGATACCGGAATCGCATTTGGGCGAGCACGGTAATGCAGGAACCATGGGTGTGCTGCTGGGCTTTTTAATTATGATGATTCTTGATGTGGCACTGGGTTAACATGCGCAGATTATTCGGTGCGCCGCCTCAGAGCGGCGCATTTTTATGCCGCCACTATACATACTCTATGCGGGTACACTGTGCTTGCCGCTGCAAAACCGCAGCCGAAGCATCGATGGATACGTCTGCGCGTCGAATCTCAAGCAGCTCATAGCCTTCATGCAGCGCAAACGGACGCTTGGAAAAGCTTAGCCGGCTGCCGGGCTTTATTGCCTGTGCCGCAGCCATTGCAGCGGCAAGCGCATCGGGTTTACCCAGCGCGCATAGGCATACCGCTTGGGGGAACTGGTCGGCTGGCATGCGCAGCAAATTGATGCAGGGGCGGAGCAGTGCCGCATCCAGCAGCTTTTTATGTGCAGCGCTGTTGGATGGGGTATAGCTAAGGTGAAGAATATCGTCGGCTAAGGTATAAAGAAGACGGTCGACCCCCGGTTTTGCAAGGGCATCGTACAATGCCCTTGTGTCCTCCTCGAGCAGGTACGCTAGGCTGCTCCAACGGTTTTCATCAGGGTGATACAGCGCGGCACCGCCCATGGCAATTACGGGAAGCCTAAGCTTAAGCTCGTCGAACGCCTTGGGGAAAAACGGAGGCATGTGCAGGCTGTAAACAGAAACCGAACGCCGCAGGTCGGACAACCGGTTAATAGCAACCTTCTTATGGTCGCTCATCTCGCCATCTAGGTCGTACAGATACAAGGTATCCCTGCGCTTACGAATGGGTATCTGCACCGCATTCACGCCCAGAGATACAAAGATGCCGATGAGTGTATCGATAATTCGGTTAAGCGCAAACAGGGTTGCAATCCCATCTGCGCCGTGGGTTACTGTGGTGCTTAAAAAAACAACACAGGTAATCGCTGCCGCCGAAGGCATTTTGATTAGTAGCGTTAAGTAGATGAGAACGATAATACACGCCGAGATAACCAGGTACTTCAGCATCTGGTGCGCGTCCGGATAAAGCGAGCGCTCCGCGATCAGCAGTAGCATACCCGCAACACCGCCGAACAAGGTGGCGACGGTACGGTAAAGCGACAGCTTCAAACTGTCGGACACAGACGGCTGCATGCAGATAATAGCGGCAATTGCCGAGTAAAAGGGTGTGCCGGCCTCGCCGCGCACGGGCGCGATTAAAAAGCACAGGAACACGGCGATAGCGGTTTTAACTATTCTCATGCCGATTTTTGGCATCCCAAAACACGCCTTTCTTTGTTGTGGATGTCATCAGTGATGTATAAGTTAATTGTAACATGCAACAGTAAAAACACAACCTGTTTTTACAAAATATACTTACACAACATATTGTGTAGGCGCCAAAATTCTATTGACTTTTCTACCAATATGCAGTATTATCATTATACGCCACACCCCAATGAAATAAGCGGATAGTGCCGCCGTGGTACGAACCCCCGAGTTAGTGGGTGCGTGTAGTACACCAAAAAAGTGTAGTATACCCCGGGCGGGGGGCTACACTTTATCTTTAGGGAAAGAAGTGACGAGCAAAGATGACAACAACAATCTCCACCATAAAAAAGAGAAACGGGGAACTGGTGCCGTTTGACAGCGAAAAGATTCGCATAGCCATAAAAAAGGCAAATGCGAGTGTAGAAGGCGAGGGGATGAGCGACGCCCAGCTGGACGAGCTTACCGCGAAGGTTATTAAGCTTGCCGCCGCGCAAACCCAAACCCCTTCCGTAGAACAGGTTCAGGATATTGTTGAAGAGACACTAATTGCGTTTGGCTATGCCAAGACGGCAAAGGCATATATCCTATACAGGGCGGAGCATGCCAAGATTCGTCAAAGCGAAGGCGACCTGATGGATATTTATAAGGAGCTTACCTTTGCCTACTCCAAGGACGTAGACTTAAAGCGGGAAAACGCAAACATCGATGCCGACACCGCAATGGGAACCATGCTTAAATATGGTTCGGAGGGCGCAAAGTATTTTATCGATAACTATATCTTGCCCAAGGAGATTGCCGCTGCGCATATTAACGGGGATATTCATATCCACGACAAAGACTTTTATATGCTTACCGAGACCTGCTGCCAGATTGACCTGATTAAGCTGTTCTCCGGCGGCTTTTCCACCGGTCACGGCAATCTGCGCGAGCCCAACGATATCCAGAGCTATTCCGCGCTTGCGTGTATCGCCATACAGGCAAACCAAAACGAGATGCATGGCGGGCAGAGCGTACCAAACTTTGATTACGCGATGGCGCTGGGCGTTACCAAGACGTTTGCGCGATATTACTATAAGGCGATGGCGCAGTATCTGCGCGTTCGCTTCCTGCTTTCTGCCGAAGAGGCGGACGCAGCGGTAGCAAAAGCAAAAAAAGAGGTTTCGGTTCCTCTTAAAATGGCAAACTCCGAAGCGTATAAGGAGCAGCTTACCCCCTGCCTTGTTGCCTCCGGTCTATTACCTGACGCAGATGAAAATATTGTCGGCGCACTGCACGCCTATGCCTATGATACGGCCATTGTCGATACCAAGCGTGCCACCCATCAGGCGATGGAGGCGTTTGTGCACAACCTCAACACCATGAATTCCCGCGCGGGCGCTCAGGTTCCGTTTAGCTCGGTAAACTATGGAACAGACACCTCCCCCGAGGGGCGGATTGTAATAGAAAACCTGCTGCTCGCCACCGAAGAAGGGCTTGGCGGCGGAGAAACCCCCATCTTCCCCGTGCAGATATTCAAGGTGAAGGAGGGCGTCAACTACAACGAGGGCGACCCCAACTACGACCTGTTTAAGCTTGCGATGCGTTGCTCCGCAAAGCGCCTGTTCCCGAACTTCAGCTTTTTGGATGCCCCGTTTAACCTCGCATACTACAAAGAGGGCGACTACAACAGCGAGGTTGCGTATATGGGCTGCCGTACCCGCGTGCTCGGCAACAGCCACGACAAAACCAGAGAGGTTACCTGCGGGCGTGGAAACCTCAGCTTTACCTCAATTAACCTGCCCCGCATCGGCATCGAGGCAAAGGGCGACATCGGGCGCTTTTACGAGATATTAGACAAGCGCATTGATCTGGTGGTTTCTCAGCTGCTGCACCGCTTTCAAATCCAGTGCTCTAAAAAGGGACGCAACTACCCGTTCTTGATGGGTCAGGGCGTGTGGATTGACTCCGAAACGCTGGGCCCGGACGACAGCGTTGCCGAGGTGTTAAAGCACGGCACACTCAGCATCGGCTTTATCGGGCTTGCCGAAACGCTTAAGGCACTTACCGGCAAACACCATGCCGAAAGCGAGGAGAGCCAGCGCATCGGTCTTGAGATTATAAACCACATGAGAAAGCGTGTGGATGACGAATCGGCAAAAACGGGGTTGAACTTCACCCTGCTGGCCACCCCCGCCGAGGGACTGAGCGGGCGTTTTGTGCGCATAGACCGCAAGCAGTACGGCGAACTGCCCGGTGTTACCGACCGCGACTACTACACAAACTCCTTCCATGTGCCGGTGTACTATCCCATCAAGGCGTACCAAAAGATAGCCATAGAGGCGCCCTACCATGCGCCCACCAACGCAGGTCACATCAGCTACATCGAGATGGACGGCGACACCTCGAAAAACCTAGAGGCATTCGAATCGGTGATTCGCGCGATGAAGGATGCAGGAATTGGCTACGGCTCGGTGAACCACCCGGTAGACCGCGACCCCATCTGCGGCTACAACGGCATTATCGACAACGAGTGCCCCCATTGCGGTCGTATCGAAAATGACGGAGGGCCTAAGTTCCAGCGCATTCGCCGCATAACCGGCTACCTTGTGGGTACCATAGACCGCTGGAACAACGCAAAGTGCTCCGAAGAGAGGGATCGATTAAAACATGGGATATAAGCTTACGGTGTCGGGTATTGTGGAGGAATCCGCGGTGGACGGTCCCGGATTGCGCTATACGGTGTTTGTCCAAGGCTGCCCCCACGCCTGCCCCGGCTGCCACAACCCGCAAACCCATCCGTTTGAAGGCGGCAGGCAGGTGGATACCGATGACCTGCTGCGTGATATCCTACAAAACCCCTTGCTCACCGGGGTGACCTTCAGTGGGGGCGAGCCGTTTTGTCAGCCGCGATCCCTCGCAATGCTTGCTAAGGCGGTTCATCAGCATTCAAGGCTTAATGTCATCACCTACTCCGGCTATACGTGGGAGGAGCTGACGAACAATCCCAACCAGCACGTACGCGGCCTGCTGGAGCAAACCGATATCCTGATTGACGGGAGATATCTCGAGACACAGCGTGATTTGACACTGCGTTTTCGCGGCAGCACGAATCAAAGGGTACTGGATGCAAAAAAAAGTCTTGCTCAAGGCAAACCGGTTGCCGCAGACGGGAACTGGTAGGATAGTCATCACAGCAAGTCAGAAAAAGGGATGCAGACGGTAAATCTGCATCCCTTTTATGCGTTTTGCTTATTGGGTTTCTCAGTCGTTCGAAGGATTGTTTTTTGTGTCCTCCGACTTTTGTACAAAGCAGCCGCCCGAACAAGATTTTGCAGAGGGGCAGCCGGCGCACTTGCCCTGCTTTACATTTTTTATGATGTATACAGCGGCAAGAACAAAACAGGCGAGAACAAGACCGCCAATGATATAAGTAGCCATAGCAATGGTCCTTTCTCCGCGCGAGGAACTAGGGGTACCAACAGCCACGCGGGACTGAATGCTTATGCGTGTACCTTCTCTTTGGCAGCAGGCACCGCAGCCTTCGGCTTATAGGAACGAGCCACCAGCCAGATAATACCGCCGATTAACAGAATCGCGACAGCGGTCAGCGCGTTAAAGCCGCTGCCAAGGAACAGTACGCTGCCGAGCTGGTTAATTATAAACGCAACCACATAGGCAAGCAGGGTTTGGTACGCAATGGCAATTCCCGTCCACTTCCATCCGCCAATCTCACGCTTCATTGCGCCAATCGCGGCAAAGCAGGGGGGATTAAACAGGTTAAATGCTAAGAATGCAAATCCACTTACCGATGTAAACATCGTCGCGATGCCAGCAAGCAGGGTAGGGTCATCCTCGGCGGCCTCTGCAAGACCGAACAGTACGCCAAACGCGGCGACGGCGTTCTCCTTTGCAACCAGCGCGCTGATGGTAGCGACGGCGCCCTGCCAAGTGCCAAAGCCAAGGGGTGCAAGCAGCGGAGCGACAATACCGCCCAGCGTCGCAAGCATGCTGTCGGCAGAATCCTCCACCATCTGAAGGTTCCAGCCAAAGTTTGATAGGAACCAGATGATACCGCATGCCACAAAGATAACGGTAAACGCCTTCACAACAAACGCCTTGCCGCGCTCCCACACGTGCAACAGCACGCCCTTAAGACTGGGGACATGGTATTGCGGCAACTCCATGACAAACGGAGCGGGATCGCCCGCAAACAGACGGGACTTTTTCAAAATAATACCCGACAGAATAATCATACCCACACCAAGGAAGTAAGCGCTGGGGGCAACCCACCACGCACCGGGGAAGAACGCGCCGGCAATCAGCGCAATGATAGGCAGCTTTGCTCCGCACGGAACAAAGGTGGTGAGCATAATCGTCATGCGGCGATCCTTCTCGTTTTCAATGGTACGGGTCGCCATAATACCGGGAACGCCGCAGCCCGAGCTGATGAGCATGGGGATAAACGATTTGCCCGAAAGCCCGAACCGACGGAAGATGCGGTCCATAATAAACGCCACACGCGCCATATATCCGCAATCCTCTAAGATAGAGAGGAAGAAGAACAGAATAAACATCTGCGGCACAAAGCCAAGCACCGCCCCCACACCGCCGATGATGCCGTCCACAATCAGTCCCATCAACCAGGGCGCTGCGTCCACATTCTCAAGCCACACGGTGACGTTGCCCGCAATAATCTCACCGAACAGGGTGTCGTTCGCCCAGTCGGTCACAATCGTACCAAGGCTTGTTACCGACACATAATACACCACAAACATCACAGCGGCAAAAATGGGCAGCGCAAGCCAGCGGTTTGTGACTATACGGTCAATCTTATCCGAAGGGCTAAGAGCACGCTTTTGCTTGCGGCAGCAGGTCTTCACAACCTCTGTTATGTATTCGTACCGCTCGTTGGTTATAATACTCTCGGCATCATCATCCAATGCGGCTTCGCTTTTTGTTACAATGTCTTCAATCGTTTTTAATACATCCGCAGCAAGGACGGTTTGCTCCAGTACCTTTTGGTCACGCTCGTACAGCTTAACAGCATACCAGCGGGGGTTCTCGTTAAGTTCTTCGGGCAGAAGGGATGCGATCTCGATAAGCGCGGCCTCCACCTGCTTGCTAAACACATTTACTGGCTTTGCCGCAATCTTGCGGGTTGCAGCGGCAATCGCCTTTTCGCTTACCTCCTTCATTCCTGTTCCGATTAAGGCGGAGGTTTCAACCACCTCGCACCCCAATGTGGAGGAAAGCTTACTAACATCGACGGTGTCGCCGGTTTTTGCAACGATGTCCATCATATTCAGCGCAATTACCACCGGTACGCCGACCTCCAGCAGCTGGGTGGTCAGGTACAGATTACGCTCGATATTTGAGCCGTCCACCAGATTGATTACGGCGTCCGGTTTTTCGCCAATCAAATAGTCGCGCGCAACAACTTCCTCCAGCGTATAGGGGGAAAGCGAGTAGATACCGGGCAGGTCAACGATAGTGACATCCTTATGCCCCTTAAGCTTGCCTTCTTTTTTTTCTACCGTAACACCGGGCCAGTTGCCCACGTACTGGGTGCTGCCCGTAAGCTGATTAAACATCGTGGTTTTACCGCAGTTTGGGTTGCCGGCAAGGGCGATTTTTAAAGCCATGTTTAGGTCCATCCTTTCCGTTGTATCATACACAATTAGCCTACGCTAACCTGCTAGCTGTAATAAAAGGAGCAATGTCCGTAATAGAGTACGGCGTCCCTCCTGTTATCCGGCTATTGGTCTTTCTTGCAAGATCAGTCGGCAACCAGTATCTTTTCCGCTTCGCTTTTGCGGATGGATAATTCGTAGCCCCGCACAGTGACCTCAATCGGGTCGCCCAGCGGTGCAACCTTGCGTACATATACTTCGGTTCCCTTGGTAATGCCCATGTCCATAATGCGGCGTTTTACAGCGCCTTCGCCCGTGAGTTTTAACACGGTTGCGGTCTGCCCGCACTTAATCTCCTTGAGTGTTGCCATGTAGTCGTCTCCTCCTCGCACAAAGAATACTAAGTCCAAAGCGCACAAACTATGCGCCTGAGCAACAAAATTCGTCGAACAGTCAAAACAAATGGTATAACCGCCCCATAACCGAGACAGTTACACCATTATGCGGACAGCCATCCCACGATCTATCGCAACGCGGGAGCCCTTTACATTAACAATCATGTTTCCGCCCAGCTCCGATACAACGGTAATGCGTTCGCCCTCTACAAAGCCAAGGCTTTCAAGGTAACGCTTGGTATCGTCGCGCCCGGTAATGCGTTTAATCTGGTTTTCGGATCCGATGCCTGCCATGGTAAGCGGCATAATCATTTCCCCCTTATCCAATGGGTTTCTATCAAGTTAGCGAAACCTAACTCTCTATCATTAGTTTACTATGGCTAACCCTTTTTGTCAACTAGTATATTGCTGTTTTTTTAACAAAATTACAATATAAAATCAGTAATGATGTCAAGATGGAAGGATGACTTTTTGTTTTTTCCTTATTATTATAGCGCACAAAAAACAGCGTTTATTGTCAATTTGTTGACATATATTTTAAGTTTAGTATAATAAATGAATAACAATAATTTAGTTGTATGGAAGGTAGTTACTTATGGATTTATTTACTGCGAATAAAAAGTTCAAGAATTTCAATAAGAGGCATATCATTCTTTTGATTGCTACCATATTTGCCATTGTTATTTCGATGATAAGTATTAAAGTATATCAAAATGTCATTTTTAAAGAAAACGCTTTAAATAATTGCAAGAACATTTCTGGTTTGATAAATGAAGAGCGATATGAAGATGCTATTGCTTCAATAATAAAACTTGATCATAAGTCATTAAACATGGGAAAAGAAGAAATCATAGAAATGTTTGTACACATCGTAAAAATTAACCGTATCATTTTTAGAGATGACATAAACATAGAGAATATGCAAAAGTATAAAGCTTATAAAAATTTAGCTGATGCGATTTCGATACCATCTAGTGACAAAAGATATGAGACAGTTAAGTACATAGACAAAGCCATTGAATTGGAAATATATATTAATAGCATAAATTCTATTAATATATATAACGGGGAAGAAGCAAAACTTATGTTTGAAACATTTGGTGAAGCCGTTGATTCTCTGCAATATAGTTGGTCAATTGCCGAGCCCAAAATATCAAATGCAATTTCAAAAATACAAAGTATAAATTATTTAAAGTATGATGTGACAAATTATGATGTTAAACAATTGGAAGACTTGAGGGTCAGAATGACTAATGGATTAACCAAGTTGTATAAAGCAACTGAGACTAATAATGAATCGCTTTTCGAAGAAGCTAAAACCGAACTAATTAACTGTACAACAAAAGAAAAAGAAATTATTACAAGTCAACTTGAAACAATAGATAAAATTGAAGAGGATATTGCTAAACTTAATACGTATTCAACCTTATAATTTCTATTCACTTATATTTAATGCGGTTGGAAAAATGACATAGCGAGCAACCGCACTTCCCGCATCTTCTTAATAATAAGTCAATCAATTATTAACAAACAAACAATAAGACCACAAACCCGCATAAATACTGGGTTTGTGGTCTTGTTTTGCTAAAAATCTTACTCCCACTCAATCGTAGCAGGAGGCTTGCTCGTGATATCGTACACAATGCGGTTGATGCTGCGCACCTCGTTGATGATGCGCCCTGAGATGGTTTCGAGCACATCGTAGGGAATGCGCGCCCAGTCGGCGGTCATAAAGTCAGAGGTGG
The DNA here is from genome assembly GCA_023460535.1 of Bacillota bacterium. Classification (GTDB taxonomy): domain Bacteria; phylum Bacillota; class Clostridia; order Oscillospirales; family Ruminococcaceae; genus Acetanaerobacterium. The sequence goes on from JAEWPV010000006.1 coordinate 51,456, forward strand.
TCACGCCGCGCAGCGCAAGGGTGTAGTCGTAGGTGCGGCCGTCGCCCATAACGCCCACCGAGCGCATGGAGGTAAGCACCGCAAAGTATTGGTGAATGTCTCTGGCAAGCCCGGCTTTTGCAATCTCGTCGCGGAAGATGTAGTCCGCTTCGCGCAGAATGTCTAGTCGCTCCTTCGTGATTTCGCCAATCACGCGAATAGCAAGGCCGGGGCCCGGGAAGGGTTGACGCCAAACCAGCGTGTCGGGCAGACCGAGTTCGGTGCCCAGCGCGCGCACTTCGTCTTTAAACAGCATACGCAAAGGCTCTACAATCTCTTTAAAATCAACATGGGCAGGTAGACCGCCTACGTTGTGATGGCTCTTGATAACGGCGGCATCGCCCAGACCCGATTCGATTACATCGGGGTAGATGGTGCCCTGGGCAAGAAAGTCCACACGTCCAATCTTCTTTGCCTCTTCCTCAAATACGCGGATAAACTCCTCGCCGATAATCATGCGCTTGGTCTCGGGGTCATCCACCCCCGCAAGGCGGGAAAGGAAGCGCTGCTCGGCGTTAACGCGCACAAAGTTGATGTCTCTCGAGCCGAACACCGCCTCAATCTCATCGCCCTCGTTTTTGCGCATCAGCCCATGGTCTACAAAGATGCAGGTCAGGTTTTTGCCCGCTGCCTTAGAAAGCAGTGCGGCGGCTACCGAGCTGTCCACACCGCCGGAGAGTGCCAGCAGCACCTTGCCGTCGCCTATTTGATTTTTCAAAGTCTCCACTACGCTGAGCGCGTAGTTTTGCATCGACCAGTCGCCCTTGCAGCCGCAGATGCCGTATAAAAAGTTGCGAAGAATCGCAGTGCCGTGCTCGGAGTGGTTGACCTCGGGGTGCAGCTGTACGCCGTAAAACCGCTTTTCGCGGTTTTCCATGGCGGCCACGGGGCAATCCGCTGTCTTGGCAACGGCGGTAAAGCCCTCGGGCAGCGTGTCCACTAGGTCGGTATGGCTCATCCACGAAATCGCCTCTTCGGGCATGCGCGCAAACAAAGCGCTCGTGGTATCGTACATAGTTTTGGTGCGGCCGTATTCCCGCTTGGTGCCCGTCTTTACCACGCCGCCCAGGTTGTGCGTGAGCAGATGGATGCCGTAGCAGATACCCAGAATCGGCACGCCAAGGTTGTAGATTGCAGGGTCACACTGGGGGGAGTCCGCCAGATACGCACTGTTGGGACCGCCGGTGAAGATAATACCCGCAGGGTTTAATGCCCGGATCTCCTCAATGGGTGTTTTGTAAGAGCGTACCTCGCAGTACACACCGCATTCGCGTACACGGCGGGCGATAAGCTGGTTGTATTGACCGCCGAAATCAAGAATCAAGACAAACTGATGTGCCATTCGTTCCATCCCTCTGTTTTCATAGATTTCTATGTTTCCCATTTTCTCATTGTGCCATTTTCGGGGACAAAATGCAAGCAAACGCCGTGGGATTTCATATTTTTTGCGTTTTGTGGCAAACACACTGACATAACACGCGTCAAACTGTCAAAAATACAGATAGTCTTTATTGCTATATTGAAAGGATTTGTGCAATCATGCGCTTTATCAGGTTAATGGCGGCACTGGCATCGGCCGTGATGCTGCTTATGGTTTACCCCAGCGCGTTGTCCGATAATCTTCCGCCGCTTGCAAACGACAAAGAGCTTTACACCGTGCAAAATGTGCCGGTGTGGGGCTTTGTCGAGCAGTACGACCCGGATGGCGATACCGTAGCAATCAACGTGGTGCAGGAGGCAAGCAAAGGAATGGTGACGGTGTACGACGCAACATTTGTGTACCGCCCGTTTGCCGACGAGATGGGGGAGGACAGCTTTACGGTGGTTGCGACGGACAGTGCGGGCAACCTTTCCCGTCAAGCCACCGTTACGGTGCAGATAGAGCAAAACAAGATGGGCGACGGCTTTAGCGATATGCGCCTTCACCCCTCCCATTACAGCGCGCTGATGCTTGCACAGAACAACATCGTCAGCGGGGAACGAGTAGGCGGTGCATTGCTGTTTGAGCCCAACCGTCAGATGACGCAGACCGATTTTGTGCTGATGGTGCTCGCCGCGGTTGACACCACAAATATGCAAGTACCCTGTGTCAGCACCGACCTGCCCAACGATAAGGATATCGCACTGTGGCTCAAACCTTATCTTCGCACAGCAAAGCAGATGGGGGTGATTGGCGCAGGAGAGTTTCACGCCGACAAACCTATTACCCGTGCCGAAGCGGTACAGCTTATCAGCCATGCGTCGGGCATGAAGAACGTCGAGGCACAGGCGCTGCATATCCGCGACCTTTCGGAGATACCAGCAGACACGCTTCAATGCTATATTAACCTTGCGGCTAACAATATGCTAAACCTGTACGACGGGTATGCCCGCCCGACCGAGCCGCTTACCCGTGCCGCGGCTGCGGATCTTGTGTGGCAGTTGTATCGCTACCAGCAGCGGCAGTCCGCGCAAGAAAGCGCAGAGTAAAAAGTAGCAAATATCAAAAACAGCCCGACCGCATGGAACGGGCTGTTTTCCTATTAATAATCATTGGCTTGCATATAAACTTGATTTCCATCCTCGTTGGGGGTATGATTATTAAGGCTTTATCCGAAGCAACTATCCGATATAATACGGCGTTTTATCGAAAAAGAATAATCGAGGTGAATAATATGCAAGGCATGCAGATTCTGGTTTTGGTGCTCAGCCGGTATGAGAAGCTGGACGCATTGTTGGTTGAACTCAAAGACGCTGGTATTACGGGGGCAACCGTAATTAACTCTACCGGAATGGCACAGGTTATCAATCGTGAAAGTGATCATCTTTTGGGTTCACTGCGCACATATCTAACCCCTCAGCGGGAAGATAACCGAACCGTTTTTATAGTGCTTAATCAGGAAAAGGTTGAAACTGCAAAGAGTGTAATCCATAAGGTGATAGGTTCGTTGAGCGAACCGGGTACTGGAATCTTATTTCTCGCGCCAACTCTATACGTGGAAGGTATTCCTACCGAGCAGGAGTGAAGAGAGAAAGAAATTAAAAATAATGTAAGAAGGAATAATGGTGTCACATTTTAATACGATATTATACCTATCCATCCTGCTTTTGGCTGGGTTGTTATGCGGTCGCCTGGCAAAACTGATTAAACTACCAAACGTTACCGGGTACTTAGTTGCAGGTATTTTGCTGGGACCTTTTGTGTTTAAGGTACTACCGTTGGAGGTGGTACATAATTTTGATGTTTTATCAAATATAGCGCTTTCGTTTATCGCTTTTACAATTGGCTGTGAGTTTAAGATTAGCTATTTTAAGCGTGTGGGCATAACCCCGATTGTCATAGCCATCTTTGAGGCGATTTTGGCCATTCTCCTTGTACTTGTGGTATTGGTGATTGCCGGATTTAGCCTTCCGTTTTCCTTGGTGCTCAGCGCAATCGCGGCTGCAACTGCCCCTGCTGCTACGATTATGGTTATAAAACAGTATAAAGCGAAGGGGCCGGTTACCGAAACTCTTTTAAGTGTGGTGGCTCTTGATGATGCGGTAGCGTTGATTGGTTTTGGTTTTGCCGTGACCATAGCCAAAGCCGTTAGCGGAAGCACAGACAGCACGATTGCACTTTCAATTATTAAGCCGTTTTGGGAGATACTACTAGCGTTGTTAATCGGCGCAGTTGTTGGTGTTCTGTTCAAGGCTCCGCTTAAGCTGTTTAGGAAAAGCGGGAACCGACTTATCGTACTTTGCGGGTTGGTGCTTCTCACAAGCGGATTGGCGGAACTTGTTGGGGTATCAGAACTGCTTGCCTGCATGGCGACGGGTGCGGTATTCTGCAACACTTCTGATGAAAGTGAAGAGATCACAAAACTGTCCGAATTAATAACCCCGCCCATATTTTTGTTGTTTTTTGCGGTGTCTGGTGCGGAACTGGATATTTCAATCGTACCTACAGTAGGTGTTGTAGGGATAATTTATGTTGTGTTCAGAGTGTTTGGTAAGATGGGCGGTGCTTATCTTGGCGCAAGAATAATGAAAGCCCCCAGAGAGGTATGCCGGTATCTGGGCCCAACGTTGATTCCTCAGGCAGGCGTTGCGATTGGACTTGTCAGTGTTGCGCAAACGGTGGTACCGGAGTTTGCCCCGCAGATTCGTGCGGTTATTTTATGCGCAACCGTTATTTATGAAGTTGTTGGCCCTGTAATTACAAAGCTGACTTTGACAAAGGCGGGCGAGATTCATAAAGCTTGATTATTACGTGTCGGATCAATATGGACAGACGAAAAAACGCCGGATTACCCCGGCGTTTTTTCGTCTGTATACCTTTGCTCCTAAATCAATTAATTGGGTTGCTTTTTGTGCGGCAGGTTATCAGGTACCGCGTTTATCAGCCAACACAGCCATAATGTCTTGTTTCACAGTCATCCACCGGTGAAGATAGGTGTGCTCCTTTAAAAACCGTAGATACGCTCTTTTGCGAATCGCTTCGCGCTCCTCTTCGTGCTCAAGATAGTACTGTATCAACTGCAACAACTCATCGTCCGTTTGATAGCATAGAATCTCTTCGCCGATTTTAAAGTAATCATTTAGTTCATCCATATACTTCGTTATAACAACCTGATTGCACGCCATTGCTTCAAAAATCCCGACCTTTACGTTATGAAAGCCTGCGGCCGTTTTGGCAAACGAAAGATACATCTTTCCTTCGTTAATCGCCTTGGTAAGCGCAAGACCGTGGACCTCATTCATCCCTTTGCCATGCGCACTGATGTGAAAGCGTTCCTTTAATTTTTTTATGGTGCGAAGCCTGTCGCCCCTAGGGTTGGCGACAATGGCAAGATCAAACTTCTTTTCCACCTCCGGCATATAGAAATGATGTGCCAAAGACGCGGCAAAGGGCAAAAGACGGATGTTTACCTTTTCTCGGTCGTATTGCCGGGTAAAAGAATGCTTGGAGTTGGTATAGAACAGGTCGAACTTATGCGCATATTGGGCTCCGTTAAACCGATACAAATCCGGGTCGGACAGCTCGATGCCGACGCTTGCAATGCCCATCTCCGAAAGTAGCTCAAAGCCGCTGTCTTCCAAAACGAGTCCTCCCGAATTCAACACGACGGCATCGGGCTTAAAGTCCTCAATGTCCTTTTTTATCTTTTCAGTATCCAGGGTGCAAATCTGACCCGAAACCATGCGCTTTTTTGACTTTACTCGTTTATCCGGTCTGGACGTATAAATCTTGGGGTCGATTACCTTGGCGTCGCAGGTTTTACATAGGTCGTCAGCCATTGCCTTTACCACATCGTTTACCCCCGCATAGTAGGAGCCGTAATACAGCACCTTTAACGGGTTAATCGCTTTGTCAATCTCTGCGCGGGCAAAGGAAAGGTGTCGTAAAAGGGTAACATGTGCGCGCTCTCTGTATGCAAGCTGCCGTTGTCTGATTGCTTCGCTTTCGCCTTTGGCCTTTTTAATCAGCTCAGAAAGCTTATCCACCTCATTCACCTTAATGCAGTATTCCTCCAGCCCGCAGTCTCTCATAAGAATCCGCAGCTTCGGGCAGATATCGATGGCAATGCAAGGCAAACCCTTCTGTATGGCAGCCACAATGCCGTGATACCTTCCCGAGATGACAAACCCACAGTCCGCAATCCTGTTTTCAATATCCGATTGGGTAGTCTGAAAGTTATCGGCTTTTATCTCGGCAAACTCTTCGGCAACAATCCTGTTATACTCCTCTGCATTGTTTTCATAGCAGATGTATTTTTTAAACTGAGGCCTGCTTAACAGCGAGCCCGGATGGCGCCAAACAAAAAACAGCTTATCTAGGTTTAGGTTCTCGCTTTGGGTAACGCTTAAGGGGGACGCGAAGGTGATATCATAGGAGCGTTCGATATCGTCAATCTTCATGCAGTCAAGGGAGTATTGGTCCCGTACACAGAAGAATTTAGCGTTTTTACTAAGTCGTTTTGCGTGGTCGGTCGAATGAGGAAATTCCGAACCAAGCCCTAAGATGCCATAAGGCGTATCCTGAGAGTAGTCTGCCCATGGCGGTATGGTTCGTTCGGCAAACAATCCGCCTCCGCCACAGATGACAAAGCCGTATGCGGAAAAATCATGCATCTGCGTATTGATGAATGAGGCTCCGGGAAACAGGGAGGCAAGAGTGCGCTTGATCCATCTGTCACCAAGGTTTTGCCCCTGCCACCAGCCCCATATTGCCAGTCGCTTTTTCATATCATTTAGCCTTTCTAAAAAAACAGTCGGTTTATTACATTATATGTCGTGGCAGTAAATGTGTCCGAAGGGGGCGCACAACGGGGACAACTCCGACAATCCTTACCGTTACCATTGCGTATAAGTCGCTTTGTCCGTCATAAAGCAAGCGTGATTTCCCCACAACAATACACCATTGGGGTAATACACTTTTGTGGCATTCACATACAATGATATGAGGAGCAGCTTAAACCGGCTTGTAATAGTAAAGCTGTAACACTGAAGAGTATTACATAAGGCAATGTAACGTTGCAAAAGTATAACCATTGACGGAAAGGGATGGTCGGGTATATGAAAAAACGATTGGCAGTGTGGGGTTGGTGGCAGGGTAAGAATCTGGGGGATAACTGGATCAAACGCACTATAAAAGGCATATTTCCGCAAGCTGAGTTTGTGGATACAAGAATCACCGACTTCTCTGCGTATGATTTTGTAATCTGCGGCGGCGGTGGCTTGTTCATATATGATGTGTTACGACCATGGGTGCGATATGCGCAAGCAACACCATACGGCGCACTGGGCTTGGGCGCAGAATTTCCCCATAAATCAGATCAAGCAAAAGAGCTTAGTAAAAAAGCAAGATTTTTTTATGTCCGCGACCAATATTCACTCGACTGCATGAAGATTGACGATATCGAACGCTCCTATGATATCACCTTCGCGTCCCCCTTAAGCGTTACCCAAAGCGAGAACCTAAACCTAGATAAGCTGTTTTTTGTTTGGCGCGACGGATTGGATCTTTTGTGGAATGAGCAGTTTCAAAGATATATCTGCTTTGAAAACAATCTGCCCGAGTACAAACGGATTATCGGCGAGCAGTTTGGTGCAATAACAGCCGACAATTTTCAAACCAGCGGCGATGATATTGAAAACAGAATCGGAGACTGCGGGTTTGTCATTTCAGGAAGGTTTCACGGCATCGTTGCGGCAATACAAAAAGGCTTGCCTTGTATTGCCGTTGATATCTGCCCCAAGATACGCGCCTTGATGAAGGAGTGCGACCTGGAACAGTACTGCATCAAAATAAACGAGACAGAAAAACTTGCGGGTCTTATCACACAGGCAAAAAGGGAAAGCGAAGCAATCAGAGCTAAGCAGTTTGCATACAGAGAAAAAGCGATTGATACCATCAATAAGCAGATATCCAATGCAAAAGCACAGGTAGACAAGGTGCTTAACCCTCTTCGGGTATTGCATTACGGCTCGTACTGGATGCAGGAAAATGATGTGGTTAAGGTAATGGCGGATGATTTGGCAAAGATTTGCGATAGCAAAGAAATAGACCTTATGGTCTACTCAAAATCGTATGACAGCAGAATCAAGACGAAGATTGTCACACCAAACGGTCTAATCTGCATCCTAGACACCGATAAAATCCGTGAGGATATCAATGGGTTTCGACCCGACGCCGTAGTATTAAACTCAGGCGGACTGGTGCTAGAAGACAGCGGCTTCAAAATGCTTCGGGAGCTTGATGTTGTCAGTGTGGGTATCGAGCTTTCAGACCCCGATGTGTATCCCTATAACGGTTCGTTTTATGCAAATAAGTTTGACTTGTTCTATACAAACTCACCCTATTCACTCGAAAACCAGTACGACAAAGAAAAGGTTCACATACACCTTCTGCCCTTTGCCGCATCAACCGACCACCATTTCTATATGCCCGAGGTGAAAAAGAAGTATGATCTTGTAGTAGTCGGTCATGCGCGGGAAGACAGGCTTCGTATAGTCAACAAGCTCAGGGAACGCTTCAACGTCGGGCTATATGGCTGCGGATGGGAAGAGGGGCTTGGAGAGGTACACGGCAACGAACTGACCAAGGCGATTAACGGGGGCTTGATGTACCTGTCGTTTGCTAAAACGACAGCAGGCTACAACAATATAAAAGCAGGGCTATTTGAAGCAATGGCTTGCAATCAGGTTGTGATAACCTCTTACATGCAAGCGCTTAACGACTTTTTTGAAATAGGCAAAGAGATTTTATGCTACAAGGAGGAAGGGGAGCTCCCCGACCTAATTGAATACTATCTTAAGCACGAAGAGGAGCGGGAAATGATACGGAAAAACGCTTATGCCAGATTCCTCAAGGAGCACACCTATTTAAACCGATGGGAAACGGTAAAGGAAGACATAAAAGGCGTAATCAAGGAAAAGTTTTAGCATTCTTGTATCCCATAGTTCGGGTTTGCATTATCGCACTCTCGCAGCCCTTAGAGTGTCATCTCATAAAATTTTTTCTCAAAGAATCGTTTGTGCCAGCTGCATTCATGAAGATGGCTTAGGCTTTTTAGTCCCATGGCGCCGTACTGCTTCATCAATCCGCTCAGGTTTGGCAGGATGCTGTCGCGCAGATCAAGCCGCTGCAGCGCAACGGCGTGATACACTACCGAGTTAAAGTTTACCTTGGGGTGCCAATCCGCCTTTGTTCCGTAGTAATAATAGTACCCAAGCAACAGGCTGTCATCTTCAAAACACTGCTTGCCCTTAAGAAAACGGGAATCGTAGCCTCCGGTTTCTTTGAGTATTCCGGCGTTGTGAATGCAAGGATGGGTAAAACCGCGATCAATTTTGTCGCAGCAAAGTCCGGCAAGAAAATCGTCAAAATCTTTAATGTCCTGCGGAATCTTACGGGGCGTGTCATCTAAAAAAGGCATCGCTCCGCTTTGGTCAACAATCCCCACACTCATCACGGGCTCATTGCTGCCATTCAGGCAATCAAGCACGGCGTCCTCCCAATGAGGTGCAAAAATCATGTCCATGTGAATTTCGCTGATAAAATCGGCATCCGGATAATTGTCCCAGACATACTCAAAGCAGTGTTGCCTGCCTGCCGATATCCCCACATTTACCGCGTTGCCAATTACAACGCATTCCAAACTAAATTGCCGAAGAAACGTCTCAACATCTTGATTGGATAACGGTCCCTGATTATACACAACCACAGTCGTATAGCTGCTTTTCTCCAGCGATTTCAGGTTTTTTTGCGCCAGAACCAAATCCTCGGCGTTCTTTTCCGGCCTTAAAAAAAATAAAAGTGTATGAACAAGCTTCAATTGTCTATCTCCCGCTTTCTGGTAGTATTTTATTGCTACTGATATTCTATTGGAATGCCTTATGTTGTATTCTCCAGTAGTATAGTATTACAAAGAGTTATGTGGCGACACAGCCCCAGTGTATCACTGTTATTTTGGGATAGTCTAACCGCATGCATTTACAAGGTGGTGGGCAACGGTATAAATCTAAGGCTAGTTGTCTCAAAACACAAAAAAGCCACTACAGGATACGTCCCATAGTGGCTTTTTGCGTTGCGGTTTTGTTTCGTCTATATCATTCTTTTAACACAATGCCTGATAGCATTGGCGTTATTGGGCAGCGCGAAGCAAAAGCACATCAATTTCGTCCATCTGTTTTTGTGATAACGGACCGAAATCCATTGCCTTTGCGTTTTCTTCCACCTGCGCTATCGTTTTAAAGCCGGGGATTGGCACGGTAACATCGCTTTTGCCCCAAATCCACGCCAGCGCACCCTGAACGAGTGTACGTCCGTTGCTGGTCAGCACCTCTCTTACACAATCCAGTGCGGCTAAGAACTCCGGGGTGGGTCTTCCGTCCTTAAAATACGGCACCCAGCTGTGACCCGCGCCGCGCACATCCTGGTTTGATATAACGGAGCTTGCCGTGAACTTTCCGCTTAGAAACCCCATAGCGAGCGGGCTGCGGTTAATGCTTGCCATCTGGTTTTCTTCACACAGTTTTACGAGCTGCGGCGCATCCTCCAAAACATTTAAGCAGTGCTGAATCGCACAACAATGGGGGCGTTGTGCAAACAGGCTTGCAGCTGTTACTCCGTCGGTACTCCAGCCGTAGGCGCGAATCTTCCCCTTCTCCGTCAATCTGTCCAGCACTTCACCAACCGACTCCACCTCCGAAACGGAGATATCCCCGACGTGGAGCTGGTACAGATCAATATAATCGGTACCAAGACGCTTGAGAGAGGCGTCGCAAGCCCGTTCGATGTACGCGGGGGTTATATTGGTTCCGTGCAGGGTTTTGGTCGCCTCATTGCCAAAGAACCCAAACTTGGTTGCAATAATTACATTGCTTCGGCTTCCCACAATCGCCCGGCCTATAACCTCCTCGCTGTGCCCCACGCCATAGCAATCGGCGGTATCCAGAAAATTGATGCCAAGCGCCATTGCTCGGTGAATTGCCGCAACAGACTGGTCGTCATCAATGTCACCCCAGCCGTCGCACATTCCATTTAGTACAAAAGGCCCGCCAATCGCCCAGCAGCCCAACCCCAGCGCACTGACGGTAATACCGCTGCGCCCAAGGGTTCTTGTTAATACTGTCATCACAAAACCTCCTATTATATTCATATCAAGGAACGACTAAGCCATAATGCCGTCAAGAAAAACCGTCAGGCAAGACGAAATATCCGGCTCAACTGATTTCTCATCATAAAAGCGGATGGTCATTGCAAAACCAATCATCATGTAGTAATAAGCCAGGGCGAGACTGCCCGCGTCACCCTTTTTAATCTGTCTCCTTTGTATTCCATTCGCCACAATCTGTGTGATTCTTTCAAGAAAAAACGCCTCAATCTCCTGCGTTTTACTAAGAATATAGTCCTTACTATACTCGGGTGGATAGTAGTAGTACCGATCCCAAAACACCATTTTGTCATTGTTTTTGCAGTTCTTCACATAGCCCGTAAAGAGTTCCGCAAGCTTTTGTGGGCAGTTCGTTTCCTCGTCATAGGCGGTTAATTTGCGGATAAACCGGGCATAGTCCTCCACAATGCCATCAAATACGGCAGTAAAAATCTGCTCTTTTCCGGCGTAATGAGAATATAACGAGCCCTTTTTTATACCAACAGCCTTTGCAATATCGTCCATACTGGTGCCAAAGTACCCTTTGTGCGCAAACAATACCAATGATTGTTGCATTATTTCATTCTTTTTCATCACGTATGCAACCCTTTCATCGCAAGCTACCTACCGTTTGGTAGTATTTTAGCAGAATAATTATCAAAAAGCAATACCTCAAAAAAATTAACCTAAATCATCGGTTTATCTATGGAATGGAATGGTTTACCATGATATGATATAGAAAATCACTACCGCAGTAGTCGTACTGAAGGAGGATACTCTCATGGGGATGAATCTGTTTGATTCCGAGCTGAAGGTCATGGAGGTATTATGGCGCGAGGGGGACGTGTCCGCAGGGCACATCGCGAAGATACTAAGAGAAGAGGTGGGCTGGAATCGCAATACGACATATACCATCATCAAAAAATGCATTGAAAAGGGCGCTGCACAGCGGTTTGAACCAAAGTTTATGTGCAAGGCATTGATTACACGAAAAGAGGTACAGACGGAAAAAACGGAGGAGTTAATCGCCAAAATGTTTTCCGGCTCCAAGCTAAGCTTCTTTACCCAGTTCTTAAGCCCTGAAACGCTCACGCAGGAAGAGTTAAGACAGCTGAAGCAAATCGTCGACGGCATGGAATGAGGAGGGCGAATACCATGGCTGCAATGAGAGGTTCTTGCTAGCTTGCTAATCCTTTTATCCTTTTGATTCGCATTTTTTTGGTAATAGGCTTCCCAAACAGGTCTTAACAGCAACATGAAAAATAACGGCAACACGCATACTGCTTCCCATATCACTATTTGCTTATTTGGGTTTGCCAAGCATTACGCCCCTGTTTTTAGTCTAGCTTACCGCAACCTCTGTCGCAGAATTTATTGATAACACGTCAAACACTCTACCCCTGAATCTTTTGGGGAATGGAAGTGGCGGGCAGATTGAACCGAGCTAGTTCCACTCGCTCGGTACAAAGCGCAGAACGATTTCAAGTGTAGCCACAAAAAGGTTTTATACTGTTTATCACATAGGGTCAGACGATGGCAGGCTTATTAAACGGTAATCGTCTAATTTTTCATCAAAAACAGTTGACGCACTATAATAAAAGGGATAAGCTATAAATACTGTGATAGATAAAGGCCCGCACTGACAGCCTTCATCAAGCGTTCGGTCGGGCTTTTCGTTGTTTTTATATCATCTGCGAACATAAGGTTTGGAAAGAGGAACAGGGATATGACGGATCATCTGAAAAGAAAGTATGGTCTTTTTACCGCCATTGCAATGGTGGTGGGCATTGTCATCGGCAGCGGGGTATTCTTTAAATCCGAAAAGGTATTGCAGGCAACGGGGGGTGATATGCCGCTGGGCATCCTCGCGTGGCTTATTGGCGGTGTCATCATGCTAAGCTGCTCCCTTGCGTTTGCGGTAATGGCAGGGCGTTACGAAAAGGCAAACGGCGCGGTGGATTATGCGGAGGCAACCTGCGGAACAGGCTACGCGTATATGATGGGCTGGTTTTTATGCACCATCTATTATCCGTCTTTGGCGGGTGTTTTGGCATGGGTTTCCGCGCGCTTTACCATCGTGTTTATTACCTCGGTCAATCCGGGCTTTGGTTTGCTCGTGCCCGTTTCACAGGGCGGCGCAATCATCGGTCCCGAGTGTATGGTGATTGCGGCGTTTTATCTTATTGCAAGCTATACGCTAAACACCCTGGCTCCAAGGCTTGCCGGCAAGTTCCAGGTTAGTGCAACGGTAATTAAACTTATCCCGCTCGTGCTCATGGCGGTGGTGGGCACGATATACGGGTTGCTGCACGGCATCACATTGGAGAATTTCACAAAGGCTGCAGCGGTTTCGGTCGAAAGTGTTGTGCGGGTAAGCCCTTTGTTTGCGGCTGTGGTGGCGGTCGCGTTTGCATACGACGGTTGGATTGTCGCAACCTCCATTAACGCCGAGCTGAAAAACTCAAAAAGAAATCTGCCCCTCGCGCTGGTGTTCGGCGCCATCATCGTCATTACCGTTTATGTTCTGTACTATATCGGGCTTGCGGGTGGCGCCACAACCGAGCAGCTTGTGCAAAACGCGACGTCGCCGTTTGTCAATATCTTTGGGCCCGTAGTTGGCACGGTATTGTTTTTGTTTATTACCATCTCCTGCCTCGGTACGCTGAACGGTTTGATGCTAGGATGCACACGAGGGTTGTATTTTCTTGCAGCAAGAAATCAGGGACCTAACCCCAAAATGTTCGAGAAGCTGGACCCCTCCACCAATATGCCCGCGAACTCTGCGGTCATCGGTTTGTTGCTCTCTGTATTCTGGTTTTTGTATTTCTATGGCGCGAACCTGTCCTCGGGTTGGTTCGGGGTATTCAACTTCGACAGCTCGGAACTGCCCATTGTCAGCGCCTATTCCATGTATATCCCTATTCTTATCCTGTTCATGGTAAAGGAAAAGAATGCAAGTCCCGTTAAACGCTTTGTGGTTCCTGCGCTTGCCGTATGCGGCTGCGTATTCATGGTCATATCCGCTGTGTTCTCACACGGGGTGGTACCATTTCTCGAAGCCAAGGAACAAGGCCGTTTCTCGTTGCCGATTCTGTTTTATTTAATTGTTTTTGCCGTTTTTATGGGGGCAGGAGTGTTCCTTAACCGAAAGAGACAAGCGCAAACCGAAATATAGACAGAAATCGATGTAATGGGGTTTTGGTTAACAATGAATCTCAAACAACGGGTAAGCCAACTTAAATCAGATATTGGCGCCGTTTATTTTGCGTTAAGACATAGGGATACGCCGTGGTATGCTAAAGTGGTTGCAGGCATTACGGTTGCGTATGCCCTCTCCCCGGTCGACCTCATTCCGGATTTTATCCCTGTTTTGGGGTATCTGGATGACGTTGTTGTGCTTGGATTGCTTCTCATACTGGTAATAAAACTCATACCCAATACGGTTATGAAACAGTGTAGGGAGCGGGTAAAAGACCTGTGGCAAGGGACGGCGGCAAAGCGATGGGTATACGCGCTACCGATAATTGCGATATGGTTAATTCTCTTGTTTTTCATAGTAAAAGCGATATATAAACTGCTTACCGAGCAATAAATCAATGGTTGCGAAGATGTATAGATAGGCGTGAATACAATGACGATTTCCAAAGATGCTCCGACGAAAACGTATCGTACCGCAATGGTTGCTAAGCTTACGGGTATACATCCAAACACGGTTCGTCTGTATGAGGAGTGCGGACTGATTCCCAAACCTCTCCGGGCACAAAACGGGTACCGTGTGTTTTCCGACGTTCATGTGCAGCAGATTCACCTTGCTCGCATCGCGTTGCGGTCTGGGCTAATTCAAAACGGATTACGCAAACGCGCAATTGAGATTATTAAGCGATCCGCTGCCGGAGAATATGACTGTGCCATCGAGCTATGCCAGCAATACCTATCCTGCGTAAAAGCAGAGCAGCACCGCGCAGAAGAAGCGCTGGAGATAACCGAAAAACTACTCTTCGGTACGCAGCCTAAGCTCAAGACGGTAACGCTTAACCGCAAGCAAACCGCCGAGCTGTTGGGTATTACCATCGATACCCTGCGCAACTGGGAGATGAACGGTCTATTAACCGCAAAACGCAGAGAAAACGGCTATCGGATATACAATTCTGATGATATTAACACATTGAAGATTATCCGAACCCTTCGCTGCGCGCAATATTCATTAACATCAATATTGCGGCTGCTCACCACCTTATCAAAGCGGTCAGGGGTTAATCTGCGCGAGGTGTTGGACACCCCACAGAAAACGGAAGATATCGTATGGGTGTGTGACCGGCTTATCACCTCACTTTCTAAGCTAGAGGAAGACATCTACCGAATGATCGAGCAAATTCACGTATTGAAAAGCTTGTAAACTGCAACCCTCCACTATATCACCAGACTTTTGTTTGGTGATATTTTTTTGTGGTAGTCATTTATCAACTATTACATCTTAAGGAGGGCTCTGCGTGGAATATGCTGTTCAGGTTGAGAACCTGAAAAAATCTTACGGAACGCTGACCGCAGTACGAGGGGTGAGCTTTTCGGTAAAACAAGGAGAGGTGTTCGGGCTGTTGGGCGCCAACGGCGCAGGAAAAAGCACGACCATCGAGTGCGTACTAGGCACAAAGAGGCAGGATGAAGGGTTTGCTCGCATACTTGGGCTTGACCCAATCAAGAACCGAAAGCGGTTATTCGAACAGGTCGGGGTACAATTTCAGGAGTCGAGCTATCAGGAGAAGATTACCGTAGCCGAGCTGTGCGAGATGACATCGTCACTTTACAAAGAGCCGGAAAGCTGGAAAACCATACTTAGCCTGTTTGGTCTGGGTGAGAAAAGCAAAAGCTTTGTAGCCGAGCTGTCCGGCGGTCAACGTCAGCGGCTCTATATCGTTCTTGCGCTTATTCCAAACCCGAAGGTCGTTTTTTTGGATGAACTGACCACAGGGCTTGACGCCAAAGCGCGCAGGGAGGTATGGTCGCATTTGCGCACGCTCAAAGAAAAAGGCATGACCATCGTGCTAACCTCTCATTACATGGATGAGGTGGAGGCGCTGTGCGACAGCATCTGCATCTTAAAGCAGGGCGATGTCATCTTTCAGGGCACGGTGCAGGAGGCGATTCAAAACAGCCCGTACGGTAGGCTGGAGGACGCGTACCTTTGGTACGCCGATGATGATGAGGAGGCTAACTGTGATGAAAGCGTTTAGAACTATGCTCAAAACAGAGTTAAAGCTTGCCCTGCGCGGCATGGATATGGTTATCTTCGCCCAGATCATGCCGGTGGTGGTCACGGTAATTATCGGGCTGCTTTTTGGCGGTAAGCCTGCATATAATGGCGCGTCCTACACCTTTTTTGCGCAGTCGTTTGGCGCGCTGGCATCAATCGGTATCTGCGCATCTGGCTTAATGGGGCTGCCAATTGTGATTGCTGACTACCGCCACAAGAAGATACTTAAGCGGTTTCGGGTTACCCCTGTAAGCCCGTCAATGATTCTGGTTGTTCAGGTTACCGCGCATTTTTTGCAGTCGGTATTATCCGCGATTTTGGTTTATCTCGTCAGTGCGGTCTTTTTCGGCTTTCGTTTGCAGGGTTCGGTGCTTGCGTTTATCGGCTCATTCTTGGTTGTGCTTCTCTCCATATACAGCATCGGTCTTTTGATTGGCGGTGTTTCACCCAGCATTAAAGTCTCAAACCTTCTGTGCACCATTTTTTACTTCCCCATGCTTCTGTTTTCCGGTGCTACACTGCCATATGAGATTCTGCCCCCTGTGTTTCAGCGTATATCCGATGTCATGCCGCTCACGCAGGGAATTAAGCTGCTTAAGGCGACGTCCCTCGGGCTGCCGGTGCAAACCGCTGTCGTCCCCCTAATCATCATGGGGGTACTAGCGGTAGTGTGCGTTACCGTCGCCGTGCGTTTCTTCCGGTGGGAATAAGTGATAGATTATAACTTGCGGGGGGCTGTCCGTTTATGGGCAGCCCCCAATAGTTATGCAGAACGATTGCGGCTACGGATATGAAAGAAAAGTACTTGACTATCTGTGATTGTGTTGTTTGACACCCGGTCGGCGCTGGTGATATAATTCTATGAAGCCTAGTTGCGGTCAATTACCGTGCCCAGCAGGTTAATTATACGCAAAACGATGCGGCTTTTACTTTCTTCAAACACGCATGGTGTTTTGATTTCTTTGGCATACGATTCCCTTTCGGGTTTCATACTATACTAAACTGGGTTACTGTGATTACATGTATTTCGCTTAGCAAAGCAACGACGGAAAGGCGTGGTCATCATGATGGAACTGCTCAAAAAAGAAACAGAGGCGGAGTTCGAGCAATTTGTGCGCACCCATAAAAACGGCAGCTTTATGCAGTCGCTGGCATGGCCAAAGGTCAAAAACAACTGGGGCTATGACGGTGTGTTGTCCCGGAGCAGCAGCGGCGAGATTCGTGGTGCCATGCTTGTTCTGATTCAGCGCGCACCCATCATCGGCGCTGCTTTCTTATACGCCCCCCGCGGACCGGTTTGCGACTTTTCAGATGCCGAGGCGATGTCGGAACTAACCGAGGGCGTGCATGCGCTTGCAAAAAAACACCGCGCCTATCAGTTTGTCATGGACCCCGACGTACTTGCGTCGGATATCGAGTTTATCGGGCTTTCTCAAAGCCTCGGGTACCGCTATACCAAGGGTGGCGATAACTTCGAGACGATTCAGCCGCGTTTTAATTACAGGCTAAACACCAAAAACCGAACCGAGGACGAATTGTTTGCGTCGCTTACGCAAAAAACACGTTACAATGTTCGCGTCGCCCTCAAGCACCGGGTAGAGGTCCGCATCTGCGGCAAAGAGATGCTCGATGAGTTTGTGCGCATCTATAAAACGACCGGCGAGCGCGACGGCTTTAATACCCGCCCCAAATCCTACTTCGAGCGGATGCTCGACGCGCTGGGGGATAACTGCCGCCTGTACATGGGCTTTTATCAGGGACAAGCCATCGCGGGGGCAATCTCCACCCAATATGCGGGCAAGACCTGTTATGTGTACGGCGCTTCGGATAACGTTTTTCGCAACGTGATGCCAAACTACCTGGTCCAGTGGGAGATGATTAAATGGGCGGTAGAGAGCGGAAGTTCGGTTTATGATTTTCAGGGCGTGTCGGGCGTGCTGGACGAAAGCAATCCGCTGTACGGTCTGTACCGCTTTAAACGCGGCTTTAACGGCGAGCTGGTAGAGCTTGCGGGTGAATTCGGCATCCTGTTTAAGCCGCTTACCAACACCCTGATAAACCTTGGTATTGATACGAGAGAGCGCCTTGCCAAGGCGAAAAAACGCCTGAAAAACGGTGAAAGACAATGACAAAACCCATCGATACGCCGTTGTATGCCGCCTTAAATGATGTAATAAACAAAGACTTCTCCCGTTTTCATATGCCCGGACACAAGGGCTGTGACCGCTCGGGGCTGTTTGGCGAAGTGCTTCGGTATGATTTTACCGAGGTGGACGGAACCGACAGCCTGTACCATGCAAGCGAGGCAATTCTGCGCAGCGAACAACGCATAGCCGCCTATTACGGCGCAAAACGCAGCCTGTTCGGCACACAGGGCTCCACGCTTTGTATTCAGACCATGCTTGCGTTGGTGCGCGGGCGTGGCAAAACGCTTGTGATTGCGCGCGGCGCACACGTGGCTGCGGCAAACGCAGCGGCGCTGCTGAACTTTGACCTGCATTGGGTTTATCCTGATGTGAATACAAAAACCGGTGTGCCCCTTCCCGTTACCCCGCAGCAGATAGCGAACGCGCTTGCGGGCGGCGAGGAGGTGGCAGCCGTATACGTCACCTCTCCCAGCTATTACGGCGTACTTACCGATATATCCGGCATTGCCAGGGTCTGCAAAAGCTATGGGGTGCCGCTGATTGTAGACTCCGCCCACGGCGCGCATCTTAAGGCGTCCGGATTGCCCGACCCCATAGAACAGGGTGCCGCAATGTGTGCGCAGAGCGCGCATAAAACACTGCCGGTAATAACGGGGGGCGCGTTTTTGCATATTGCCGACGAACAGTTTGTGTGCGGCGCAAAGGAAGAGATGTCGCTGTTTGGCTCCACAAGCCCAAGCTACCTAACCATGCTTTCGCTCGATGCGTGCGCGTCCTATCTCGAAGCGGACGCGAACGCTGAGTTCTCGGCACTGCGCACACGCATACAACTACTGGAGCAGCTTGCCCTTTCGCAGGGCTTTACGCAGATTTTTTCAGACGACGTTGCGCGCGACGATACCCGCCTATGCCTGTGCGCCGCAGACCTTGGCTACACCGGGGCACAGCTGGTTGCCCACCTTGCCCATTACGCCATCGAGCCGGAGTACGCGGGGGATAACACGGTGGTGCTGCTTGCTTCGCCCGCCAATACAGAGCGGGATTATGAGCGGCTGAGTAAAGCGATAATCGGCATCGTACCAACAGGCATAACAGTCGCTTCGGTGCCAAAGCCGGTGCAGCCGGTGCAGGCGATTTCCCCCCACAAGGCGTTGTTTTCTAAAAGAGAGTGTGTGCCACTTGCCGAAGCGGCAGGACGCATCGCGGCACGCAACCAAAGCAGCTGCCCGCCGGGTGTTCCCGTGGTGTTGTGCGGTGAGCTGATTACGCCCGAGGCACAGGGGCAGATGCACCATTACGGCATCGAGTCGGTGTGGGTGGTGCGTAGGCCAGAAGAGTTAACAGAAAAGGGGCAATAATCGTTGGACATTACTGTGCGAGCCTATCATTGTGAGGATCTTTCGCAGATGACCGATATCTGGAACGCAGTGGTACACGAGGGGCTGGCTTTTCCGCAAATAGAACCGCTCACCGAAGCGTCCGCCAAAGAATTTTTTGCACAGCAATCGCACACCGGCGTCGCGGTTAACGGTGACGAGGTGGTCGGGTTGTACATCCTGCACCCCAACAATATCGGTCGGTGCGGGCATATCTCCAACGCCTCGTATGCGGTCAAGCAGGGCTGCACGGGCAGGGGAATCGGCGAGAAGCTGGTTCGCGACTGCATCAGAACAGGGGCGGCACTGGGCTTTCGAATTCTGCAGTTTAACGCCGTGGTCGCAACCAATACCGCCGCAATTCGATTGTATGATAAGCTGGGTTTTCACCGGCTTGGGCGCATCCCAAAGGGCTTTATGCAAAAGAACGGTGCCTACGAGGATATTATACTGTTTTACATTGAGCTGGAGCATGAGAAAGAACCGCAATATACGTCCAGCCCCGACACTTTCTGATATATGCAAGCGGTATAAATTTGCATTTAGAGGTTGCTATTGGTTGCCCGGTAGAGTACAATATATATGTAGACGTGGTAGGATTTCTATTGCGTTTCAACAGTATTTTGCATCCGCAACTGTTTAATCTATTCTATCAATGGGAGGGCTTGCTGATGAAACTGATTATTGCGATTGTTAGCAGCGATGACAGCTCTGTGGTTTCCACGGCGCTGACCAAGGAGGGCTTTTCCGTAACCAAGCTTGCAACAACAGGCGGATTTTTAATGTCGGGTAACACCACCTTCCTCATCGGAACAGAGGATGACAAGGTCGAGCAGGTTATCGACATTGTTGCACAGCACAGTAAAAAGCGCACGCAGATGGTGCCGTCTTCCACGTCCTACGGGGTAGGGCTGTACAGCTCGTTCCCCATAGAGGTAACGGTAGGGGGCGCGACCATCTTCGTAACCGATGTGGAAAGGTTTGAAAAGGTTTAGTGAACACGCAGCGCTTGAATGAATGCTTTTACGCAAATCAACAGGCGAAACAAACGCTCGCCGCCTTTTTAGACGGCGGGCGTATTGTGCATGGCATTCTGTTAACGGGCGAGCGCGGCCTTGGCAAACGAACCTTTGCGCGGCTGATGGCAGCGGCGTTTTTGTGCAGAGAGCAGGATTCGCCCTGCCTGCAATGTGCAAGCTGCAAAAAAATACTTGCGGGCAACCACCCGGATGTTATAATCTACTCGGGCGACGGGGAAAAGGCAAGGTCGTTTCACATCGACGCCGTGCGAGAACTCCGGCGCAGAGCGCAGCTAAAGCCCAACGAGGCTTTGGTAAAGGTGTTTATCCTCGCGAACTGCGAAACAATGACGGCGCAGGCGCAAAACGCACTGTTAAAACTGCTGGAGGAGCCGCCCGCCGATACCATGTTTATTCTCACCGCAGCTTCACGCTCCGCACTGCTAGACACGGTGCTGTCGCGCCTGACCGAGATTCGCATCCAGCCACTGGACCCCGAGGAGTGCGCCGAGCGATTGTGTGCACTGTTACCGGATATGGATAGAACGCGTGCTCAGGAAGCGGCGCGCCTATGCGGAGGAAACCTCGGCAGAGCGCAGGAAATGCTGATAAATGACGATCCGATGGCACCGGCAAGGCTTGCGCTCGGCGTTTTAAACGCCGCCGTTCAAAACGAGTACGCGCTGCTGCTTGCCCTGAATGGGGTAGGGGACAGAACGCAGTTTGTGCTGATGCTCGACCGTTTGATGCTGCTATGCAGGGACATTTTAGCCGCAAAGCTTGGCTCGCACACCACATTAACCGGCGAAACATTGTCGCCGGAGATTGTAGACGCAGTAACCCGCTCCAAAGCGATGCAGATGATAACTAGCGCCGAGACGGCACAGCGTATGCTGCTGCATAACGCGCAGATTGCACTGGTTGCGTCATGGCTATGCAGCCGATTTTACTCCTAATTTTACGATGAAAACACCCTAAAAGGTTAACATAACATTGCGCGGCGCAGCCTGCCCGAGAGTAAAAGCGGCAGACGAGCATCATAGCAACCGCGCCCCACCCTAACGTGGGCAACCTGATTTAGTTTGCGCGAAAAATCCGCAGCTGTCCGGTAAAGGCTGCGGCTAAGGAGCATTGCCAATGCAATGTTCTACTAAAACCCATTTGCCGGATAAGGCGTTATATCAAGATATCATAACGCCGGTGCTTGGCGCATTTTTGTGATTGACCGTCATACCGGTTTATCCAATGGGTGCGCGGTGCCTATAAAGAAAGGAAGTAGCTATGGCAGAGGTAATCGGCGTTCGGTTTAAAAATGTAGGTAAGGTATACTACTTTGCCCCGAACGGCATAAGCATTGATAAGGGCAACTTTGTTATCGTAGAAACGGCCAGAGGTGTAGAGTGCGGCGAGGTCGTTATGGCAAACCGCGAGGTGGATGACAGCAGCATTGTACACCCGCTTAAAAACGTAATTCGCGTCGCGACCGAAAAGGACGTTAAGCAGGTAGAGGATAACGCCGCAAAACAGAAAAAGGCGTTTGATGTGTGCCAGCAGAAGATTGCAAAGCACGGGCTGGACATGAAGCTGGTGGATGTGGAGTACACCTTTGACAACAACAAGATTTTGTTTTACTTCACCGCAGACGGCAGGGTAGATTTCAGAGAACTGGTTAAGGATTTGGCATCGGTTTTTCGTACCCGTATCGAGCTGCGCCAGATTGGTGTGCGCGACGAGGCGAAGATGCTCGGAGGACTTGGCATCTGCGGCAAACCGTTTTGCTGCTCCACCTTCCTCGGCGAGTTTCAGCCCGTTACCATTCGCATGGCAAAGGAGCAGGGATTGTCGCTGAACCCCACCAAGATATCCGGCACCTGCGGCAGGCTGATGTGCTGCTTAAAGTACGAGCAGGAGGCATACGAAGATCTGTTAAGGATAACCCCGAAGATGGGCGCGTATGTCAAAACCAAGGACGGCAGAGGCACGGTGGTGGATGTGAACCTGCTTACCGGCATTTTGCGCGTGCGACTGGATAAATTCCCCGACGCCGCACCCAAGGTGTTTACCCGAAGCGAGGTCAGCTTAATCCGCGACGCGCAGATTAAGGTGGATAGCTCGGAGCTGGCGCAGCTGCGCAGCCTGGAAAAAGAGTAAACGGCAGGCGCTGCTGCAATTACTGTACCAAACCCTTCGGCGCGCGCAGGCGCGCTTGAAGGGTTTTTACGGGTCATCCGTGTACTGCTGTTTTACAAACAATGGTGTTACAACACAATAGTTGGGATTGATGTATTGTTGATTTAGGAGCCTTATTGCATAAGGAGCCTTATTGCATAAGGCGGGCAAATTGGTACTACCATAGAATCGGGGGAGGAACGACACAATGGATTCAAGGATTGAAGGCTTTTTTAAGGGCAGCGCGGGTAAGCGCGTCTGCTTTGTGGGCATCGGGGTATCCAACACCGACGCCATGCTGCTGTTTGCCCAAAAGGGCGCCGTTGTTACGGCATGCGATAAAAAAACAAGGGACGCGCTGGGCGATACCGCTGATTGTCTTGAAAAAGCGGGCATTACGCTAAAGCTGGGCGACGGGTATCTCGATAATCTAGGTGATTACGATGTGGTGTTTCGCACCCCGGGCATGCGGTACAACACGCCGGAACTTGAGCAGGCGCGCGCAAAGGGCGTGGTGATTACCAGCGAGCTGGAGGTTTTCTTTGACCTGTGCCCCTGCCAGATTGTCGCGGTAACAGGCAGCGACGGCAAAACCACCACCACTACCATCATCAGCGAGCTGTTTAAAAAGCAGGGTCGGCGGGTGTTTTTAGGCGGGAACATCGGTATTCCGCTGCTCGCAAGCATTGAGCAGATTACACCGGACGACGTAGCGGTGGTGGAGCTTTCCAGCTTTCAGCTTATCTCTATGCGCACCTCGCCCCATATCGCAGTGGTAACCAATCTCTCGCCCAATCATTTGGATATGCATACCGATATGCAGGAGTACGTAAACGCCAAAAAGAACATCTTCCTGCACCAAAACGGCTTTTCCCGCACCGTGCTGAACCTTGACAACGACATCACCCGTTCGTTTGTACCAGAGACAAGAGGGGATACCCTTCTGTTTTCCCGTGCCGGCAAGGTAAGCCGCGGCACGTTTGTAAACAACGACGGCTTTTTATGCATGGCGGACGAAACGGGGGTACACGAGCTGTTTCATCAAGATGCCATTAAGATTCCCGGCGGGCATAATATAGAGAACTACCTTGCCGCAATCGCAGCCACTTGGGGCTATATTTCCGCGGAAAATATTGAATACGTAGCCAAAACATTTTCCGGCGTTGCCCACCGCATCGAGTTTGTGCGCGAAATAGAAGGCGTGCGCTGGTACAACGATTCCATCGCCACCACCCCGTCGCGCACCGCAGCGGGGCTGCGTGCCTTTTCACAGCCTGTTATTGTGATAGCAGGCGGGTATGATAAGAAGATACCGTTTGCACCCCTTGCTCCGGAGCTGATTCGCTATGCAAAGCTTGT
The DNA here is from genome assembly GCA_023460535.1 of Bacillota bacterium. Taxonomy (GTDB): domain Bacteria; phylum Bacillota; class Clostridia; order Oscillospirales; family Ruminococcaceae; genus Acetanaerobacterium. The sequence continues at coordinate 75,435 of JAEWPV010000006.1, forward strand.
GGTGCTGTTGGGAGACACCGCGTCCGCCATTCGTGACGCGGTCACCTCATGCACGGGCTACCGCGAGGGTGCGCCCCAGCTTATTATGGTCTCCTCGCTGGAGGAGGCGGTACGCACCGCGCACCAAAAGGCGGAAAATGGCGACGTTGTTACGCTCTCGCCCGCGTGCGCAAGCTTTGATATGTTTAAAGACTACAAGACGCGCGGCGAGCGGTTTAAAGAGCTTGTTAGCGCCCTGTAAATGATAAGGGGAAGGAGCACACAATGATTAACTCACTCATCAAGGAACTCACCCGCCCGGTGGGCGTTTCGGGCGACGAGGGCGAAGCGGCAAAGACCGCCTGCGACCTGCTGGGGGCCTACGGTACCACCGTCACCGACGCGCTGGGCAATGTAATATGTACCGTCAAAGCACCGAAAGAAGGAAGCCCGCACATCCTGCTGGACGCGCACCTTGACCAAATCGGGCTTATCGTGCAGTCTGTGGACGAGAAAGGCTTTGTGCACGTCACAAACTGCGGCGGCATAGACCGGCGCGTGCTTATGGCGTCCGACGTCACGGTGTACGGTACAAAGCCTTTATTCGGCGTTATATGTAGCAGCCCGCCCCATCTGTCTGCCGACGGAGACAGCAAAAAGGCACCCAAACTCGAGGATATCGCAATAGATGTCGGGCTTACTGCACAGCAGGCACAGCAGACAATTTCTCCCGGCGACCGCGTAACGCTTGCAGGACGAGTGGATACCTTAATTGGCGGACAGGTTGTGTCGCAGGCGCTGGACGATCGGGTAAGCTGTGCCGCCATCCTACGCTGCCTTGCGCTGTTAAAGGACAAGGATATCCCATGCGGGCTTTCCGTCCTGTTCTCCACCCGCGAGGAGGTGGGCGGGCAGGGTGCAGCCACCGGTGCGTTTTCCGTTCGCCCCACCGAGGCGATCGTGGTGGACGTCAGCTACGCCTACACCCCAGATTCCCCGCGGCATAAATGCGGCGACATGGGCAAGGGGCCGATGATCGGCATTGCGCCTGTCCTGTCGCGCACACTCTCCACCCACCTGTGCGAGCTTGCAAAGCGCGAGAATATCCCATATCAGGTTGAGGTGATGGACGGTGTAACGGGCACCAATGCGGACCGCATCGTGGTATCGCGCAGCGGAGTGCTCACGGGCATGGTCTCTATCCCCATCAAATACATGCACACCCCCATCGAAACGGTCTGCCCCGACGATGTGGAGCATTCCGCCCGGTTGATAGCGGCCTATGTCATGCAGAAGGAGGGCGACCGGTTATGATACAGCGGATAGAAGCGTTAAGCACCCTGTTCGCACCTTCCGGCATGGAGGACGCGGTACGGGATTATATCATCCAACAGATTAAGGGGCACTGCACCTATCACGTCGATGCCCTGGGCAACCTGATTGTGTTTAAAAAGGGAAAATCCGAGCCGAAAAACCGCCTGATAATCGCCGCGCACATGGACGAGGTGGGCTTTATCGTCACCTACATTGAGCAGACCGGATTGCTGCGCTTTTCGTGTGTGGGCGGTATTGATCCCCGCGTGATTGTGGGCAAGCGGCTCCGCGTTGGCGCGCAGGGATTATGCGGTGTAATCGGCACCAAGCCCGTGCACCTTGTAAAGGGCGACGAGCGGGATAAAATGCCCGATTTGGACACCCTGTATATTGACATCGGCGCGGCAGACCGAGCCGAAGTGTTACGCCACGTAGCACTCGGCGACTACGCGGTGTTCGACTCTGCGTTTGTACGCTTTGGCGAGGATTTGATTAAGGGCAAGGCGCTTGACGACCGCGCCGGCTGCGCCGTGATGATAGAGATGATTCGCTCCGAGCTGGAATACGACACCTACTTTGCATTCAATGTGCAGGAGGAGGTCGGCTGCCGTGGCGCAGTGGCTTCCGCCTACTCGATAAACCCCGACTGTGCAATCGTGCTCGAGGCAACCACCGCGGCAGACATCGCGGGCGTTGCAGAGGAAAAACAGGTCTGCCGTGTGGGAGAAGGCCCCGTGGTGTCGTTTATGGACAAGGGTACGGTGTACGACCGCGACCTGTACCGCTTGGCGTTTGAGGTTGCGAAGGAGCAGGGCGTACCCTGCCAGCCCAAACGGCTGGTTGCGGGCGGCAACGAGGCGGGCGTTATCCACAAGTCCCGCGCCGGGGTACGAACCCTTGCGCTTTCCATGCCCTGCCGCTACCTGCATTCTCCGGCGTGCGTGCTCAAGGTGTCCGACATTGACGCAACCCTACGGCTGGCAACCGCCGCCGCGCAGCGGATGAGCGTACAGCAATGGTAATGCAACGTGTGTGATGCACGCCGGGTGTCACAGCATCCGCCACAACCTGCATCAAGGGGGTACGACAATGGTTCACAGGGTAGACAAAAGCAACGAAGCCGATCTGTACAAGGTGCTTGCCTGCAACCCGCTGTTTGGCGCGTCCATTCGCGCAAACTACGAGGTGTACGGGCGGGATGAGCGATACCTTTCGCTTTGGTTGATATATGACGAGCAGGCAACACCCCACATGGCGGTGCAGTACTATCAGGAAACCATAACCCTGTGCTGCGCGCCGGAGGACGACAACGGCACATTCTTTGCGTCGTTTCTCACGCTTGCACCACCCTGGCGGTCGATTATCGGTCCCGAGCGCATGCTTGCAAACCTGCCCGCCCGTGTTAAAGACGCAAGAAGCATGCGCAGCGGCAGCGTGATGGTGCTTGACAATGCACCCCAATACTTTGCGCCTCCAAAGGCGACGGAGCTGGTTTCTCATCTTAACTTTCGCAGTCTGTTTACCTTGCTTGGCGAGTGCAGTGACGAGTATAAAAACCGCGCCGACTACCATTTTTGGTACACCGACCTTTCCTACCGCCTTCGGCACGGCGGTGCGCGGGTTACGGCGTTAAAGGCAAACGGTCTGTATACCAGCACCGCCAGTGCCTACATATCGGGGGACATTGCCGTTGTACGGGACGTATGCACCCTGTCCGATCAGCGCGGGCGCGGTCATGCAAAGGCGGTAGTATCTGCGCTTTGCGCTGCTCTTTATGCGGACGGCATCCGTCCCTGTCTGCTCAGCGTTTCGCCGGAGGCGGACGCGCTGTACCATCAGTCGGGCTTTCGGGTGCAGAGTTTGTGGGCGGCGCTTTACAATAACGTGTGATGGTCTAATTCGCTATAGTATACCTTGAAAGGTTTGAAAATATAAAATGAACAACAATCCGTTTTCCATCAGTCCGCAAACTCTGGAGCACGCAAACACTGCCGAACGCGCCTGCGCGCCGATTTTTGAGGATATCGAGCGCCGCGCGGAGTATGCGCAGATGAAGGTGCAAAAGGCGTTTTACGATAACCGGGTCAGCGAGGCACATTTTGCCCCCACAACCGGCTACGGCTACGGCGATATCGGACGCGAAACGGCGGATAAGGTGTTCGCGCAGATTATGGGCGCCGAGGACGCAATCATCCGTCACAACTTTGTGTCGGGAACCCACGCGCTCAGCGTGGCGCTGTTTGGCGTGCTTCGCCCGGGCGACCTGATGCTCAGTCTCTCGGGGCTGCCGTACGACACGCTGCAGGGGGTTATCGGCATCCGCAACGCTGGTAGCGGCTCGCTTAAGGATTTTGGCGTGCGCTACGAGGAGCTTTCGCTGCTCCCAGACGGTACGCCCGACTACGAGGAGATTGCAAAACAGGCGGGCAGAGCGAGGGTGTGCTATGTCCAGCGCTCGCGCGGCTACGCGCTGCGCCCGTCCCTTACCATAGAGGTGATAGAGCGGATGTGTCAAACGGTGCGTGCCGCAAATCCCAAGGCAATCATTATGGTCGATAACTGCTACGGCGAGTTTGTAGAGGACAAAGAGCCTACACAGGTGGGCGCGCACCTCATCATCGGCTCACTGATTAAAAACCCAGGCGGCGGCATTGCACGTACGGGGGGTTACATAGCGGGCAGAAGCGACCTGGTTACGCTGTGCGCCGACCGCCTTACCACAGTGGGGACGGGCAGGGAGGTGGGCTGTACCCTGGGCAATACCCGCGAGGTGCTTATGGGGCTATTCTTTGCGCCCAACGTGGTGGCTAGTGCGCTAAAGACCGCGGTGCTTACCGCAAGACTGTTTGCCGACCTTGGCTTTGATGTATACCCAACCTTCGACCAGCCCCGCACCGACATCATTCAGGCGGTCACCCTTGTCACTCCCGAGCGCGTAAAGGCGTTCTGCGGCGGCATCCAAAAGGGGTCGCCCGTCGATTCGTTTGCCGTACCCGAGCCGTGGGACATGCCCGGCTACGAGGACCCCGTCATCATGGCGGCAGGCGCGTTTACCATGGGCGCGTCCATCGAGCTTTCAGCCGACGCACCCATGCGCGAACCGTATGCTGTGTGGATGCAGGGAGGGCTGACCTACTACAGCGCAAAGCTCGGCATCCTGCTCGCCGCCGACGCGGTACGCGCGTGCCGGTAAATATAGTCAGCTTTTAAACAGCAAAAAAGGTCATCCGCCGAAAAAACGGATGACCTTTTCTGAATGATGGCCTACTTAATTTGAATTTCATCTAAGCGGTCTGCAGGCGCAAGGCATGTGCCGTCCTTACACAGGTAGTATCTCGCACCCTGCTCGGGCAGTGGATATTCGACCGTGTACGGCGCGATCTCCGCAAGCATTTGCGCGTTTTCTTGCGTCTTTATGATAACGCCCATATCATATAACCCCTGTTTCTTAATAAAAGAGGCCACCGACTGCGTGACCGAGTCGTTTGCAGCCGCGCATACCAGTGTGGGTGGCTTATGCAAAAAATGCAAAAAGGAATACAACGCGAAGCAGTAGCCCGCAGGGTAAGCGGTTATACTTCCGCATAAAAAGCGCAGCTGTTGTTCGCTCTGCCGCCGCCAATAGTCAGATGCCGTCAATAACGACAGCCGTTCAAACACAGCCGCCGCGACAGAGTTGCCCGATGGGATCGCACCGTCGTACACCTCCTTGGGGCGGCTGATTAGCGCTTGTGCGTCGTCTGCGTTTAGAAAAAATCCGCCGCCCTGCTCGTCGCTAAAATGCTGTGCAACCTCCCGGGCGATTCTATCGGCTCTGGCAAGGTAATACGTCTCATAACCCGTGTCGTACAGCTCAAGCAACGCCCACGCATAAAAGGCGTAGTCGTCCAATAGCCCTTGCCCAGCCGCGTCGCCGTCGCGCCAACGCACCATCAGCCTGCCGTCCTTGCCGGTCAGCTTCTGCTCAATAAAATCCTGCGCACGTTGCGCACAGGTAAGATACTCCTGCTTGCCCGTTACACGGTACGCCTTAGCAAGTGCCACAATCATCAGCGCGTTCCAAGAGGTGAGTATTTTATCGTCCTTGTGCAGGTGAGTTCTGTTTATTCGGTATTCATACAAGGGCTTACACAGTGCTTCAATATCTTCGTTAACCTGCGCGTACTTGTCGTTGTTTATAAGGTTCGGAATACTCTTGCCTTCAAAGTTGCCGTTTGGGGTGATGTCAAACCATGCACAAAACTGTGCTGCACCCGCCTTGCCGATTACCTGCTCAATCTCCTTTGGGGTAAACACATAGTATTTGCCCTCCACACCGTCGCTGTCCGCATCCTGTCCGCACAAAAAGCCGCCGTCCGGGTGGGTCAGCTCCCGAAGCACATAGTCGATGGTTCGTTCGGCTACCCGAAGATACAGCACTTTGCTTGTTTGCTCAAACGCGGTCAGGTAGGTGTAGGTGAGCAGGGCATTGTCGTACAGCATCTTTTCAAAGTGGGGAACCAGCCACCGCCCGTCGGTGGAATACCGCGAAAAGCCGCCGCCGATATGGTCGAATATGCCGCCGCGAAACATCCCCAGCAGGGTCTGTTCCGCCATCGTCACTGCATCATTATTCCCGTAGATTTTGCCGTACCGCATCAAAAACAGCAGATTGTGCGGCGAGGGGAATTTTGGTGCCGCGCCAAACCCGCCGTACCTTGCATCAAATCCGTTTTGCAACAGATCAGCCCCACTGTGTATCAGCTCATCGGGGTGCTGCGCGTCATCCAACGAGGGTTGCGTCTGGCCGTTAAGGTATTCGGTCACGCCCTCGGCGGCATCCAGTAAGGACTTCCGGTTCTCCCTCCACAGAAGGGCGATCCGGTTTAGCAGGTCGTCCAGTCCCAACCGGTCGCCAAACCCGCGTTTGGGCAGGTAGGTAGCGGTATAAAACGGGCGCTGGTCGGGCGTCATCAATATCGTTAACGGCCAGCCGCCGTGTCCCGTCAGGCCCACACAGGCGGACATATACACCGCGTCCACATCAGGGCGCTCCTCCCGATCCACTTTAATGCACACAAAATGCTTGTTGAGTATCGCCGCGGTCTCCTCATCCTCAAACGATTCGTGCTCCATCACATGGCACCAATGGCAGGTGGAATAGCCGATGGACAAAAACACCGGCTTATCTTCGTTTGCCGCCTTGTCAAACGCAGCGTTACCCCATGGGTACCAGTCAACCGGATTGTACGCATGCTGGAGCAGATAGGGGGATTTTTCATGAATCAAGCGATTGGGGCTCGTTTCAATATCCACAAATTGCCACCTCTCAAGTAAGATAATCGTATGCGTATACAGGCTACAACCGGCTCCTGCGGATGATTCGCCGTTAGGATTTAACGCTGTTTCTCGTTAACCTTTGTTTCATGCGAAAAGAATGAGAGTCAACTGTATCCGGTTTAATATCATTATATCACAGTGCCAATCGGAAGGCCTTTAATAAAAGTGTAACACTCATTCATTGTAATCGCAACCAGGACACAGTATGGTGTAGCGGTGTTTCGATATCCAGAGACTGTTTACCTACTCTTCTTTGCCACGTTCCGCTGTTAACCGACTGTTCCTCGTATTCGCATACTCAAACCCCGCGTGGCTGCTGGTCAGGTCAAATACCCGCTCGCCCGCGCGGTACAGCCGGTAACGCACGGTGCATGCAACGCTTTCGTGAACGGTGCGGGTCATGGCTCCGCCTGTGGGCGCGTTCAGGGCGCGCGGGCATTCGGTGATTCGGTTTATCTGCAAAACGGTACGCCCCTGCGAAACAATCAGCTCAGACGGGGTGCATTTGATTATCGCCGCACCCAGATAGGTGGCAAGGCGATATTCCTTACCATGATAATATACGCAGCATACCGTGCCGTGTATGGTATAACGCGCAAGCGGGATGTCGGCGACGCTTGCCATTACGCACACGTCCTCGCCGTCAAAGCTGTTGCATTGTGTCCACATGTAGTTTTCGGGGAACGAGTGACCGCCGTCCGTTTCAATATAGCCACAGCCTCCGTCAAAGTCAAAGGGTTGCCCACCAATCACAAGCTTGCCGCTTAACTCGTGCAGAAAGCTTACAACACCATGTCGGCATTCCAGGTGTGGTATATATCGCACCGGTCCCATAATATCGCCGCGCGGTGGCGTCAGAGCACCGTAACGAAGCTCGCCTGTCGCCGTAAGGCCGCCCTGGTCGATGTCAAGCGATATTCCCTCTGCGGTAAACACACTTGCGCCAATGCGCAGCCCAAGCCCTTCGCGAACCTTTACAATTGGGCTGTGCAGGTAGTCGGCGTTTACCGACCCGTCATCCCATATCAACTGGATGGAGGCGGTTGTGTGCCCGCTGTGGTCGCGGTGAATGGCGGGGATAATCGCAACCGTTTTGCCGGCGTTTTGATGCTTAAAATACCAGCCCTCAAAGTAAGGTCTGCGCGTCTGTTTATTCATGCTTTAACCCTCCCAATGCCGGATTATCAATTAACTTGCCGGTGTAATCAAACCGGGAACCGTGGCAGGGGCAGTCCCAGCTTCGTTCGGCGGGGTTCCATTCCAGCTGGCAGCCAAGGTGCGGGCAGCGGGTACTTACCACGTGAACCTGTCCGTTCTCGTCCTTATACACCCCCATCTTGTGCCCCTTGTATTCCACTATGCCGCCGTGACCATTTGGCAGGGCGCTGGTGTGGGTGGCGGGTATACTCAAAAACTCCGCGGCAAGCCCTTTAACCGACTGCGCACCGTCTTCTGCCAGCTGCTTTGCCGAGGCGGAGAGTACAAACCGCTGGGGACTAAACACCTCGGCATACGGATTATCCCGCCCCGTAACCGCGTCACTCAGCAGTCTGGCCGCTGCCATCGAACTAGTCATACCCCACTTCTTAAAGCCGGTTGCCACATACCAGTCGGGCGTTGCGGCCGAAAATCTGCCGATGTAAGGTACGCCGTCCATCGGGATGCAGTCCTGTGCCGACCACGCCGCGATTTCAATGCCGCCCGGATACCATCTCCTTGCTTCGGTGCGCAGTAAGTCATACTGGTTTTTCAGATGCGCTTCGCCTGTGCGGTGGTTTCCTCCGCCCACAATTAATGTACTGCCGCTGGAACGCAAGGACAGTGCGCCCGCATCAATACCATAATACATTCCTTCGGGAAGCGGCACGTTTTCAAGGGCAATGGCGTAGGAACGCTCCTGATGCATGCGCATGAAATAGAACCCCGGCGTGTTAAGAAACGGGTAGTGTGTCGCCATTACAATGTGCTTTGCGTGCACGCTTCCATTTTCACATAACAGGCTGTGTTCCTTGATGTCGGTGACCTGTGTCTGCTCATATATGGTCAATTTTTCCGCAACCGCCCTTAAAAACCGCAGGGGATGAAACTGCGCCTGGTTGGCAAACCGCACGGCGCCCAGTGTTTTGATGGGTAGGTCAAGCCGCGTCACATACTGCGCATCCAGCCCAAGCTCGCTGGCAGCCCTTGCTTCGTCCAGCAGAGCCTGTTCATTGCTTACCGAGTACAGGTAGCTTGCGCGGTGCTCGAACTCGCACTGGATATGCAAGCCGTTTATCAATTCCTCAAAAGCGGCAATCGCCCGCTGGTTTGCCATAGCATATTGTCTGGCTTTTTCCATGCCGAAATCCTTAATCAGCTTGGAATACATCAGCCCGTGCTGCGTGGTTATCTTCGCGGTGGTGTTTTGGGTCTGACCGCTGCCAATCCGCGCCGCCTCCAGCACGACAGTATGGAGCCCCTTCTGCTGCAGAAAGAACGCCGTCAGAACACCGGCAAGTCCCGCGCCAATGACGGCGACATCCGCCTCGATATCGCCATGCAGCGGCGCCCGCGGCTCTATCGTAACACTCTTAGACCATAAGGACTCGGTGGTTTGTACCATATTCACCATATTCACCTCACCGGTTTAGGATTTACCATCGCCCGCCGAAATATGTAGGGACTGTTTGGAGCGGATTACATTTGCGAAATAGTAAGACAATGGCTATAATAAAGATAACAATGCTACACGAAAGGAAGCAACCGCCATGCAGCAAAAACGCTACCTCATCGCGCTGGATCAGGGAACCACCAGTTCGCGCGCCATTGTGTTTGACAAGCAGCAAAACATTATTAACATGGCGCAAAAGGAGTTTACCCAATACTACCCTAAACCCGGTTGGGTAGAGCACGACCCGCTTGAACTATACTCCTCTCAGTACAGCGTACTGGTCGAGGTGCTTGCAAAAAGCGGTATCGCACCGCAAGAGGTCGCCGCCATCGGCATCACCAATCAGCGCGAAACCACCGTCGTGTGGGATAAGGCAACCGGAAGACCCATTCACAACGCAATTGTATGGCAGTGCCGGCGAACCGCGCAGATGTGTAGCGAACTGATTCAAAAAGGTCTTGGCAGCTACATAAAAAAGAGCACCGGGCTAATGCCGGACGCGTATTTCAGTGCAACCAAGCTCGCATGGCTGCTAAATGAGGTGCCCGACGCAAGAGCCCGCGCCCAGCGGGGCGAGCTTTTGTTCGGCACGGTGGATACCTGGCTGTTGTGGAAGCTGACGGGCGGCACTGTGCACGCCACCGACTTCACCAACGCATCCCGCACCATGATGTATAACATCCGCGAGCTGCAGTGGGATCAAACAATACTCGACGAACTGAACATACCCGCTTGCATGCTGCCCGAGGTGCGCCGCTCCAGCGGGGTGTTCGGCTATGCAAACCTGCAGGGCTGCAACGTGCCCATCGCGGGGATAGCGGGCGACCAGCAGGCGGCACTGTTTGGGCAAACCTGCTTTGAATGCGGCGGCATCAAGAACACCTACGGTACCGGCTGCTTTATGCTGATGAATACGGGGGACACCCCCTACGAGAGCAAGCACGGCATGCTAACCACCATAGCCGCCAGCGCGGATGATACGATGCGCTACGCGATAGAGGGCAGCGTGTTTGTGGGCGGCGCGGTCATCCAGTGGCTGCGCGACGAGCTTCGCTTGATTACCGAATCGGCCGACAGCGAGTACTTCGCGGGCAAAGTGCAGGATAACGGCGGCGTGTATGTTGTGCCCGCGTTTACCGGTTTGGGTGCGCCGCACTGGGATATGTACGCGCGCGGCGCCATCATGGGGCTTACCCGTGGAACCGGGCGAAACCACATTATCCGCGCGGCGCTCGAGTCGATTGCCTATCAAACACACGATTTGGTGGACGCCATATCCTCCGATACCGGCATAGAGATAACCGAGCTGCGCGTGGACGGCGGGGCAAGTGCCAATAGCTTTTTGATGCAGTTCCAGGCGGACATCATGAATAAAAGCATCCGTCGCCCAATGATTCGCGAGACCACGGCGCTGGGGGCGGCGTACCTTGCGGGACTTGCCGTTGGGCTGTGGAGGGATATCGAAGAGATTCGCCACAATTGGACGCTCGACCGTGTGTACACCCCAGAGATGGATGAAGCGACCCGCCTTAAGCTCCTTGCCGGATGGAGCCGTGCGGTAGAAAGAGCCAAGGCGTGGGAGCAACCCCTATGACCAAGAAGGGGATAGCAAGGCATTGTGCAAACGCAATTACCGTCGCGAGAATACTGCTGTGTATCGTCGCATTCGTTTTTCTTCACAGCAAAGCGGCGTTTTTTGCACTGTACCTGACAGCGGCCCTAACCGACGCGTTAGACGGCTATGTGGCAAGAAAGCTTAATACCCAGAGTAATCTGGGCGCGCAGCTTGATTCAATAGCAGACATCTTTCTGTTTGCGTTGGCTCTGGCGGGATGGTGGATTTGGGCGAAAGAACCGTTTGTGCAGGCGGCACCCACAGTGGGGGCGGTGCTTGTTCTGCGGTTGGGCTCCATCGCCGTGGGTGCGGTGAGATACCGCTCTGTAATCTTTCTGCATACCCTGCTCAACAAGGCGGCGGGGCTTGTTATTGTAGCGGCGTTACCGCTATACGGGTTGGTGCAAAGTAGATGGATTGTTTTTGTGACGCTTTTTTTATGCATCATCAGTGCCGCGGAGGAACTGTTCATTCTTATGTTGTCTAAAACCCGTCCGGACAGCAATATCAAGAGCTTGATTGCTTTATTCAAAACTTCGCATAGAAAAGTTGACGTAAGACGATAAAGGAGAAGCGTGATGGAGATTAAGAAACTAACCACTCAGGACATCCCCGCCAGCGTTGCTCTGCTCATGCGCGCGTACAACGGCGCGCCGTGGAACGAGCAGTGGTCGCCTGCACCCGCGCAGCGCTACCTTACTGAATACGCCGAGCATGCCCGCTTTGTCGGCTTTGCACTGTTTGAGGGAACACAGTTGGTGGGCGCCGCGTTTTGCCACGAAAAAACGTGGTGGACAGCCGACGAGTTGTTTGTGGATGAGTTCTTTATTGACCCCGTGTACCAACGTAAGGGCTACGGGCAGGCACTGCTCAAGCACATCGAGGGCTACATTCACACAAGGGGACTTGCAGGCTTTACTTTGCTGACAAACCGCTATATGCCCGCGCTTGAGTTTTACCGCAAATACGGCTTTACACACGCCGAGCATGTCGCGTTTTTATACAAGATGGTACAGGGGCAGCCCGAGACACTTTAGTCGATTCATCCTCGTATGTGGCGCGGCAAACGCATTGTTCAAGAAAAAACCTCTTGACCTTGGCTGAAAAATTGATATAATAGTTTGTGCGGGTCTAAAAAGCACCCGCACAAAACCCGCTAGTATGGCTCAGTTGGTAGAGCAGCGCATTCGTAATGCGCAGGTCGTCGGTTCGAGTCCGACTACTAGCTCCACAGCAACAAAGAGCGCCCTGCGATTGTTTCGCAGGGCGCTCTTTGTGTATTACACGAACTAAATCAGTCTCAAAAACGCAACCTTTACCCCTGCGCGTACCCTTCGCCAAGCTCGGCGGGGGTGCACAGACCGTTGCGATACGCCTTATCCTTTAACGCCGCATACAGCTCTGCGTTTGTCGCCTCTACATAGGGGTTTACAAACAGAACGCCGATGCCGCAGGCAAGGGAGCCAAGAAGTATCCAGCCAAGGAACGAAAGATCAAGCACAAAGATGTCAAGCTTTTCACCCTTGGTCATCTGGTCGCTTAGCTCAATGGCGCGCGCCGCACCGATGTTCGGGTTGTCGGCTAGGATGTACGGCACCATGCGGTAGGCGTAGCCCTTGATAATACCGGGGATAATCAAAAGCAGCGTCCATAAAAACAGATACACGTCCCGAAGAAACATTGTCTTTACAGCGCCTGAATACGCGTTGTTTTGAAAACTTGAAAACAGCAGTGTGAAGCGCGAGACCTCGGCGCGGCTGCGAACATAATACCGCGTTTTACCCACTGAAATCGGGTTGGCCACAAAAACAGAATATGCGATACCCATCAGTGCGGCAACCGAGATAACGGAAACAATCACGCCAAGCCCGATGGCTGAAATAAAACTGTCAATCTGCGATGCAAAGCCGCTGTAGTTGCCGCTGGTCAGGTTCGTCACGGTTGTTCCGGCACCACCGCCGCCACTGCTACCGCCTACAAGAAAACCCGCCACAAGCGATACGGCAAAGGCCATCCAATAGTTTGTGTTTAAAACCAGCTTTGCGTTTTGCTTTAAAAATGCTCTTTCCCACATAATCTTCACTCCTCAATCTCACTCAAACGGTGTACCTATCAACATTGCTGAACAAACGCCCGCTGAAGACAAAATGATATACAGTAACAGCATCAACGTCGTATTAGAATATCACAGCAAACGGTGCCGCGGCAGAAATACCCTATGTATGATACGGCAAACAGCAAGCTGTCATTATAATAACGATACAACAGCGAAATAATACTCAAATTTATGAATACCCAAGCCCGCTTATCACAATATTAAGGTATTTTTTATCAGCCAGCGAGATTACCGTGTTGCCGTGAACCAGTCTAACGGTGGGCCTTAGCGGCGCGGATTCCTCGTTTTTGGTCACGACAGCAATCGCACCGTTGCTCAGGCGCACACAGGTTCCTACGGGGTAGGGGGCAACCTTTTTTACAAACGCGCTCACCACATTTTCGTCGAAATAGGTTCCGACTCCGCCCATGATGTACTCGCTTGCCTCAGAGGGCAGCCCGGGAGCGCGGTAGGGGCGGTGGGAGGTCAGCGCGTCATAAACATCCGCCACCGCTAGGATGCGTCCGGTCAACGGAATATGGTCTTCCTTAAGCCCTGCCGGGTACCCGGAGCCGTCCATGCGCTCGTGATGCGATAAAATCCCGTCAAAGATCGTTTCGGGTATATCAAACCGGTGCGGTAGAAGCTCCGCGCCGTACTGAGGGTGATTCTTTATAATCTGATATTCCTCCGCCGTAAGGCTAGAAGGCTTTTGGATGATACTGGCGGGTATCATCAGCTTGCCTATGTCGTGCAGCATCGCGCCAAGGCCCACCTGGCGCAGGTACACATCATCCAGTCCAAGCCCAATAGCGATGGACAAAGACACCACCCCGACGCTCAGGGAATGATGATAGGTGTAGTCGTCGTACATCTTCAAATCAAGGATATTAACAAGAAATTCGTCGTTGTTTTTTATCTCATTAATCAGGGCGTCCACCGCAGAAGACAAACGGTCCAGCTGCTCCATAACCTGCTTGTCAAACGTACCTTTAAAGCTTAAAAAAAGCGACTTAATCGTGCTGATGCACTCCGTTCGCAGCTCGTCCGGCAATCCGGAGCTGGGCACATCTTCCTCCTCTACGCCGTCGTCGATGTACAACCCCGAAAAGCCGAGGGTTCTAATTCTGTTCAGCGCGCCATCCGTAATGGTTTGTCCGCGGCGCAATAGCACAGAATGACCATACGCCGTGTCGTACATGCGCAGGTCCCTGGCAAGCTTCATGCCGCACTCCACATGGGAGGTTGGAAGGAAAATCATGTGTGCCGCTCCTTTCAGTAACAAAGTAGTGTGGAGGTATGGCTTACGAAATCAATGTAAGTTGGTATAACGTATATAATAACATCAAAGGATTGGTCGCTTTTATAAGTGCAAACGTGTTTCTGATTACAATATGATACCATATCTATAGACAAAAAACCACCTTGTTTTTTCTTTGATTAACTTATTGGGCATATTGATGCAAATATCGATAAGAACTGGATTTGCCATAACAATAACTGGGGTTGTTGCCCCAATATGATGGTCAAAAATGCAAAAGCTTTCATTTTTAGAACCGTAATTGAAGAGCGAGGCAAGCGATTTTGGGCGAATTCTGTCGGCGCGATAACCGACGCCATGGCGCAGATGAGTTACTTGCGCATCTGTTGAACGTGGTATCTATCTGATATATTGGGGTAAGCTGTGACAAGCCAATAAACATACTAGGAAAATATCGTCCAGTTCTGAGTTTCTCATTGCATTGCCTAATGCTGCAATTTATAATAAAGCTAGGGTATAGCCATTCCATTAACTCGAACCCCAATAATTGTGCGATATTACAAAGTATCTCAATCGGCATAAGTGACATACAAGGCGAGCGTTACCCCGCAAAGAGGTTAGAACATCGCCAATGCTGTCGCAAAACCGCACCGCAATGCTTTTCGCTTCAATTAAGCGGCGCAGAAGTTTGAAAGGAAGGGTCTAATACATGAAAGCGTTACTTATCGGCGGAACCGGAACAATCAGCCTATCCATCTCGCGGCTCTTAATCCAGCGCGGATGGGAACTGTATCTGCTTAATCGCGGTAAGCGCAGCATTGTCTTTCCCGGCGGCGCGATTCACCTTCAGGGGGACATTAACGACGAGTCCGCCATGGCGGATTTGCTTGCCCACGAGAAGTTTGATGTCGTCGCGGATTTTATTGCGTATACGCCCGAGCAAGTGGAGCGCGACTATCGCCTGTTTAGCGGTAAAACAAAGCAGTATCTGTTTATCAGCTCTGCGTCGGCGTATCAAAAGCCGCCCGCGCACTACCTTATAACCGAAAGCACGCCCCTCGCAAACCCGTATTGGCAGTATTCGCGCGACAAGATTGCATGCGAAGAGCTGCTGTTGCGTCTCTACCGCGAGCAGGGCTTTCCGGTTACTATCGTGCGCCCGAGCCACACCTACGACGAACGCTCGATCCCCTTGGGCTTGCATGGCAAAAACGGCAGCTGGTCGGTTGTAAAGCGCATGCAGCAGGGCAAGCCGGTCGTCATCCACGGCGATGGAACCTCCCTGTGGACATTGACACACAGCATCGATTTTGCCAAGGGGTTTGTGGGGCTGATGGGTAACATCCACGCCCTCGGCGAGGCTGTCCAAATTACCTCGGACGAAACGGTAACATGGAATCAGATTTATTCCGTAATCGCGTCGGCACTGGGGGTGCCGCTTCGTGCCGTCCATGTTTCCACCGATTTCTTATGTGCCTGCGCCGGGGAGCAGTACGACCTGACCGGCTCCCTGCTGGGTGACAAATCAAACTCGGTGGTGTTTGACAACGCAAAGCTCAAACGCCTCGTACCCGGGTTTACAGCTACTATCCGCGTGGACGAAGGGCTTACCCAAGCGGTGCGGTATCTTGCCGACACCCCCGAGCTGCAGCACCCCGACCAAGAGTTTGACCTTTGGTGCGACCGCGTAATAGAGGCACAGCAAACGGCACTTGCTCATTTTCAAGCCAATGCTTGAAGAAGACAGCTTTATGATTTCAGTAAAAACATCCGCAACGGTGAGCGAATCATCGTTGCGGATGTTTTTACCTTTTATTTTGCCCTGCGGCGAACGATTGCACCCTTTTTAACCGGGGTGGGGCAGGGCATAGAAAAAGGCATCATCGGGTGGGGCGTGCTCTCCAGCTCCTCGCCATTGGCGGAAACAAGGCGGGTTACGGTCAGGTCAAACGGTTTTGAGCGCGGCGCAAGCACCTCTACTTCCTCTCCCTTATACAGTTTGTTGCGCTGGATGCAGAACGCGGTGCCCTCCCGCCAGGTTTCTACGACGGCAACCACATCATACTCGCGTACATATCCGCCTGTGTCATAATACTGCCCGTTATCCGGCTGCCCGAAAAAGAAGCCTGTCCCGTACTGGCGGTGGCTTACCTTTTGCACCTCGTCAATCAGCCACTGTTCGGTTTTGTAGTTGTGCGGGTCGGTTTTGTAGCCGTCCACCGCCATGCGGTAGGCACCTGTAATCACCGAAACATAGTAGTCACTCTTCGCCCGTCCCTCAATCTTCAGGCTGCAAACCCCTGCATCAACCAGCGCGGGGATATGCTCGATCATGCACAAATCCTTTGCGTTGAGGATGTAGGTACCGCCGTCGTCTTCAAAGATGGGGTAATGCTCGTTTGGGCGCTTTTCCTCTGTTAAGGAGTACCGCCAGCGGCAGGGCTGGGCGCACTCACCGCGGTTTGCGTCCCTGCCCGCGATGTAGGAGGAAAGCAGGCACCGCCCGGAAAAAGACACACACATTGCGCCGTGAACAAACACCTCCAGGTCAAGCTCAGGCGGTGTGTGGTCGCGGATGTATCGAATCTCCCGCAAACTCAGCTCACGCGCAAGTACCACACGCTTTGCGCCCAGGGCATACAGCTCGTTTGCCGCCAAATGGTTTACCACGCCTGCCTGGGTGGAGATATGCAGCTCCATATTTGGCATGCAGCGGCGCGCAAGCCCCAGCACCCCAATGTCGCTGACGATAACGGCGTCCACGCCCGAGTCCTTTACAAACGCAAAGTAATCCGCAAGACCCTCCGCTTCCTCACAGTGGGGAAGGGTGTTGCACGCCAGATACACCTTCGCCCCATTGGCGTGGGCATACTGCACCCCCTGCAACAGTTCCTCTTCACCAAAGTTTGCCGAGGCGTTTCGCATAGAAAACGCCTTGCCGCCCACATAGACAGCGTCCGCACCAAAATCCACAGCGGCAATCAGGCGCGAAAGATCGCCTGCCGGCGCTAATACCTCAGGAAAGCGTTGATCTTCCATGACCGGTTCCTCCGTTACTCATAGTAAACGGGCGGCAAACGCCGCCCGTTCAATCGGTCGTTACTGTTCAATAATACTGTTAATCCTCGGTATGGGTCGTAACACCGCCGATTTCATCACCCACCTGCTTAGCCTCTGCAAGGTTCGCCTCGTGCTTTGCAAGCGTCTCAGCAAAGTAATAGGCCATCTTCGCGTCGGTGAGGAAATAATAAAACGGGGTATCGTCCGGGTAAATAGCCGCCTTAATCGCATTGATGCCGGGGTTTGAAACCGGCCCAATCGGTAACCCGTCGCATTTGTAGGTGTTATACGCGCCCGCATACGCCTGCCGGTCCTCCTCGCTGTTTACAAACGGGAAGATGTTGTCGTTTACGTAGTTAATCGTTACGTCCGACTGCAGTTTTGGGAAGCTTTTCGGCTTATTCAGGCGGTTGTTGAATACACTCGACACATTATACATATCATCGAGCGTACGCCCCTCCTTTTGGATAATAGAGGCGAGAATAATCGCCTGATCCAACGTCATATCCATCTTGTTAATTCGATCGATTAAATCTGCTGTAATCTTTCTATTAAAGTTCTTTAAAAACTTATTCGCTACATTTTTTGGTGGTTCATTCACATAAAAGTTGTACGTATCGGGGAACATGTACCCCTCCAGCTTCAGGTAGCGGTTGCCGCCGGTTGGGATTAGCTTCTCGAACTCATACCCAAAATCAGTTGTGTTAAGCACGTTGATAAAATCCTCCGTGCTGCACACATTGTTTTCCTCCAGCTTGTTGGCAATCTCCAGTATCGTCATGCCTTCGATAAATGTAATAGTCACTTGCTGCCGTTCGTTGCGGGCAACCTGAATGACGTTGATAATCTCATCGTAAGACATATTGGAGTTAAGCATAAAGCTGCCGGTTAAAAACACATCGTCGTATTTGCGGTACTTGGAGTACAGCTGAAAGGTAAGCGGCTGCGAGATCATGCCGCTATCCTTTAAAATCGACGACACATCCTTCATGTCCGCATTCGCGGGGATGGTGACGGAAATTTCTTTATCGGGCTTAAACAGCCCCAGCACATCGCTCATCGACTGCAGTATAAAAATAGAAAGCAGCACAGACACAAACAACACGCCGATGGTATAAACAATGCCGTTTGCAAGCCTTCCAAGGCTGCGCATTGTCTTTGTTCCGCGGGATGTCGTGGGGCGTTCGGCAGCAGCGGCAGGGGGAACATAATCAAACTCCTTGCCGGAAGCGGTTTGGCGCGGGCGCTTTGTGTCCGCTGTAGGCATTGCGTTGCGGGTAGCAGGCTGTGCCGGACGGTTGCGGTTATCAAAATCCGGAATCGAATTGTAATCCTCATCCGCTATGTTGAGTTTAAACGGCTTGGCAGGTCTAGCAGGCGGCTGCGGTATATTGGAGTAATAGGATGCCTGCGGTTGCGACTGATCGCCGTAAATCTTCACGCCGTCTTCCTTTTGGGAAGCGCTCATCTGCCGCTCAATCGCCTGCCGGGGAATCACGCGGGTCGGCTCGTTTACCGGCGAGCGGGGTTTTTGAGAGGATTCCTTCACATCAGGAGGAAGCTCCGAAAAGGAATTTGGCTGGTACACGGGTCTTTTGGGCGGTGCCACCGGATTGGAAGAAGGCGTCTGAGGCCGCGGCGGCATCTGCGGCTGCGGGCTGCTCGCCGCTTTCTTGTTGCCAGCGCCAAAGAACTCCTCGTCGGATTTTTCTATGTCAAACACACGCGGTTTGGGTCGCGCGTTTTCCGCCGCGCGCCTTGCCAGTTCCTCCGAGAGGTTGTTCCCCTCATGGTTCTCCTTATTTGGGTCATATGGAGTCATTGTTGTTTCCTCCCTGCTCTATGGTTATCGCCGCATCAGTTTTTTTGCATGCGGCAGTTTATGGTCTCTTGTTCTGTAACAAGCATGCTGCAGGGTACGTCAAAACGCCCTCGGTGCAGCCGGTGTAACACACAGCTGCGGTAGCACACGCCTATTATCGGTCCGGAGTAACGCGAAAGAAATCTATCGTAATAGCCTTTGCCGTAGCCCAGGCGAAAGCCCTGTTTGTCAAATGCAAGTCCGGGTATTATGCATACGCTGTTTTCTGTGCAGGTCAGCTTTTCGCACCGCTCGACAATCGGCTCCAGCACACCAAAGGTACGCCGGTGCAGGTCATCCAAAGAGCGGATAAGGTAAAAGCACATGTCGCGCGAGTTATCTATACAGTAGGGAACCGCAACTCGCTTACCGGTGGCAAACGCCCATTCAATTAAGGCAAGCGTATCAACCTCAATGGCGGTGGAAACATAGGTAAGCAAAAGGTCGGCGCTTTTCACCTGCCAAAGCTCCTTAAGACGACTGAGAATCTGCGCATCACACAGCGACTTGTGTTCGGCGGTCATACTGTGACGAATCCCTTTATACCGGTTGCGCAGGTTTTGCTTATAAACTCTTATGTCAAATCGTTGCATTGCATCGAGGCTCCCAGCAGGTCAGAGCGTTCCTTTCCAAGCAGTACCTCCACCAGCGCAAGACCAAACTTAGTGGCAACACCTGCACCCGCTGCGGTAACGTAGCTGCCGTCGCGTACAACACCGCCGGGGCGGTACAATCCGCCGGTCACCTGGGTTTCAAATCCGGGAAAACAGGTGAACTGTCTGTCGGCTAATAACCCCTTGTGCCCCAAGATCGAAGGCGCCGCGCAGATCGCGCCAATCCATCTATTATTTTGTGCGCAGAAATCAATAAAACACTGCACGATCTCGTTCTTTTCCAGGTTCAGCGTGCCCGGTAAACCGCCCGGCAGCACAATCATCTCGGCGTCGGCAAGAGATGCCTGGCTCGCCTCAATGTCACAAACAACAGAAATACCGTGTGAACCGCGAATGACCTTGCCGCCAACGCCCACCGCCGTTACCTCCAGCTCCGCACGGCGCAGGATGTCAAGGGGCGCTATCGCCTCCATCTCCTCAAACCCGTCTGCGAAAAAAACGTAAATCATGTTATACACCTCGTTCCTCTACATAAAAGAAATTATCTTAATATTACCATGTTTTCGCCTTGTAATACGATTTTGCTAGCCGCCTTGCTTAAGCTGTGCATACTTCGCGCGCACCTCGGTAATTTTACCGCAGGTCATCTTGCCCTCGGGGCAGGCGCCGTTTGTACAAGCGGGACCCGCCGCCGCAAACAGGTTGGGGGCAACTTTTATCACCAAACGCAGCATCTCATCCGCCACGGCCTGAATCTCCCACTGCGCGCGGTTGCAGCAGCGGTGGGCGAAAAAGTTGTGCAGGCTTCGCGCATTCATGGTTATAATCATGCGGGTATCGCAGGCGTTGGGCAGTACAAAGCGCGCGTCCTCAATGGCGAGCTTTTCTGCCTTTTTTTGCGCCGCATCGGGCGCTGTTCCTTGTTCAACAAGCCGCTTTGTATGTGCGGCAAGCAATAACTCGCTCAGTCTGTCGTAGTGACGGGATGCCGCTTCCATCGCGCGGAGATACTCCTCCTGTGCCTCGGGAATGGCGGCAATCTCAGGCGGTACAATGTATTCAAAGCCGCTCTTGCGTACATAGCGCTGGCTCTGCACCGAAAAGGACGCGATGCGGTGCCGGGTAATCTGAGCAAGCAAGGCACGGGAAACGCCCTCGATGCCAAACGTGAAGCTTGCGTGCTCAATGGGGCTTTCGTGCCCAATCTCCGCGAGCATGGCGACAAACTTCGCCACGCTTTCGGGGGTCAGCCCGTCGGTCAGGGTACCGATGCTTTCCGCGTTGCTGTAGCAAAGCTTGGCGGCGGCCGCCACCGTCTTTTCCGGCTCCGGCGTATAGGAAATCAGGGTAACCTTTGGCATACGAACCTCCATTCTGCCGCAAATCCTATCGTTTACAAATATTCGGTGCGACTAACGACACATTCAGGCAGGCAGCTTAATAATCATTTTATACGGTCAATCGTCATATTAACACGATAATTTGCATACTGCAATATCTCATCCAATAAAGCGGTAAGCTCCCGCTGGTTTGAGGCAAGCACCTTGAGCAGATAACAGCCCTCTCCGCCAATGCGATACACCTCGCTTATCAAGGCAGATTGCGTTATGTGGCTTAAAAAAGCTTGATGCTCGATGGTTTTCATAAATACCGTCACAAACGCCTCGCACAGCAACCCCATCTTGATGGGGCTTGTGGTTATGGTGTAGCTTTGGATTACACCATCCTGCTCCAGACGCACAACCCGATTTTTCACACCCTGCCCGGTCAAGTGAACGACCTCTCCAATCTCCCGCCACTGGCTTCTGGCGTTGCGGGATAACAGGTCTATAATCTCGCGGTCGGTTTGGTCAAGCATTGCAGTCCATTTCCTTTCATCACTCAAGTCGGTAAGGCGCGATTGTTTTGCGGGTCAAGCAAAGGCCGGCTTATAATAGGGATAGATGACCGACGTTTAGAAAGGTGTGAAATGTTAAATGCAATTTAAACAGATTCGGCATGCAACGTGTATGCTCACAATTCAAGAAAAGCGGCTTCTGGTTGACCCAATGTTATCACCTAAAGGGGTACTGCCCGCGATTGAAGGGGTGCCGAACGCCCAAAACAACCCGCTTGTAGACCTTCCGGTACCGGTAGAGGAGTTGTTGCAGTGCGATGCAATCATAGTTACCCACATGCACCGCGATCATTTTGACTCGGCGGCAGCAGAATGGTTACCAAAGCAGCTGCCGGTATTTTGCCAGCCCGAAGATGAGAAAAAGCTCACGGAGCTAGGTTT
Organism: Bacillota bacterium; assembly: GCA_023460535.1. Taxonomy (GTDB): domain Bacteria; phylum Bacillota; class Clostridia; order Oscillospirales; family Ruminococcaceae; genus Acetanaerobacterium. Next base: position 97,481 of record JAEWPV010000006.1, read on the forward strand.
TGCGCAGGTGATACCGGTCAAGAAGCAGGTCGTGTGGCAGGGCATACGCATTTGCAGAACAAAGGCGCGGCATGGTCACGGCACCCTAGCGCTTCAGATGGCGCCTTCCTCGGGGTATATCCTTTCCGCACAGGGTGACCCGACGGTCTACCTGACGGGCGATACGGTTTGGTGCTCATACATCAAGAAGGCAATCAATCGGCACCACCCGGATAATATCGTCTGTTATAGCGGAGAAGCGCGGTTTGCCAAAGGCAGACCCATCACCATGGATAAGGTGGATATTGTATCGGTTTGCGCCAATGCCCCCGGCGCAAAGGTAATCGCCATTCACATGGAAGCGTGGAACCATTGCCGCCTGGCAAGAGAGACGCTCTCTGAATATGTAACTGCAAACAATCTGCAAAATCAGGTATATATACCCCAAAATGGGGAGGAAATTACACTGGATATTACAGCTTGTCAAGGCTTGTGAAGTTGGACATAATCTTTTTTGTCCCCCGTGTATCAAACGCGATTTCAAGCAGGGTGTCGTTGCCCATCGGCGTTGCGGAAAGAATCATGCCGTCGCCAAATATCTTGTGGCGCACCCGCTCGCCCGAAGTAAAGCTTTGCTTTGTGCCAAGCCCCTGCGGTCTGCTCGAGACATGCACCGTATCGTTTAGCCCGCCGGAGCGGTTTTGCGGTGAAGCGTAGGCGGGCGTTTGCGGCTTGCTTGCCCAGGAGGACAGCCCCGTTTCGTTTTTGAACTCGGCGGGAATCTCGGTCAAAAAGCGGGAAGGGCGGTTGCGGGAGGTTTGTCCAAACAGCATGCGCGAGGCGGCGTTTGTTATGGTCAGCTTTTCCTTTGCCCTTGTTATGGCAACATAAGCAAGGCGGCGTTCCTCCTCCACCTCCGCGGGGTCGTACATCACGCGGATACCGGGGAAGATTCCCTCCTCCATGCCCACGATAAACACAAACGGAAATTCCAGCCCTTTGGCGGAGTGCATGGTCATCATCACCACCGCGTCCGCGTCGCCGTCATAGTTGTCGATATCGGTAAGCAGCGAGACCTCCTCTAAAAAGCCGGAAAGAGTCGCTTCCTCATTGGTTTGGGTATATTTTATCACATTACTTAGCAGCTCGTTTAGGTTCTCTATGCGCGTCAGACCCTCGTCGCCCTGCGCGCGGAGCATGTCCATATAACCGGTCTCTTCCATCACGCTTTCAAGTAAGGTGTCCAGCTGCGTGTCCTGCGCGGTGTCGATAAAGCCCTGCATCAGGTCGCCAAACGCCCGCAGCGAAGCGGCTTTTCGTGCAAGCCCTGCGTAGTTTTCAGCCTCGCGCACCACCTCAAACAGCGAAACACCAAGGTTGTCGGCAATCTCGCGAGCCATTGCCACGGTCGCGTCACCAATGCCGCGCTTCGGTTCGTTGATAATGCGCGAAAGCCGCACCGCATCGGCAGGGTTGTTAATCACCGCAAGATAAGCGAGGATGTCCTTAATCTCTTTGCGCTCGTAAAAGCGCAACCCGCCGATGATACGGTAGGGGATAGCAGCCTTAATAAAGTGCTGCTCCAACTGAGCGGATTGCGCGTTCATACGGTAAAGAATCGCGTGGTCCGCATACTTGCGCCCGGTGCGCACGTTCTCTTCAATGGTGGCGGCCACGAATGCGCTTTCGTCCTCCGCGCTCGACGCACGGTATACCAGCACCTGCTCGCCTTTGTCGTTGCTTGTCCACAGCTCCTTGCCCTTGCGCTGGGTGTTGTGCGAGATTACCCGATTGGCGGCGTCAAGGATGGTCTGGGTGCTGCGGTAGTTCTGTTCCAGTCTCACCACCACGGCATTGGCAAACTGCTTTTCAAACGAAAGGATGTTTTCTATCGTCGCACCGCGAAAGCGGTAGATGCTCTGGTCGTCGTCGCCCACTACGCAGATGCGCTTATGAGAGGCAGAAAGCAGCCCCACCAGCCGGTATTGGGCATGATTGGTGTCCTGATACTCATCCACCATCACATAGGCAAACCGGCGCTGCCAGGCGGTCAGAATATCGGGGAACTGCTCAAACAGACGAACAGTACAGACGATCAGATCGTCAAAATCAAGCGCGTTGGCGGCTTTTAACCGTTTGGTATACAGGGCATATAGCTCCGAGACCTTTGTCTCGCGGAACTCGCCGTTCGCCTCAGCTTTCGCTTGCTCGGGCGTTAACAGGCGGTCCTTTAACCGGCTGATTGAGCCGAGCACCTGCTTTGGCGGAAATTGCTTGTCGCTTAAGTTAAGCTCCTTTAAGCAATCCTTCAGCACGCGTACCGAGTCGTCGGTGTCGTATATCGTAAAGCTTTTATCGTACCCAAGCGCTTCAATTTCTCGGCGCAATATCCTTGCGCACACCGAGTGGAAGGTGCCCGCCCAGATGTCTCTTGCGCTCTCGCCTAGCTTGCGCTCCAACCGATCCTTCAGCTCGCCCGCCGCTTTGTTGGTAAAGGTGATGGCAAGCACATTCCATGCCTTGGGCGGGTTGTCCGCAAGCAGCCATCGTACCCGGTCAGGGTCGGAAACCCCGCTCTCCAAGCAGGACGACAGAAAATCAAGGTCGCCGGGCGTTACATCTTGGGGTATGTAGTCGCCGTGGTAAGCGTTGCCGTACTCGATTAGGTACGCGATGCGGTTGACGATAACGGTGGTTTTGCCGCTACCCGCTCCCGCAAGAATCAGCAGCGGGCTTTGGGTATTAAACACCGCCGCGCGCTGGGTTTGGTTTAGTCCCGCGTACTCCTTTTCCAGCAGCTTTCTTTTTAGGTCTATGTAAGTGGAGCGTATGTCCATAGTCGGTACCGTACTTTCCCGAAATTATGCTGTAAAAAACACAATTGCGAATAATGTTGTTGCAAACGACGCAAACGCCACGAGGCGGATGTCTACGTTTTGTGCAGTAGCCCGCCCTTGGCAATCATCTATATATTATAGCAAAACGTCTGTTCGAAATCAAACAAATGCCGATTATTTTACAGTTCTGTTTGCAGTAGCCCTTGCGCAATAAAAAAGAGACGGTGCAAAAATGAATGCACCGTCTCTTATTGCGGCATGGGAGCAAGAGAACACAAAAAAGCCTATGTTCTATGTAAGCTCCCCCTGCACTCTGCCTTCCGCCGCTAAGCCGAAGCTGATGGTAAGGGCCTTGTCTACCTGCTGCATCGAGCCGTCGTCCAACTGCCCCATACGCTCTTTGAGCCTCCGCTTGTCAATGGTCCGTATCTGCTCCAGCAGAACAACCGATTCCTTGGATAGCCCGCAGCCCTCTGCGTCAAGGGTAATATGTGTCGGCAGCTTGGCTTTTTCTTTTTGACTGGTAATCGCCGCCGCTATTACGGTGGGGCTGTACTTGTTGCCAACGTCGTTTTGCACAATCAGCACCGGGCGTATTCCGCCCTGCTCCGAGCCTACAACCGGGCTCAGGTCGGCGTAATAGATATCTCCCCGTTTCACTGCCATGCTAACACACTCCATTTTACATTTCTTTTGCCAAGGCAGTGTAAAACAATGCACCTGACACCATTAGTTTAGCCAATTATCATCTGCGTTAATCATCCGCTCCGCTTTAGGGGAGAAAAAGTGGGGCGGGTTTATTTGTGTTCAATACAGTATATTCGACATTTCATCGGTTTGACATTCAACGCAGTGCTATCCTGCGTTCCAAACCACATAAAAGCCGCGTGCCGTCCGGGTAAAAACCGGATGCGGCACGCGGCTTGTGATAGATAAGGCTACTCCACCGTCACGGATTTTGCAAGGTTACGGGGCTTGTCGATGTCAAAGCCCTTTTCGTCGGCGGTGTAAAAAGCGAGCAGCTGCAAAACGACAGCCGTCACAAATGGGTAAAGAAACTCGTCACAGGCAGGAAGGTTTATCATGCGGTCGGCGGTCTCGTCGTCCAGTGCAACGCCGTCGGGCAGAATTGCTACCACATACGCGCCGCGCGCCTTTACCTCCTTGATGTTGCTGATGGTCTTTTCAAACAGCGCAGGCTCCAGCGCAATCGCAATAACCGGCACGCCGCCCGTAATCAGCGACAGGGTGCCGTGCTTCAGCTCTCCCGCGGCATACGCCTCGCAGTGGATATACGAAATCTCCTTAAGCTTCAGCGAGCCTTCCATCGAAAGGCAGTAGTCCCGTCCCCGACCGATAAAGAAGATGTCGGGCGCCTGCATAATGCGCTCCGCCGCGGCCTTGATATCGCTCGGATCCTTCAGCATTCCGTCAACGATGTAGGGAAGGTCGGTCAACAACGCCGTCAGCCTGCGCGCCTCGTCGTCGGTTATTCTGCCTGAAAGCAACGCCATACGAATGCCCAGCAAATGCAGTACCGCAAGCTGAACCATATAGGCCTTGGTGCTCGCCACAGCTATCTCCACACCGGCATAGGTGTAAATGACGCTGTCCGCCTCGCGCGCGATGGAGGAGCCGACGACGTTAACAATGGCAAGGGTCTTAGCACCCTTAGCCTTGGCAAGACGCAGCGCGGCCAGGGTGTCGGCGGTTTCGCCCGATTGCGATATGATAATCACCAAATCGCCTTCGCCCACCAGCGGGTCGCGGTAACGGAACTCCGAAGCAATATCCACATGCACAGGGACACGGGCAAAGCGCTCAATCATGCTCTTGCCTACCAACCCTGCATGCATTGCGGTGCCGCAGGCGGTAATGTGTACCGATTTCGCGTCTTTAAGCAGCCGGTCAGGCACGGCGTCCTGCGTAAAGTCCGGCACGCCGTTTTTAATGCGGGGGGATATGGTGTTGCGAATGGCACACGGCTGTTCAAAGATCTCTTTTAACATAAAATGCGAGTAACCGCCCTTTTGCGCCTGCTCGGCAGAGAAAGCGGCGGTCTGTAGCTCTTTTTCCATTACGCTGTCGTCGGGGGCTAAAAAGGTAATGCTGTCGCTCTTTAATACCGCAATTTCGCCCTCGTCCAAAATGTAATACTGTTTGGTGTAAGCAAGAATGGCGGGGATATCCGAGGCGATAAAGTTTTCGCCCTCGCTCGTTGCCACGATGAGCGGGCTATCCTTGCGAACGGCAAAGATGGTACCCGGCAGGTCACTAAACAGGATGCCCAGCGCATACGCGCCACGCACCAGCGCAAGGGTTTTGCGTATGGCTGCAATCGGGTCGCCGTCGTACAGGCTGTCAAGCAGCCGAACCACCGACTCGGTATCGGTTTGGGTAACAAATGTAGTCCCCGCCTTTTGCAGCTCCTCGCGTATTTCCATGTAGTTTTCAATAATGCCGTTGTGTACGATCGAAACCCTGCCCGCCGTATGGGGGTGGGAGTTTACATCGGACGGTGCGCCGTGGGTTGCCCAGCGGGTATGCCCAATGCCGCAGCCGGACGAGAGGTCGCCGGCGGTAGAAAGCCGTTGCTCAAGACTTACAATTTTACCCACAGACTTGACTGTTTTAAGCGTATTATGACTAAACACCGTAATACCGGCGGAATCATACCCGCGGTATTCCAGCATCTTTAGGCCGTCGATTAACACTTCTGTGGCATTTCGGGCGCCAACATAGCCTACTATTCCACACATAGAAGATAATCTCCTTATTTAGTTATTAATGATATTCATGGGACGCATAAGCGCGCCATGATAACGTGCCATGTCCGCATCTTTGTTTTTCGGTTGCCCGACAGTTTGTATGCAGACTTCGCTTTAGGCACAAAGCGGAGAGGCATCCGCCGAATGCTTCGATACTCCTCTCACCTCGTGAACCCCGCAGTATATACGGGGTGCTTGGCGCTTAGCAGTGCGTATTACGTGTGTGGTTATCATCTCCTTTGCTTACTTGTTAATTGAAGCGGGTTTTTCTGTAGGGGGTCCTCCTTTCGTACAAGTAGTATGCTACAACACGTTTTTTCATGCCGAGAAAGGGGTAAAAGTGAAACGCATCGCGCTTACATTACATTATAGCGAGCGGCCTGTGCAAAGTAAACAGCTTTGTATGAACAGCGGCAGATAGTTAAACAGATTGCGGCAAGCCAACAATTCCTATTTTAACTTGTTGATATCATCCTGCGGCTATGCTATAATTTTTAGAAGATAAAAACTTGTCGAACAAACACGCATAGATTGGCGAACGTGCCGAAACACAGCGCCTTACAGGCGTTGACCGACGCAACAATGCCTTCACAACTATTTCAACACCATATGCAAGCCATTTCTGCGTACTGCTGTATCCGTACACCAAGTGCGCCGTGGTACAAAATAGAACAAAGAGTAACACAAGGGGGATACCGCTTTGGATAACAACCAGTTTCGCGGCTTTGACATAGTCGAAGAGCTAGGCAGCGGCGCCTTTTCCAAAACCGTACTTGCGGAGCAAAACGGCAAACGCGCTGTGATAAAAACCATAGAGATGCCCAACGATGCAACACTGCAGGAGCGCACACCCGAATATGTAAAAAGCGAGGAGTTTGCCGAGGCGATGCGTACGGCGGGCACCCAGCTTAATCGTCTGCTCAAAACGCTGGTGGGAATGCCCGACACAGCGGGGCTGATGCGGTATTACGACTATACCCTTAGTCTTGACAGCGACAAAGGCATATACACCCTTGCCATTTTAATGGAGCATGATACCCCCCTGAACGTTTTGCTTGAATCGGGGGAGGTGCCGGTGGGCGCCGTGCTGCGCATGGCAAGCCAGCTGTGCGAAGGGCTGGATGCCATGCACAAGAAGTATGTGGTGCACGGCAATATCAAGGAGTCAAATATCTTCTACAACCCCAGAACCGGTTTTATGCTCGGCGACTTCTACATAAACGACATTCTCAGTACATCTCTTGTGCCAGACCGGGGCTTTAAAAGCTATGGGTACCGCTTCCTTGCGCCCGAGGCGTATGAGGACGGCGAGTACTCCTACCGCACCGATATCTTCAGCCTGGGCATGATGCTGTATAAGATATTTAACAACAATCGTCTACCCTTTGCGGATGATCCAAACACATCGCTGCGCAAGGTAAAAAGCGCATGGGACGAGGCGAAGGTTTTGCCCGCACCCGTATTTGATATCCCCGAGATTACCAAGGTGCTTGCAAAGGCGACGGCATATAACGCCGACGAACGCTACTCCACCTACCTGCAGCTTAAGGCGATTATCGACCGTCTGCTGACATCGTTGCCCAAAGAGGTGCTGTACACCAAGTTATCCGCTTCCGTACAGGAGCCGCAAAATGCGATAAACCGTCAGGAGGTTGAGCAGCCCGCCCCTGCGCAGGAGCAGGTGACTGCAGAGAACAGCCCTGTTACAGAGCAAAATCCGCCCATTGTAAGAAAGCTAAAGCGCGTTCCCCCGCAAGCTGCCGCGCAACAGGCGCAAGCCCCCGATCTGCGTCCCGCCGACTATGAGGCGCGCGCGATGGACGGGCAGCAGGCTGTAGAGGACGAAAACCCGCTGATTCCCCAATCAATTCGGAAGGACGCCGAAGCGGACCCCAAGCACGACCGTCCCGTTCGCCCGCTGCTGCGCCACTACGAGCCGTCTGCGAGTGTGCCGGTCTACGAGCCTCCCGCCAACGAGGAAACCGAGATTACCGAAAAAAGAAAACGACCCACCAAGATTCCCAATGATGGCTTCAACTATTTTGATTATAACAGCGAGGAATACACAGACCCCGCCCCCGGAAAGGCCCGGTTGCGTGTATTCATTATTGCACTGGTGGCGATTCTGTTGGCCGGTTTAGCAATCGGCGCGGGCTTTTTAGTAAAATTTCTGGGTGGCTAAGCCTTATGATTGTAATAAAAGACCGATGCTCAGCAAAGCGTCGGTCTTTTGGCGTTTATAGGACATTAGCGAATTTTTGTACTTATTGACCGCAAACCCATGTGGTGTTATAATTTCCATATTCTAAGCAAGGATAAAACTGGAGGGCAATATGATTGCCTTTATTCATTGCGCTGGAGAAGATAGTAACTTCGAATGCATGTTCTTTTCTCCATTCAACACACTTTGTGTTTTAGTCTGCGACTGAGTAGCGCCCGAGTTCCTTCAATCGTCCTTGCGTGGCTAAAGTATACCGTTTTGCGCCATCCGGTTTCATGTCGTTTTATATACTACATACCGTCTTTAGGACGTATCCTCAAACAGTATGCTGGCTCGGAAATGGAGTACAGCAAATCGTTAACAATGTGACGGAGGAATAACTATGACAAAAAAACAGACGATAGCGTTTATTCGCTATGCGCGGCGAGCATTAGCATTGTGCATGGTATGGGCGGTGGTTATTGCGGCAGGGGTAACGGTATACGCCGACCCTGTCAGCGAGAATGTGTCAGCGGGAAATGTTGTGATTAACGCCGATGGGGAGTACGTCGTTACCGGCTCGACCACGACATACAACCTCACGGTAAACAGTGGCGTTGCGGCGACGATTACGCTTAACGGGGTTTCCATCGAAGTGACGGACAAGTCGCCTATTGATATCAAAACGGGCGCGACGGTTACGCTGATTCTCGCGGGAACCAACACCCTGACCGCGGATAATGAATATGCGGCGCTGCATGTGCCCCCGGGCGCGACGCTGATTATCATGGGCAGCGGCAGCCTTGCGGCAAACAGCTCTTATGGCGCAGCTATCGGTGGCAACGGGGCTGGCTTTTTCGGCGGCACCGCGGAAGCCGCGGGCACAATCACCATAAATTCAGGCACGGTTACAGCGGTTGGAAGTGTATATGGTGCGGGTATCGGCGGCGGAGGAGGCAGCGACAGTGCCGCCGGCGATGGCGGCACAATCACCATCAACGGCGGCAACGTCACAGCATCGTCAGCCAACGGCGCGGGCATCGGCGGCGGTAGCACTGGCGAAGACTACGCGGGCGGTGGCGGCGACATAACCATTAATGGAGGTACGGTGACTGCATTTTCTTATTATCGAGGCGCTGGCATTGGCGGTGGCGGTGCCAGCGACGGTGCGGGCGGCGACGGGGGTAGCATCACAATCACCGGAGGCACGGTAACGGCAAGCGGCAAAGCAAGCTCAAGTTCCGGCAGCGGTGCAGGCATTGGCGGAGCCCAGGGCGGCGACGGTGGCAATATCACCATCAGTGGCGGCAGGGTGACGGCAAGCGGCGGGATCACCGGCGCGGGCATCGGCGGTGGTGATGGTGGCGACGGCGGCGTCATCACCATCAGCGGCGGCAGGGTAACAGCCACTGGCGGAGCATATTTTCACCCCACCCACGGCACCAGCGGCGGCGCGGGTATCGGCGGCGGCGCGGGCTTTATGACAGCCGGCAAAGGCGCCGGCGGTACGGTGGTCATTACCGGTTCGTCCACAGAGGTAACGGCTACGGGCGGAGGTGGCGCATACGACGTCGGCTCGGGCGTTGGCGGAAGCACTCCGACTGCAGACGGCGGCACCCTTGAGGTGGACGGCAACGCCAAACTGACGCTGGGCGCAAACGGCACGGATGCGTCGATTACCTTGGGCGACTGTGTTATTACCGGTGCGGGGGCGGGTACGCTGAAGGGTACCTATGAGAGCGGCGTCAAGGTAACGCCAAGTCCCGGCGGCGTCAACGACGCCCGGGACGACAACCAAGACGAAAACCAAGACGACAACCAAGATGCAATCGCCATCGTTCCGGTGTATTCACCGGTCGTCGGTGTGGCTGGGCTTAGCTTAGACCTCTCCGGCATTTCTCTGCCCGGGGGCGCGGCGCTGGTATCAAAAACCGTGGCGGGGCTGCCATCCTCGGCAGCGGGCAGCTATTACACCATCAGCGCAACCCTTGCGGGGGAGAACGGCAGCCTAGGTGGCAGGGCGTACCTGCGTCGGTATGAGCTGACCCTCACCGATGAGCAGGGCAAGGCCTATACGGGCAATCTGGGCACCGTGACGGTGCGCATTGCCATCCCCAAAGGGGCGGGCGAACCGTTGAGTGTGTTCTATTATAATCCCGCCACAGATGCCTTCACCGATATGGGCGCGACCACCCAAAACGGGTACGTTACCTTCACAACCACCCACTTTTCAACCTTCCTGCTTACAGGGCAGGTGTTAAGCGATAAGCCCAGCATCCCCGAGACGGGGGCGGCTATGTTGCACCTGTTGATGTCTGTGCTGGCGGTGTGGTAACCCATGCGTTATGCGCAAAAGAAACCGGCATAGAATAAAACGCAAAGCCATTCTGCGGGTACATATAGCAAATTAGCTTAAATCATGTTCGATAAAGGGTCTTCGTAAAAGCTTAAAACTATGGCTTTTACGAAGACCTTTTTTAGTTACATAAGGCATTATGATAATTGGGTACAACTACCGTACCCATAACGAGGGTATAGATAATTTTGCGTTTTTGTTTTCCATGCCCCGCGCTCTTGTAATTCGCGAACAAATGTATTATAATGATTGATGCCACATTCGAAGACGATTCATCGACTTCGGTTGTAAATAGGTTAAGTGTATTATAAGCAAATATTGCGAGTTGTACTATCAGCATCAGGCAGGCAGGGCGTGCGCCCTGACACGCGGGTATGCGGGTCCTGTGCGACAAAGCGCCGTGAACCATGTCAGGCGGGGAACCGAGCAGCATTAAGCGGATGTCTTTGTGTGCCGCAGATAAACCTGTGTATCCGCTTGTGAGGGCGCAGGCAAATCCGTTAAGGAACTGCCCGCCTTTTTTCATATTGTGAATGTTATCCTTTTTGGTAAGCAACCGGCACCGTGTGGGGAAACAGGGGGTGTGAATGCCATGTATAAGGCGTTGTACAGAACTTGGCGTCCGGAAACCTTCGACGACGTCGTGGGGCAGCAGCATATCACCGTCACGCTCAAAACCGAGGTTCGGCTTTCGCGCGTCGCACATTCTTATCTGTTTACCGGCTCGCGCGGCACCGGTAAAACCACCTGCGCCAAAATCCTTGCCAAGGCGGTCAACTGCCTGTCTACCGTAGAAGGTGACCCGTGCGGCAGCTGCGCCATGTGCTTGGGGATTGAGGACGGCACCGTTACCGATGTCGTAGAGATAGACGCCGCCAGCAACAACGGCGTGGATGATGTGCGTTCCCTGCGCGAGGAGGCGATATTCACCCCCGTAAGCGCAAAGTACCGCGTATATATCATCGACGAGGCGCACATGCTCTCTACAGCGGCGTTTAATGCCCTGTTAAAGATTATGGAGGAGCCGCCCGAACACGTGCTGTTTATCCTTGCCACCACCGAGGTGCACAAGGTTCCCGCTACCATCATCTCCCGCTGTCAGCGCTTTGACTTCGGACGCATTGACAGTGCGGCGATTAAAGACCGTCTGTTGCATATTGCGATGCAGGAGAATATATCAATTAACGAGGATGCCGCGCAGCTGATTGCTCGCATTTCCGAGGGCGGTATGCGCGACGCCATTTCGCTGCTTGACCAGTGCGCAACACTCGGGCAGGCAATCGATATTCCCGCAGTCTCCCGCATTGCGGGGCTTGCCGACAACGCGCGTCTGTATGAGCTATGCGACGCGGTTGCGGATAAAAACAGCGCGCGGGCGCTAGAGATTATTGACAGCTTAAGCGCAGGGTCGGTGGATTACGCCCGCCTGATGCACGAGCTGATGGCACTGTTTCGCAACATCATGGTTGCCAAGGTAACAAAACAACCGGAGGAGCTGATTGTTTGCACCCCGGAGGACATGCAGCGCATCCGGGACGCGGCAAGCCGTTACCCGATGGAGCTTATTCTGCACGCGATGTCAACCCTCAGCGAGACACTTGACACAATCGGCAGAACGCAGTCCAAGCGTCTTGCCACCGAGATGTGCATGGTGAAGCTGACATCCCCCTCGCTCGACAGCTCGACCGACGCGTTGCTGCGCAGAATATCCGAGCTTGAAAATCGGGCACCGTCTGCGCCTACTCCGGCACCCGCCAAGGGCAGCTCGGCGGGGCAGGAGATACAGCCGCCCGTACAGGACGAGCCCTTGCCCCCAATCCCTGAGGTGCTGGAGGTGGAGGAACGTTTTTCGGCGTGGAGCAATGTGCTGGAGCGGCTTTCCAAGACAAACCCCGCACTGCACGGCACACTGGTCGGCTCCACCGCGTATGTGGTGGGCGATCTGGTACTCATCGACGCGCGGGACACCATGTTCTCGGAGATGATGCGAAAGAATGAGTACACAAAAATGAGCCTGCGCGAGGCGATTCGCTTGGAAACCGGCAGGATATACCGTCTGGGGCCCGTCAAAAAGAACGTGGAGATTAAAGAGACGGGCGGGCTGCTTGCAGAGCTTGAGCTAAAAGCAAAGGAAGCCGGCATAGACATCAATTAAGCTACAACATTTCGCCGCGTGTGCGGCAGATTATAATATTAACGACCCTGCGCCGAACGGCTCGGGGAAGGGAAGGCGTGGTTAGGGCTATGAAATCAAGATTACCCGCAGGATACGGTGGCGGCGGCGCACAGAACATGCAGGGCATGGTAAAACAGGCGCAAAAGATGCAGGAAGAGATGGCAAAGGTGACCGAGCAGGTTGAGGAAATGGAATTTACCGCAACCGTCGGCGGCGGCGCGGTTGAGATTACCATGACGGGCAAAAAAGAGGTTAAGGCACTCACCATCAAACCGGAGGTCATCGATCCCGAGGATGCCGAGATGCTGCAGGACCTTTTGATTGCAGCATATAACGAGGTCATGAACAAGGTAGAAGCCACCAGCAGCGAGATGATGAGCAAAGTAACGGGAGGGTTTAACGTGCCCGGCATGCCCGGCATGTTTTAAGTGACGTCATGGCAAAAAGCATACTTCCGCTGCCGCTGATAAAGCTCATAGAGCAGTTTGAACGGTTGCCCGGAATCGGCAGAAAATCCGCGCAAAAGCTTGCGTTTTATGTGCTTAACTCTTCAGCCGAGCAGGCGCAGGCATTTGCCGACGCCATATTGGATGCGCAAAAGAATATACACAACTGCAAGGTGTGCCAAAACCTCACCGACGGCGAGTTGTGCGCGGTGTGTGACGACAACGGGCGCGACAAGTCGACGATATGCGTGGTGGAGGACACCCGCTATGTGGTTGCAATCGAGCGTACAAAAGAGTATAATGGCATGTACCATGTGCTGCACGGGCTGATTTCACCCATGGACGGCATCGGTCCGGACGATATCTGTATCAAGGAGCTGCTTGTGCGTGTCAGCGGGGGCGGGGTGACGGAGATTATTGTCGCCACCAACGCAAACGTGGAAGGCGAGGCAACGGCGATGTATCTTGCGCGTCTGCTCAAGCCCTTGGGGGTTAAGGTATCGCGCCTTGCTTACGGTATTCCCGTGGGTGGCGATCTGGAGTACGCCGACGAAGTCACGTTGTATCGAGCCATCGAGGGCAGAAGCGAGCTGTAACAGGTTAACTGCTTATCATACCGAGAAAGGAGGGGCGAATCGTTGCCAAAAGATAACACCAAAACCATCGCACAAAACAAAAAGGCATATCATGACTATTTTGTGGATGAATCGTTTGAAACAGGCATTGAGCTGTGCGGCACCGAGGTTAAGTCCATCCGCGCCGGCAATGTAAACCTAAAGGACAGCTGGTGCGAGATTAAGGACGGCGAGATCTTTGTGCGCGGCATGCATGTCAGCCCCTACGAATTCGGCAATATCTTTAACCGCGACCCAATGCGCGTACGAAGGCTGCTGATGCACAGACGCGAGATTATGAAGCTGTATGGGCTGATTAAGCAGCAAAGCTACACGCTGGTACCGTTGTCACTCTATTTTAAGGGCTCGCGTGTCAAAGTGCAGCTGGGGCTGTGCAGGGGTAAAAAGCTGTACGATAAACGCGAGGACATGGCAAACCGCGCCGCAAAGCGCGACATCGACCGCGCGATGAAGGACAACGCCAAATCGTCATAAAAAACGGTTGTTTACCGCGCAATCTGAATGCAAATAAGAATCAGTGAGCAAACTACAAGGGGGAAACCCCATATACATGGGGGCGTAAAGGTTTCGACGGGGATTTTGAACCACAATAAGCGGGCAGAGTTTGCTGGACACTCTTTAAACGCCGGCACTTATAAATTAAACGCTAACAATAATAAATTAGCTTTAGCTGCTTAATGCAGCTCGTCTGGCCAGTCAGTACCACGGGTCTGGTTTAGGCGTCATTTAGTGGTGAACGTCTTGTGAGAGCTTCTCGGCTCACCTGATGTATTAGGGAATACCAAAAGGCGCAGCCTGCTTTTCGGCGGCGTCCGGAGGGAATCTTAAAAGAAAAGCTCCGCCCGAAGAAGTTTGTGGGAATAGGTTTTCGGACGCGAGTTCGACTCTCGCCGCCTCCACCAAAAAAAGGATTCAAGCCTTAAGGGCTTGAATCCTTTTTTGTCAAATAACGAAATATTTAGAGAAAACATTGCACCTACGTTATTTGTATGCTAAATTAAAGATATAAAGGAATGTGATGGAAGAGACAAAATGAAAAGGATTGATATAACTTGATAAGCACGTTTACTGACGAAGAAATCCTTCAATACATAACGCAGTTAGTTAACCCAGATTATCTCACGGCTGCTACACTGGAACTGGTAAACAACGCTTCGTCCTACAACAGCATAGATATTGCTAGTTGCAATAAACCAATAGTTTGGCGTGATAATGCGAATACTGCAAGCAAATTTCTTACCCAAAACAGCAAAAGGATTCAACCCATTACGGCTTGAGTCCTTTTTGTTTGCCTATTCACAAATTAGAGCTTTAGCGAGCTTGCGGCAAAAATCTTTGCGGATAAGGAGGAGAACTGACTGTGAGAAGGTATTACTTGGATAATGTCCGCTGGGCTACCGTGCTGCTGGTTTTGGTCTACCACGTATTTTATCTGTTCAACAGCGTAGGCGCGTTGGGTGGTGTCGGTAGCTTTTCGCAGGTGCAGTATCAAGATGCCGTGCTTTACTTCGTTTACCCGTGGCTCATGGTGCTGTTGTTTCTTATTGCCGGAATCAGTTCCCGCTATGCGCTGGAGAAGCGGAGCCATAAGCAGTTTATCAAAGACAGAACAGTAAAGCTGCTTGTTCCGTCTACGCTGGGTCTATTTGTGTTTCAGTGGTTGGTAGGCTACTTCAACATCAAAAATGGCGGTGCATGGGATACCATTCCGTCGTTTATCCGCTACCCCATCATGGTTGTTTCCGGTATCGGTCCGCTGTGGTTTATACAAATGCTGTGGCTGTTCTCCTTGCTGATTGTACTGATTCGGATAATCGATACCAAGGATAGGCTATACACGCTTTGCGGCAAGAGTAACATTATCGTGCTGCTCCTTCTGGTTATTCCACTTTGGGGGGCAGCACAGGTTCTTAATATGCCGGTTATCACGGTATACCGCTTTGGCATTTATCTTGTAGCGTTTTTACTCGGGTATTACTTCTTCTCTCATGACAACATACAGGCTAAGGTGCAGCAGATTCATCTGCCGATGCTGATTGTCGCGGTTTTAATGGGGATCGGCTATACATGGTACTTTTTCGGACAGAGCTATTCCGATAATAGTGTCCTGAAACACATATTCACTTCCATCTATTTATGGGCTGCCGTACTTGCCATTCTCGGTTGCGCAAAACAGTGGTTCGACAAAACCTCTGTGCTAGCAAACTATATGACAAAATCAAGCTTCGGTATTTACATTGTTCACTATCTTGTTGTGCTTTGTGCCTGTTACTACCTTAAGCAGTATACCGCTTTGCCTACAGTTGTGATTTATGTGATTGCAGTAGTCGCGGTTCTTGTTATTTCACCGGCGTTGTATGAACTGCTTAGGCGTATCCCGGTTTTGCGGTACCTGATTCTTGGAATCAAGAAAACGAATCAGGTCATGATCACACAGAACCATTAGCCGCACGGTATGGCTCTTATGCTTTGCGGATATAATAATCCCGAAGGAGTGTGAGAACATGAACGGTAATTCAGAACTGCTTAACTTTATCTATCAAAACTCCCAGATGGGGGTAGACACCATCGACCAAATTATCGGTATTGTCGAAGACAATGAGTTTCAAAAGCATCTCGAATCTCAGCTTAACGAATATAAAGAGATTCTGCATGCCGCCAAAGCAAAACTGCATGAAAACGGTTGTGACGAGAAGGGTATCAGTAAGCTTGATAAAATAAAGACCTACCTGATGATCAACATGCAGACACTCACCGATAAATCCGCCACCCATATCTCCGAGATGCTGATTGTGGGCAGTAATATGGGCGTGATTAACGCGGTAAAAAACCTAAAGAAGTACCATCATGCCGATAAGGATATTACCCAGCTCATGGAACGATTGCTTCGTTTTGAGGAGAATAACATTCAGCAGCTCAAACAATTTTTATAGCGGTTTTTGCAAAAAACGCTCTGACGCAACAGGGCGTTTTTTAGTTGCGTGCGGTAAAGGGTAGAATAGGAAAATAAAAACAGAATATAAATTAGCATATCCACTGCGTATCAATGGCTGACACTGGCGATATGGGGGGACGGTGTGTATATTTCTATTCACAAAAAATCACTCATGCTTATCGCGTTTTTGCTTGCGGCTGGCCTTGTCGTTATTACGGCACTGTTAAGTGTGTCCGCCGTCGTCAGGGCAGATACGCCAGAGGAAGAGGCGGTCTATCTGCCGATTATCATGTACCATGAGGTAAAATACAGTAAGCTTTGTAAGGATGCCATCAGCTTATATGAGTTTGAATCGGATCTAAAGTACCTGCAAAGCAATGCATACACAACCATCACGGTCACCCAGCTGATAAACTATGTGTACCACGATGAGCCGCTGCCCCCAAACCCGATTATTCTATCGTTCGACGACGGGTATCTGAATACCTACCTGTACGCATATCCGCTTATTCAGCAGTATGGGATGTGCATGGTCTTGTCGGTCATCGGTAAGGATGCGGAGGAGTTTTCAAAGCATCCAAGCAAAAACGTCGACCACGCCCATGCAACCTGGGAACAGCTAGGGGAGATGATTAGGTCGGGCAGTGTGGAGGTGCAAAATCACACCTACAATCTGCACAGCATGGGTAAAGGAAGAACGGGATGCATGCAGGACCCAAACGAGTCGCTGGACGATTATCAGCTGCTACTCACCGCAGATGTCATGAAGCTGCAGGATTTGCTGCTTACTCACACAGGGCAGCTGCCCAACGCGTTTGCATACCCCTACGGTAAGGCAAGCGAAAAAACCGATGAGGTTTTAAAAAAGCTCGGCTTTCGGGCAACCATGTCCTGCAACTATGGCATAAACGCGATAACAAAAGACCCCGAGAACCTGTTCGGTCTCAAACGGGTCTGTCGATGTCACGACACAACCATGCAGAAGCTGCTCAAAGAAGCCGGTAAAACCATCAGAAAAAAACAGGTATAACAATGGGGCTGCACCCGTGCACGGTGCAGCCCCATTGTTATAGTATTCATTTTTACGCAGTTATTCAACAGGTACAACCGGTCTTGCCTCTATATACCCTCGGTAACCCATTGGCGCCAGCTGAAAACGGGGCGCGCTTTCGGGCGCCCAACGGTAGCCGTACAGCGTGGGGTCAAATTGGTCGATGTGGCGCATCACCTCGCCGATTGCCTCCATAAATGTCGAATCCTCATACGGCTCGCCCTGAAAAATCATCATGGTACAGGGGGGCAGTTCAAGCAGCTCGTACCCTTCGGGAATTTGATTGGCGTAATCAAGCCCTACCTCAACCCCCTGAACATATTTGGAGGTGCCCTCGGCTATCAGATGCTCAGGCAGCCATATGCCAATCGGCTCATACAGCGCCTCCTTTACACTGGATAACACAGACCAAACGTCACAGCCAACCTCCTCGCAGTAAGCAAAGTACTCGGTTGCTAGGGTTCCGCGCTTCAACAATAGCTTTCTCGCAGGGCGATTAACCACCTGAACAAAGACGGATTTTGATTTCTGTTTCTCGCTCACAGTAACAGCTCCTTTGTTGTAGATTTGGTAAAGGTTCAGCGCGCTCTGGGGTAAAAACAGCTTGATTGGCGGCGTGTCTTTGCTGTATCGCTTGGGCGAGATACCAAACGCTTTGGAAAACGCCCGGGTAAACCCCTCGTGCGAGTCAAACACAAAGTCCAGTGCCACATCAAGCACCCTTACATCCCCGTTTCTCAATGTCAAAGCGGCCTTGGTTAATCGCAGGTTGCGGATGTACTCAAACGGCGCGAGCTGCGTTGCGTCCTTAAACAGCTTTGCGGCATACCACGGCGAATACCCGGCCGCGTTACCAAGCTGCTTCAGCGTAATTGGGTTGTTGATGTGCTCCGTAATATAATCCTGCATCCGTTGTACCGCCTTTGCGGCTTCGAGATCATGCACACGACTGCCCCCTTCCTCTGTGAGTATACAAGTAATTGCGAATTATTTCTTGACCTTGGTTGCCAATAAAGGGGAACCACTTGTTAATAAGTTTGTGTTATGAATTATCTACATCATTGTAACAGAGATAGAGATATATTACCATTACCAACATGCTGCACAGCGGTTGTCGATATATGCTGACTCAATTCACATTTACTGTAAATGCGTCATATTATGGTAGTGACGAAAAGTCGGAAGCAGCATGCGGACAACATTTACTTCGGCGCAAAAAACAGAAAGTGAGATACAAACATGGCACTATCATTGCTTAAGATTGTTATGACGGCTTCGCAACCTACAACCACCGCCCATCCCTTGGTTGAGAATTTTTTCTATATCGTACCATCCGGCGGTTTAACCGGTACAGTATTTACAATTGACGATGAAGACTGGATAGATGATACCGGTACTGCCGTAGCAATAGGCGGACTCTCAACAGTTACAACCGACAACGGATATGCTCAGCTAACAATAAACGGCGCATTACAGGAGGCGGGTGTATTAACCACCCTTTCTGCGGATGAAGTCCAAATTACGTTTCCCACATCTACTACTATTGAAGAAGATAAATTGATCGTGTTAACAGTTACAAACTTTGCGCCAGTTACCACTGCGCCAACAATTTCATAGTAATCCGCCAACACAGGCTTTCCTCTACGAAAAACGCACGCTTTTCATAAGAACGATATCAAACGGCAGCCCCTTTCGGAGCTGCCGTTGATACTACCAAGTAAGCTGCTATGTCGATGGAAGCCAACTAAATAGTTGTAGTACTCGCGTAAAAGGACTGTTATTATGCTTCACTATACACGCCCCTGTTTCATGTGTTTTCTTTCAGACGAAAACGGCAATATAATAAGCCCGTACAATCAGGGTGCAATCCAATATATTAACCTATCTGTAGGTGATAACTACGCTAAAAGCCAATGCATCAATGGATGCGGACGCCTTCAAACCAACGTCGTATCAGCTGTTTTGATTAAGGGCTATGTCACTGTATATAACCGAGGGGCACAATCAATTACCACCGTGCCGTTTTCCGCAATCAATACCATCCGAAGCGCATCCAGCGTAGACGACTTTGCTTTTGTTACCACCTGCTTTGGGTGCAGTGCGGTGCCAATTCTTCGGCACAAAGGCAGCAGGCTGTATTCGGCATATATAAAGGTTCCAATACGCATCCATACAGCGGCTTATCAAGCTTGCGGCAACACAGAGCAAGGTGCAGAGTATGCAAGCTCATTCTCCACCTGCATTACAGTGTATAGCAGACCTTCTCCGCTCAAAGCAAAAGTGCAACAGTACACTGCCTTGTCCGATGGGGTAAACCACATTTATACCAGCGACGACGCGTTGCCGGAGTACGGCGGGCAGGGGCTGCTATCTCCGGACGAAGCCTCTGTACACAATCTGTTTGTCAATGGCATGGTGCAGCCGTACAGCAACTACCGATTAAGAAAAGACACACTCGAGCTGCTAACAGAGGATGTACCCAAGCAAGACGAGCCGATTACCGTTTCTTATGTGAAGCTGTTCGATGAATGCAACCGCAAGCTGAATGCCTGCCACCGGTACTATGTTACCGCCGCGGACGGAGTAAGCACAACGTACACAGATAGCGACCGATTGCCGCAATATGAAAGCAGCGGCATACCGGATCCGCATGGCGTGAGTTATTATAACCTCTACGTCAATGCGGTTTTGCAGCCTGCGGCAACCTATACGGTGCGCAAGGGCGTGCTTGAGTTAACCGCACCCCCCGCAAAAGGGGAATATATCGTCTTTGAATCGGTAACAGTTCTGGAAGGGTAAAAAAGAAATCATGCATGGGGATGAGCCGCGGAAACAGGAGGGCGCTCAAACCGGTTTGCTTAATGATTGATTCGTGGCAACATCTCAAGAACAAAACTATCCTGCTCCTTTTTGGTAGCTTGCTTCACCAGCGTTTATGTATATTATAAGTGGGAAACCTTATTAAATGTCCGTAAAAAGCACGAAGCAGCGTCGTGGCTACCCAAAAAAGGTTCGTAGCATACGACACTACTGCACAGGGTTAACAGTGCTTTCCCCAAAAGCCCGCATTTGAACAAGATGTTGCTTGCGGCAGTTTACAGGCAAGCCGTGAACCGATATACTTATTTGAAGAACATCAGCCGCGGCAAAGAGGAGGACAACATGTCAACGTTACATCGAATTTTTCGGCATACAGACTCGATTGTATTTAAGATTAGCGCAGTAATTGCCTCCATCCTGGCGGTAATGATTATTCTGCTGCTGTTTTACAACATATACTCCTACCGCATCGCCACCGAGAATGTGGAGGAGCAGCAACGCCGGGTAATGAGCGTTCGCATTCAACAGATGCGAGCCACGCTGTCGTCCGCCACAACCACCCTCAACGAGCTTGCGCTAAACAATCTCGGCAAGGTCAACGCGTTTCAGGGCGCCAGCGACTTTAAAAAATACATCTCCTCTATGGATATGGCAGAAATCCTAACCCAAAAGGCGGCCAGCAATACCGATATCTCCTGCCTGTATTTTGCGTACAAGGAGCAAAACATCTATCTGTATCGCTATAACAGCGGGGTTGCTTGGAGGCAAAAGTTTGCAATAGAAGAGTATTTTCGAACTGTTCCGTCGCTAGAAAACGATGCTACGTTTGGCACCTGGCACATAGTGCAGATGGAAGAAGCGTATTTTCTTCTTCAAAACTATAATATCGGACATGCAGACATCGGGGTTTTAATTGCGCTTGATAAGTTTTTAGCCCAGCATGGCACAATGGGGGAGACTCGCTCTACCTATGTGCTGACGGATGAAAACGGAACCGTGCTGTCAACCGAAAACCAGGATGTCTTTCCGGTTGGTATGGCAATCGAAAACAGTCAGGAGCTGCTGTCCAGCGCTTATGCAGAGCACGCCGTGTTCACCGAGGATTTACCGGTCTATGGGCTGCGCTTGTCCTGCGCCATTGCCCGCAAGGATATCTACCGCGGCGTACAAACGATGCAGTTTATCCTGATATTCATGGGCGTACCGGCGATTTTGACGGTAATCGCGTCCAGCCGCTATCTCAACCGTAAAATCGTGCGCTCGGTTAAAAAACTGATGGCCGCCATCGCGCAGATTGAGAGCGGAAATATCGATTATCAAATCCCGATAGACCAAACCGAAGCCAAGGAGTTCTCGGCGCTCATCGGTTCTTTTAACAGCATGACCACCGAAATCAAGGACTTGAAGATTCAAACCTACGAGGAAACGCTCGAACGCAAGAACGCCGAGCTGAAGTATCTGCAGATGCAGCTGCGCCCGCATTTTTACCTTAACGCAATCACCACCATCTCCAGCCTATCCATGAACGGAAAGAACGAGCAGATTCAGCAATTCATTGCCGCCCTCAGCGCCTATCTTCGCTATCTGTTTACCGATAATCTGAATCGGGCAACCATAGCAACCGAGGTGCAGCATGCGGCGGACTTTTTAAAGCTGCAGCAGATTCGTCATCCCAATCGCATTTTTTACTACCATTCGGTCGAGCCCGATGTCGCCGAAATTCCGATACAAAAGCTGCTGTTTCAAACCTTTGTCGAAAACATCTTCAAGCATGCGTTTGACGGAGAGAGCGGTATTTCGGTTTTCATCCGCGCCCGGCAAATTCAAAAAAACGAGGAGAGCTTTGCACTGATTACGATAGAGGATACCGGCTGCGGCTTTCCCGCTTCGCTGTTGGATGACGGACTTCCTCAGGATATGGAGCGTGTCGGCATTGCAAATATATCAAAAACCCTTTCGCTAACCTACGGGCGGGAGGATCTGCTTGAGCTTACCAACAACGAGCAGGGCGGTGCCCAAATAAACATCTTTATTCCCATTACTAAGTAAAAGGATCGGGCGGTTAATCTGCGACAATTTTGCTACCGCACCGCAATTCTTCGTGGCACCCCATTTTGCATGGCGCAGGGTGCCGGAAAGGCAAGGACTTATTTATGAATGTATTGATTGTCGATGATGATATTCCAACAACGCAAGCCATTTTTGCCTCGTTGCAAAAGATGCCGCTGCAACTGCAATTTATATACACCGCTTATAATGTGGTCGCAGCCAAAAGCCTTATCCAGCAGCATGAGATACACGTTGTAATCTGCGATATAGAAATGCCAAAATACTCTGGAATACAACTCATTGAATGGGTTCGGGAGCAGGGCTACGAGATTGAATTCATCTTTCTCACCTGCCACGCGGATTTTGGTTACGCAACCAAGGCGCTCCAGTTCAAGGCGGACGCATACATTACAAAGCCGCTGGATTTTGCAGTGTTGCAGAACGCCCTGACCCAGGTGGTAGAGAAAATTCATTATCGCCGGGAACTGCAGAGGCGCAGCGAGTTTGGCGAGCTGTGGCTGGATAACCGCGCGAGAATAGAAAATGCGTTCTGGCGAGACATTCTATTTTCCGAAGCGTTCGTGGACATTAGGAATAGCAAAGCCTACGAGGAGTACGGCAAGGCAAACATCAATCTGGATGGATCGTATCAGCTGGTGCTTTGCTCGGTGCTCGAAACGCAGGTTACCGAACAGCACTGGGATATCCCCACCTTTCGTTACGCGGCAGGGAATATCGCAAGCGACATTCTGTTTGGTGGGCCCAATGCCCCCAGGGTGTTTGATTATCGGCACAACGGCCGTATTTTTATCGCGGCAGTAACAGATAGTGCCCCGGAGCTTACCTCCGCCCTGTGTAAAAATCTTACTGAGGCGTACCAAACCTATCTGCAGTTTAAAGCGGTTATCTATCTCAGCCCACCGTGTGCAATCAACGAACTGTCGGCCCGTCGCCGCAGCTGGGAGCAGGTAGACCAAAACAATATTACAAGAGATACCGCTGTGGTTACGCATCCCGAGCAGGTAGCCGCAACCGGAACACCCGACGCGCTGGATGTGGAGCGCGTGCAGCTGCTTTTATGGCAGGGCAATGCCATAGAGGCCGTTAATCAACTGCGTAAAACCTTGGAAAAGGCAAGCTCAAGCGGCTCGCTCTCGGCAACAACCCTGCACAGTGCGCATCAGGATTATTTGCAGGTAATTTTTTCCTGCCTGTATAAAGAGAACATTCTCGCGCATGAACTGTTTTCGGATGAAGCGGCAAAGCAGCTGGAGCGCGTATGCGAAAACTCATTGTTCGACCTGCTTAAGTGGGCAAGCTTTGCCACGCAAAAAACGGTTGATACCATTGCGCAGGCACGAAAAGGAGAGACCATTGTAGAGAGGATAAAGCGCTTTGTGGAAGACAACATCAGCGCGGAGCTTAGCCGGGAAGAGATTGCCCGGCAGGTGTACCTGTCGCCCGACTACGTTGCAAAGCTGTTTAAAGCGCAAACCGGCTACTTTTTAAAGGACTATGTGAACGAACGCAAAATACACAAAGCAAAGCAACTGCTGACAGAGGGGGACATGAACATCAGCGAAATTGCCGGCGCGGTGGGGTTTGATAACTTTTCGTATTTTTCCACGCTGTTTAAAAAGAGCACCGGCTATTCCCCCAGCCAGTTTAAAAAGCAGTTTTAAACTCGTAACCCATAGTCGACGAACGCGTTTTTTGTGTGAAATGTATAAATCACGTAAAACAAAAAATACAATGCGGATAATTAAAAGAACCCGGGGTGGTCCTTCTCTTATAATGAAGTTGCAGATTCCCGCTATCCCGCGGGAACAGAATGAAGGAGGAATACCATGAATAAGCTAAAGGTTCTTGCATTGGTTCTGGCGTTGGTTGTTTGCTTCACGGCGTTGTTTGGGTGCGCAAGCCCGGCACCGAGCAGCAGCGGTGATGCCAGCACTCCATCCAACAACACGGCGGATGTGCAAACCGTTGTAATGTATCTAATTACCTTCAATAACATCCCCGATGACTATTCCCGTGTTTCCAATGCCATCAACGAGTATATCGCAAAAACCTACCCCGAGGCCAACGTGGCACTGGATCTTCGCTTGTTTAGCCCCGCGGATTATGATAACAAGATTAAGCTCGCGATGCAAAGCGGTACCCAGATGGATCTGTTTATACCGCTCGATCTGCAAACCTACATCGCACAGAACATGTGCATGGATATCAGCACCCAACTTGAGCAGTACGGCAAGGGACTGACCGAAGCATTAAACCGTGATTTTGGCGAGGACGCGTTTGACGTGCTGACCCAAAACGGCGGCGTGTATGGTGTTCCCATCAACAAGGCTGTTGTAATCACCCCCACGCTTTCCTACAACAAGGCAATGCTTGAGGCAACCGGCTACAGCATCGACGATATCAACTCGGTTCGTGACCTTACAAAGGTTTACGCCAAGGTAAAAGAGCAAAACCCCGACGTCTTCTGCTTTGCCCCCACCAATATGCAGGATTCCTACGTATCCCTGCTCTGGGCGGGTGAGAAGAAGGTGGATCGTCTGGGCGAATCCAACTACGCGGTTGTAGCGGTTGGCGACGACAGCACGGTTGTAAACTTCTTTGCCACCGATATCTTTAAGGAATACTGCCAGCTGATGCGCGACTGGTATCTGGCAGGCTATGTGCCGCAGGATATGGCTACCTCCACTACCGTAGCCGCTGAATACGCTGCCGCAGGCCGTATGTTCAGCAGCTGGGCGTCCTATTCCGGCATTAAATCTCAAAGCGACGACAGCGTGTTCAACATGCTGGTTGGTACAGAAGATTTCGGTTCCAAATGGATTGCCCCCGCCTATATGGACACCAAGACCAGCGGACTTTCCATGTGTGTTTCCTCAACCAGCAAGGTGCCTGACGCAGCCGTAAAACTGCTCGACATTATCTATACCGATGAATTTGTGGTAAACACCATTCTGTTTGGTATCGAAGGCACCGACTATGTGAAGAAGAGCGACCATGTAGTGGCGTTCCCCGAGGGCTTAGACGCCAACACCGTTCCCTACACCGCATATCTGTGCTCCGGTGTTATCGGTTCCGAGCGGCTGCAGTGGGTTATGACCAGCGAAGAGCAGTATGAAGACAAGAACGCTGCGCTGGAAATGAACAATACTGCCGAGAGATCGCCCTTCTATGGCTTTAACTTTGACGCCAGCAAGGTGGTCAACGAGCTTACCGCAATCTCAAACGTAATCAGTCAGTATTATCCGGGTCTTGTTTGCGGAAGTGTTTCACCCGACGAAGCAATTCCTCAGTTTGTTAAGGCGTTGGAGGACGCAGGCATCAATACGGTTATCGCCGAAAAGCAGGCGCAGCTGGATGCTTGGATTGCTGCCAACAAATAACCATACAACATGCAAAATGAGGTTGATTGCTCAGCCTCATTTTGTTTTAGGAGAAGCGTTATGACTAACACAGCTGTAAAACAGGCGGCAAACAGGCAAGGCGCAAAGCGCCGCGCAGGAAAAAAGAACCTGACACTGCTGCTGATTGCTTTGCCTGGGCTTATCTATTTACTAATTAATAACTACATTCCCATGTTCGGAATTTTCATTGCGTTTAAGCAGATGGATTATTCCAAGGGCATCTTTGGAAGTGAATGGAGCGGGCTTAACAACTTTAAGTTCTTGTTCCAAACCAAGGAAGCCTGGGTGATGATTCGAAACACGGTGCTGTATAACCTTACCTTCATTATTCTGGGCGCGGTGCTTGCGGTTTTTATCGCCATTTTGATGAGCGAGGTAACCAAGTATTTCTGCTCCAAACTCTTTCAGGCGGGGTTAATCTTACCCAACCTGATTTCTATGGTAGTGGTAGCCTACCTTGTGTACGCATTTTTAAACCCGGAAACGGGTCTTGTTAATAAAACAATTCTAAGCGCAATGGGTGTAGCCGGTGTAAACTGGTATACCGAGGCAAAGCACTGGCCCTTTATTCTGGTGCTGGTGCAGATGTGGAAGTCGGCTGGTTACTCCTCAATTATTTATATCGCCAGCATAAGCGGTATTGATAAGGGCCTGTATGAGGCGGCTCGCCTTGACGGCGCGGGCAAGTTTAAGCAGCTTGCGTGTATCACACTGCCTCAGCTAAAACCCACCATAATTATGTTGACATTGATGAGTGTAGGGCGGCTGTTTGCATCTGACTTCGGTTTGTTTTATCAGGTGCCCATGAACTCCGGCGCCCTGTTCAACGTAACGCAGACTATCGATACCTACGTGTACCGCGGGCTGATGAACTATGGTAACATCGGTATGTCCAGCGCTGCCGGTCTGTTCCAGTCGGTGGTTGGCTTTATGCTGGTGGTAGGTGCAAACTGGATTGTGCGCAAAACAGAAGCGGACAGCGCTTTGTTCTAAAGGAGAGAAAACAATGGGCAATTTAGAAACAAGAGGCGAGAAAAGCTTTCGCATCTTTTCGCTGGTGACGCTCACCGTCATTACACTGTGCGCTCTTCTGCCGCTTCTTTTGATTATCATCTCATCGTTTACAGACGAAGCGTCGTTGGTGGCTAACGGTTACAGCTTTTTCCCCAAAAAATGGAGCGCGGATTCTTATCTGTATATGCTTCAGCAGTCCAGCATCATCTTTCGCGCATATGGTGTATCGATCGCGGTTACGGCGGTGGGTACCGTCATAAGCCTTATACTTACCACCATGGTCGCGTATCCCATGTCCCGTGCAGATTTTAAATACAAGAATGTGCTGGCATTCATCGTGTTCTTTACTATGCTGTTTAACGGCGGTATTGTACCTAGTTATATCATGTGGACCAGAGTGTTTCAGATTAACGACACCTTTTGGGCGCTGCTTATCCCCAACTACCTGGTAGGTGCCATGAACATCCTACTGGTGCGCAACTATTTTAAAAACAATATTCCGGCTGCACTGATAGAGTCGGCACAGATCGACGGCGCAACCGAGATGCACATTCTGTTTCGCATCATGCTGCCGCTTGCAGTCCCTGTCAGTGTCACGGTGGGTCTGTTTACCGGTCTTGCCTATTGGAACGACTGGATTAACGCACTGTACTACATCGAATCCCCCAAACTGTACGGCATACAGAACCTGCTGATGCGAATGATGAACAACATTCAGTTTTTGGCTTCCGGGCAAGCGAGCGGCATAACCAGCGGACAGATTATCACCCTGCCCAGCAACGGAATCCGCATGTCACTTGCCGTTATTGGAATCCTGCCCATTCTCGTAATCTTCCCCTTCTTGCAAAAATATCTCATTAAGGGTGTTGTAATCGGCGCGGTTAAGGGATAAAATTAGGTATAAAATCATAACGGCAGGGGAGAGAATATCCTCTTTCACGTTGTTAATGCAGACTGTTTTATCGCGTTTTTCATCCTTTGCCATGCCGAGTGCAGTGGCGAAGAAAGGAATGGTCTTAAGCATGAAAGCAAAAGATGTTGTGGCTCGAATTACCGAGTGGGCAAACGTCGAAATCTTGTTGCCCCAAACCTGCGACGGATACAAGGCGGGAGATCCCGAAACGGAGGTAACCGGCGTTGTAACCAGCTTTATGGCTACGGCAAACGTCATTCGTGAAGCGGCTCGCTTGGGCGCTAACATGATTATTACCCACGAGCCCACGTATTTTACCGGCGCAGACACCACGGATTGGTGCGGGTCCGACGCCGTATACCTGGCAAAGAAAAAGCTGATAGAAGAAACGGGTATGGTCATATGGAGATACCACGACTTGATACACATGACGCAGCCGGACGGTATCTATGACGGCTTTATAAAAGAGATGGGCTGGCAGCAATACGCTTGCCCCCCGGCACAAAAGCAGCTGGGCAGCGAAGACGGCATACGCAGCTTTATCAAAAACTTCAGCGACTATTACGACATCCCGCAAACCACACTGGGTCAGCTTGCGCAGGAGTTTAAGCAAAAGCTGCAGATGGATACAATTCAGATTATCGGCAACCCCGCCATGCCCTGCTCCCGCATTGGCGTTTTGGTCGGCGGTGGCAGCCTTGGTTTTGGCATGGACGAAATGCCCATGCTGGTAATGGCGGAAAAAGGCATTGACGTGCTTGTGTGCGGCGAGATTCTCGAATGGACGAGCTGCGCATACATCAACGATGCCACGCAGCTGGGCATAAACAAAGCCATGATTGTACTGGGACACGAGAGAAGCGAGGAGTGGGGCATGAAGCATATGTGTGCTTGGCTAAAAACGCTTATACCGGTGCCCGTGCATTTTGTTGACGCAAAAGAACCGTTTACCTATTTGTAATTAGTATAGCGATGGGCAAAACGACTAACGAAAATGAGGAAAAGGACGGGTGGAGATCAGAACGAGTGGAAAGCGAGTGCAAAAGGGCAAAGCAAAGCTGACCATTACGGTCAAAAGCAATGATGTATTCA
>JAEWPV010000007.1 GCA_023460535.1 Bacillota bacterium
TGTGGTTTACAACTTCAGCAGGGATAGCAGCGCCGGTGGGCTTGCCATCTACTACGTTGTAAACGTATACGGTCTCGCCGTAGAAGTTCTGGTTGTCAAAGCTTACGGGCATTGTGATGGTAGCAGCGTCCTTAACACGGGTGGGCTGGAAGCCGATGGAGCCGATAGCCTTGGTGTCGGTTACGCTTACAACGCCGGTCTTCGCATACAGGTACAGGGAGGTGTTTTGCTTGGATACCTTGGCAAACTTAACAGAGTAATCCTTATACTTGATGTTAAGCGACTTTCCTTCTGCAATCTCGAATACAGATACATCGATAACGCGAGCGTTGTCATCCTTACCAGCAATACCTACGCCAGTGAGTGCGGGAGCATCTACAATGTAGTTGCCCGATGCATCGGTGTAAGCCTCGGTATGAGCAGCTCTGGTGTTTTCTACAGTACCATTTACTACGATTTCGCCAACAGCAGGATCCGCATCGGTGCTCAGCTTCTGAACAACCTTTACCTTCACTTCATAGTCGGCAGGGTCAGCAACGGTGAACTTTTCAGCAATAGCCTTAATGTTAATCTTGATTGCGACAGCGTTTCTGGCATCGTTCTTAACCAGCTTGTAAGAAGCAACAATGTCCTTATTGTTACTGGTTGTTGTAACGCTCAGCGAGTAGTTGCCGGTGTTAAGCAGCGTGGGAATTGCGGTCAAACCGTCATAATCAACGGCAGCGCCCAGATCAAATGCTGGAATTGCAGATGCATCGATGTAAAAGTCTAAACCATCGTTGCCATAGAACAAGCCGTAATCAGTCGTGCCAAAATCATACCCTTCATCTGCCCACGCGTTGACGGTGATGGGACTAAGGGGCTCTGCGGAAAGAACCGTTGCAAGGCTAAGAGCCATAACAGCAGCCAGTACTAATGCAAGTACTTTTTTCATGTTTTTTGTCCTCCTAAAAATAGTTTTTGTTGGTTATCTCTAACCACATATGCATTATAGCCTATTGGTAAGAATTGTGCAATAGTTTTTACAACATTTGTTGTTATAAAATTGTAATATAATACTGGTAACTATGCACAAATTCGTGTAGTATCTTTTGGTTTCGGGTAGTATGAACTGGTTTTGGTTTATTATTGACACAAATAATACGCAGGTTCGGACGTGTTGTGTTACGGTTTTGTAATTAACGCCGGCAATACAGCGTCAGCATTGAGCCGACACAAAACACAAGCGGCTGCCCAAAAAAGGACAGCCGCTTGTGTTTTGTGTTACCGTATCGGTTGTATCCGTTGCTTGATTACTTGCTTACCCGTTTTACTGCCGCAAAGCCTGCACCTGTAAGTGCCAGCACCGCTAACACAACGGTAAGGCTTACCACATCACCCGCACCGGTTTCGGGGATGGCGGGCTTTGCCGTTGTTTTTGTGGGGGCGGGCTTTTCATCGTCGCCGTCCTTCTGCGCACCGTAGGCGGCAAAGGTACCAAGCGTGGTGCCGCTGGGCACAGTAAATACCACGTAGTTGTGGTTAACCACATCCGCCTTAATGGGGCTGCCGGTTGGCTTGCCGTCTACTACATCATAGACGTATACCGTCTCTCCGTAGTAGTTCTCGTTATCCGCGCTGATGGGCATGGTAATGGTGGCAGCATCCTTTACGCGGGTGGGCCTAAAGCCGATGGAGCCGATTGCTTTGGAGTTTGTTACATCCACCACATCGGTTTTAGCGTACAGGTAAAGAGAGGTATTCTGGCGGCTTACCTTGTTAAACTTGATGGCGTATTTGGGGTAGTTTACCGAAAGTGCCTTGCCTTCGGCTTGCTCAAACACGCTTACGTCAATTACGCGCGCCTCGGTGTCCAGAATATAGCTGCCGTACGCATCGGTAAATGAATCGGTGTGGTACGCCCTTGTGTTGCCGATGGTGCCTTCCACAACAAGTTCGCCAGCTACGGGGTCTGTGGCATTCTTATTCTTCTGCACAACCTTAACCTTAACTTCCCAGTCCTTATCGTCGGCTACCGTAAACTTTTCGCTGATGGGGTCAATAATGACCTTTACCGCAACGCCGTCTCTGTCGGTGTTCTTATACAGCTTGTAGGACACCTTAACATCACTGTTGTTGCTTGAAGCAGAAACACTGAGCGAATAATCGCCGGTATTACAAAATGCCGCGTAACCGCTAGCGGTAGTAGCTGCAACCGCAAAGGTAACAGTTCCGGGTTCGAGGTAGAACTCCAGCGCATCGTCGCCGTACTTTAAGTCGGTATCGCCCACTGTCAAATCGGGTCCGCCTGCATCAGGCGGTGTAAGGGGAGCAGCACCTACCAGTGTAGTAAGGCCAAGCGCCATAATGCCTGCCAAAACCAACGCGAGAAGCTTTTTCATGGGTAGTATCCTCCAAAGTTTTTTATTTTTGGTTATTTCTAACCTCAGTGATAGTATATGCAAGAAATGTTACCAATAACGCTTCATTTCTGCTGAATTTTGTTATTATTTTGTAACTATTATTTGGCTATATTGCACAATTGTGTGTGATGCTCTTCGATTTAAAGCAGAATAGCAAACTGTATGCTCTTATTTATTGTGCGTTTTTTCTCTCGTATGTTACTGTTTTGTTCCCATTCTGCTTAGCAGCTGTTTCATTGCTACCTAAAAACACGCCAAAACGCGCCGCTTGCCCATATGGGAAAACGGCGCGTCACGATAGCTTTTTTCACTTTGAAGTAAAGTGTTCTTTTGTGGCACAGTAAACCAACGGTTAATCGTTACCCTGTAAAATGCGGTAGTAGGTTTTTGCGGTAATCTGGTATACCGTATAGTACAGGATAGCAAATACCAAAACCGAGCCCACCGTGCAGCCTAAGAACAGCAAGGTGTTGGTCATATCAAACATCCGCAAAAGGATGCACAGCACACGAAAGGCGACGGCGATGTGTAAAACGGCACCGCCAAGGGGCAGAAAGAACACCGTCAGCACCTGCTTTTGTATGGTGTTCTTTACCTCCTTATGGCTCATACCCACCTTTTGCATGATGGAAAACCGTTCTCTATCGTCAAAGCCCTCGGTAATCTGCTTGTAGTAGATAATCAGCACCGTGGCGATTAAAAACAGCGCCACAAAGAAGATGCCCACAAACAGGATGCTGCCGTATATCGCATAAAAGTCCAAGCGGGCTTCATCCTTGTTCGAAAAACTATGAACATCCAGCCCCGCGTTGCTGTACACACTCTTTAAGGTACCGAAGTACTCATTTAGTGCTTTCGTATCTCCTTCTACATTATACTTCACAATATAGTCCAGCTTGTATTTGCTGACGATTTGGGTATAGTCTTTCTCCATTGTCTCAAGGTCACGGTATGCCGGCAACACCGCCGTTACACCGTACGCCATGTTAATCGTGTCGATAAACTCCGCGCGGGGGATAATCTTTTTTACCTTGTAGCTTTGCCCGTTAAGGGTGATCGTATCCCCCTTCAACGGCTCGCCGGTTATGGTTATCAGCGCCTCACCCTGCGATAGCGACTCGTCCGCCCCCGTAAGACGGTTATAGTCAGCAAGGGTAACGCAGTTTATTTCGTAGGCTTGCCCGCCGTATTGATTTGTGAATGTAAAGGTGTCTGCCGACCGTTTGGAAGCGCAGCTGAAGGCGTAATAGCCAACCTCGTCCTGCAGCGTTACCTCATACTGTCGCGCGTGGCTTACCGTGGCTTGCTGCACAAGTGCCTCGGTAGACTTCTCGGCATTAAACGTTACAGACATATCATAGGGATACCGCGCGTTTAGGGTCTCCTCCTCCCCCACAAACAGGCACACCGTAGAGGACAGCGTGACAAGCAAGCAGGTGGATAGGATACAGATATTCGCAAGCCCCGTGGCATTCTGCTTCATACGGTAAAGCATGCCGGATACGGTAATAAAGTTTTGGGGCTTGTAATAAAAACGCTTGTTCTTACGCAGCAGCTTAAGCCATACAATGCTGCCTGCGATAAACAGGCAGTAGGTACCGATGATAACCAGCAGCACGGCGAAGAAGAAGAATCCCAAAGCGTCAGAAGGCGTTTTCACCATCCACGCAAGTCCATAGCCCCCGCCAAGTGCCAGCACCCCAAGCAGGGCAATCAGCCAGCGCGATTTCGGCTCCCGCTCGCCTGTTTTGTTGCTGTGCAGCAACGAAATTGGGTCGGTGCGTGAGATAACCACCATATCAAAAATAAAAATAGCAAAAAACGCAAAAGCAAACAGGACAACCGTTTTCACCACCGAAAACACCGGGATTTGAAAGGTAAGCGCGGCAGGCAACCCGACGATCTTAAGCAAAAACAGTAGCATCAGCTGGCTGAACAAAGCCCCGCTCACTATGCCAAGCAGGATGCACACCGCGGATGTAACGAGAACCTCCCACATCAGTACGATGGCGATGTGCTTTTTTTCCATACCAAGGATGCTAAACAGACCGAACTCCTTTTTGCGCCGCTTCATAATAAAGCTGTTGATATAGTACAGCACAACCAGCGACAACAGCCCGCAAATAATCGAGCTAAGCATCAATATCGCGCCCATTCCTCCACTACCCGTTGTGTTGCTTTGAGAAACGATTATGGAGACTGAGCTTAGGATATAAAAAAGCGAAACAATCAGCGTGCCCGCCAGCAGGTAGGGCAGGTAGATGTTTTTGTTTTTAACCATATTGGTAACAGCTAGGCGCGGGTAGAGATGTTTATTCACCGGTTCTCCCCCCTGTTGCCAGAACGGTAAGCGTATCGGATATCTTTTGGTACATCGCCTCATTATCCATGGTGCCTTTGTACAATTGATGGAACACCACGCCGTCCTTAATAAACAGCACCCGGTTTGCATGGCTTGCGGCTCGGGTGCTGTGGGTAACCATCAGGATGGTTTGCCCTTCCCTGTTAATTTCCTCAAACACCCGCAGCAGTCCCTCGGTCGCCTTGCTGTCCAGCGCACCGGTGGGTTCATCCGCCAGCACAATCTGCGGGTTTGTAACCAGTGCGCGGACTACCGCAGCGCGCTGCCTTTGCCCGCCCGAAATCTCGTACGGGTACTTTTCTAGGATATCTGTAATTTTTAGCTTCTCAACAATCGGGCGGATGCGCTTTTCCATCTCGTCATATCCCTTGTGCGACAGCACAAGCGGCAGCAGAATGTTATCCTTGACGGAAAAGGTGTCGAGCAGGTTAAAATCCTGAAACACGAAGCCGAGGTTGTCTCTGCGGTAGGCGCAAATTTCTTTGTCGGGTATGCGCACCGTGTTTTTTCCGCATAGCAATACCTCGCCGTCGGTGGGTTTATCCAACGCCGCGAGAATGTTGAGCAGCGTCGTTTTGCCCGAGCCGGACTCGCCCATGATGGCGACGTATTCACCCTGCTCCACTACAAACTGCACGTCGGTTAACGCCTGTACCTGGTTTCCTCCAAATCGTGTGGTATATATCTT
This sequence comes from Bacillota bacterium, assembly GCA_023460535.1. Lineage (GTDB taxonomy): Bacteria > Bacillota > Clostridia > Oscillospirales > Ruminococcaceae > Acetanaerobacterium. The sequence goes on from JAEWPV010000007.1 coordinate 5,453, forward strand.
TTTTAAGTGCTTTACTTCCAAAAGCGGCATAGAACCAGACCTCCTACATTTTTTATGTTACAAACAGCATTATAAGCAAAAAAGAAATGCCCAGCCATCGAACCGGCTTACATTTCTTTGACGCAGGCTTACATTTATGTAAGCAACAGAAAATCTTCTACTAATGTATATGCTGTTTGTTATTCCCCCGCGATATATTCGCGGGAAAGGTCTAGCGTTACGATGGTACCTTTGCCGACGACGGAGGATATGGTGATACCGTGCCCAAGCATAGCAAGCGTCTGTCTGCACAGGCTAAGACCGATACCTGTAGAATGCTTATCCAGCCTGCCGTTATAGCCGGTATAGCCCCATTCAAACACGCGCGGCAGATCCTCGGGTAAAATGCCGATGCCGGTATCCTCTATTATAAGCGTAAGCGGCTGGCTGCTTGACAGTGTAATGGTCACCCTGCCCTTTTTTGTGTACTTTGCGGCATTGGAAAGCAACTGCTCGATGACAAAGACCAGCCACTTCTCGTCGGTTAGCACGCGGCAGTCCGGCAACGTAACCTCAATGCTTATCCCCTTATGGATAAACAGCGGCGAAACCTTTTTAATCGCTTGTTTGACCAATGCGTCCAGCGGGTATTGTGCGAGCAGCAGATCATTGGAATCCATTTTAAGCCGCTGGTACTGCAGCGCCATCTCGACATACTGCTCTACTTTAAACAGCTCCCGTTTCATTGTGGCGCAGTCCGCCTCGTCCTCCTGCAAAAGAAGGCGCATTGCGGCAATGGGTGTTTTGATTTGGTGCGACCACAGCGTGTAGTACTCATCCGCCTGCTTCTCGGCTGTTTTTGCATTTTCTTCCGCTCTTAAGCAGCGCGTTTGCATTGCGCTTAAAATCTCCCGGTACTGCTGCCCGAAATAGTCCCGGGTCTGGGGCATATCCAGGTACCCCGCTGCTTGTTTTTTTATCATTTGCACCTGCTTATCCTGCCGGATAAACCCAAAAAGGTCGCAAGCGGTATAAATGATGCCAATAAATACAATAAGGATAGAGGCATATACGGCGGGACCCCACGGCAAACCATACAGTCCGTATACGACAAACAGTACCGATAGCATTGCAACGGCAAACAAAAGACGTCGGCATAACCGAATAAGGTACGCGCGAATACACTGTTTCATACATCCGCCCCGACCAAATAGCCGATTCCCTTTTTGGTTTTTATAAAATCAAATAGTCCGATTCCCTCAAGCTTTTTGCGCAGACGGGTGATATTCACGGTAAGGGTGTTATCGTCAATAAAGCTGTCCGTATCCCACAATTTGTGAATCATCTTGTCCCTTGCCACAACCTCTCCCCCGCTCTCCATCAGCGTTTGCAGTATTTTAAACTCGTTCTTGGTCAACGCTACCCGCTCTGTTCCATAAACAAGGATGGATTCGCTCATGTTTAATGTAATATCGCCAAGCTTAATCACACTTGACTCCGAGCCAAAGGCATAGGTACGACGCAACATTGCCTGTATCTTTGCCGTTACCACCTCCAGATGAAACGGCTTGCAGATAAAGTCATCCGCGCCCAGGTTAATTGCCATAACAAGGTTCATTTCATCGCCCGAGGACGACAGAAATAGGATTGGTGTTTGGCTGATTTTTCTAATTTCGGTGCACCAATGGTAGCCGTTATAAAACGGCAACGAGATATCAAGCAGAACAAGATGCGGGTCGTACCGCTCAAACTGTTCAAGCACTTCGCCGAAATCGGTGACCGTCTCTATCAAATAGCCCCATTTGGTTAGCTGTCGCTCCAGCACTTCTGTTATGGTCGGGTCGTCTTCTACAATCAGTATACGGTACACGTCATCGCCTCCCACTGTATTATGGCACCCGGCTTTGCTTATTTACTATTGAATAAACGACGCGGCAAGACCCGCCGCTTCAAACACTGAAACCCGGCACAATTCAGTATACCCTATTTTTGCTCGGCACAAAAGTGCCTGTTTGTACTAACGGTATGGATTACTGCCTTGAATGCAAGACTGCCTGTCGTTGAATATCCCAACAAACAAAATGAATACATACTTAATAGAATTTCCGCTCTGGTATGATTATGATTAATGAAGCAACAGCTACACGATACAAAAGCAATTGTTTTTCTTGTACAGCCCATAACAATTCAGGAGGTTTCACAGATGGATATTGAAAAAATTTTAGACAGCACATACCAGATGACTGACGACGGAAGGATTTGCACCATCCGCGACCTGTACACGACCTTTAACCCCAAGGTTGACTTGGAGGCACTGAAGGACTCCGAATTCTTCCCCGCTATGGAGAAGATGATGGAGCCGGTGCTCGGCGCACCCGACGAGCGGTCCCCCGAGGTGCAGGAGTATTGGTCGAAGCAGGGCATGATCAAAGAGTTCCACGGCTACGATGAGCCGATGGATTGGGACGAATACGCAAACAAGACCGGCTACCGCTGGCAGGCGGAAAAGTTCAACATTAAGCAGAACGAGCATAAAATATGGACGTCCTTTGTCCCTGTCTCCGCCTATAAGCCTGAGAACAAGGGGCGCAAGTACCCAGTTGTGTTTGCGCTGCACGGCGCATGCAACCCCATCTTTATTGTAGAGGGTTGGGGCTTTGTACAGGAGGCAGCCAAGCGCGAATGGATTGTGATTATCCCCTCCATTGAGCTGGACGATATCATTGAGGAAATCCTTAACAAGGCAAAGCAGTTGTACCCTGTAGACGAGAGCCGCGTATACGCGACGGGCTTTTCCTACGGCGGATGGGCGAGCAATCGCCTAGGCAACCAGCGCCCCGACCTGTTTGCCGCGGTAGGTCCCTGCGGTGCTTCAATCGACAACGGCTACAACGAGGGGGTTGACGATGACCGCGAGCCCATTCCCCCGTTTGACGGTGTGCCCCGTGCACTTGGTTTAGGCACCTATATGCCCGTCATTAACACTTATGGCAATCTGGACGGCGAGCGCTTTCCCGTTTACGACTTTAAAGGCAGAAAGTTCCCACTGGCACAGATAGAGACACCAAGCGACCTGGTGGAAAGCATTAACGTTTGGGCACGCGTCAACCACGCCGCGGAGATTGACATCGAGGAGGTTATGGCGCTCAAGGACCGCACCGACATCACCTCCGCTCAGCGCGACCTCGGTCTGCCGCTGGCGCCGGACTGCCAAAGGACGTTTGTTGCCGACGGCGTTACCTACCATATTGCGGACTTAAAAAGCGACGACGGGGTGGTTCGTGTCCGCCTTGTGGGTGAGATGAATATTCCCCACTGGCCGACACCGGAGATGGCTCGGCAGATCTTCGAGTTTTTCTCCCACTTCAGCCGCGACCCGGTTACCAAGGCAAGCATTTACGAGGAGTAGTTCCGGTTTATGCTGCCCGCCTGTGCGGTGCCGTGCTCATAAGAAGCATCAGTCCCAATTAGCACTTACACAACACAACAAAACGCAACCACGTCCGCGGCGAAAGCCATTGGCGTGGTTGCGTTTTTTACCTGGGATTTCTCAGAAGCTACCCCAGCCCTTGCTCTTGCTGCCGACATTTCCGCCGGAGGACACCTGCATCCTCAACTCGTAGCTGTAGCCGTCTGAAAAGCTGAAGGACGTAGAGCTTCCGTTTAGCAGCGTACCGTACTCGCCGTTTTCTCCAAAGGCATCTGCTTCTCCGTACCACGTGCTACCGTAACCGTAATCGATGGTATAGCTTCCGCTTGGCAAAGAAACGGATGCGCTTGCCCCGGAGCCGAAAAACATGGAGCGTACCGTAGAGCTGCCGCTTTTTATCTTTATGTACAGATAGCCCGAGCCGGATGGCGCATAGACTTTAAGCGATACCGACGATCCGCCGTACGCGCTGTTTTGGTACAGCACACCGGTAGAGGGCGGGGTGCGTTTGCATTCTTTTGCCCTTGCCGCCGCATCACTGTAGTCGCCTAGACTTAAGAAAAGCTGATACGCCTTATAGTACCTTTTTGCGTTAAAGTATTCCGTTGCCTTTGCATATGTCGATTTGTTCTGACCGTTGGCTTTACACTGACCGAGCAGCGCCACGGCGTCTTTATATTGCAATGCAGCGGCGGGCTCAAGCAAGGGTTGCGCCTGTGAATACTGCCCCTGCGCAACAAGCTCCCTTGCCGCATCGTAATCAGCGGCTACATCGCACCATTGCACATACCGCGCACAATCCTCAAAAACCCCCAGCGAGGAGAACTGCTCTTTTGCCTCCTGATACTGCCCGTCGTCAAACAACACCTTCGCGCTTTGGTAATCCTCTGCGGTCTTGCACTGCTTTAGCAGTTCCGCCGTGTCCTCGAAATCACCCAGAGGCTCCAGCAGACGTTGTGCCTGTTGGTAGTCGCCGTTTTGCATGCAGACCACCGCACTGTTGTAGTCGATGTGACGCACGCATTGCGTTTTCAGCTCCTGCGCATCCCGATAGTCACCCACCTGCTCGAGAAACGGTACCGCTCCCGTAAAATCCTCGTCTTGCATCAACGCCTTAGCGGATATGTAATTCACTTTGAGACCTGCCTGCTGTAGCTGTTGCGGCGCGTCTTTGTAGTCACCAAGCAAAGTAAACAGCTCTATGGCTGCATTACAATCGCTTTGATTTTCGCTGCCCAACAGCGAAACAGCCTTGTTGTATTGCTCTGCCCTTTGGCATTCCCCCGCCAGCTGCCGCGCATCCTTATAATCCGCAAGCCCTATAAACAGCTCCTGTGCCTGCGCGTAGCTTCCGGCGCTCATCAGTTCCTGGGCTTGGCGATACTGCTTACGCTCCTTGCCGCCCACTGTTACAGATAGCACAAGGATTAAGATTAGTACCAACACCCCGACAGCTGCCGCAAGCAAAACCCTTCGTTTACCCTGCTTTTGTGCTTGGGGCTTTGCAACTGCTTGTTCGGTCGGTAGAACCCCATTGCTTTTGATCTCGGTAATCGATTGGCTGGCACCGCACTCCGGACAAAAGCTGCCTCCCTCCGGTACGTCGATGTTACAGTTCGTACATAACATGTTTTCATCCCCCTTACACAATTTGCTCTTACAGTCGTTATGCGCCCGACCTTACTGTTTTACAGGCTCCCAAAAGCCGTCAAAACCTGCGGTGTACCGCTGCGGTACATTTGCATAAAGCTGCTTGCCTTTGACCTCGTCGAGTTTTGAGGTAAAAGCAGAGGGACACGGCTGCCTGCTGTGCGGGGAAAAAACCTTGCTCTAGCAAGCAATTGTCACACCATTATTATACCAAGCCAAACTGAAAAAAAGGTGTGCAGGCTGCACACCTGGGGCACTGACATACAGCGCTGATATATCCTAGTTCGCTGTGTATAATAGTTACAGAAAGGGTGGTAGTGAAGGATTACTTGATCATCGCGTTTCGGGTCGTTACCGCAATGGCATTGATCCTTTTTCTAATCCTGAAAACCGGCAGAAGAAAGATTGGCGAGCTGCCTGTGTATGATTTTTTGTCTGTCATTGTGGTCGGAAGCGTTCTGGGCGCCGACATCGCAGAACCGGACGTAAAACACCTGCCCACCCTATTTGCAGTTGCGCTAATTGTTGCTTTGCAATATCTGGTTAGCCGATTGCTGATAAACAACAAAAAGGTCGCGCGTAAAATCACGTTTGGTCCCACCATTATCATTCAAAACGGTCAGTTTATAAAGCCGAATATGGAGCGACTGAAGTACTCGGTAGAAAATGTATTGATGGCTTTAAGAGAAAAGGATGTATTTGACCTAAACGAGGTCGAATACGCCATCGTCGAGGGCAGCGGCGGCATCAGTGTGCTTAAAAAGGCGCAGTATCTTCCTGTAACCATAACCGATATGAAGCTTGCGTACCAAGCAAAAGGGTTGTCGGTCCCAATCATTATTGATGGAAGGATTGTGGAGCGCAATCTGGAACAATTGGGATATGATAGGGCATGGCTTGCTTTACAGCTTAAGCAGATGAACATTCATGATTTTTGTGAGGTGTTTTATGCCGATTGCAGCCCCGAAGGCAAACTATATGTTTCCAAGGTGTTTCAGGCTAAGAACATGAATGAGGAATTTACGTTATAGCAATATAATAATCGCCCTTTATCAGTACGATAAAGGGCGATTCACATCTGCCTGCTTAGGGGAAGTGCCGGACGATTATCTGAGAGATGACCGGCAGGCTATTTGGATCGATTATCCTTGCCGTGTGATGGAGCACCATAACGACCGCTTGCGCGACCGCCGCTTTTATAGGCGCCGGGCTGACGCCCCGTTCTGCGTTTTTCCACGGCAAGGGGGGCAACCAATGTGGGTCTGCCGCAGATCTTGCAGCCGTTCATATCATTGAGAATCTGGTCAAGGCGGTCGCGGGGAACCTCTACAAAGCTCTGCTCCTGCGAAATATCCACTTTGCCAATCTCCTTGCCACGAATGCCGGTGCGGTCTGCGATTGCGCCGATTAGATGGTTGGGGCCCACCCGACTGCTTGAACCGATGTCAAACACCAGAACGCCGTAGTCCTTCGGCCGTGCGCGTACGTGGGATTTACGCCAATCCTCACCAACGCCCGTATCATTGCGATGCGGCCTTCTGGCGGATGCCTCGCCCGTTTCATGCTTGATTTGATTGACTGCGATGGTGACCGGCTTACCGATCTCTTTATACTGCAGCGCAAGTGCCGCCTCTGCGATTTGCTGAAGAGAATGACCCTTTTGCAGCAGGGCATCGACCATTTCGGCGTATACCGGAATGCCCTCGCCTTGAATCTCTGCCTCAATCTCAAGGATTGCTTTCTCCATGCCTTTGCTGCGAATGTCCTCCGCGGTGGGTAGCAAAAGCTCCTTGATTTGAGACTTTACCGCATACGAGATCTGCCTAATTTCGCTTATCTCGCGCCTGTTGCAGCAGATGGTGATGCTGCAGCCATCCTTGCCCGCCCTGCCGGTTCTGCCAATGCGGTGGATGTAATACTCGGTATTCATGGGAAGATCAAAGTTAATCACATAATCCACATCGCTGACATCAATTCCGCGTGCGGCAATATCCGTCGCTATCAGAATCTGCGTTTTGCCCGCCTTAAAATCGCGCATTGTTGCGGTACGCTGTGTCTGCTTAATGTCGCTGTGGATGCTTTGCGCGCTGACATTGCGCTCGGTTAAGAACGCGGTTAACTCATCCGCCATCTTTTTGGTGCCACAAAAGATAATGGCACGGTTTGGCTGATAGTACTGCAAAAGCAGCGCAAGCGCGTCTTTTTTTTGCGAGTGAGGCACATCAAGATAACGCTGTTCGATATTTTCTATCGTAACCTGGCTCTTATCAATCTCGATTAGGGTTGGCGTCTTTTGATATTGATTGGCAATCTTCATAATCGCCGGAGGCATTGTGGCGGAGAACAGAATGGTCTGTCGCTCGGCCGGCGTGTCGGTGAGTATCGTCTCGATATCTTCCCGAAAGCCCATGTTCAGCATCTCATCCGCTTCGTCGAGTACAATCATCTTAAGATTGTTTAGCTTGATGGTCTTGCGCCGCATATGATCCATCACACGTCCCGGCGTTCCGATGACGATGTTGGCTTGGCGCAGGCTGATACACTGTCTATCAATCGGTGCGCCACCATAGATAGCGACCGGTCGGATTCCGTTTTTGAAGCGCGCAAGCTTGAGAAACTCTTCATACGCCTGCATCGCGAGTTCTCGTGTGGGGCACAGAACAAGCACCTGTATGGTTGCTTTTTGCTCGTGTGTATCGATCCGCTCGATTGCGGGGATGGCAAACGCTACAGTTTTACCCGTGCCGGTCTGCGATCGGGCGATAACATCCACACCCGTACGGATTACAGGAATGGCCTCGGACTGGATGGGTGTTGCATAATCAAATCCCATCAGGGACACCGCATGCTCCACCTTGGGGGTCAGATTCATTTGGGAGAACAAAACCTTTGTCATTCGATTCCTCAATTCTAAAAAATAAAAACGGGGATCGAAATCCTCGTTTTTCAAAGTGATACCAAATCCCTTAAATCATATCATTTTATTGCGTAGATGTCAAATCAAAATAAGACATTTGTTGTGGGTAATTTTGGTTTTTGCCTGTGCTACCTGCAATAATCACAGCCTGTGTCCGTTCTCGTAGTACATAACGGACACAGGACGCAACCTCTGCTAAGAGCACGGCCTGCACAGTGCAGCAAACCGCCGGTGTGCGACGCGGGGTGTTTTCTTTACCCAGCGTCGCGACAATGCCATTTTGGAACCAGTTTAAGACCAACCGAACCACGGTCTCTTTTTGCTACCGCTCTTCTCTGAAATAGGCAAGCCCCAGACTGGCGGGCGGTTCGTTTTCGCGGTTCTTTTTAAGCGATACAACCACCAGCACGATAATCGTCACAACGTAGGGTAGCATCTTAAAGATCTCCTGAGACGAACGCGTAAGACCCGGGATATAGAAATAAAGCCAAAACAACGCCCCGAACAGGTACGAACCCCATATTGCATGGGTCGGCTTCCATCGCGCAAAGATAACCAGCGCGACCGCCAGCCAACCCAGTTTTTCTATTCCGCCGTCGTTTGCCCAGGTGCCTTTAATATAGTCCATAATGTAATACAGTCCGCCAAGACCGGTGATAGCCGCACCGCTTGTAACCGCAATGTATTTGTATTTTGCTACGTTAATACCCGCGGCATCCGCCGTTGCGGGGTTTTCGCCCACCGCACGGAGATTAAGCCCTTTACGGCTTCTATTGATAAAATAAGTTAAGAACAGAGCAGCGGCGATAGCAAAGTACACCATAAACCCAAGACCGGACAAAACGCCGACTCCCGACAACGCAGGAAGCGTTGACCGAAAGGCTCCGCTTGTGGTGGCAACCGAAATCTGGCCGACACCGCCAGCCATTTTATTCATCGCGCCGCCAAACATATTGGCAACGCCAGAACCGAATATGGTAAGCGTAAGACCCGTAACGCTTTGATTGGCACGCAGGGTGATGGTTAAAAAGCTGTACAAAAGCCCCGCAAGCGCAGACGCCGCCAGCGCCGCAAGCATCGCGATGACCAGCCCAAGCAACGGGCTTGGCTTCGCAGTCGAGGACTCATAAAAGAACGCCGCCGCAAGCCCCGCGATTCCACCCAGATACATAATGCCCGGTACACCGAGATTTAGGTTGCCCGATTTTTCCGTCAAAATCTCGCCCATTGCACCAAACAGGATGACCGTGCCGAAAACAAGTGCCGCCTGCACAAGGGAAAGGATCTGTGCCATTCTTATTTCGCCTCCTTTTTCTTGCGGAATATGACGCGGTAATTAATAAAGAACTCGCAGCCAAGGATGAAGAACAAAATAATGCCCGTTATCATCTGGGAGGCGTAGTCGTTTAAATTGTATTGGGAAGCAATCTGGATGGCGCCTTTTTCAAAGAACACCAAAAACAACGAGACCAGTACCATGACCGGCGCGTTGAATTTGGAAAGCCAAGCGACGATGATGGCGGTAAAGCCCTTGCCCCCCGCCGTACTGGTGCTAATGGTGTGGGAGGCGCCTGCCACGGCGATAAAGCCCGCTACACCGCAAATAGCTCCCGACAAGGCGATGGTGCGCACCACAACCTTACCCACATGAATGCCGATGTACTGCGCCGTGCGTTCGCTCTCGCCCACAACCGCAATTTCGTAGCCATGCTTGGAGTAGCGAAGATAGATATACATAGCCGCCGTGAGTGCCAGCACAAGAATGATGTTAAGCAGATACTGCTGACCAAACACGGAGGGGAACCATCCCGCCTTGGAGGTTTGATTGATAATGCCTACCGTATTCGAGCCGTAGGGGTTCTCCCATTTGGCAACGAAAAAGGAGGTAATCTGAATGGCAACATAGTTCATCATCAGTGTAAACAGGGTTTCATTGGTTCTAAAACGCGATTTAAACACAGCCGGTACGATACCCCAGAGCGCCCCTGCTACGGCACTTGCCACAAGCATTAAGCAAAGCAGAAGCCACGTAGGCAACGAAGAGCCAATATACAGCATGCATGCCGCTGTTGCCAAGCCGCCCACCAGCACCTGTCCCTCCGCGCCGATATTCCAAAAGCGCATTTTAAAGGCGGGTGCAAGACCAAGTGAAATGCACAGCAGCATCATGGTGTCCCGTAACGTCACCCATATGCGCTTGCTGGTGCCAAATGCCCCGTTCCACATCGCTTCGTAGACCTTGAGCGGATTCAGTTTTACTATGGCATAGATAACCACCGCGCAGACGATAAGGGAAAGCAAAACCGAAACGGCTCGGATTCCCCAAGCCTTTAGCTGCGGTATCGCTTCGCGTTTTGTAATGCGAATAAACGGTTCGGTGTTCACTCGGCTCATTTCTTTTCCTCCGCTCCCATGCTGGTCATCATCAGTCCGACCGCATGTTTGTCTGTTTGCCTGCCGTCAACGACACCGCTGACCCGACCGCCGCACAGAACAAGGATGCGGTCGCACAGCTCAAGCAGCACATCCAGATCCTCACCGACAAAGATGACGGCAACGCCGTTTTTCTTTTGCTGGTTTATCAGGTCATAAATCGTATAGGACGAGTTGATATCCAGTCCCCGCACGGCATAGGCTGTCATCAGCACCGTGGGGGCGGACGAAATCTCTCGCCCGACCAAAACCTTCTGCACATTTCCGCCCGAAAGCCTGCGCACCGGGGTGGAAATACCGGGAGTGTTAACCTGCAGATCGTCTACCACCTTTTCAGCCAAATTGCGAGGTGCTTTTCTTTCGGCAAAGAAGGAGGTTCCCTTTCTATAGCTGCGAAGCATCATGTTGTCGGTCAAATCCATGTTCCCTACAAGCCCCATACCCAGCCTGTCCTCCGGAACAAAGGATAGCGCAACACCCAAAGCCGATATCTCGCTCGGGTCTTTTCCGACAATCTCCTGCAGCGTTCCAGTCTTTGGCTCCACATACCGGATGCTGCCGGACTCTACCGGCTGCAGCCCGGCGATTGACTCAAGCAGCTCTTTCTGCCCGCAGCCGGATATACCTGCAATGCCCAGTATCTCTCCGCTTTGCGCGGTAAAGGACACATTGTCTAGGCGCGTGATGCCGTCCACATCACGGACGGTCAGGTTTTCCACAATCAGACGTGGTGTGGGATTTTGGGGCTCAGGGCGTTCGATGTTCAGCGAAACGGGGCGACCTACCATCATGTTGGTCATCTCTGCCGCACTGGTTTTGGCGGTGGGCATATCGCCAACGAACTGACCGCGGCGCAGAATCGCCACCCGGTCTGATATCTCCTCGACCTCGTGCAGTTTATGGGTGATGATGACGATAGCCTTGCCGTCTGCCCGCATGTTGCGCAGAACGTCGAACAACTTATCTGTCTCCTGCGGGGTAAGCACGGCGGTGGGTTCGTCAAGAATCAGGATGTCCGCGTTGCGGTAAAGAACCTTCACAATCTCCACCGTCTGCTTCTGAGAAACGGACATATCATAAACCTTCTGCTTCGGATCGACCTCAAAGCCGTATTGGGCGGAAATGGCGCGAACCTTCTCCTCTACACGATTCATATCAAGCCGCCCGCTGCCGGGAAGACCGAGAATAATGTTTTCAGCGGCGGTCAAAACATCCACAAGCTTAAAATGCTGGTGAATCATGCCCACACCAAGGTCATAGGCATCCTTGGGGCTGCGAATCGCAACCTCACGGTCATCCACATAAATGTGCCCTTCATCAGGGGAATAGATGCCCGAGAGAATGTTCATCAGTGTGGTTTTTCCGCTTCCGTTTTCCCCTAAAAGGGCAAGAATCTCGCCGCGGCGGATGTCTAAAAAGACCTTGTCGTTCGCGGATACCGAGCCGAAGGTTTTGGTTATGTTTCTCATCTGTATTGCGGCTGGTGTTGTGTTCAAACGCGTCTCCCCCTTTACAAAAATCACAAAAACAAAATCAGGAAAGCCGCTTTTTGAGCGGCTTTCCTATTCAGTTTGGTTATGGTTTAATTATCTGTCTTAGTTTAACTCGGTAATGCCGTCGATGCGAAGACCGAAGTAGGGTGCGCTGCGCAGCGTGGACTCGTAGAATACGCCGTCCTTAATCGCCTCGCCGGTGTCGCCAACCCAGTCGCCGTCGGTGTCGATGGCAAGGTAGGAGGTAACGGTCTCGCCCTTTACGGTAAACTTTGACGTATCAAAGATATTGAGCTTGCCCTCGGAGAGTGCCGCTACCGCTTCGGCAACCTTTGCATCGGTGCCTTCCGCGCAGCTTGCGCCGAGCTTTGAGATCATGACGGCGCCTTCGCTGTAGCCCTTCGCCCAATCGGTGGCAATCTCTTCGCCCTTGAGAATCTGATTAAAGGCGTAGGTATAGTATACGCTCCAGTCGTTCTGTGCGCTGGTGAGTGCTGCGTTGGGAGCAACCGAGAGCATGTCCACATTGTAGCCTACGCAGTACACGGTGGTGCCTGCGCTGAGCAGAGCCTCGCAAGCGGCGGGAGCGCCGGTGGAGTCTGCATGCTGGCTGATGATGATGCAACCGGAAGAAACAAGAGCGTTTGCCGCCTCTGCCTCTGCGGTGGGATCATACCAGGAGTTGGTGTAGGAAACGGACATGGCGACGTTTTCTACAACCGACTTTACGCCCAGATAAAACGCGGTGTAGCCCGAAACCACCTCGGCATAGGGGTACGCGCCGACATAACCGATTTTGATGTTGCCGTCGCTGTCCTTGTTGCTGTCGGCAACCTTGCCGTCGGCAACAAGCTCGGCAAGCTTCATGCCTGCGACAATACCCGAAACATAGCGGGACTCGTAGGTGAAGTTAAAGGCATTCTTAAAGTTGGCAAGACCAGAAAGTGCAGCCGCGTCACCCGTCATGGAAACAAAGGTAACCTCGGGGTTTTCGTCGGCGGCCTGCTGCATGTAGCTCTGGTGGCCGTAGCTGTCGGAGAAGATGTAAGTACAGCCCTGCTCTACAAGGTCGGTAGCTGTATCGTAGCAGCTTTCATCCTCGCTTACGTTGTATTTCCAGATGATTTGGTCAGCCGCAATCCCCACAGCGGCTGCTGCCGTCGTGATTCCCTGAATGTGCGCAAAGTCATAGCCGGTGTTTTCGTCGTGAACGAGGATAACGCCGATTTTAACCTGAGAATCGACCGGTGCCGGCGTATCCGAGCCAGCGGGGGCACTAGAGCTGCCGGGAGTGCTGGTGCACGCGGCCAAGGATACCATCATCCATACCGCGAGAAGCAATGCGATGATTTTTTTCATTAGTCTTCCTCCATAAATCTCATTTTTCCCATATTTCAGAATCTGCCGGTACCGTGCCCGACCGGATGCGGTACCGCGATTTTGAGCAAAAATAAAAGCGGGAACGAATTCTAGTTCCCGCAATGCGACGCAAACAAAAGCCGAAATAGGCTTTTGCGCGAAGCATTGATAGTCCGGTCGTTTACGGCAACCGGGTAGAAACGTCAAATCCAAATTATTCGACATATACCAACACTGATATTCACTTTTATCATAAAGATTTTGACTTGATTAGCAGAACTCGATTGAGCCGTCGTCACCCATGGACTTAATGCGGGCAAGCGACTCCACCTGATAGCCCCTTTCGCGGATGATGTCGCCGCCGGGCTGGAAGGTTTTTTCTATCGCGATACCGGCACCCACCACCGCCGCGCCCGACTGCTCCACCAGCGAAATTAACCCGCCAAGCGCCGCGCCGTTTGCAAGAAAGTCATCAATAATCAAGATGCGGTCGTCGGCTGAAAGAAACCGCTTGGACACATATATCGTAGAGATGTTGCCGTGGGTGAAGGACTCTACCCGTGCGGTAAAGAACTCGCCGCTCATGTTCTTTGCCTTATGCTTACGGGCAAACAAAACCGGGCACTCAAAGATATAGCCCGTTATACAGGCAAGCCCGATGCCCGAGGTCTCGATGGTTAAAATCTTGTTGACATTTTGAGCCGCGAATAATCGGCGTAGCTCATTTGCCATATCCACAAACAAAGCGGGGTCCATCTGATGGTTTAAAAAGCTGTCTACGTTAAGGACCCCACCGGGTAATACCATGCCGCTTTTACGGATGCGGTGTTCCAGAATCTCCATTGTATCGACCATGCCTTTCCGGTGTTCTGCTAGCGTAAAATCAAACACCCCGAACGTAGTGGTGCGGCATCGCCGCAAGAGAATCTGCGATTGTAAGAAGGTCGCTATCAAGCAGTAACAACCTTGTTGTAAGCTTTATGCCAAAAAACGAACAAAGCGTATCTGGGATGCTCGCCAAAGCAATCAATATACCGTTTATTTTACTATCGCTTGACGTTCATGGCAAGTGTTTAATTTACTAATTGTCGAATGTGTGATAATTTTATGTTTTTTATGTCTCATTTCGTTTATTTTAACATTGCGATTGGTTTTTGCTGTGGTTTATTCGATGTGGGATGAACAACCGGGGCGACGCCTGCCCGATTTTAACACCAAAGCCAGTGCTGTTTCATCTGCCACACACCGCAAAGACTGACGGCGCATCACGCAAAAACGCAACGCGCCGTCGGTCTTATGTAAAGAAACAAGGGGGTCACAACATGTTAGAAGATATCAGGCTAAGCCCCACACCCTGTAAAACCAACTCCGCAGCATCGCCATGGTAGAGCCAAAGAATCCTGCCGCGCCGGTTTCGGGGATTTGAACCTGATCCGTAATGGCAATCATGAACGGAGATAGTTCGGAAACGGAGATAACAATTTTGCCGTCTATTACAGTGCCCCGGTAGGTTTGGATGGTGCCCGAGGCGGTTTTGTGCTTTACAATATACTGCTTGCCGTTGTGTCTGGCATCCACCGGGAAGGTGAGAATCAGGTTGCCGCTGTAGCCGCTTGCCTTAATCTCGTACGCGCCAATGACGGCATACCCGCTGCCTACCGATTGCAGAAGTTCACTGTAGACGATGGGATTGACCACCTCGTTTACGCGTCCCGTCGCCGTATCGGTTAACAGGGAGATGGTAAGGCTGCCGCTTATCTCTCCTTGGGCGCGGATACCCGTTGCGGAATCAAGCGTCGAATCGCTGCTGTCGCCGGAGGAGGTGCCCCCGCCCGTGTTGCCCGAGCTGCCGCTTGCGCGGAAGGATGCTGCTATGGTGTGGTTACCCGTCACATTTGTAAAGGTATAGGACGACACCGCGCCCACACTGGTACCATCTACCAGCACATCGGCAACCGCATACCCGCTTGCGGGGGTGATAGCGAAGCTCTGGTCGGCACCGTCGCTTACCGTTACGCTGCCGCTTGGTGTTATCGTGCCGCCCGTACCCGCGCTCGCGGTGATGGTGCGGGTTACCGAAGCGGGATCTTGCCTGAACTCCACATAGGTGTCGGTTGCCGACCAGGCGTATGCATCGGTGGTAAATGTTCCGCTATCAGACGTACGCCACTCGCAGCCTGCGTATTCGGTAAGATTGGGGGCGAATCTGATTGCACTTGATGTTGTAGCCGCACCGGATTGTGCCGTCACACTGCCGCCTGAAATGATGATGGAGCCATCGCTCATATTGGTAGCAACGCCGTGACTTCTGCCACTGCTATCGGTCACTTCTCCACTTGTGGCGCGAACAACTGCGTCGCCGGAAATAGTGACATTAGCTACACCGAATACACCATAGCTAGCGTAGTATGCGTTATCTGCAGTTGCAGTTACGCTGCCGCCGCTGATTGAGATACTGCCATTTGAAGATAACCCGGTACTAGTTGAAAAAGTGCCAGTTGGTGCCAAACCCCCGTACGCTATAACCGTGCCGTCGGTTATACTGATTGAGGTCATTGCAACGATGCCGTTACTATTAGATGCGTTTGACGTGCCACCTTGTGCAGTAATTCTACTTCCGTTTATAATCAAGGAATCGGCGAGGATGCCAAAGCTGTAGCCGTTTGTTGCCGTTCCCCCGGTTGCGGTCAGGGTTCCACTGCCGCTGATGGTGAGCGTGCCATTGCTCTGATACACGCCGTAGCTGTAATCAAAGTCCTTGCCAGTCACGTAGTTGTCGCCGAGCAGTTCAAGGTTTAGGTCGCCGTTTGCAGCGATTGCTGCGGTGTAATAAGTTGACCACTCATGGCACTCTGTAATATTTGCGCCGTTTAGTGTTAGCGTATTGGTTGCCGAGTCGTAGTGAACCGTATAATTGCTTGCGTTTGCGCCGTCGGAGGTTATACCACCTACGCCGTCGCCGAACCAGTAGCCACCGCCAACGACATTTATGCCGCCGACATACACCGCCGTAGGTGCCGCCGCGCTGACCATTGGGCTGACTGCCGGCAGCAGGCTAAGCACCATACAAAGGGAGAGTAAAACGCTGAGCAGTCTTTTCTTCATCTTGTTCTTCCACCTTTTCTGTTTCCAATTTCAAATGCAATGCTTTGAACGATTGCTTTATAAAGACACGTTAAAAATCCTCCCGCGCCTGTTTCGGGGATTTGAACCTGATCCGTAATGGCAATCATGAACGGGGATAGCTCGGAGACTGAGATCACGATCTTACCGTCCAGCACGGTGCCCCGGTAGGTTTGGATGGTACCTGAGGTAGTTTTGTGCTTTACGACATACTGCTTGCCGTTGTGTCGGGCGTCCACCGGGAAGGTGAGAATCAGGTTACCGCTGTAGCCGCTTGCCTTTATTTCATACGCGCCGATGACGGCATGTCCGCTGCCTACCGACCGCAGAAGCTCGCTGTACACGATGGGGTTCACCACCTCGTTTGCGCGCCCGGTCGCCGTATCGGTTAACAGGGAGATGGTAAGGCTGCCGCTAGTCACCCCTTGAGCGCGGATACCCGTTGCGGAATCAAGCGTCGAATCGGTGCTGTCGCCGGAGGACGTGCCCCCGCCCGTGTTACCCGAGCCGCCGCTAGTGCGGAAGGTTGCTGCTATGGTGTGGTTACCCGTCACATTCGTAAAGGTATAGGACGACACCGCGCCCACACTGGTACCATCTACCAGCACATCGCGAACCAGATACCCGCTTGCGGGGGTAATGGCGAAGCTTTGGTCGGCACCGACGCTGACCGTTACGCTGCCGCTTGGTGTTATCGTGCCGCCCGTGCCTGCGCTTGCGGTGATGGTGTGGGTTGCCGCAGGGGCATCGGTTACCGTAATGTCAAAGGTTTGGCTGTAGTCGCTGTCTTGCGCAGCACCGTTTTGCACCGTAGCCGTTACCGTCGCGGTACCGATTGTGTCTGCGCGAAAAACGCCATCGGTTATAACAGCATTTGTATCACCGTCATCGGTTACCGACCACGCAACCGTTTTGTTGGTTGCGTCTGCGGGCGCGACCGTGGCTGCAAGCGTCAGGTCGGTGTCGACCGCGATGGTGGTTGCATTGGTCATTGTAATGGCGGTAACCGGGACGAAGCCGCGAAACTCTACATAGGTGTGGCTATCCGACCAGACGTATGGGGTGACGCTAAAGCTGTCGTCAATCGACGTGCGCCACTCACAGCCTGTGTAGCCGGTAAGATTGGGGGCGTTTCTTGTCGCCCTTGTTGTTGGTGCGGTACCAGATTTTGCAGTTACGCTGCCGCCTGAGATGGCAATAGGGCTACCAGAACCTAACGCAGCAATACCATAGCTAAACCCGCCGTCCGCCGTTGCGTCGGCTCCTGTGGCGCGTACAACGGCATTGCCGGATATGGTGACAGAATTAGCAGCATGAACGCCATAACTATAGTCGTCTGCATTATCAGCGGTCGCTGTTACGCTGCCACCACTGATTTCGATACTGCCAGTTGAAAATAGTCCTGCGCTAATATCATCAGAACTTGTTGTTTTGGTGCGTCCACCGGTGGCGGTAACCGTGCTGTCGGTTATTGCCATTGAATTTGCACGAATACCAAAGCTTTGCGAGCTATCTATGCCACCGGTGGCGGTAACCGTGCCGTCGGTTATTGTCATAGAAGAAAGCGCATGAATACCCGTGCTTTGTCCGCTATCTATTCCACCGGCAGCCGTTATCGTTGCGCCGTTTATGACGAGATGATCGGCGCTTATCCCATAACTCAGGTATGGCGTCGTACCTGCACTTGTGTTTAAACTTCCGTCGCCGCTGATGGTAAGCGTGCCGCCGTAATGATACACACCGAATCCCGAATCAAGTCTATCACGACCGATCAGGACGTTGTTACCCAGCAGTTCAAGGTTCAGGTCGCCATTTGCAGAGATGACTGCATCGTAACTCGATGGATGCGTAAGGGACTTGGTAGCATTTGCGTTGTTTAATGTTAACGTGTGTGAAGCCGTATCATATTTTACCGTATAATCGCTTTCGCTTGCGCCACTCTGGGTAATGCCACCTGCTAAATCACTTTTCCAGTAGCCACCGCCAACGACATTTACGCCGCCGACATACACCGCCGTAGGCGCCGCCGCACTGACCATGGGGCTGACTGCCGAAAGCAGGCTAAGCACCATACAAAGGGAGAGTAAAACGCTGAGAAGTCTTTTTTTCATCTTGTTATACCACCTTTTCTGTTTTCAATACATCTCTTTTAATAATTGCTTTGTGAAGATGCGGATTATCGCATCGGCTGTTGGGGCGCATTTACCGCCCGTCGGTTCTACCCTCTGGGTGAAGACCCAGGATTAGGCAGGGGATGCGGTGCATCGGCTTTTTAAGCAGCGCGTTGTAGTCTTTTGTCACCTCGCGGTAAACCATCATCTTACTGTTAAGCATATTCTGCGCCGCCGCGTCGTGCTCGCCGCCGCGCTCCTGCATGCAGAGTTTTCGGTGCAGTGCCACCTGCTCACTGATGGCTTTTAAGCACTGCTTTTTTGCCATAAGCGTGCGGATACTTGCCGACAGCCATACTGTAACCAAAGCGACCAGGCAGATGCCCGCGATTAACCAACCCAGCGTACCCATCGTCATACTGCATCCCTTCCTTTCGCAACCTGGATGTCGATACCCCTTACTATGTTATAGAATAGCAAAAAGCACTTAAATAAAGCGTTTTTCGCACGAATCGGGTTTGCTGGCGCACGAACCGCGTCACGAATTGTTGATACGATGCAGGCAGTATGCTACAATGTCATTAGATAAACTGAAATAAGGAGCAGATGACCGTGCATATTGCCGTGTGCGATGATAACACAGACGAGCTTTCGCGCATCTCCTTACTGCTGGAGGATTACCGCACAAAGCGGGACTACCCCATTACATACGAGACCTTTCGCAGTGCGGCTAAGCTTTTGGATGCCATGCCTGCGCGCCGGTTTGATCTGCTGCTTCTCGATATCATGATGCCGGGCTTTACCGGAATGGATGCCGCAAGGGAGTTGCGCCTTTCGGGCAACGACATCCCAATTGTGTTTCTAACCTCATCCCGCGAGTTTGCGGTGGAAAGCTACCGCGTAAAAGCAGAGAACTATGTGATTAAGCCCGCAATACCGGACGAGATCTTCCCCATTCTTGACAGGCAGCGTGCAAAGCTTACGCAAGGGCAAGCGTTTTTGATACTAAAAACAAAGAGCGGGCTAACAAAGATGCCGCTTTCGAATATTGTGTATGTGGAGGTAATTAACCGCAAGCTGCAATTTAACCTTGTGGGGGGCGAGGTGCGCGAAGCCTACGGCTACCTAGCCGACTACGAGGATACTTTGCTGGGTGACCCCGTATTTTACAAGCCCCACCGTTCTTATGTGGTAAACCTTAATCAGGTTTCTGATCTTGGCAAGGCCGGCTTTGTTACTATCACAGGCAAAACAGTACCAGTTGCACGAGATGCCTTCACCAAGGCGAAGACCGTGTATATGAAACACCTTCTGACTTTGAGCGAGAGGGGGCGGGGGCTTTGACGCTTCTTATTCTTGGTCTTTTACGCTATTGTCTGGTTTTGGTGTTTGGTGTGGCGGTATCGCTGTTGTTTTCCGGCGTACGGATGAAGCGGGCAGGCGCGCTTGTTGCCACGTGCTTTTGCATATTGGTGCTACTGGTTCAGGTTGCGCTTGTGAACACGATGGGGATGGAGTTTACAACCCAAATATATCCCGCCATTGCGCACCTACCGCTGTTTTTATTGCTTACCCTGTATTTTAAGCGCCCGTGGTTGATATCCCTATGCAGCATACTGACCGCTTATCTTTGCTGTCAGGTCCCCCGATGGATGGGAGCAGTTGTATCGGCAATCTCGGGCAGCCTTGTTGCCGACCATATCGGGTACATTCTGACGATGGTTGTGGTGTACTATATTCTAAAGAAATATTTGTCCCGCTCGGTTTTGCAGCTGATGGAACGGTCGAGCCGCTCCTGCCTGCTGTTTGGCGCTGTTCCGCTGTTATACTATGTGTTTGATTATTCCACCACCGTTTATACCGATTTGCTGTACTCGGGCGCACGAGGGGCGGTACAGTTTATGCCGTCACTTGTGTGTACGTTTTACTTTGTGTTTGTACTGTTGTACTACGCCGAAAACACAAAACAAACCGCTGCCCAGCGGGAACGCGATATTCTTGCCTCGCAGCTCCAACAGGCTCAATCGGAGCTGGAGAACATGCGGCAACTTGAAAATAGCACCGTGCTGTATCGCCATGACATGCGTCACCACCTGTCGCTGCTTGGCGGGCTAGCCGCAGATGGCGATATACAGAAGATATCCGAGTATCTTGCCCGAACCCAAGCGGACATCAATGCCCTGACCCCGGCTCGTTACTGCGATAATGAAACAGCAAACCTTATCTTATCCACCTTTGACGCGCGGGCACGGACAGCGGGTGTGACTTTGTGTGTAAACGTTGAGCTGCCGGTTAAGTTGAGGATAACCGACACCGAGCTGTGTTCGCTGCTCTCTAACGCGTTGGAGAACGCCATTACCGCCGCCGCACAGGTGGCGGAAAAAACGCTTCGCAAGGTGTATATCTGCGCTGTTGTAAACGGCGGCAAGCTGGTGATCTCCACCGAAAACGCGTATGCGGGCAGGCTTGAGCTGGAGGACGAAATACCAAAACCGCAGCGCAAAGACCCCGGGCACGGCTTTGGTATCAAGAGCATGCTCTCTATCGTCAAACGCTACGGCGGGCTGTATTCCTTTGAAACGGCTGACGGCATCTTTATCCTGCGGCTTTTACTGCCGCAGGGAAATGAGAAGGAAAGCGATACCGTGTAACCGGATACACACGAAGCGGCTTTTGTGTAACGGCAGTGTTTTGCGCAATGCGATAACATCGCAAGACAGATTAATAAGTAAAAACAGGGCTGTAGCAATGCATTCGCTTGCTACAGCCCTGTATTATGCTGTTGTTTCGATTATGCCCAATCATACAGTGTGCCGCATGACAGCGGCGGACTTACTCCTCGCAGTATTCAAAAAAGTCAAAATCGGCAAACTTCTCTCTGGTATGGGAATCCTGCGCGTAGATGCCCACAAAGGTTCCGGTAAACTCGCCAAAGGCGCACGCCTCATCCGAAAGGTTGGTCATATCAAGAACCGGCCCCAGCTTGTGATACGTTTTGCCATCGGTGCTGTACAGAAACTGCAGACGGTCTGTGCAAATCTGCGCGCGCAGGTATACCGGGGCATCCTTTTCCACCACGGCAAACGCGTCATTTGCGCTGACATAATTGCCGTTAATCAAACCGTTAACGGCAACCACATTGCAATCGTCTTCCTCCCGGTAGGTTTTATGGATTGTGTAGTAGTTCGAGGTCTCATAATAGCAGGTCAGACCCGCCATCTGCTGGTAATAGTCCGCCGCAAATTCAAGCTTTGTTGTTACCGTGGCGTTGAATGCGGTCAGGCGTCTTGCAATCAGGCTTGGCTCATGGCAGCTGATAAGCGACTCGCGTCCGCGCAACCGCAGGTAGCCCGGGCGGGCGGACAGGTCTGCCCAATCGGGCGTAATCTCGTTGCGCGGCGTGCAGAACTGCAGGCTAAGCGTTGTGTCGTCAAAATCGCAGCGTGGCGGCTCCTGCTCAAACGGATGCTCGGGCAGGTTTGGTGCAGGCACATACTCCTTGGCTACGTTGGTTTTGTCGGTCATGCGCAGCCATCCGTCCTCTGTCCATTCCACCTGCTGGATGGAGGTCTCTCGCCCGAGAACACATCTTTTTTGCGGCATCACCGGTCTGCCGCAAAGATGGGCAACATACCACAGCCCGTTTTGGGTGTTAACCAGCGAGCCATGCCCTGCTTTTTGCAGCGTCTGGTCGGGATTGTAAAACTCCGGCATACTATAGGCGGTGTCCGGCTGCATCGCAAACTCCTGCGTGCAGGAGGTGATGATGGGGTTGCGCGGACAGCTCTCATATGGTCCTGTAATGTCCTTTGCACGGAGCAGTGCAACGCAATGTCCGTAGCCGGTGCCCCCCTCTGCGGTCATCAGGTAATAGTAGCCGTTGTGCTTGTAGAGATGGGGGCCTTCGGTAAAGCCGCGTTTGGTTGCCCCGTAGGTGAGGCGAACCGGCTTGCCGATTAACTTTTGTGCCTTTGGGCTGTATTCCTGCAATATAATGGGGCGCTTATTTTGGTTGCCCTGCCGAAAATCCCGCTCCTGATTAACGACCCATTTTCTTCCGTCCTCGTCATGGAACAACGAGGCGTCAAACCCGCTGGAATTGATATAAATCGGGTCGCTCCACGGACCGTGAATGCTGTCTGACCAGACAAGGAAGTTATCCACATCAAACTGCAGGGAGTTGGAACGGTACACGTTGGAGTACAAAACATAATAGCGCTTCTCTGCCTCGCAATAGGTCAGGCAGGGCGCCCAAACGCCCTTGGAGGGCGCAAGGTTGGATAAATCCACCTGCTTTTTGGTTTTCAGCACGTGGTCAATCAGCTTCCAATGCACCAAATCCTTGGAATGATAGATTGGAATGCCCGGAAACCACTCAAAGGTTGAGGTGGCAAGATAATAATCCTCACCGACACGAATCAGCGAGGGGTCCGGATTAAAGCCTGGTAAGATTGGGTTGTGAATCATAGCGGTTGCTCCTTACATGAATATTCAGACTACTTGCTTAGGCGTTTTAGGACTGTTTGATGCAGCATAAAATCGTTTACGAAGAGACTCCCAATAGTCCTCTTTTACTTACCCTAATATAACACTACACCTTGATGACCGCTTTTACAACATCATTTTTATTGTGAATCACAAAATCAAATGCCTTAGCAGTGTCGGCAAATTGGAACTCGTGTGTGACGATTGCCGATACGTCAATCTGGCCCTGTGCAATGGCGGCGATGGCCTGAGGGTAGATGTTGCGGTAACGAAATACCGTTTTTATCTGCGCTTCCTTGTTCATCAGCTTTGCAAAGTTAAACTCAACGGTGTCGCTTGAAGGCATACCCACCAGTACAATTGTTCCCCCACGCTTGACCAGATACGCCGTCTGGGCGTAGGTTGCGCTTGTGCCCGCCGTTTCGATGACAACATCTGCGCCCGCGCCTTGGGTAAGCGACTCAATCTCCTTGCGTGAGTCGCACTGCGCCGCATTGATGGTATGCGTAGCGCCCAATTTTTTTGCAAGCTCCAGACGTTTGGGGATTACATCCACCACAATAAGGTTTGCCGCACCAAAGGCCTTGCAGGCAAGCAGCGTTACCAGCCCGATGCAGCCGGCACCCAATATTACAACACTGTCGCCCAGGGACACGCCGCCCTGTTTAGCCGCATGAATGCCAACCGCCAAAGGCTCCACCAGTGCGCCTTCTTTTGTGCTTACCTGACCCGGCAGCTTAAAGCACATATTGGCAGGATAGGCGATATAGTTTTGCAGGCACCCGTGGTACGGCGGCGTTGCGAGGAATTCCACATCCGGACAAAGGTTGTACCGCCCCGTCTTGCAAAACTCACACTGTCCGCAGGTACACCCCGGCTCCAGCGCGACTCGATCGCCTATTTGTAAGCCGGTTACGTGTTTGCCAACCTCTGTTACCGTTCCGGCGCACTCATGCCCCAGCCTGAAATCTCCGTTTACAATGAAGTCGCCAATCCGTCCATGCTCTAAATAATGAACATCCGAGCCGCAGATTCCGACGTAGTCCACCTTAACCATTACCTGATCCGCCCGGAGAGTGGGCATGTCAATCTCGCGTATTTCCAGTTTGTTGATGCCTGTCATGTAAGCTGCTTTTTGCATTGTTGTTGCTCCTTAGTAAAATTGTTTTGTAAAATTGTTTTATAAAAGTTATTTAGCTTTATAATAGAGAAACGCACGCAAAAAGTCAATAGAGCTTAACAAGCAAAAAACCGGCAAGTCAATCGCCTTTGCAATTGATCTGCCGGTTGTGCTGTATTATATATTGGTGTATTGCACCGCAACTTATATGTTGTTAATAAAAGGCTCGATATACTGCAGCGCGGCGCCGACCGCGGACGATTCGCGCTTATACCTGCAGACCTCCAGATAGCTGCCATCCTTCTCAAACGAATTGCGCTGGGATACCTGCTTGCGCAGAGCGTCGATATGCCTGCCCATGTAGCTGCCCACATATCCGCCGAGAATCACCCTACAATCAAAAATCATCCTGAGGTTGTTTACCGTAAGCGTCAGGTAATGAAGGTATTTCTTCCATACCTCCAGGTGCGGTACGCTGCCCGTGTCTACCTTTTCAAAAAAATCGGCAAGGCTGCCGTTTGTGGTGTCGGACAGGATACTTGCGTTGCAGTACGCGTCCACACATCCGACTTGCCCGCAGTAGCAGCGCTTGCCCTTGGGAATAATGGTCATATGACCAAACTCCGCGCTGCGCCGGTTGTCCCCCGGGTAGACAGTTTTACCCAGCGATATGGCACCGCCCACGCTGTTGCTTAATGACAGGTACACCACATTCTCGCTCGCGTTACAGTTCCAAAGCTCCGCCATCGCCGCGGCGCTGGCATCGTTGCTAAAGATGCAGGGATAGGCTATATGCTCGGAAAAGCTGCTTAAGCTGCCACCGGAAAAGCCGAGTATGGACGCATACGACACCTTTTGCCTGTCCTCCGATATCAGCCCGGGCACCGATATCCCCACCCCGAGTATCCTTGACTTATCTATTTGGGGGTCTGCGGCAAACTGTTCTATCAGTTGCCCCACCGTACGAAAGTACTCCGTTTTATTTTCAAACGGCAGTCGCACAGTCCTGCTTTTTACGATGGCGGCGCATAGGTCGGTGGCAACCAACACAACGTGGTTTTTGGTGACATCCACCCCTATAGAAAACCGTGCTTCGGGGTTACAGCTTATGGCGCGTGCCTTACGCCCGCCTGTTGAGGCAAGGCTCCCCTGATCCTTTATTAGCCCAAGCTCCGAAAGCGCCTTTAGGTTTTGGTTGACGGTAGGCAGGCTCACGTTTAGCTTCTGTACAATATTCTGCTTGGAAAGCTGACCCTCTGTATAGATTAGCCGGAATATTCTGTTGCGGTTAATTTTCTTCATTTCAATACTGTTTGTATTGCTTGCCTGCATTTTACCTATCACCACACCATTATTAGTATGTCTCTATTCTATTGCATTCCTACAAAACATGCAACTGTATTGGCTTGGTTTGTGTGATGCGTTATTACTTCTGCGAATAGAAGGGGCTGATATCGTAACCCGTCGGCGATTAAGGTTTTGCTTGCCCTCCTCATTGAGCAAAAGCAGTCTGCTTACACAAGACTATAGCCGCATGAAAAAAGACTGTTGCTTTTTAAAAGCATATGTAATATAATATCAACATCAAATTAGCAAAGGATGGGTTTTGTGTCGGCATTGTTTGAAAAGGTAGTTCGCAACTAAATAGTTGTGAAAGGCTTGCGTTCGCGGTAGGTTTGTTGCCTGCCATGCTTTGCATTGCCTTTCGGGGCATCGCACCTGCGATGCTGACCGGACATCCGTTTGCGTACCATCAGTGCGCATCAGACATGCTTTGCACATAACCTTTTTTGTGCCATATCCTTTCGTGTTGCCCATTGCCCTGAACCACGGGTATAACGGCAAAACGCGGGGGTAGTTCTCTGCTTTTGTGGAGTTGCGCAATATAGATTGGTTATAAAAGTGTGGAAGGATTTGTCCTTTCACGCTTTTTTTGTGTTGTTGACAAGGCTTGGCTGCGGTGTCCGAAATCATGCTGAATTTCGGCTTTAAAAAGGAGAATATCACATTGCAAAAGTCTATGAATTCATTGGAATTTCATGTTGTTTTAGGTCAGCTAAGCGACTGCGCACTCTCAGACCGGGCAAAGAACCGGCTGCTTACGTTGACCCCGTATCTTAGCCAAACCGAGTGCGAACGGCATATTTGGGAGACCACCGACGCGCGAATGCTGATTGAGCGGCTGGGTAGCCCGCCGCTTGCCCCGATGCGGGAGTTGGACGAAATACTGGTGCTGTGCGAAAAGGGCTCGATGCTCACCCCCGTGCAGCTCGTTTATGTCGCGCAATTTGCGGCGTCGTGCCGAAGGATGAAGTCGTATCTGAAAAAGGGCGAGGGGGCGCAAAGCGAACTAGCGAGCTACGGCGCGTCGTTTTATGACCTGAAGCAGCTGGGCGAGGAGATTGAACAGACGATACAGGGCGAGCAGCTTACCGATAATGCTTCGCCCGAGCTGCGCGGCATTCGACGTAAGAAGGAGTCTGCTCACACCGCAATAAAGACAAGACTTGATAGCCTGCTGCGAAACAATAAGGAATGGTATGCTGAGAGCTTTGTGAGCATAAGAAACGGACGGTTTACGCTGCCTGTAAAACGCGAACACAAAGGCAAGGTCTCAGGCTCGGTGGTGGACACATCTGGCACCGGAAGCACTGTGTTTATTGAGCCTTCCAGTGTGGTGAAGCTGCAGCAGGAGGTTTCGATGCTCGAAATTGCGGAGGAAAACGAGGTGCGCCGTATTTTGTATACCCTCACGGCGCTGGTGGATGCGCATATTCACGAGATTCGCACAAACGCCGATGCGATGGAGATGCTTGACCTTGCGTTTGCAAAGGCAAAGCTTTCGCTTAGCATGAAGGCTGCCCCCGCTACGATTACCACCGAGCGACGGATAGCCCTGCACTCGGCCAGACACCCACTATTGCCGGCGGACGCCTGCGTACCACTGGATTTTGAGCTTGGGGGTGAGGTATCCGGCGTTGTGATTACAGGGCCCAATACCGGCGGCAAAACCGTTGCGCTTAAAACGGTGGGGCTGCTTTCCTTGATGGCGCAGTGCGGGCTTCATGTTCCCGCACTGCCAAACAGCGTACTGAGCATGCATGACCTGATTCTGTGCGACATTGGCGACGGACAGAGCATCAGCGAAAACCTGTCGACCTTTTCATCGCATATTGTGCGCATTATAGAGGTTTTAAGGCTTTGCACACATGAAAGCCTTGTGCTGCTTGATGAGCTGGGCTCGGGCACCGACCCGGCAGAGGGCATGGGCATTGCGGTTGCGGTGCTGGAGGAACTGCGTCGGCGAGGCTGTCTGTTTGTTGTGACCACCCATTACCCAGAGATTAAGGACTATGCCAAGCGCGCAACGGGGCTTATTAACGCGCGCATGGCGTTTGACCGAGAAAAGCTGTGTCCGCTTTATCGACTGGAGCTTGGTGAAGCCGGCGAGAGCTGCGCGCTGTATATCGCAAAACGGCTGGGATTCCCCGAGCATCTGCTGCATTTGGCAGAGCAGGTGTTGGATACAGGGCATTCCCTTTCGGCGCTCACCCTGCCGGACGAGATCGGGCGAGACGTGCCGCCTGTCGCCCAAACAAAGTGTATCATACAAAAGGCAAAGCCGAAGCCGGAAAAGCAAACCGCACTTGCCGAGCAATTTAAGATGGGGGACTGTGTGCAAATAAGCCCAACAGAGGAAACGGGTATTGTGTACCGACCGGCGGATGGCATGGGGATGGTTGTTGTGCAGGTAAAGGGAAAAAAGATGACGATACCACATAAACGCTTAACGATTATCGTCTCTGCCGAAAAGATGTACCCGCCGGATTATGATTTTTCCATCATATTTGACACCGTGCAAAACCGCAAGGCACGCCATGTAATGGGAAAGCGCCATGACCCCAACGCCGTCGTTCGCTATGAAAGTGAGGAATAACAACACATGCAGAGCATTATTACACAAAACCTTACAAAACAATATACCTACTTTGAAAAGCCCGAAGGGTTAAAGGGCTCGTTTACCTCGTTGTTTCGCCGAGAGCAGAAGTTGCGAACCGCACTAGACGATTTCTCCTGCTGTATCGGCGAGGGGGAATTTGTTGGACTAATGGGTCCCAACGGGGCGGGCAAAACCACGCTGATTAAGCTGTTAACAGGCATCATTCAACCAACAGGTGGTCAGGTGACAGTGGGTGGATTTCGCCCGTTTCAAGGAAAAAGCACATTCAAGAAAAGCTTTGCGGTGGTGATGGGGCAAAAGTCGCAGCTGTGGTGGGACCTGCCCGCAAGCGATTCGCTGCTGCTTAACAAGGAGATTTACGAAATTGAAGACAGGCAGTACCGCGACAACGTAACGTATTTTACAAAGCTGTTTGATGTTACACAGTATCTGTCCGTTCCCGTGCGTAAGCTCTCGCTGGGCGAGCGTATGAAGTTTGAGCTGATTGCGTCGCTGTTGCATCAGCCCAAAATCTTATTTCTCGACGAGCCGACCATCGGGTTGGACGCGGCCGCCCAACGGCAGATTCGCGCCATGCTGAAAACTGCGGGGCAGGAGCGCGGGATTACCCTGTTGCTTACATCTCACTACACCGAGGATCTGCTGGAACTGACCAAACGGTGTATCGTTCTGCGGCAGGGCAGAAAAATATACGACGGAGACCTGCGCGCCCTGCTTTCGGCGCAGAGCACCAGCAGCGTGATTACCGTAAGCCTTAGCGCGGCGTGCACCCTTCCCCATCTGCCGGGAGCCGAAATATTAGAGCGGCAAAACGACCTGCTTAGCCTGCGCACGCCAAAGGATAACACACAACGCATCCTAAAGCAGCTGCTTGACTACTGTGATATTGCCGACATTACGGTGGCAGACGACGACGTAACAATGCTGGTAGAAAGGGTGTATGCACAAGCATGAACATAAAAAAATACAGGGCGGTTATGTCCTGCGAACTAAAAAACGCCGTGATCTATCGGGGTAGCACCTGGCTGCGCGCGGGGCTGAGTATTGTTACGATAGCGCTTGCCTATCTGCTGTGGAGCGCGGTGTTTCGGGGTGCGGAGCGTTACGAGGGCTTTACACTGCCCGAAATGACCACCTACTATCTGCTGGGGGGCATTTTGTCGGGGCTTACCCTGTCCGACGGGCTGCTTCATGAGTTTTCTAACGAGATTAAAACCGGCGGTTATTCCAAATTCATGGTGCGCCCTGTGTCGCCACTGGTGTATTTTGTGAGCGCAAGCTTTGCGCGAGCGGCGCTGCCGATGCTCTCTATGGGTACCGTACTTACCGCCTGCATGCTGCTTTTTTCGCAGTACTTTGCCCCTGTTTCGTTACCCGACGTACTTAGCGCGCTGCCTGTTATTTTGCTGGGTGGCGTAATGAATATGCTGATTCAGTTTATCATAGCCATGTTCACCTTTCGCTTAACCGACATCGGGTTTATCTTTGTGGTGCAGCATATTGTTGTAAGCTTTTTCTCCGGCTCGCTGCTGCCGCTTCACATGGTGTTCGGGGATAAAATAGCGCGGTGGCTGCCGTTTTCGTATACGCTCTATTACCCGGTTTTGCTGTGTATGGGCAAGGCGGAGCTTTCCCCCGTTATGGCGACACTGATTCTATCGGCATGGATTATGGTATTCGTGGGCTTTTGTACCCTTTTGGTGCGGCGCGCACCCAGACGCTTTGAGGGGGTGGGGATATGATGCAGCGGATTTTGCATGCGCTCAGGGTCATGCGGACCTTGGCAAAGCTGAAGTTGTCCTCCGCCATGATGTATCGGGCCAGCTTTTGGGGTGCGTTCTGCGCCGACTTAACCCTGTTTTCACTTCAGCTGGTCTTCTTTGGTATCGTAGCAAAAAACGGCGCCATCGGCGATTGGACGGTATGGCACCTGACGGTGTTCACCGGTTCGTTTATTGTACTGGATGGGCTGTATATGGCCACCTGCTTCTTTGGGGTTTATTCGCTGCCGGAGAAGATTCGCACCGGCATGCTCGACCTTGTGATTGTTAAGCCGGTGGGCGCGCTGTGGTTTGTATCGTTTGGGGAGCTAAACATCGGTTCCTTCGCGTTGTGCGGCGTGGGGCTGGTCATCACTGGCGTTGGTACCGCACGGCTTGGGTTGCTTACGCTGCCAAACTGCCTGCGGTTTGCGCTTGCCTTGCTGCTGATGTATCTGTTGCTGTACGCCATCAGCTTTTGCATCCGCTGTGCTGCATTTTGGCTTACCAAGGTAAACGGCCTGCTGGATGTGGAAAACACGCTGATGGATATGTCCTTTCGGCTGCCTGCGCCCGCCATTCACGGCGCGTGGAGGGTTCTGCTGTTTGTCGTATTACCATATGGGATGATCGCAAACCTGCCTTCGCTTGCCCTGTTTGGGCAGATGCGCCTAGCGCACTGGCTTTTGAGTATCGGCATCACCGCATTTTTCTTTGCACTTATGCTGTTTCTATGGAGCAGGGGCATGAAACGGTACGACAGCGCCAGTGCGTAAGGCCTCCTGAAAGGTGCTCCGCGCCTAAGAAAGCAAGGTCTCTCGTGGCAATCTTCCCCGCGGTGGGTTGCTGTTGTTATGAATAATATCCGTAAAAATAACATATTTGCAGCCACAGGTAGCAGAATAATAATTGGTGGCTTTGTGCAGGGGAACTGCCTGATGCTGTTCTCACCTTTTGCTAGATTAAACTATCAATGAATGAGGTATTTTTGCAGGATTTGATAACCAATTATTCAAAACTAAATAAAAACTATAGACAAAATTGAAAACATCGATTAAAATATGAATTGTAGAATGAAGGTGGATTCATGACAAAAGGACAATTAGAAGCAAAAATCAGTGAAGTGATTAGCAAGTTTGAAGTTGAGTATATGGGCAGGGGTCCCAAAAACATCCGAACTCATATCATCAACGATATGATTATTGTTCGGCTTTCCGGTTTTTTGAGTCCATCGGAGCAAAAGCTGACCGATAACCCACAGGGCATTGAGCTGTTTAAAAAGGTTCGCACCTCACTATTTGAGTGCGGTCGAGGATATCTGGAAACATTGATCAGCGATGTAACAGGATTGGCGGTTGTTAGCACGCACTCGGATATCAGCACCAAAACAGGAGAGAAGATCATCGTCATTATCACGGAACAGAATGTAGATGAACTGATACCAATTAAATAAGTTCGGAAGACAATGCAAAATAGCCTAGCTAAGTTGTAAGTAAGCCGATATCTTCAGAGAATTCTGAGGGTATCGGCTTTTATTATTATCAAAAACGAAAGGGTGGTTTTATGGGTAAGAAGGTAGCAATTATAATGGGGAGCGACAGTGATTTAGGCATCGTAAAAGGGGCGATAACCGTTCTTAAGGGCTTTGGCATAGCGCTTGAGGTACATGTTATGAGCGCGCACCGTTCTCCTGCAATCGCATGTGAATTTGCAAGCAATGCAAAAGAGAACGGGTTTGGTGTTGTGATAGCCGCTGCGGGAAAGGCGGCACATTTGGCAGGCGTTTTGGCTGCCCACACCACACTGCCTGTAATCGGCATTCCGTGCGGATCGTCCCACCTGGATGGGTTGGATGCTTTGCTTTCTACGGTTCAGATGCCAAAGGGTATACCGGTTGCAACCGTAGCGATTGACGGCGCAGACAACGCGGGGATTTTAGCTGCTCAGATACTCGGCGTTGAGGATGAGACAATAGCACAAAAGCTGTTAAAGATGAAAACCGATATGGTGAATGAAGTAATTAAGAAGGATGAAAAGCTGCAAACTGAAATGTGGTGGAAAATGTGAACCGGCACGGCATTATCACATAATCGTGCGTCTGATACACAATGATTTAAATATAAATTAAGTGAGGTAAAAAGGATGAAGGAGCTACTAAAAAAGTTTAAGCTGCCCAATTATGTTGTTGATATCATCAATAGCAGCAGCGAAGTCATATTCCCTAAAACCAGAGAAGAGATTGTTGCCCTTTCCTTTGGAAGTAAGGACAATGACGTTTTTCATGTGACGTATGACGTAGAGGGTTTGGGAGAAATTACTGAAGCGAGCGTTACTCGCTGCAAAAACGGCGCCGTTGTAAACTATCAGGATGATTACATGCGAAGACGCGACCCGGACTGCCTGTTGGTTGCGGATGATAACGATACCGACAAACCCAAATATGACGATATCTACGATGAGGATTTTGAGCCATTACGAAATGCAACCTTTGAATGGCTAAAAAAGCAAAGGCTTATTGTGCTGCCGTTTAAAGCGGGCGGCATGGAATACGGCTATGATTCGCTGCTGATTGCCCCGCTCAATGCTGCTTTTTTTGCCTGCGGGCTTGCGGATTTACAAGGCTTTATTGGCATTGACGAACTAAGCAAAAACTTCTGCCCGAAGGCTATCATTTTCCTTGCGCCGCCCTTTCGCCATACCCATTTTGACGGAAAGCAAATAGTCATTCACAATCGGCTAAAGAAGATACACGAGCTGTTTTCCTACAACCTCTATCCGGGCCCCAGCGCAAAGAAGGGCATTTATGGGGTGTTGCTAAATATTGGTGAGAATGAAGGCTGGGTTACCGTTCACGCCTCAACGGTAAAGGTGATTACCCCGTACGACAATGAGATTGTAATTATGCACGAGGGTGCCTCCGGCGGCGGAAAAAGTGAGATGATCGAGAACATCCACAAGGAGCTGGATGGACGCATTGTTCTGGGGCAAAACACGGTTACGGGTGAGAAAAACTACATTGAGCTTAAAGAAACCTGCGAGCTTCGCCCTGTTACCGATGATATGGCACTCTGCCACCCCAAAATGAAAAATAAAAGCAAAAAGCTGGTTGTAAAGGATGCCGAGCAGGGTTGGTTTTTAAGGCTTGACCATATTAAAGCCTATGGAACAACGCCACAGTATGAAAAGATATTTACACAGCCTTCCGAACCGCTGGTGTTCTTGAATATCCAGGGAACGCCCAAATCCACCTGCCTTGTATGGGAGCATACGATAGACTCTGATGGAACTCCCTGCCCAAACCCCAGAGTCATTCTGCCCCGACGCATGGTGCAAAACGTTATCAATGAGACTGTTGAGGTTGACGTGAGAAGCTTTGGTGTAAGAACACCCCCCTGCACAAAGGAGAATCCTTCTTACGGAATTCTGGGGATGTTTCACATTCTGCCGCCTGCCCTTGCTTGGATATGGAGGCTGGTAGCCCCGAGGGGACATAATAATCCAAGCATCACAGCCAGTGTTGGTATGAGCAGCGAGGGAGTAGGCTCCTACTGGCCGTTTGCAACGGGAAAAATGGTAGAGCAGGCAAACCTGCTTTTAGAGCAGATTGTTTACTCCTCCAACACCCGGTATGTTCTTATCCCAAATCAACACATCGGGGCATACAAGGTCGGGTTTATGCCACAATGGATTGCGCGTGAATATATCGCCCGCCGAGGGAGTGCCAGGTTTAAGCCGGAGCACCTAAACGAAGCACGCTGCCCACTATTGGGCTACTCGTTGGACTCGCTGAAGGTGGACGGACAAAATATCAGAAAGGCATTCCTGCAACCGGAAATGCAGGCCGAGGTCGGGGTTGAGGGCTATGATCAGGGAGCAAAAATCTTAACCGACTTTTTCATGCAGGAGGTCGAGAAATTCAACACAGCTGCTCTTGACCCCTTAGGAAAGCGGATTATTCAGCTATTCTTAAGCAATGCTCCGGTTGAGAGCTACTCGAACCTAATACCCATGAAATATTAGTCGTTATGAATATGATGAAACACGCAAAAAATATCTGTTTGGATCTCGTCCCCGCGCTGTCGGGGTTAATCGGCAAAATCGCACTGGCTTCTTCCTTTGCCCTTGTTTGGGCGCAGGAACTTGGGGTAAGCACACCAAACTTTGTTTTTGAAAATGTACGGATAGAGATTTTAGTCGGCTGTGTGATAACCCTTGTTGCCGGCTTGATGTTTCGCCATATTGCGCCTGCCGGAACACTCGCGCCCCTTATTGTGATAATACCAACCATGGCAACCTTCGGGGCGCACCCTCTTATTTTAAGCATTTTGGTTGGTATTTTAGGAATTATCAGTGTAAAAACCAAGCTGCTAACACGCATACTGCTTTTTTCAGGCGACCTGAGTAAAGCTAGCCTTTCACTTGTGTTCGGGGTTTCGGGCGTGATTATGGCTGCCGAAAAGCTTATCTCGTTTTTTGGAGACAAGTATATTGCTTTAATCCTCCTAGCCGCTATCTTGGCACTGACTTATGTGTTTTTGCTAAAACGCAATAAGTCCTGGTTAATCATACCGTTTTCTGCGATCGCATCGCTTCTAGTTCCGCTTATTTTTGGGATGAAAATAGAAGTATCTTCAACGGTAACCCCCCTTAACTTCAGCCCAGACTATTGGTGGAATGACATGTGGGGGATTGGTTATGGCTTTGATGTAATAACAATTCTCAAGACATTGCCGTTTGCGTTGTTTGTTGTGTTACTTTGGGCTATGGATACCGTTACCATAAACACATTGATTGATACCGCTCGCAACGATAACGAGACGAAAGAGGACATTAATGTGGAGCGCTCGTTTATTGTCGTTTCGGTAAGAAACATGCTTGGCGGTCTGTTTGGCGGAGCGCAAACAGGCTCGTTGTGGCGTAGTTTCTTGATTCCCCTTTATATGATGAAAAGACCCCTTCGCCCTGCGACTATATTGCTTAGCAGCATAGGTATCGCTGCGGGTGTTTTCAGTGTGC
The DNA here is from genome assembly GCA_023460535.1 of Bacillota bacterium. Taxonomy (GTDB): domain Bacteria; phylum Bacillota; class Clostridia; order Oscillospirales; family Ruminococcaceae; genus Acetanaerobacterium. The sequence continues at coordinate 40,290 of JAEWPV010000007.1, forward strand.
CTATCGAAATACTATCCTACCCTCCCCTAATTTGGACCGCACTTCTTTTTGGCATTTTCATCCCCTTTTTGACTCTGGGTATAAAAGGCTTAATCCACACAGAAAAGGCATCGCACAAGACAATTCTACTGATATTATCTGCCTGTGGTATCATCGTAAGCCCGATCGCAACCTGGGTGGGTGCGGTTTTGGTAGAGAAAATCACCCGTAAATTCTTGTCTCAACAGGCACAGTAACAGGAGCTGGTCGCAAAAAACACAAGACATCTTTCCCCCGGAGTAATTGTCAATCTGTCTGAAGTTTGAGCTTTGGAATAACAAATAAAGGCAACCAAGCTGTATTGCTTGGTTGCCTTTACTCTATGGGTTAACAAGTGCTCGAAATACTACTTTTTCTATGAAGATTAGCCAATCACAACAGTTTCAGTACAACAAGGAGCTCGTTAATGCTGCTTATGGTTGAAGTAGCGCCGAGGTTGGAAGCCTCGTCACCGATGCCGATGCTTTTAAACCCGCCACGGTTTGCCGCTTGGATACCGGCAAGGGCATCCTCCACCACAACGCACTCTTGCGGTGAGAGGTTCAACAGTTCAGCGGCCTTTAGAAAAATATCCGGTTGGGGCTTGGAATTTGCGCAAAGGCATCCGTCGACTATGGCGTCAAAACAGCCCGTGATACCGAGCTTTTCCAGTATAAGCCCCGCATTCTTGCTCGAAGAGCCTACCGCCATGCGATAGCCTTTAGCTCGAAGAAGCTTCAGTGTGGTTTTAACCTCATCGCTCAGGTCTGCGGGGGTCATTCCTTGCAAAGCATTTTGGTAACGACTGTTTTTACGCTCGGCCAGCCGCTGCTTCTCGTTTTTTGTTAGTGTAAGGCGGGCGTTTGAGAGGATAATCTCCAAGCTTTCCTTACGCGATATCCCGCGCAAACGATTATTCACCGTACGGTCGAACGGAATATTCAGTTCCCGGGCGATGGATTTCCACGCCTGATAGTGATACTCATCGGTGTGACAAAGCACGCCGTCCAAATCAAAGATCATCCCCATAATCATGGTTAAACCCATCCTATCGTTCCTGAACCGTATAGCCGTTGCTGGTTACCGCAATATGAAAGCGCTTGCCGCGTGCAGAAAGCCGGACAGTTACCCTTTTCCACTGCTCGGGAAGGTGCGGTGTAGCCGTTGGTTTTCCGTCTTTTATGGTAATACCGCAAAATCCATGCACCACGCTCTGCCAGGTGGCACCGAACGCCGCAAGGTGTAATCCCTCACTAGCGGTATTGCACATCACATTTTCAAGGTCAAGATACATACTCTTATTAAGATAAGCTTCTGCCTTTTGCTGTTCACCGATTTGGGCTGCCAGCAACGCATGCGTGCCAAAGCTTAGGGTAGAGTCGTGCAAGGTAAGCGGCTCGTAAAAATTCCATGCCGCAAGCTTCTGTGCATGGGTATACTTTTCGGGCAACAGTGCCATCAGCAGGATGATGTCGGCTTGCTTTAGCACCTGATAGCGCTGGAGGCGGTCGAAGCTCAGCCTATGGTAAACCGGTTTGTTATCGGTTTTAAAGCGCGCAAAATCAAAGGGCTCAAGGGAAAGAAACAACTCGTCTTCAATGTATAGCTGGCGTTGTTTATCGTACAGCACCACCGCTTTTTGTATGATATCCTTCCAACGCAAGGTTTCTTCCATCATACAGTTTAGCCGTCTTAACAGGTTTTTTAAGGTGTCGGGGCATTCCTGCCTCATCTCATCAATTGCGGCAAGCGCAAGCTGCAGATTATATATCGCTAGCGTGGTGGTGTAGGTGTTGTTGCGAGTTACGCCACAGTATTCATCGGGGCCCTTAACAAACAACATATTGTAGCAATCGTTCACCGCATCGTAAGAGAATCGATCCGACCAAAAGCGCGCGGTTTCTATGTATACCTCGGCGGCATAACGGTAGAGAAAGGGTTTGTCTGCCGTGGTGCGCAGGTAGTAATCAAACGCGTAGGCAACATCAGCCGTAATATGAATCTCGCAGGCTCCGGTATCCCATGTTTCGCACTGTTCACTGCCGTCAAACGAGGCCATCCACGGATAGCGCGCACCGCTGCACGACATCTTTTTTGCATACTCTCTAGCGGCATCCAGCGCATGATAACGGTAAAGCAATAGGTTTTTAGCTGCCAGCGGGTCGCCGAGCAAAAAGAACGGTAATAAGAAGATATCGGTATCCCAAAAGTAGCAGCCCTTATATCGGGCGTGGGTCAAACCACGGGCACCTATGCTCACTCGCTCGTTATCTCGCGCGTTGTTTGCTATCATCTGAAAAACATTATAACGCAGGGCGGTATCGGCTTTTTCATCGCCCTCTATGATGATATCGCAGTCGTCATAACGGCTTAACCATTCAGTTGCAGACTGTGCCAACAGTCCGTCGTACCCTGTTAATATGTTCTTTGCAAGGCTTTCTTCTGTTGTCAAGGCAAGCTGAGGTGCCGGCAGGTCAAGTGAAGTATAAACGCTGATAACCTGCTCGCAGGTACACACCTGCCCCTTTTTTGCCTTTATGTGAACCGATTGACCAACAAAGCCCTTCTCGTTCACCGGCTCGGGTTCTCCATGACTAAAAGAAACCGCAGCAGCCTCGCTAATCGTGATATCGGTTAGCTTGGTTTTTAGAAAAACCGAGGCAAACGTATTATGAATCTCCTGCTTTACTACCTCAGTATAGGTAAGCGTCTCGGTATTTTTTTTGGTCTGGTCGTCGCTGATGGGGCAATTGCAGCTGCGACTATCGATACCCGCCAAAAAGGTAACCTCCATATCGCTGTCTAGCGGTTGGACCGTTATGTTCATAGCGGCCGTGTGCACATCAAAAAGGCTAAGAAATCTTTTGGCGGTTACCCTAACCCGTTTTTCACCCAGCTGCGTGGTATATTCGTAGCACATCTCGCCGTTATACAGATTTAGTCTCTGAGAAAAATCGCTTATTTTAAACGACTCTCCCCCCAATAAAACCCCATCTATCTGAATACACACCGCGAAGAAGTTAGGGGTATTGACAAAGTCGGTAAGATTATCCTTAATGATATCGTATACTCCCGCGAGATACGCTCCTTTTAGGTGGTTTCGCTCCGTGGTATCTTCACATAAATAGCCGCGTACACCCATGTATCCGTTACCTAAAAAGAAGATGCTCTCATTGAAATCTATATTTTCTCGATTTTTAGTGGAGATAGCTGACCTTGCATATTCGATTTGGTTCATGCTAAAGACCATTCCTTTCTTACTAAAGAACCTAATGCTTGCTGCGTTGCTAAGTAAATCTACCGCTCATACGCATAATGGATGGCATATGCCAGAAAACCGGCACAGGTGGCGAAGGCGGCACCCGTTTCACACTCACCGGTCACCTCGTTTACGCTTTCACATGCAATGCCGTTATCCATATTTGTTTTGCTGAGGATATCGCGGCAATGCTCCTTGCGTCCTAGTATCAGGCTGTTGGCAACGCTTAGTATCCATGGATGCGGCGCGTGCGGACAGCCTATCTCGGCAATCGGGAAACCCGCGAAGGAATACTGGTAGTCGCCGCTTCGAATCAGCTCCACCGTGTTTTGGAACACCTCATCATCCTGCTTACAGAAGCCTCGGAATGCCAACAGCTGCAGGCTGCCCGGAGGCTCGTCGTAAATATCGTAATGACCGTCTAAATCGGTAGACCAGCAGAAAATCCTTTTCCCGTTCTCGGTTTTGACACAGTGAGCAAAGATGGCATGTTGTACCCGGTCCGCCTGCGCCGACAGTTCACAAAGGAGCTTTTGAGGCAGGATATCCGCAAACATTGCGCTGATATCCTTGAGTATTCGCCAAACCAAAACATTGTCATAGGTAAGGTAGCGGTAGATATGCATATCGTCGGTAGGCTGCAGGAAGGTTTCGTACAGGTGAATGCTTGGATGCTTCTTCTCCTCCAGTACTGCTAAGATGTGATTTATTCCTTTTACAATGTGCTCCTGTTTTAGGTATTGCGCATCCCCTGTTGCCTTGAAATAAGCGGCAAGGGCAAGCACCGGCGCACAGAGCTCGTCAAGCTCAAAGCCCGGCTCCAGAACCGTACCGTCAATATAGCGGGAGTGAACCCCTACGTTTTTTATCTGGCGGGTAAACACGTAATCAAGCATTGCGCGCGCGTGCTTTTCATCCGCGTCCAATACTGCGGGAAAGCTCCAAAGCAGACTGTCTCGATCCCAGTAGGCGGCGCTAACATAGTAGAGAGGGCTCCGGGAGGTTACAAGTACCAGCTCCTCGGTATCGATGGTTACACCGGTGGCATAAAACAGATTGAAGAACAGGTTAAGATTGTATATCTGATTTAAGGTATCGTCATTAAAGTCCTTGGCACGTTGTTTTAGCCATTTAAGAGTGCGGGTATATTCATACGCCCAGCCCTGCCGCAGCATCTCCTTGGCCGATGTGCAGGAGGCAACCTCTTCGAACCCTATGCCCCAGAAGAACTCGAGGGTTTGCTCCTCTGCGGGTTTCAGGGTTATTTCGCATGATAAGGTATAATCAATGGCATCATTTGCCGCTGTAAAATCAGAGTGAACTTCACGTGAAGCCATTGGGGCCAACGAGAACAGTGCGCTGCCCATGGTAAAATCAAGTACAAAGCTGTGGTTCCAGTTGCTATGGTAACCCTTCTTTGTTCCGTTTAGCTGCTTATCCTCGTTAATACAGTGCCACGCGGAGGCAAACCGCCCCACAAGCCCCAATTGAGCAGTCAACTCCGTATCAGAAGTATTTTTATACGTGAGGTGGTAGATAAACCCACGCTCGTTAACCGGAGCTATGATTGTGCCCAAAACCGCGAGTGCTCCGCATCTCGCGTTAAAGGTGGGAACCCAATAACCCTTGCGTTGCCAGAACAGATTTGTAAGTGGCTGCTCTTGCCCGCCGATTTTGACAAACGGACGCATCAGCGGTTGCTGTTCGTCGCCGCGGATATCCACAAGACCCTTCAGCCCCATATGTAAAAAGGTGATATCCTCTATTGCGGCGTTCTGTTCGTTAATCTGCGGTAGGCTTACCTGCGTATTACCGGTTGGAATGTAATTTGGTTTCATAAAATACCCCTATGCTCTATTGTTGAAACGTTTCAACATTTTTCTTCAGTCTATCACAGTTGTTTCGAAAGGTCAATTGTATATGTTGTATAAATTTAACTACATTATTCGCGCAATTGTAAAAAATATATTGAATATGTATTGACAACAGCTTGGATGATTGTCTATAATAAAGCCAAGGCAATTGATACGTTTAAATTACGAGGCGCAAAGTGTGCTATGAATGAGCATTTTTATCAAGCTGTATCATAACCGGAACACTATATAAGCTAATTCGCTTTAATAATGTCCGCCAAAATTGATCAAAAGTTTGCATTTATTGCTTTTACAAAGATTCTTTCGCAGACATTATAAGTTGATTTGGTATAATACCCAGCAACACTTTAGCCGCTTTGCAATGATATTTAAGAAGGGCATGAAACGCAATGAATAAACGTCCAACCATTAAAGATGTAGCCCGCGAGGCCAATGTCTCTCCCGCCACCATCTCCTATGTGTTAAATGGCAAAGCCTCTATCGCTCAGGAAACGAAGGACCGGGTTTATCGGGCGATAGAAAAACTTAACTACGTGCCCAACCTTTCTGCCCGGGGGCTTGTGAATAACGATTCAAAACTGCTTGGGGTTGTAATCCCTCAAACCGAGCCGGGCAGCGAGGTGCTGTTTAAGAACGCCTTCTACAGTGAGATTGTGGGCAGCATTGAATATTACGCGCGGCAAAAGGGGTATCACCTGTTAATTTCGGCCAGTGACGCCAACGAAAGCTACTTTAGTCTTGCCAAAAAACGCAACCTTGACGGGATTATCGCCATCGGTGTTTATCCGGATGATTTTTACAGTGAGGTAAAGAAAACGCAGATACCCATCGTGCTAATAGACAGCTACTTCGACGACTACTATTTTCACAGTATAAAGATTAACGACCGCTACGGCGGGTATATCGCCACCAAACATCTCTTGGAAAAGGGGCACCGTGACATCGCCCTCTTCACCGGAAAGCTGAAGGACGGCGGCGTTGTAAAGCACCGGTACGAGGGCTATGCCGACGCGCTAATGGAGTTTGGCTTAACGCCAAATCCGAAGCTGGTATTTGAGGAAAAGGTGGACTTTAACGCAGGTCTTGCCCTTGCACAGCGCCTATGCGACAGCAAAAATGCCGCAACAGCGGTATTCTGCACGGCTGACATTATGGCGATCGGAGCCGTAAAAGGCTTTGCGGCACGAGGTGTTCGGGTGCCCGACGATATTTCGATTATCGGATTTGACGACCTTGAACTATCGCAGTACATTACTCCCGGTATCACCACCATTCATCAGGATATCGCGTTGAAGGGCGAACGTGCGGTGGAGGTGTTGATGAACTGCATCGAGGGCGTCACCCCCGGTAAGCAGGAGGAGATACTGCCCATTAGTCTGGTGGAACGAGAGTCGGTAAAGCAAATGCTTTAGATAGATTTCAATTCTTTACCGTTTGGCACATGGTTATGTATTCTTCGATTAACGCTATTTGTTAAAAAAGGGGGCTACAAGACGAAAATAGGGCAACAAAAAGCCTGCACCCATGCGCAAACATAGATGCAGGCGAGGCTTTGGAACCAACTGTACGGTTAAGCCCCAAAGTACTTTTATTGTAACGTTTTGGGGCAGAAAAATCAACAATTCTTTCAGGAGGAACACTATGAAGAGAACATCAAGAATTCTGCCTACCCTTTCGCTTGCAACTGCGGCTGTTTTGATGGCAGTTTCGCTTGCAGGCTGCGCCCAGCAGGCTGCCCCGGTTTCTTCTCCGGCAGCCATACCGGGAGACAATTCCGCACCCGCCGAAAAGATTACCTTGAAGTTTGCAAATTTCTCTGCCTCCGGCGACAACGAGCAATACCTTAAGCAGATGATTGCCGCTTTTAATGAGCAAAGCCCCAACGTGACCATTGAGCAGCAGACCATCGCCTATGCCGATTACTTTGACCAGATGATGGCGAAGGTTTCTGCCGGTCAGGCACCCGATGTGTTTGAGCTGAATTTTGAAAACTTCTGCTCCTATGCCAAAAAGGGCGTTCTGTTTGGTCTTGACGACACCATTACCAATGCGGGCTTTGATACGAGCAAGTATAACGATATGGCATTAAAGGCCTTCCAGACCGACGGCAAGCAGTATGGCGTTCCCAACAGTTTCTCAAACGTATTGCTCTTTTACAACAAGGACCTGTTCGATAAAGCAAACGTCGCCTACCCCACCAACGACTGGACCTGGAAAGACCAGCTTGAGGCTGCTAAAACGATTCGTGCGCTGGATAAAAACACCTTTGGCATGATGCAACCCATCACCTTTAACGAACTGTTTAAGCGCGTAAAGCAGAATGGCGGCAGCCTGTTCAGTGAAGACATGAAGTCTTTCACCATAAACACGAAAGAAAATATCGAAACGGTACAGTACCTAGTTGACGCGTTGAACAAAGACAACGTAATACCTACCGAAGAGCAGCTTGCGGGCGCGGGCGACTGGGATTTGTTCAAGTCCGGCCGTCTGGGCATGATCTTAACCGGCGTGTGGGCGATTCCCGATTTCACCAACAACTGCGAATTTGAATGGGATATCGCGCTTGAACCCGGGAACACCGCCAAGGCTACGCACTTCTTCTCCAACGCCTATGTGTTAAGCAAAGACACCAAGAACCCGGATGCCGCCTTTGATTTTGTTTCTTACCTCACCACCGGTGAAAAACCCGTTCAAATTCGACTGGATGCAGGCTGGGAGCTGCCACCCGTAAGCGACCAGAAGGTTCTTGACGCTTACAAGGCCAAAACACCTCCGTCTAACCGTCAGGCAGTGTTTGATTCACTTAGCTACTTGGTAACACCTCCGGTTATTGAGGATTATCAGAAGCTTCAAGACATCGTAAACACACACCTAGCCAAGGCAGCTACCGGCAAAGTAACAGTAGAAGCCGCGATGAACGACTGCCAAAAGGAGCTTACCGATACCATTAAGCTTTCCTAACATCGTCGGATTTCCGTCTTATATAGGCAGGGGGCTCTCCCCTGCCTATCTTAAAAAATGGATGAACCGCCGCTTTTACGCGGCAACGAGGTAACCAATATGGCACTGAAAAACAGCATTACAAAACGCAGCTCCTTCTCTCGCGCATTCCCGTTTCTTTTACCAAGCTTTGTGGGGCTTATATTTTTCAGCTTGCTTCCCATCGTTTCTTCACTTTTTATCAGCTTTACGAGTTGGGATGGTCTATCCAAGCTAACTTTAGCAAGCGATGCCGGCGGCTTTTTGACACAATATGGCGTAGGTCTCTCAAACTACATTACTATCCTAACCACGCAGGAGTTTTGGTCGGTTTTGGGACACACAGGCTATTTTATCGCGCTTTACATCCCCCTTATTCTAGTTGCTTCGCTGGCTGTGGCATTTATCTTAAACAGCAAAATCAAGGGCATCGGTTTTTATCGGGTGCTTTATTATATTCCGGTACTTACCTCTTGGATTGCAGGTGCAATCATCTGGAAGTGGCTGCTCAGCCCCGAATACGGACCAATTAACGAGGTGCTGCGCTACATTGGTGTCGAGGGACCAAAATGGCTGCAGAGCGAGGTCTGGGCAATGCCCTCCATCGTACTCGCAAGCATCTGGAAGGATGTAGGGTATTTCAGTCTTATCTTCTTAGGCGGTTTGCAAGGAATTAACCCTTCATACTACGAGGCAGCGTCGATTGACGGCGCAAGCGCTTGGCAACGCTTGAAGAAGATTACCATCCCCCTTATCTCACCGATTACGTTTTTTATTTTGATTATCTGTATTATCAACTCATTCCAGCTATTCCCGCAGGTAATGGTAATGACCAAGGAGGCGGGCCCCAACGGTGCCACACAGGTGATGGTGGAGCGAATCTACAAGTACGCCTTTAAATACAGCGAGATGGGTTATGCCTCGGCATACTCGTGGCTGCTGTTTGGTATCATCTTCCTCTTTACCTCCATCCAGATGAAAATCCAGAGCAAGTGGGTGCATTACGATGACTAAACAACGTTTGAGCAAAATCGCCATACATATTTGTGCGCTGCTGGTGGGCATTTTGATTGCAGTGCCGTTTTTTTGGATGATCTCCACCTCCTTTAAAAGCAAGGGTTCATTAATCAACATTCCGATTGAATGGGTTCCTAAAAAGCCGACGATTGAGGCGTACCTTCAGATTTTTAGTATAGAGAACTTTACCTCTTCCATTCTTAACAGCCTGTATCTCGCGGTGGTAACCACAGCGGTTCAGCTGCTTAGTGCTGCCATGGCGGCCTATGCCTTTGCAAAGATCAGTTTTAGAGGACGCGAAAAGTTGTTTCGAGTGTATCTGGCATCGATGATGATCCCCTTTCAGGTTATCTTCATCCCGCTGTTTATTCTAATGTCCGGACTCAAGCTTACAAACAGCTTAAATGCCTTTTTGCTGCTGCAGCTGTTTAATGCCTTTGCCATCTTTATGCTGAGGCAGAAGATGATGAGCATCAGCGACAGCTTTATCGATGCCGCGGTAATCGACGGTGCCTCAGAGTTCACCATCTTTTTTCGCATTATCATCCCTCTTTCAAGCGGTGTAATTGCGACACTGGCAATTATGACCTTCATGGGCTCATGGAACGACTATCTTTTCCCGCTGGTAATGCTTTCTGACCGCAGCAAGTTCACCCTGCCTCTGATTCTCAGCTCCCTAAACGGACAGTACGGTACGCGCTACAACCTGCTGATGGCAGGTGCGCTAATCTCGATTTTGCCGATATTGGTGCTGTACATGTTTACGCAGCGCTTTTTCAAGAGTGGATTGCAGGTGGGCGGTATAAAAGCCTAAGTAATTAGATGTGAGGTAGTAGCCTATATGAATAACAACACGTTAAGAATCGACCTGCAAACCATTTCGCCGGAGCAATGCAGCCTAAAACAGCTGCTCACCCGCACACCCTTAGAGAGAATCGTGTTGGCGTTGAATATATCGTTGTCCTCAGCCGACTGGTGCGTGGAGATTGAGACGGAATATGAGCACGTATATGGTCTGGGAGAGCGCTTTAACGGCGTAAACCAGAAGGATCGAACCGTAAGCGTGCACGTGCTGGAGAAATTCTGCAACCAGGGGGAGACCTCCTATTGTCCGATACCCTTTGCGTTTACCGACAGCGGGTTTGGTATTTATGCCGATACCACTGTCGTCACCGAGTTTGTGTTTGAAACGGCGCGTATCTGTATTCGTGGGAAACGACATACCGACAGAACGCTGCCCGTACTCTATCTGCTATGGGGTACGCCGCAGGAGATTATCCCTGCCTACTCCCGGCTAACCGGAAAGGTGCAGCTGCCGCCCAAATGGGCATTTGGCCCCTGGATCTCTGCCAACCGTTGGAACACTGTAGCACACGTAAAGGAACAACTAGGTTTTTTAGAAAAGCATCAATTCCCTACCACCGCGCTTGTACTAGAGGCTTGGAGCGACGAGACCACCTTTTACATCTGGAACGGGGCGTCCTACCCCACAAGCGACGGAGGCAGGTTGTTTAAGGCAAACGAATTCACCTTTGATTCGCAGTGGGAAGACCCCAAACAGATGATTGACACTTTGCACGACAAGGAAATCAAGCTCATCCTCTGGCAGGTACCGGTGCTAAAGGTCTTGGATCCGGGTGTAGTCTGCCCTCAGCACGAGAACGACCGCAGGTATGCCATAGAGCATAACCTTTGTGTGAAAAACGCCGACGGCACTCCCTATACCATCCCCGAGGGGCATTGGTTCTCGGGCGGTATACTTCCCGACTTCACCAACCCCGAAACGGTAGAGTGGTGGTGCGGCAAACGGCAGTATCTGTTGGAGATGGGCGTAGACGGCTTTAAAACCGACGGTGGTGAGTTTATATACACCGATGTTGCACGGTTTTACGACGGCACGACCTCGACGGAGATGAAAAACGGCTATGCCAAAGGCTATATAAAAACTTACAGCGACTTTATTGGCGATAAGCGGGTATTATTCAGCCGCGCGGGCTTTTCTGGTCAACACGCCTGTCCCTTACAATGGGCTGGCGATCAGGAGTCCACATGGGATGAGCTTCGTGCAATTTTTTCAGCAGGCTTAAGCGCTGGTCTTTCAGGTATCGTTTTCTGGGGCTTTGATATTGCCGGGTTTGCCGGCGCACTGCCAAGCGTGGAACTTTATGAACGCTCCACCCAGCTTGGGGTGTTCTGCCCCATCATGCAGTGGCACTCCGAGCCCGCTTACGGCCAGTTTGCCGAAATTATGCCTGCTGCGGGCGGCATTAACGACCGCAGCCCGTGGAACATTGCTGCGTTTCACGGCGACAAGGCATTAATAGAGCGCCTGTGTTTTCACTATAACCTGCGTATGAACCTGCTTCCGTATCTATATATGCAAGCAAGGAACTGTGCCCAAAGTGGGCTGCCAATGATGCGTCACCTTGCGGTGAACTACCCGCAAGACAAAGCCGCCTGTGCCGTTGAGGATGAGTTTATGCTGGGCGACCTGTTAATTGCGCCTGTTCTGCACGAAGGCGCAACCTACCGCCGTGTGTACCTTCCCGACGGAGCATGGATGGAGCTGTTCACCCAAATTGAGTATGCGGGAGGTAACAGCTATGAGATTGCCTGTAATCAGGAACGAATTCCTGTATTCGCAAAAATTGGATGTGCCATTGCGCTAAACCTTGATGATAGTCTTACTCTAGGCAGCCCTGTAGGCAACGTGACAACGGGCTATAAAAACCTGTGTGTACTGCTTTGTGGTCCGTGCGGAGAGAGCCATTTTGTCGACGAGCTGGGCAACGATTTTACGGTTCAATGGAACGGAACAAACGCGACCTGTACGGGCAACTGTAGAACAACGGTTAACCCCATCTTCTTGCACCCCAAACAACAGGTTAACAAGCAAGCCTAACGCCACCCAAAAACACCTATCTAGCGAGTTCCTACCGCTACGCTGCATCGGCACATTGGAACCATGTTTTTTATACCACTTTATCGGACATAAACAGAACAGAAAGGCATGAACGATACCATGACACTGCGGGAGCTTTCTTTGCTGCGGCTTGAGCAGCTTACTGATTACTATAAGAGTACCAGAAAGATAAAAGCAGTGCTGGCGTTTGGCTCTTGCGGTGTTGAACGAGAGCGCTTTGACCAATACTCCGACCTAGACTTTCTGGTGGTGTGCCGGGATGAAACAAAACAGGCTCTGTTAAATGACATCCAGTCGCTTAGTATCCTTTCGCCTGTTGCGTTTTGGTTCATTAACTACGGCGATGCCGTTAAGCTGATGTTTCTTGACGGCGTTTTCTGCGATTACGGAATCGTCACGCAGGGTCAGCTCGGGGGCATACCTCATGCCGAAGGTGTGATTCTGTGGTGTGAGGAAGGGTTTGACACGATGCTGTGTAAAAGCAACCTACCAACCGCAGAACAACCGACACAAGAGGTTTTGGTTGGTGAAATCCTTACGGCGCTTTATGTTGGTATGTGTCGTGATAGACGCGGTGAACACACAATGGCGTTTCAGATGATACAAGTGGACGCCGTAAACCTGTTGATGCAGCTATACGCCATGGAGCACAAGCCAGAACAAAACGCCGACCCGTTTTCGGCGGGCAGGCGCGCTGAGATTAACTATCCTGCGCTTTCGAAGGAATACCCCCGCATGATGCAGGGGTATGAGAAAAACGCGCAATCGGCGCTCTCGGTGCTGGACTGCCTAAACCGGGTTGACAGCGCAAATGCGTTTATGGTGGACAAGATCGCGGGACTGTGCGCCACCTGATGTCCTTGCTCTTTTCGTCTGTTTCTGCGGAACCTGCTGCATGTTACGGCAGGTTTTTTGCTTATATCTGATTAAAAAACGTATCAGGTGATTGCCGCATACAAACATCATGCTCTGCCGTGGAGCGTTAGAAGAGATTAGCGGCTAGGGTTTCCTCTCTTGGCGGTAGTAAAAAATCTCTAGAGCTTGCTGTGTTTCTCAGTCGTTTTGATTGTAGTTCACATAAACACTAAGCTTTTCGTGTTCCCTGCTTTGGAGTATATGATTAAACTGCGCATATTTATAAAGAGGCCCTTCACCCTGACAAAAGCAGGGCGAGGGGCTTCTTAGTATCATTGAAGAGAACACTACTTTTTCTATACAGGATTGATAAACCAACTAATGAGGTTAGGTCACCGAGTTTCATCGGCTGGATTTATCCGGGAAAGATCAGACGTCTTGCATTGCCAATCTGGCATAACTATTTTTGCAAGGTGCTGATGGTAGCCCAAATCATCGGCACTGGCGACATCGGCCACATCCTCTCCAAGCCATTCGGCTGACTGTGCCAGGTTATTTCTGACCATCGCAAAATCGGAAGTACAGGCATAGCGCATCAAATGCTTTTGTTTATCCTTTGGAATGAAATGCAGCTTACTCGCACTGCCGCCCCACGTTGTTTTATCATACGCTGTCAGAAGCAGAGCGGCATGCGTATCCATCAATATACGCAGAACACCCTCCAGCTTAAAAAAATCGCCGCGAGCGAAATACTTTGCGGACATCTGCATGTGAAACCAATAGGTATCGATAATACGGCGTATCTCTTCATGCCGAGGAGCACCTTTGATAGACTTCTCCGCGAGTTGCCGGACACTGCCATCTTTGTCAAACACAATATCCTGTGCGTTCAAATTCGTATAATGGATTTGGCACATAAAATCATCGATAAGTGCCTTGTTGAGCAGGAATACGTCATACTGAAAAAGCTTTTGGTTATGACAGATGAGATAGCCGTAATTCTTAATCGCCGCGCTGTTAAAGCTCTCCTCCCAACGCAATACAATCTCATCGCAAGCACCCTTAAGCAGTGCGTCGAGCTGAGCATCCACTGAGGTAAACCAATCGCCCTCCGCCAAGAAAACGATATCGATATCCGAATACTCATCTGTTGTACCATGTGCCAGAGAGCCAAAATACCATGCGCCCAGCACGCCCTGCTTCGCTTTCATCGCGGTTATAAAAGAGTTGTGAACAGCAAGTAGTTCCTGAAGCATAATCCGTCATCCTCCATCGATGTTTAAAGCCTCAATTCGCACAAACTCATAGACACATCAAATCTGTTAAGAATACCGTTCTTTCAACTTTGCGTATTGCTCACGCAGCAGCGGTGTTGCCCAATCATACAAATCGGTTGTTTCATAGCCGCGATAAACATGTTCCTGTGCTACCGTTATTAGCAAATAAAGGTCGTACCACAGAATTCTTCTTGTTTCTTCCTCTGTGAATGCCGTGATTCCATACCCTTTTAAAAACTCACTTGATTGCGCATAGGAGCGAAAGCCCACCTCCATTAATGGGTCGCCCCACAAGCACCGCTCCCAATCAATGATGCCTGTAAGCCGGCCATCTTGCACAAAGATATTTCCGTCCCATATGTCCCAGTGCACCAGACGCGGGATTTTTACATCCGAAAAAATACGTATTTCTTTTTTTAGCAACTTCAACACCTCTCCGCAAGAGACGGTTAAGGCTATGTTCTCTTTGTCTGCATCCTGCAGTACAGCCTTCATCATTGCATAAAACGTATCGAACCAGTTCTCCCCTTGCAGCACCTGTTGCTCGGGGTAGCCAAAGTAAGGGTTGGCGATTTGATTGATTTCCTTATTCATGGCACCTACCGACGCATAAACTGAGCTGATTTGCGCGGCAGTTAAGCCGGATTTTTGAGAAGACAGGCTCTTGCCCAGTAATTTCTTCATAAAGAAATAGGGCGCGTTACAAATCGTACACGATGAGTCGTAGAATTCGATTTGCGGTAACGGTACTTTGGTTTTTTCGGCTACCAATTGCATGGATTGCACTTCTGCTGCCATGATGTTTTTCTCGTAGGTCATGACGGTAACGTTGGGGTTAGGCGCTATTTTAAGTATGCTCTCGACTCCGCCCTCAAAAGATACCTCATAGGCAATATTGAAATACCCCTCAGTCAACTCATTTAAACCAGCAAGCCTTCTGTGCGGAAACGCATGTTCAATTAGCCTTGTAAGTGTGGCTTTGCTTTGTATGTTTTTTGTTAAGTTCACCGCTTCACCTTTCCTCCCCACTTTTTATGTGCGAAATAACCCTCATCCTACTAAAAGCAGAGTGAGGGTTATCGTGGTGCCGCTGACCGGACGTTGACCACGGTTCAAGTACGGAGCGTTACTAAACCCTTCCCCTCCGCGCTTTGGGCGCGAAGGGGAAGGGTTTGGTGCCGCTGACCGGACTTGAACCGGTACGATGTTGCCATCGAGGGATTTTAAGTCCCTTGTGTCTGCCGATTCCACCACAGCGGCTTATGAATGGCACAAAAAATATAATACAACAAAGCGTTAGCAAAGTCAAGATATTGCCCCCTGCTGTTAAGGCATTGGGAGCAATATCTTTTAATCTTTATCATAAATCTACTGTGTAAAGTGAAGCGTTGTGGGGGTTACCCCTTGTTTCTGTTTCGACGGGACAGCGTGTGTATGACAGCGCCTATCGTTACAATTGCCTTCGCGACATAAAGCATGAGTGTTAAGAAAAAGTTCGGGGTGGTCTTTGATGAAATAAAGATGGAGGTAGGTCCGTCGGCGCCGCCAATGATACCGATTGAGCTCGCCTGCCTCAAATCCATGTGCAGAACCAGCTTGGTGATTACAAGCCATATCCCGGTAAACGCCGCCAAAAGCGCCGTTATGATGAGAATAACCTTAGTGGAACGTTTCATGCCCTTACTCCTGCCTTTACTCATATTTTCCATCCGCGGCATAAAGAACATAAGGAGTGACTCGAAGCTCTCTAAATGCGGTTGTTTGCGTGAGGTCTGTTGATACAATAGGAAGAACCTTCGTACCCGCAGCGATATCCGCCAGCAGATATTCGCCAAACGCCTTGGTTAGGTTGTATGCCTGAGTCTCAGGATCGGTTACCCTTGTTTTACCTATTGTAACTTCACCGGAAAATGCGGATGGAAGAACGATGGGTGCAATGATGTCTGCCGCAATATCGGCGGGGTCTCCGCCGTATATCATCTCGGATTTGCTCAGATATGCCTGCGCTTCATAAGCCACAATCAGCTTGCAATCAAAATCCTTTACCGCACTCTCAAGGTGTGCAACACAGCTGTTAAGCACCGAAAGCCGCGAATCGTTGGACTTGGGACCGAAATACGCAAGATTCAACCCTACGCCGGTTGGATAATGCAAAGAATCGAGCATAATATATGCCGCACCGCTCTGCGCAAGCTCGGTAACCAGCGTGGTAATATAACTCAGCCCTTCGGCCGATTCGGGGTTCACCCATGGCTTGCCGCCCTCGGTGGCATAGTTGTCAAGCCAGATTGCGGTTACATCTTTGGTGTAGCGGGCAGCAGCACCCTTGATCTTTCTGGCTGCTAACGGGTCTTTAAAGGTATGAAGGCGCACTATAGACTGAATCCCCTGCGCCTTGAGTTGCTCTATCCGATCCGAAAGGTTCGGGGAATCCTCCATCACCGCGCCGATTTCGTTTGCCTGCGTCAGCTTTGAGTCATAATAGATTACCCCGCTTGCGTCCTTAACCTCCATAACCACGGTGTTTACCCCCAGTCCTTTTGCCTGGGCAGTAAACGCTTCAAACCGGCTGTCGTCGGCGAAGGTGGCGGTGGGCATGTATACCGCCTTAATCGAATCAATCCCAATGATACCCCCGGGTTCCTTGGTTTCATCGGAAGAAGGACTACTGCTGGACTGGGGCGGACTGGAGGACGCGTTCTTTTCGTCGTTCAGGCGAATACGCATCTCGCCGTTGACAAAGCTCATGACTGGTTCCGCCACGCTGTAACCCACAAAAAACAACGCACAAAGCAGCAATATTCCGCCTATCATCTTAAAGACGCCCACACGTCGAAGCATCGCCCCCTGATAAACGCGCTTGTGACGTTTAATTTTGATGTTTGGAGTTTGAGACACGGTTAGGCACCGCCTTTCGCTGAAAGTCGAAAACGCTATGCCGCGTAATCCTCGATTTCTGCCCTAAAACGGAAGCTGATGACCGATAAGTCCGAATAAGGCAAGGGAAATTAGTCCAATATACAACAGTGCAATGGGCAGCCCGCGGAAGGTTTTGGGGACGCGGTCGGTATCCAACCGACGCTTGCCCTCTGCTATAAGTAACGATGCCACCGTAAAGCCAAACCCCGAGCCAAATGAAAATCCCGCTGCCTGAACAATCGTATATCCGCCGGTAAGAGAAAGATACAGTACGCCAAGAAGCGCACAGTTAAAGGTAGCATACGGCAGATAACTGCGCAGATATTCGCCCGTCGATTTCATAATCCTGCCAACTGTAAAATATACTATATAGTATAGCAGTGTTAGAAGTAGAATAAACACCAAAGGACGAATGTACGAGCGAAAACTTAGTTTGGAAATCAGCGGGTTCACCACACTCGCGAGCATAGAGCTAACCAGCGCCATAAAGGTGAACATCGCACCAAATTGAAAGATGCGTTTTGCTCCGCTTGCCGAGAACAGAACCGTACTTGTACCAAGCCCGCGCGAAAGCACAAGGTTTTCTATCAATGCGGCCGTAGCCGCATAGGTAAAGAACTGCACCATCATCTCTTTCATATCAAAACCATTCCTTTCCGGGCAACCGTGCAGGATGCACCGATAGAAAGACTATTGCCGCGACCCGGTTAGCTCCGGCTGGGAATTCTCCGGCTGCAGCTCAATGTGCATCGCACGCATACGGCGTTCTTTTGCGTGGTTGGAACCATATTGATAAAGTGCCGCAAACAGCCCGGTTAAGATAAATCCGCCAAACGGCAGGAGTACTCCCTTAATCGGCAACGGGTTATCGGTGATAGCACCCCATATGGTGCCGTTTCCTATATACTCGCGGGCTAGCCCGACAACACAGATAACAAACGCGTAGCCGAGCACCTGAATGACGGCGTCAAGCACCACCCAACGGGTTTTGTTGCGGATTCCAAACGCCTCGGCACGCATCATAATAACGGTGTTGGTTACAAGCAGGGGCAGGTAGATGCCGGTAGTATCCGGCGCGCCCGGCAGCAGCAGTCGAACGATCGCTATCGCGCCCGCATAGCAGCCGGCCGCAACAATCGCATAGATCGGGATGCGGTGGGCAAGCGCCACCCGCTGCTTAATAAATGAAGAAACAATCAGCGTAGGTATGGTTACGACCGCCATAACAATCGAGATGGCGACCGCATTCTTTAAATAAATCGCCGCTACCGCGACCGGTGCGAGCGTAAGCCCATTGACCAAAACGGGATTGTTGGTCCAAAACTCCCGCAGCTTTGCGAAGAACCGGTGGGACGTTTTATTTCTATTTGCCATCGCTTCGTCCCTCCTTATCCGCTGTAGAATGTATTACTGTTTCTTTTTCCAGTTCTTTTCCCCCGGGTGTCGCAATCCCCTTTTTATGTCGTGTTTTTTCTACTGTAATAACCAGATTTTTTGTTTTGGTACCAAACCCGCGCTTAGCCTTACGCGCCACCGCGGACGGTATTCCGCGCAGCAGCCGCATTTGGATGCCATCGATGAGCAGATCGTAGCGTACCCAGAGTGCGAAGCGGTCAAGCGCAAACGACAGTGCGTTCATAATAAGCAGTGCAAACACAAAGACCTCTTCAAACCCGCCAAAGTACCGAAGCAGCATGGTCAGAACACCGATTCCAACGCCAAACAGAACCTTTGACAGGGGAAGGCTGGGCGAGGTAACCGGATCGGTCGCCAAAAACACCGCGCCGAATACCAAGCAGCCCGCAAACAGCTCCAGCAAAACACCCGGAACAATATTTATCTGTACACGGGGGAATAGCAGCGCCATTACAGCCGCAGACGCGATAACCGAAAGCGGTATATGCCATGTAATGGTGCGACGAAACAGCAAAAAGAACAGGCAGCTTAAAATGACAAGGATTGCCGTAGCACCCATCGGACCCGAGAAGTTACCGAGAAACATCAAGAGCAGATCCCCAGAAGGCTCTCCGTGCATCTTAAGCACACTAGCGGGAGACACCGCTTGTGGAAGCGCTTGGGTAATGCGTACCGGTATCTCATCAAACGGCTTCGGAAAGCCGAATACTGCGGTAGGCCAACACACCGTAACAAACGCCACCCCAGCGCATGCCGGGTTAAACATGTTCGCCCCAAGCCCGCCAAACGGGTGCTTGGCGATGAAAATAGCAAACAGGCAGGCTGTAACCACCACATAATACGGTACCGTAACCGGCAGCAGCATCACGATGGCAAGACCCGTTATCACCGCTGAAAAATCATTTAACTTAATTTTTTTGTGCGCAAGCTTTCGGCACAGCAGATCAAACGCAAAGCAAAGTGCCGAGGCGGATAGCGCTAAAAACAGCGTGCGCGGACCATAATAGAAGTAGGCCATGGCTATGAGCGGAACCATGGCGATAATCACATCGGTAAACAGCGTATGTACGTTTTCTTTATAACGAATGTTGGGGGCTTTAGCTGCCTGTAAGACCATTATTCCAAAACCCCTTTCACAATCCGTTTTGCCTTCTTAATGCTGTGGGTCAACTCCAGATTTGCGGGGCACACATAGGAGCACACACCGCATTCAATGCATTTATCCGCCCGCATTTTTGTCAGGGACTCCACATTGTTTGTCTGAAAGCTTTTGTATAGGTAGTTTGGTGCTAGCTTTCTCGGGCAGCTTTCCACGCAACGTCCGCACAAAATACAATCCAGAACAGGATTTTGAATGGGCTTTGAAAAGCAAAGAACCGCACGCGTGGTGTACAAAACGGGAAGGTCAAGGTCGACAACCGCGACCCCGCGCATACTGCCGCCCATTACCACCCGGGAGGGATTTTTTATCAAGCCGCAAAACTCTAAAACCTCGCGCGCCGTTGTTCCCACCCTAACCTCAACATTGCAGGGGTTGCCGATACAGTCGCCTGCCACCGTTACAATAGTTGTGTTCTGCGGCTGCGCGGTCTTTACCGCACGCCACAGGTGCAAAAGCGCCTGCGCACCAATAATATACCCGCGGCCATACTTCGCGAGTGTTTTCTTTACCCTGTCACGTACCGGGTAACGCCCGTAGATGCGGCGCACGGGAATGTCATACATCTTGTGAGGGATGACCGTCTCGGCATCGTCAATGTCCGCGTAGCACAGCGCAAAATACGCCTTCATCCCACATGCCACAGACAACATCTTCAGAGCGCCCAGCACCTCTTCGCTGTGTTGAAGCAGCGTATTGATGTTGGAGGACACATAAGGCTGCTCATCCACCGCATCGCATACCAGTGCCGTGTACCCGCCGTCGTAAAGCACCTTAAGCTTATCGCATAAAAACCTGCCGTCCGTCTCATCAACGATACATGCCTTTTGCGCAATCTCTATGAGTTCCTCGAGCTCAAAATAATCGACATCGAGGGTTTCTTTCACCTTTGCAAACGGATGACGCTCGCGTTTGACTTTTTTGTGTTTATCCTTATCATGGGTAAACATCTCCGCATCCGTTTCGGGGTTTGGGCGCGCCCTTAGCGTAAAGCGCATAAACGAATCGCATTCCAATCGCGGGTAATACAGCTCGTACCTCCCGAGCAAAACCGCGTCTGCTGTAAGCGGTCTTTGGGGGGGCACACCGAATTCGTTATAATCGGGCAGATACAAAACCTTGGGGTATAAAAGCTGCTTTTGCTCGCGGGAAAATGCGGGTTCCTTCGCCTGATACAGATTTTCTCCGCTCAACCAGCCTGCCGCCATATTCGTTCACCTCTTATACTTATCTCCATGTAAAACGGTGAAAACGCCGTTTTGCCCCCGTGGGCGGGAACCTGTTGTGCCATACCGGGTTTGTGGGTGGGGGTAGTGCCAGAAGCCCTTGTCATTGCATTCGCATATACTGTAACGGGATGCCTTTTTCGTACTGACCGAAGCCTGTACAAAGACCCAAGAATCCTATGTGCCGAAAATTATCGGTTAACACAACGAACAGCCTCAGCGGTAAAATCCCTGTTGTTGGAGGGTGATTGTTTTTGATTATTAAAGCCATTAACAGCGATAAAATCAAGATATTGCTGACCATATCCGATATGGAGCGGCTGAAGCTGACCTATGAGGAGCTTGATTACCAAAGCCCCTCCAGCAAACGCGCGATTTCTGAGCTATTAAGCTTTGCAAAGGCAAAAACCGGGTTTGATTTCACCGGAGCAAGGCTGTATATTGAGGCCTTTTCAAACGGTGACGGCAGCTGTACGCTGCTGTTTACCAAGCTTGATAAGGCACCGTTGGGCGAAACAAGAAAAAAACCGTTTGTCACCGACGCGCTGCCGGTTATATTTGAATTTGAACACATCGACGACGCCGCGCGGTTTGCTCGCGCGTGTTTAGAGAACGTAACCCCACTTGCCTTGTATTCCA
The DNA here is from genome assembly GCA_023460535.1 of Bacillota bacterium. GTDB lineage: Bacteria > Bacillota > Clostridia > Oscillospirales > Ruminococcaceae > Acetanaerobacterium. Next base: position 61,851 of record JAEWPV010000007.1, read on the forward strand.
TAAACGGGCGATATCGTCTGGTGCTTGGCGCAAAGAGCGCACAGCGCCTGACACCACTGTTGTGCGAGTTTGGCAAACAGTGCGGAAGCGGCTTAACCGATCTTTCCTACCTTGATGAGCACGGCAGCCTTTTGCTAACCCGTAATACGCTTAAGATACTAAAAACGCTGTAATTATGCCTGCCTGAGCGCGCTGATTGCCGCAGCATAATCCTGTTTGCCGAAAACGGCGCTGCCTGCCACAAGCACATTTGCGCCGGCTTGTACACATAACGGCGCAGTATTTGCGTCAACGCCACCGTCCACCTCGATGTCCAGAGACAAGCCCAAACTGTCGCTGTACGCGCGGAGAGCACTGACCTTTGTTAGCATATCGCCCATAAACTTCTGCCCACCAAACCCCGGTTCCACCGTCATAACAAGCACCATATCGATTTCGGACAGATAAGGCAATATCTCCTCGGCCGGGGTGGCGGGCTTAATACACAAACCGACACGAACGCCCAGCGCGTGAAGCTGTTTGGCCGCTTCTTTCACATCGCTTACCACTTCTTTATGAATGGTAATGAGGTTGGCACCCGCATCGGCAAACGCCTTTGCGTAGCGCAACGGCTCGGTTATCATCAAATGTACATCAAAAAAAAGCTTGGTTGTTTTTCTTAGGCTTGCCACAATTGGCGGACCCAGCGTAATATTCGGTACGAAGTGACCGTCCATTACGTCTATGTGTACCCAGTCGGCTCCCGCTTGTTCCACGCGGGCAATCTCCTGCGCCAGGTTTGAAAAGTCGCTGGCAAGAATAGAGGGGGAAATGGTAATGGAACGCAAGCTAGAACACTCCTATCGCAGTGGCATTCGCCGGCGCGTTTAGCCGGCCTAAAGAAAATGTAAATTAGTAAAAGTTAATATTTATAACTTGTCGCTTACTGTACTATTTTAAACTACGTAAGGTAAAACGTCAACCGGACAACGCTTTAATAAGTGAACATATCGTAAATTTTAGGGAATAACTTTCTTCCATCGGCAATAGCTGACCGCCTGTGATGACGGTAATTTCTAGTTATTTGTTACAAATAATTCAGCCGCAAATATATAGTCAATAAACTTGAAAACAGTCCCTGTTATCAAGCGGCAGGTACTACCTGCCGCACGCCTGATGGCGTGTTTATTGACTATAGACTCCACAAACCGCCCACATTTGTGGGCGCCGCACGGTTTCCGTGCGGTTCAAAACGGGTTCGTTTTGAAGTTTGTTGAGTATAGCATGACAAAGCCCGCAGCCGAGTGGTGCGGGCTTTGTCATGCTATGTTTTTGATTGCGCCAACGGTTCAGAACCCTTGAGTATACTGCCGCCGAACCGCCGGCACAAAGCCGGCGGCAAGGACCGATGAGCCCTTGGAACCATACAGCCCCTCGGTGGCATTATATTCAAAGAGCTGGCGGACAGGCGTACGGTTTTTGCTGCAAAGGCTCCCCTGCGGGCGGTTTTGTGCCGCCAAAGCGTTAAGACACCCATACCAATAAACTGCGTGGCATACGCGCCGCTACCCTGACGACATCCGGCAATATCCGCCACCTTTGCAAAGCGCATTGGCCGCCAGCCCTTACGCTTTATCTTATGCGCTGGGTGAAAGGGCGGGTACATCAGCTTTTGCTTCGCGATGCGTATGAGCCAATCGCAAATACATAAAACACGCATTCCGCGTTGTTTTTTCTCTTAACCGGTTTGATTATATAAAATTATGTTCGGGAATTTATTTTGCTCCATCTCTTGTTGTGTATCGCTTTGAGAGGATTATGGCGATTATCTTCATCATTTGTCCCGTACACGGGTGAGCTTTTTGACCCATGCCATTCCAAACAACGCAAGAAAAAAAACGTTTGCCGCCGCATGGATGGCGTTAAACAGCATTCCTCCCACCATCGCCGTCCCTATCGCTTCTTTGGTCGGTACCACGTAGCCGAGCAGATAGAAGGAATCCACCACCACCCCGTACGCAAACCCAGAAAACGCGCCGTACACGCAAAGTGCGAAACGACCCTGCAAAAACCCCTTCTTCCCCAGTATACCCGCCCCCGCGCCCACCAAACCGAAGCCGAGCATCTGCCACGGGGTCCATGCGCCCTGCCCAAACAGCATATTGGAACACAAGGTGCTGACCGCTCCGGTCATAAACCCCGCAAACGGTCCATACACCACTCCCGCAACGATGACCACGGCGCCAACCGGCTTAAAATTCGCCAGCGGCGCAAACAACACCCTGCCCGCAACCGCAACCGCCGAAAGCACCGCAATCGACGACAGGGTCTTTGCGTTGGGTCTGCGCAGCTCAAATCCCACAAACCCCAGCAGTAGCACAAGCAGTACACCCGTTGCCGACAACAGCTGCAGACTGACCATTTGTGTCACATATGCCCATACGGCAGCCACAACGACCAACAGGAAAACCAGCGTGCAAACCACCCACAACAAACGCTCCTTTAGTCTTGCCACAACCGACGCACCTCCTCGCAGGTCACCGCGTGGTGGCGGTAGCCGGACGCAATCAGGCTTGCGGGGGTGGTGTAAAACGCGTTTCCGCCAAAAAAGGCACGCGGCGGTGCGGAACATGCTACAGCACCATCGAACAGCAGTACACATCGGTCGCAGTACTGCGCGCAAAACGTGGTATCGTGACTTGCCATAACAACGGTAACCCCTTGCCCGGTAAGTTGTTTTAACACCGCTGCAAGCTGCTCTTTTGCGGCAGGATCAAGCGCCTTGGTGGGTTCGTCCAGCAACACCAAGCCGGGGTTTGAGAGCAGCACCTTGGCAAGCGCGGCGCGCTGACGCTCCCCCGCGCTGACGTCGTAAGGATGGCAATCCAACAGATGTGCAATACCGAGTGCTTGAGCGTGTTGTATAACCAACTGTTCCTTGTTTTTGATATCTGCGGTGCCAACGTCAAGCAAATCCTCGCGTATTGTATCGCGTACGAACAGCAGCTTGGTGTTGGACGGAAGATATGCGGCCTTGATGCCCTGCGCCTTTGGCAAAAAAGATACCTTGCCCCGAATCGGCTTTAAGAGACCACACAAAAGCTTTAGCAACGTTGTTTTTCCCGAGCCGTTATCCCCCATGACCGCCGTTATCTCGTTGTGATACACCGTAAAATCCAACCCCCGCAAAATGGGCTGCTGCATTGTATGATAGCCAAACGCCACCCCTTTTAAACGTATCGCGATATCATGTTCCGGCGGCTGCTCCTGCGGCGGGATGGTTGGTGGGTGCTTTTCCCGTATCCGTTTTTCAAACAGCAAGCGTCCCTCTGCTACAGTAAGCGGAACCGGCTCTGTTGTACCAAAGATGCGGGCGGCACAGGGCAACAGCGACGAAAAAGGTTCACCCTGCCCTGCCATCCAGGCAGCACACTCCCGCTTGTCTCCATCAAAGCACAACCTGCCGTTATCCATTGCCATCACGCGGCTGCACTGCGAAAACAACACCTCGGTATTATGCTCGGCTATCATTACGGTGATGCCCAGCTCGCGGTTTAAGCGCAGCAGCATAGACAAGAAGTCGCGCGAGGCAACCGGGTCGAGCTGTGAGGTCGGCTCGTCCAGCAACACAAGGCGCGGCGATAACGCCAGCACCGATGCGAGATTGACCGTCTGCTTCTGACCGCTGGATAATGTTTCCACATTTTGATCCAACAAGCGCCCCAACCCGAAAAAGCTTGCCATCTCCGCGACGCGGCGGCGAATTACGTCGGGGGGAAAGCCAAGGGACTCAAGCCCAAAGCAAAGCTCCGCACGTACCGTATCGGTCACCATTTGGCTATCGACGTCCTGCATCACAAACCCGATATCACACGCCGAGTGAAGGCGGTCAAGGTCCGTTAGGGTCGTACCGTCGAAGGTTATGCTGCCGCTGCTGGTGCCGGTTGGGCGAAGCTCCGGCTTCAGATTGGCAAGCAGCGTGGATTTACCGCTGCCCGACGCACCGCAAAGCAGAATGAACTCCCCTGCGCTGACACAAAAGCTGATGGTTTTTAGCGCGTTGTGGGTAGCTTGCCCATATGAAAAAGAAAAATTGGTTACCTGAACCAGCTCCACCGAACCGCCTCCCATCCGTCGCACGCAATCGGTATTAATAATAGCACGAAGTGTAATAGCGCATAGGCGCCCTGCCAGCCGGTCAACGTTAGCGTACTCATTTGCGGATAAAACACAAACGAAAGTCCGTAAACAGTATATATTGCAATAGATAGTACTAACAGGAGTATAGATGTTAGACAGATTGTGATATCCCGCGCCGCAAACCGTGTGGTTTGGTATTGAGTTCTTTTTGCAGTGCCATAACCGCGCGCCTGCATGGATTTTGCGGTGTCTACCGAGTCCTCCAGCGCGCTTGCAATCAATACGGTTATGGTTTGTGCAAAGGTCTTTGCGCGCGCAGTTACCCCCTGCGCCTTGGTAAGCGGCGGCGATAACAAAGACAGCGTGTCGGTTATCTCCTGCTGGCGGCGAATTAGATGGGGAATCAGGCGCAGAGTCATGGTAATGACCAACACGGTGGACGATAGCCTACCGCCAAACAGCATACGCAGTCTTTCCCCCGTCAGCAGTGCTGAAAAAAAGCCAAACCATAGTATCACGCACAGCAGCACGAGTCCGGAAACTAGGCCATATAGCACCGCCTCCAGCGTAATTGGCTTAGAAAACAGTGTCATCAACACCACACGTCCTCGATGATTAAACAAGGGGTTTGCCAAGGTTACCAACAGGCTTAGCGGTAATCCCAAGCGCAACAAGCGATAGAGCTCGGTTTTTCCGCTGTAGGCAAGGGTATACACAACAGAGAACAGCAGACTGATGCTGACGACAACAGGGTTCATAGAGACAAACGAAAGGATAAAAATAGCCGCGAAATAAACGAGCTGCGTCAAAGGGTGGCAGGAGTAAAAACCGAGCCTGTTCATAGAGCGTTCCTTTCGGCTTAGAGTGAGTATATATATCCAATTCACATCAAACAATGATTAGTAGCAATTAGCTATATCATACCGCCGCGGTACATCGTTGTCAAACCGATTGGGCAGCGCGAAAAAGGGAAGCGTTTTCACGCTTCCCTTTTCTATGGCGAGTAACCGCCTGATGGCAGGTAACCGCCTGATTCATATTAGTTGATAGAACTAACAACGCCGGAACCAACGGTACGGCCGCCTTCGCGAATAGCGAAACGAAGACCGGGCTCGATGGCGATGGGGGTAATCAGCTCTACGCTCATGGTAACGTTATCGCCAGGCATGCACATCTCGGTGCCCTCGGGCAGCTTGATTACGCCGGTAACGTCGGTTGTACGGAAGTAGAACTGGGGACGGTAGTTATCAAAGAACGGAGTATGACGGCCGCCCTCATCCTTTTTAAGGATATATACCTGACCCTGGAACTTGGTGTGAGGCTGAATGGTACCGGGCTTGCACAGAACCTGTCCGCGCTCGATCTCAGTTCTCTGAACACCGCGCAGCAGAGCGCCGATGTTGTCGCCTGCCTCAGCGTAGTCAAGAATCTTACGGAACATCTCAACGCCGGTAACAACAGTCTTCTTCTTCTCCTCGGTCAGACCAACAATCTCAACTTCGTCGCCGGTCTTAACCTGTCCGCGCTCTACTCTACCGGTGGCAACGGTGCCGCGTCCGGTAATGGTGAACACGTCCTCAACAGGCATTAAGAAGGGCAGGTCGGTCTTACGCTCGGGGGTGGGGATATAGCTGTCAACCGCATCCATCAACTCAACGATGGGAGCGTACTCGGGAGCGGCGAGGTCGGTAGAAGTGCTCTCAAGAGCAACCAGTGCAGAGCCCTTGATGATCGGAATATCGTCGCCGGGGAACTCGTAAGCGGAAAGAAGCTCACGGATTTCCATCTCAACGAGCTCAAGCAGCTCTTCGTCGTCAACCTGATCCGCCTTGTTCATGAACACAACGATATACTGTACGCCAACACGGCTAGCAAGCAGGATGTGCTCGCGGGTCTGAGGCATAGGACCGTCAGCAGCGGAAACAACGAGAATCGCGCCGTCCATCTGAGCAGCACCAGTGATCATGTTCTTAACGTAGTCGGCATGTCCGGGGCAGTCAACGTGAGCGTAGTGACGACTGTCGGTCTCGTACTCAACGTGAGCGGTATTAATGGTAATGCCGCGCTCTCTCTCCTCGGGAGCCTTATCAATCATGTCATAAGCAACATAGTTTGCGGAACCGCGGAAACCAAGAACCTTGGTGATTGCTGCGGTAAGGGACGTCTTGCCATGGTCAACGTGACCAATTGTGCCAATATTAACGTGGGGTTTCGTACGTTCAAATTTGGCCTTAGCCATAGGGTTTTCCTCCTTTTATTCACACATATATTTCGGAACCATTTAATATAGAGACATTGTAGCAATAAATCAGGTAAATATCAAGTGGTTAGGGCAAAAATGGCAGCCCTAAAAACCCTTGATTAGTCCTGCTTTGCGCGGTTGTTCATGATGCCTTCGGCGATGGATTTCGGCACCTCAATATAGTGGCTGGGCTCCATTGCATAGTTGCCGCGACCCTGCGTTTTGGAACGAAGGTCGGTGGAGTAGCCAAACATCTCGGACAGCGGAACAAACGAGTTGATCTGCTGTGCGCCGAACTGTGCTTCCATGCCTTGAATCTGTCCGCGGCGGGAGTTTAAGTCGCCGATAACGTCACCCATGTATTCCTCGGGAACGGTTACGGCAACCTTCATAATCGGCTCGAGAATAACGGGATCCGCCTTCTTCATCGCCTCTTTAAAGGCCATGGAACCTGCGATCTTAAATGCCATTTCAGACGAGTCGACCTCGTGGTAGGAGCCGTCATACAGTGTTACGATAACGTCCACAACGGCATAACCCGCCAGAACGCCCGCCTGCATCGCTCCCTGAATGCCCTGGTTAACCGGCTCGATGTATTCCTTGGGGATCGCGCCGCCCACAACAGCATTCTTAAACTCGTAGCCCTTACCGGACTCGTTGGGCTCAACCTTAATCTTAACATGACCATACTGACCGCGACCGCCCGACTGGCGCGCATATTTGTGATCCACATCCGCAAGCTTGCGAACGGTCTCTTTGTATGCAACCTGGGGCTTACCGACGTTTGCTTCTACGCGGAACTCGCGCAGAAGGCGGTCTACGATAATCTCAAGGTGTAATTCACCCATGCCCGCGATAATGGTCTGGCCCGTTTCCTCGTCGGTATAGGTCTTAAAGGTGGGATCTTCCTCTGCAAGCTTTGAGAGGGCAATACCCATCTTCTCCTGACCGGCCTTGGTTTTGGGCTCAATCGCTACACGGATAACCGGCTCGGGGAATTCCATCGACTCAAGAATGATCGGGTGCTTAGAGTCGCACAGGGTGTCGCCCGTGGTGGTGTTTTTAAGCCCAACCGCAGCGGCGATGTCACCGGCGAAGCACTCGTCAATATCCTGACGGTGGTTTGCGTGCATCTGAAGAATACGACCGATGCGCTCGTTGTTATCCTTGTTCGAGTTGTAAACGGTGCTGCCCGTCTTAACCGAACCGGAATACACGCGGAAGAAGCAGAGCTTGCCCACATAGGGGTCGGTCGCTATCTTAAACGCAAGAGCCGCGAACGGCGCCTTGTCGTCTGAAGGACGCTCTTCGGTCTCCTCTGTGTCGGGGTTTACACCGGTGATGTGGTCGATGTCGAGGGGAGATGGCATATAGTCGATGACAGCGTCAAGAACCTTCTGCACACCCTTGTTACGGTACGAGGTACCGCATACCACAGGAACAAAGATGTTGGCAATGGTTCCCTTGCGGATGCAGGACTTAATCTCGTCGATGGTAAGCTCCTCGCCGTCAAGGTACTTCATCATCACCTCTTCGTCCACCTCGGCTGCCGCCTCGATGAGCTTATGGCGATATTCCTCTGCCTTTTCCAACATATCCTCGGGGATATCTTCTACACGGATATCCTTGCCGACGTCGTCGTAATACACATAGGCCTTCATCTCAAGCAGATCGATGATACCTTTAAAGAACTGTTCCGCGCCGATGGGCAGCTGAATCGGAACAGCGTTGCATTTGAGTCTTTGGTGCATCATATCCACCACGCGGTAGAAGTCGGCACCCATAATGTCCATCTTGTTCACATAGGCCATACGCGGCACTTTGTACTTATCAGCCTGACGCCAAACGGTCTCAGACTGTGGCTCGACGCCACCCTTCGCGCAGAATACAGTAACGGAACCGTCCAACACGCGAAGAGAACGCTCTACCTCAACCGTGAAATCAACGTGCCCGGGCGTATCGATGATGTTGACGCGGTGGTCCTTCCAGAACGCGGTAGTAGCGGCAGAGGTAATGGTAATACCTCTCTCCTGCTCCTGCTCCATCCAGTCCATCGTAGCAGCGCCATCATGAACCTCGCCTATCTTGTGCGTTTTGCCTGTATAATACAGTATGCGCTCTGTAGTTGTGGTTTTTCCTGCGTCGATGTGAGCCATTATGCCTATGTTTCGGGTTTGTTCAAGCGAAACCTCTCTTGGCATATAGTCCTCCTTAGAAAAATAACTGCTATGCAGCCTTTGCAGCGTGCATACCTACAGGCTACATACAAAGGCTCATTAGACATTGCGAATAAACTTGCGTTACCGTTTTTAACCGGTTAACGAAACTACCATCTGTAGTTGGCAAACGCCTTATTGGCATCGGCCATCTTATGAGTGTCTTCACGCTTCTTCACCGAGCTGCCCAAATTGTTGGTTGCATCGATGATCTCGCCTGCAAGGCGCTCCTTCATGGTTCTCTCCGAACGATTTCTCGAATACAGAGTGATCCAACGCAGACCGAGCGTTTGTCTTCTCTCGGGTCTTACGGGCATCGGAACCTGATAGGTTGAACCGCCTACACGGCGAGCCTTAACCTCGAGCGACGGCATGATATTCTCCATGGCCAGCTCAAAGGCCTCCAGCGGGTCTTTACCCGTTTTATCCTTTACAATGTCAAATGCACCGTAAACAATCTTCTGGGCTACACCCTTCTTGCCGTCATACATCACGCTGTTGATTAAGCGTGTGACAAGCTTGGAATTATAAAGCGGATCCGGCAAAACATCACGTTTTGCTATTTGACCTCTTCTTGGCATTTCGCTTCCCTCCTTCACAGAATGAATTCACAGGTACTCGAAAGCGCAACACTCCCGCCAGCCAAGTGCATGGTCATCTATCGGTCTTGCAAAAACAGACCGTTCTATGTTAACCCAATTGCACTTTGCTGTCTCTTGCACGATGCAAGAGCGCAATACCTGGGATGTTTACACTATTTCTTTGCAGCCGCACCGGGCTTGGGACGCTTCGCGCCGTACTTGGAACGACCCTGCATACGCTTTGCAACGCCCTGGGCATCCAATGTGCCGCGGATGATGTGGTAACGTACGCCAGGCAGATCCTTTACACGACCGCCGCGAATGAGCACTACGCTATGCTCCTGCAGGTTGTGACCGATACCCGGAATGTAGGCCGAAGCCTCAATCTGGTTTGTCAGCCTTACTCTTGCTACCTTACGCAGAGCAGAGTTGGGCTTTTTGGGGGTCATTGTTCTGATTGCTGTGCATACGCCGCGTTTTTGCGGAGAACTCTGGTCGGTCGTTGCGCGCTTTTTGGAGTTGTAACCCTTGAGCAGCGCAGGAGCGGTAGACTTCTTTTCCGCAACCTCTCGTCCTTTGCGAACCAGTTGGTTAAAGGTTGGCATGCTGCACCTCCTTCTTTCATAATCAAATAATCTATAAAAACGCGTTTTTGCGCTTTTACCAGCCTTAGCACCTTGCACGACCCTTTGTGGTAGTATCTGCATTTTATCAAGAAAAATTACATGGGGCACCGACTATACATTCTAGCATCGGTTTTCCGGTTTGTCAACACCATGCGCCTGTTTTCACGGTAAAATCGCAGTATGGTAATCGTCCTTTTCCAGATAAAATCGGGAGCCGTGAGACAACGACTCCCGATTGCGATTCGTATTGCTCAGACAGTGTTAATCCGCCATGCTCATGACCTCAATGGGATACGCGGATTGCGCCTCGGGTTTTGCGCTAGGAATCACCTCGACGCTGCTGTAGCACGACATGCCTGTTCCCGCGGGAATCAGCTTGCCGATGATGACGTTCTCCTTGAGTCCAAGCAGCGGATCGACCTTGCCCTTGATGGCTGCCTCGGTCAGCACGCGCGTGGTCTCCTGGAACGACGCGGCGGACAGGAACGAATCGGTAGCAAGGGACGCCTTGGTAATTCCGAGCAACACCGGCTCAAACACGGGAGGCTTCACATCCTCGCCGCGGGCGTTGCGCTCATCTATCTCACGCAGAGTGGTGTTTGCCTCGAGCTTATCTACCAGTGTGCCGGGTAGCATGGTGGTGTCGCCGCTGTCTACAACGCGCACCTTCTTCATCATCTGGCGTACGATAACCTCGATATGCTTGTCGTTGATGTCAACGCCCTGCATACGGTATACCTTCTGCACCTCTGCAATCAGGTAATCCTGTACGGCGTCGGCGCCCTGCACGGCAAGGATGTCGTGGGGGTTAACCGAGCCTTCGGTCAGGCGGTCGCCCATGCGGACGATGTCGCCCTCCTCAACACAGGTCCTAGAACCGTAGGGGATGAGATAGCTTCTCTCTTCGCCCGACTCTCTATTGGTCACGATAACGTGCTTGTTCTTTTTGATCTCGCCAAACCGAACCTCGCCCGCAATCTCACTGATAATAGCAAGATACTTGGGCTTTCTGCCCTCGAACAGCTCTTCAACGCGGGGCAGACCCTGTGTAATATCCTCCGCACTTGCGATACCGCCGGTGTGGAAGGTTCGCATGGTCAGCTGGGTGCCCGGCTCGCCGATGGACTGTGCCGAGATAATGCCCACCGCTTCGCCGACCGCAACCGACTTGCCGTTGGCGAGGTTTGCGCCGTAGCAGCGCGCGCATACACCGTGCTTCGCTTCGCAGGTAAGGGTGGTGCGAATCTTCACGCGCTTGACGCCTGTTGCCACAATCAGCTCCGCGTCGTAGTCATCCATCATCTTGTCGCGGCTCACCAGTATCTCGCCCGTAGTGCTGTCAACAAACTCATCCGAGAGGTAGCGTCCGTTTAAGCGCTCGGCAAGGGCTTCGATCATGCCGTTGCCCTCTTTGATGTCGTAAACCTCTATGCCATCGTGGGTGCCGCAGTCCTCCTGCCGGATGATAACGTCCTGCGAAACATCCACCAGACGGCGGGTTAGGTAACCCGAGTCGGCGGTACGCAGCGCGGTATCGGCAAGACCCTTACGCGCTCCGCGGGAGGAGATGAAGTATTCGAGAATATTCAGACCCTCGCGGTAGTTAGCGCGAATGGGAATCTCGATGGTGGTACCCGAGGTGTTTGCAATTAGTCCGCGCATACCGGCGAGCTGACGAATCTGGTTAATCGATCCGCGCGCGCCCGAGTCCGCCATCATAAAGATAGGGTTGAACTCGTCAAGGTTATCCTGCAGCGCCTGCGAAACCTTTTGGGTGGTTTCGTTCCAGATGCGAATTACCTGCTCGTAACGCTCGCTATTGGATAGCTCGCCGCGACCGTACCGTCTGGTGACGCCCTGAATGGACGCCTCGGCATCCGCAATCAACTGTTTCTTCTGCGGGGGGATTACGGCGTCGGAGACCGCTACGGTAATGGCTCCGCGGGTGGAATACTTAAAGCCCTGCGCCTTAATCTTATCGAGCACCTCGGCGGTCTTTGCGGTGCCGTGCACCTTGATGCAGTTTTCAATGATCTTTCCGAGCTGCTTCTTGCCTACCTTAAACGAAATCTCAAGCTCAAACAGCTGCTCGGGGTCGCTTCTGTCCACAAACCCGAGATCCTGAGGGATGGGGTCGTTGAAGATGACGCGACCGATGGTGGTCTCGACAAGTCGGCTGACCTTCTTGCCGTCGATCTCCTTGGTTAGGCGAATCTTAATTAAGGCATGCAGCCCGATGGCCTTCTCCTGATACGCCATCAGTGCCTCGGAGACATCGCGGAACACCTTGCCCTCGCCGGGCTCTCCGGGCTTGAGCATGGTGAGATAGTAAGAACCAAGCACCATATCCTGCGTCGGAACCGCCACGGGGCGTCCGTCGGAGGGCTTAAGCAGGTTGTTTGCCGCAAGCATTAAAAAGCGTGCTTCTGCCTGTGCCTCGGCGGAAAGGGGAACGTGAACCGCCATCTGGTCGCCGTCAAAGTCGGCGTTGTATGCGGTACAAACCAGCGGGTGCAGCTTCAGCGCACGACCTTCTACCAGCACGGGTTCAAACGCTTGAATACCCAGACGATGCAACGTCGGCGCGCGGTTGAGCAACACGGGGTGGTCGCGGATAACGGTCTCGAGCGCATCCCAAACCTGCGGGTTTGCACGCTCTACCGTTTTTCTCGCGTTTTTAATATTGGAGGCGTCACCTGTTTCCACAAGGCGCTTCATAACAAAGGGCTTAAACAGCTCAAGCGCCATCTCCTTGGGCAGACCGCACTGGAACATCTTGAGCTCCGGTCCGACGACGATAACCGAACGGCCGGAGTAGTCCACGCGCTTACCGAGCAGGTTCTGACGGAAGCGTCCCTGCTTGCCCTTGAGCATATCGGAAAGCGATTTGAGCGGACGGTTGTTGGGTCCCGTAACAGGACGCCCACGGCGACCGTTATCTATGAGTGCATCCACCGCTTCCTGCAGCATACGTTTCTCGTTGCGCACAATGATATCGGGCGCGCCGAGTTCAAGCAGGCGGGCAAGGCGGTTATTGCGGTTGATTACGCGGCGGTACAGGTCGTTGAGGTCGCTCGTTGCAAAGCGTCCGCCGTCAAGCTGAACCATGGGGCGGATATCGGGGGGAATGACGGGAACCACATCGAGAACCATCCACTCGGGGCGGTTGCCCGACATACGGAACGCCTCGACTACCTCGATGCGCTTTAGAAGGTGAATCTTTTTCTGTCCCGAGGTGGTCTCAAGCTCTTCCTTCATCTGGTCGGAGAGCTTGTTGAGATCAATCTCAGTCAGCAGCTCGCGGATAGCCTCCGCGCCCATGCCGGCACGAAACTCGTCCTCGTACTTCTCCTTCATATCGCGGTATTCTTTTTCGCTTAACAGCTGACCCTTTTCAAGCGGCGTAAAGCCGGGGTCAATTACGATATAAGCGGCGAAATACAGTACCTTTTCAAGCAGGCGGGAAGAGATATCAAGAATCTGCCCCATGCGGGACTTGTTGCCCTTGAAATACCAGATGTGCGAAACGGGAGCGGCAAGCTCGATGTGACCCATGCGCTCGCGACGCACCTTGGCACGGGTTACCTCTACGCCGCAGCGGTCGCAGATCTTGCCCTTATAGCGCAGGCGCTTGTACTTGCCGCAATGGCATTCCCAGTCCTTGGTCGGACCAAAGATGCGTTCGCAAAACAGGCCATCGCGCTCCGGTTTTAGTGTGCGGTAGTTGATGGTTTCGGGCTTTTTTACCTCACCGAAAGACCACTCGCGGATGGTTTGCGGTGATGCCAGACCAATCTTTATTGATTCAAAAACATTAAATTCCAAACTGCAACCCCTCTTCCCTTATTCATTCTCATCCAAAAGCTCGTCGCCGAGCTCGTCAAGGAGTTCCTCCTGTTCCTCTTCAGAAGCAATCAGATCCTCATCCTCGATCTCTTCTTCTAAGAAACCGTCCGGAATGTCGCCGCCCTCGTTTATCATCTCTTCGGGCAGAACATCCTCGATGGGAGTAAGACCCACATCCTCATCCTCTTCAAAGGTCTGTTTGAGGTCTATTTCATGATTATCGCCGTCGAGTACCTTTACATCAAGGGCAAGCGATTGCAGCTCCTTGATTAGTACCTTGAACGATTCGGGAATACCGGGCTTGGGAACGTTTTGTCCCTTTACAATTGCCTCGTAGGTCTTTACGCGTCCCACCACGTCGTCCGACTTAACGGTCAGAATCTCCTGCAGCGTGTAGGCGGCGCCGTAAGCCTCCAGCGCCCATACCTCCATCTCGCCGAAGCGCTGTCCGCCGAACTGTGCCTTGCCGCCGAGCGGCTGCTGGGTAACCAGCGAATATGGACCGGTGGAGCGCGCGTGAATCTTATCATCAACCAGATGGTGCAGTTTTAAGAAGTACATATAACCGACGGTAACGGGGTTATCAAACGGATCGCCCGTACGTCCGTCGTACAAAATGCTTTTGCCGTCCTCGCGGTAACCCGCCTCGGTCAAACACGAGCGGATGTCGGCCTCTCGCGCACCGTCAAATACCGGGGTCATTACCTTCCATCCCAAAGCCTTCGCGGCATAGCCGAGATGAACCTCAAGCACCTGCCCGATGTTCATACGCGACGGAACGCCGAGGGGGTTGAGCACGATGTCAAGCGGTGTGCCGTCCGCAAGGAAGGGCATATCCTCCTGCGGAAGAATGCGGGAAACAACACCCTTGTTACCGTGGCGTCCCGCCATCTTATCGCCCACCGAGATCTTTCTCTTCTGCGCGATATAGCAGCGAACCACCATGTTAACGCCGGGGCTTAACTCATCGCAGTTGTCGCGGGTAAACACCTTAACGTCCACCACAATGCCGTACTCTCCGTGGGGAACGCGCAGCGAGGTATCGCGCACCTCACGTGCCTTTTCGCCGAAGATGGCGCGCAGCAGGCGTTCTTCCGCCGTCAGCTCGGTTTCGCCCTTGGGGGTAACCTTACCGACCAGAATATCACCCGCGTGAACCTCCGCACCGATGCGGATGATACCGCGCTCGTCGAGATCCTTGAGCGACTCGTCGCCTACGTTGGGGATATCCCGTGTAATCTCCTCGGCGCCGAGCTTGGTGTCGCGCGCCTCGGTTTCATACTCCTCAATATGGATAGAGGTATAAACATCGTCGCGCACCAAACGTTCATTGATGAGCACGGCGTCCTCGTAGTTGTAGCCTTCCCATGTCATAAAGCCAATCAGCGCGTTTTTGCCAAGGCTGATTTCGCCGTTTGCGGTAGCAGGACCGTCGGCAATGACCTGACCCTTTGTAATGGTTTCGCCACGGTCAACGATGGGGCGCTGGTTTGTACAGGTGCCCTGGTTGGAACGGGTAAACTTTACAAGCTTGTAGGTTTCCAGCCCGCCGTCGGTCTTGCGGATGGCAATTTCGTCGGCACTTACGCGGTCAACCACACCGTCATGACGAGAGACCACCGCAACGCCGGAATCTACCGCCGCCTTGTACTCCATACCGGTGCCCACGATAGGCGACTCGGTTTTAAGCAGCGGCACAGCCTGACGCTGCATGTTCGAGCCCATCAGCGCACGGTTTGCGTCGTCGTTCTCCAAAAACGGAATCATTGCCGTTGCGACCGAAACAACCATCTTCGGCGAAACGTCCATGAAGTCGACCTTCTCCCGGTCCACCTCAAGAATCTGGTCAAGGTAGCGTGCGTTTACGCGTTCCTTTGAAAATCTGCCCTGCTCGTCGAGCGGCTCGTTGGCCTGTGCCACCACAAACTCGTCCTCTACGTCGGCAGTCATGTAGACCACCTCGTCAAGGATGACACCGGTCTCTTTGTTCACGCGGCGGTATGGCGCCTCTACAAAGCCGTACTCGTTGATGCGCGCAAAGGTAGCAAGGTAGGAAATAAGACCGATGTTGGGTCCTTCCGGCGTTTCTATCGGGCACATACGTCCGTAATGGCTGTAATGCACGTCACGCACCTCAAAGCCCGCGCGATCTCTGGAAAGACCGCCGGGGCCCAGTGCGGACAGGCGGCGCTTATGGGTCAGCTCCGCAAGGGGGTTGGTCTGATCCATGAACTGAGACAGGGGCGAGGAGCCAAAGAACTCCTTAATAGAAGCGACCACCGGGCGGATATTGATGAGTGCCTGAGGGGTTACAACCTCCATATCCTGCGCCTGAAGAGTCATGCGCTCACGGATGACACGCTCCATTCTGGAAAAACCGATGCGGAACTGGTTCTGCAGCAGCTCACCGACCGAACGGATGCGGCGGTTGCCCAGATGATCGATGTCGTCTGTCTTGCCGACTTCGTGGCATAGGTTGTTGATATAGTTGACGGACGCAAAGATATCGTCCTTGATGATGTGTTTGGGGATAAGATCGTCAATACGCGCCTTGAGAAGCTCGGGCAAAGAAGCATCATCGGATACTTGATCCAAAATCTCACGTAAAACCGAGAAGCGCACCTTTTCGTTGATGCCAATCGCCTCGACATCCACCGAAACAAAGTCACGGATATCCACCATGCCATTGCTGATAACCTTAACCTCTTTGCCTTCTACATTCAAGTAGGCGGTATCAACGCCGGCGGCCTCAATCTCCCACGCTTGCTCACGCGTGAGTACCTGACCCGCTTCTGCCATCAGCTCTCCCGTTAAGGGGTTTGCAATGGGGCGCATGAGAGTTTTACCCGCAATACGACCGCCGATTGCGAGCTTCTTATTATATTTGTAACGACCAACGCGGGAAAGGTCGTATCTGCGCGCGTCAAAAAACAGACCGTTGATATGGGTCTGCGCGCTTTCAACCGTAGGGGGCTCGCCGGGACGAAGCTTGCGGTAAACCTCAAGCAAGGCCTCTTCGGTATTCTTTGTGCCGTCCTTTTGGATGGTGGCGTAGACGCGCTCGTCTTCACCCAGTAGGTCGATAATCTCCTGGTCGCTGCCAATGCCCAGGGCGCGTAAAAACACCGTAATGGGCATCTTGCGGTTTTTATCGATTCGCACATAGAACACGTCGTTGGAATCGGTCTCGTACTCCAGCCACGCACCACGGTTAGGAATAACGGTAGAGGAAAACAGCTTTTTGCCTGTTTTGTCAAACTGCATGCCGTAGTAAACACCCGGCGAACGGACAAGCTGCGAAACAATAACGCGCTCGGCGCCGTTGATGACAAAGGTGCCGCTCTCGGTCATAAGCGGAAAATCGCCCATGAAGATTTCCTGCTCCTTGACCTCTCCCGTCTCTTTGTTCAAGAGCCTTGCCGTAACGCGCAAGGGGGCGGCAAAGGTTACGTCGCGTTCCTTGCACTCCTCTACTGTATACTTCGGCTTATCCTCCAGCCGGTAGCTTACAAAGGTTAAAACCAGATTGCCCGTGTAATCTGTAATGGAAGAGACGTCGCCAAATACCTCCTTCAAACCCTCCTCAAGAAACCACTTGTAAGAGTTCTTCTGCACCTCAATAAGGTTTGGCATATCGAGCACCTCATTGATACGGGAAAAGCTCATGCGCGTATTTTTGCCCAGGTGCATCTCTTTGACATTTACCATATGCTCACTCCATTCATGTTTTTAACCACTTATATCGTAACGCAAAACACTGCCGAAGGGAAAAACCGGATAACAGTGTTTTTGCTTGTATGTACTTGATATTTTATAGCTTGTATGCTATAATGAAATATCTCGAGGGCATAGTTAGGCATGATGATACAGTATATTATTGTATCACCTATTGCCGTTGGTGTCAATAAGAAACTTGCATCTTTTTCTCCGTTTCGCGAATAATAATTTGTTTGGTTTGCATAATATATGTACTCAACCAAAGCGCACTTCAAATTATTGTTACCCTAACATGAACAGTTTATACAGATATTTAGCTGTACGCAGCGCATTTTTCTCCTGCCTTGGCGGGAGTTTTTTGTATTTGCGAGAAATTTGAAGTTTGCACCGTCTTTGCCTCGTTACATAGGCAGTGACCGGTACACAACTGATAGATACCAACGGCTGACCCTTTTGCGCATGCAAGCCATAATCAAACTTCCGGGTGGTGATGACAAAGCAAATATGACACAAGAACATTTTAATACGATGGTGGTGCAGTACGAACGCCTTGTGTTTACCGTTTGCTATCAGCTCGTGAAGAATTACGAGGAGGCGCAGAACCTAACGCAGGAAACCTTTCTTTCGGCATACTGCCACATTGAAAGCTGCGAGGAGGATAAGGTAAAGCCTTGGCTTGCCCGTATTGCCACCAACAAATCAAAGGACTATCTAAAAAGCGCGTACTACCGCCATACGGTACTAAGCGACACCCCGGTTGGCGAAAACGTAGTCTCGCGCGAACGACTACCCGAGGACATCGTTCTGACAAGCGAACAGGAAGCACTCATTAAAAACAGAATCTACTCCTTAAAAGAACCCTATTTAAAGGTAAGTGTTATGTATTTTATAGAAGAAAAAACGATTGATGAGATCGCCCTGGCGCTAAAGCGACCGAAAAAAACCGTTCAAACGCAGCTGTACCGCGCTAAGCTCAGTCTGCAGGATATGTTGAAAGGAGAGATGACCGAATGACCGAATACTTTAACCCCGACGGACATTTAACCACCGACGCTCTACAGTCCCTTATTAATGAAACGCAGCTGGATGAGCTGACCCGACTCGAGCTTGCGGAGCATCTCTCGTTTTGCGACAAATGTCTGGACGCTTACATGTCCGTTCTTGACGACAGCCTGTTGATTGACCCGCCACAAACACAGGCAACGGCAATTATGAAGCGGGTAAAGCAAAGGGTGCGCATTCTGTTCATTAATAAGTATACCCGCATTGCCGTTGCGGCCTGTCTGGCTATAACACTGTGGAGTACCGGTGTGTTCAGCACCGAGTTTGCGCAAAGAAACGGTCAGCTGATTGCCTCGGTTGGCAGCAGCGCCGCGACGCTAACCACCCGCGTTTCTCAGTGGACAGACGAGGTAGCAGGCGAACTGCAATCCTATTTAAAGTTCGACGGTTTTAATTTCTTTGATACGAAAGGAGACTCCCGCAATGAAAAAGAGTAGATTCTTAATTTTTATAAGCTCCCTGCTGCCCGGCGCAGGAGAGATGTACCTTGGCATGATGAAAACGGGCATTGTGACCATGTCCGCCTTCTTTGGCATAATCCTGTTGGCGGCACTCCTGCGGTTTGAGCCCATCCTTCTTGCGCTGCCTGTTTTGTGGTTTTACTCTTTCTTTAACGTGCACAACCACAAAAACTTTGCGCCGGAATGGCTACGACAAAAGGATGACCAGATGTTCTCTGGTATGGGCAGCTTTTTCGACGGTCCACTAAAGTCGGTGCTTGAGAAACGGCACAAGATTATCGGCATTGCGCTGATTGCGCTGGGCGGGTATGCGTTGTTTGATAACTTTATCTCTCCGCACCTGTACAGCCTGCGCGACCTGATTCCTTCGCTGTATTCGATCTTGCGCAACCTACCCACGCTGCTTGTTTCCGTTGCAATTATCATCCTTGGTATCTATCTGCTCAAGGGTAAAAAGGTGCCCGCTGCCCCTGCCGAGGATGACCTGACCCAGTACGGAGGAGAAAGCAATGAGTAATGAAACAGTCTATACCGCGCCCCCCGCACCGGCACCGGTGCCACCCCCAGCACCTACGCAGCCGCCACAAAAGGTGCGCCGGGTGGGAACCCTAACCATGGGGCTTAGCCTAATGGCAACGGGCACAGCCGCAATCTACAGCCTGTTCAACCCCGCGTTCGACCTGTTAACCGCCTTTCGGTTTGCTCCTGTGGTGTTGATATTTCTCGGTTTGGAAATTCTTGCGTTTGCGATTGTTGGCAATGCTCGGCTGAAATACGATTTTTTAAGCATCGTAGTGTGTGCACTGCTGATTGGCATCACCTTCTGCCTGAGTGTAATCCCTTACGCATATACGTATTGGGGTCCCCAACGCAGTTATACCGAACACCGTCTGAAGGGCGAGCTGAACGACCTGTGTTATCAAGAGTTGGGTAACGACAGCGACGTTTTATCGGTAGCGGTGTCGCTCGACCTGCGAACCAGAGCCGCCGACGAGAGCCTGACCGTCTCTTCGCTTGTCTCCGGTGACTGGGTGACCTGCACCGTACAGCTCAAGGACAATTATCCTTCCTCTGCTGCGTTTGCCCAAAGCTGCCGAACCGTTTTAGACAAACTGTCACGAATCGGCGTGGATTTTGACAATGTGACCATTACCTCCGACGGTAACACCTACTATGAGCTGAATGCCGACGGGCGGTATCGCCAAAGCATGACGGCAGATAAGCTGGAACAGCTTGTTTTTTCATCGGTGAGATATGACGATACAATGCCGGACGACGAACCAGATGAATCTTCTCAGGAGCAGGAAGTTTCATCGGAGGACACCACCGTCTTATCCGAGCCGGAAACCCCCGACAAGCCCGATACGCCGAGCGCACCAAGCGCTTAATATATTTTTTCACTAACATGGTGCATATTCCATGTTCTATACGCAACAAAAAGCAGCCCTGCGGCTGCTTTTTGTTGCGTATAGTTTTATACAGCGTTAATACGCCTCGATGCGGCGCTGTTTTCTTAGCGCGTGACGCTTTTCGCCCGCCTCCCATTCCCATTTATCCTGTTCAGTCTCCAAAATAAGACCTGGAACGGCGGTTGGTCGCTCGCTTTCGTCAAGGGCAACCAGCACCAGATAGGCGGTATTTACAAGCTGACGGCGCCCGGACAGATCCTCGGCAAAGGTATCTACCCGCACCTCCATCGAGGTTTTGCCCACATGGGTTATGCGCCCTTTAAGCAGGATGGTTGTGTTGACATATGCCGCTGATTTGAACTGTAGGTTGTCAATGGCCGCTGTGGTCACGTTACAACCGCAGTGGCGGCGCGCCACCACCGCCGCAACCACGTCAATCCATTCCATCAGCCTTCCGCCAAACAGGCGGTTGTAGCCGTTGATGTGCTCCGGCATTAGGATTTGTATCTGCTCGGTAACCGAATCGCTGACCCGTCTTGGCTTTAACTGTTCCATCGCTTCTGCTCCTCCCCTTTGTTCGGGTTTATCATAGACTTACTAATATAAAACAACTATGTACGGTACGCTAGATGATTAAATTGATATTATTATACCACAAACATTTTATGGTTTTCCATCCGTCGGAAAGAATCGGAGGCAAAAATAGTTTTACTGATTATATGCCCCCAAAAACTATGCAACTTTTTTACTTTGTACATGTATATCAAAGAATGCTTACGGCTGTGCTCTCAAACCAAAACCGACTATTTGCTATAAATAGCCCAAATACGCCTTTGGCAGAGCAGGCTTGAAGACGGTATACCGTGCTCACATCACACACACCGAACAGCCGCGCAGAATAAAATGAGGATAAGAGGTGAAAAAACATGGATACTCCAAGCATCGAATTTTGGATTCAAATTGTCGTTTATGCCATCACATTCGGTGTGGTGTACGGCCAGTTCCAAACCAAGATAAAGTATATTGAAAAACAGCTTGAAAAGCATAATAATTTCATCGAACGATTATATAAATTAGAAGAGACTACAAAGCTTGCGCATCAGCGCATCGACGAGTTAAAGGAGGATTTGAGATGAGCGATTATTCCGTATTCATTAAGCCCGAGCTGCTGATTTTGATTCCGGTGCTGTACTTTATTGGTGTTGGACTGAAAAAGAGCGAACATGTCAAGGATAAGTATATCCCCATAAGCCTTGGCGGCGCGGGTGTTGTGCTTGCGATTATCTGGGTGACTGCAACCACTGCCATAGCTGGGTTTCAGGATGTGCTGATGGCGTTGTTTGTCGGACTCACACAAGGGGTGCTGTGTGCAGCGGGCAGCGTGTACTTTGACCAAGCTGTTATGAAGCAACCCAACAGGATGGATTAGACCGGTGCATCACAATGAAAACAAGGAGGGACACCGCCAATGCCAAAGGTATGCATCGATCCCGGCCATGGCGCAAACGACCCGGGCTCTGTTTTTGGTAAGCGCACGGAAAAGGATGATAACCTTGCGCTGGGACTTGAGCTAAACCGTCAGTTCCTTGCGCAGGGGTGGCAGACGGTGTTAACGCGGGACGACGACAGCCGCATTATTTTGGCACACCGAACGGCGCTTGCTAACAACGAGAAATGCGACCTGTATCTTTCCTGCCACCGCAACGCATTTACTTCCCCCACCGCAAACGGCGTGGAAATTTGGCTTCATTCCAAAGCGCCGCAATCCTACAAAGATTGGGCGGCAGATATCTTAACCCGTCTTGCCGCGCTTGGCTTTGTAAACCGGGGTGTAAAGCTGGGGCATGCGAGCGGCAGCGGCGAGTACGCGGTTAACCGCGATACCGTGATGCCCAGCATGCTGCTGGAGCTTGGGTTTGTGTCAAACGACAAGGATAACGTCCTCTTCGATGAGAAGATAAATGCGATTTGCGATGCCATTGTGCGCGGATGCAGTAGCTTTTTGGGGTTTGCATACAATGAACAGCCCATCAACCCGCAACCGCCACTCGAAGGGAAAACGTACACCCTAAATGCGTCAAAGCTGCGAGAACAAGGTTTTACAACAATTCAAATAACGCTGTAACAGAAAAGTGGGGGGCAAACGCCATGCGCGTTTGCCCCCCACTTTTACAGATAACTCCTAATGCCCCAATTTCCATACCTTTTGCCATCAACAGAATAAAACAAATCATATTTACCCTTGAATGCATCTGAATCACTTGAATTTTCTTCTATTGTTCTTCTAACCGTACACTGCCAAGTTTTAGACAATTCTCGTTTTGTATTTAATTCTATATAATCATTTATTTGGCTCAAATGAGCTTTTCCACCAAGGCTTTGCATTGCGTTGAACACTTCTTCTCTCCACGTCATCACACATACTCCTCAATTCTTTATAATATATAAAATACAAAAAAGGAATATTTATAGTCCTAGCTCTATCGCTTGTCCTCCAGCGTGGCGACCTGCTGTGCTGCGGGGGAAACGAAGATGGTTTTGTACGGCTCGTACACCACAAAGCCGGGCTTTGCGCCCTGCGGCTTTTTCACGTTCTTTATCTCGGTGTAGTCCACCGGCACCTGTGCGCCTTCGCGTGCCTTGCTGTGGTACGCCGCTATCATCGCCGCCTGCTCCATCGCAAGGGGGGTGGGCGTTTTGCCCTCGGTGACGAGCACGGTATGAGACCCCGGAATTACATGGGTGTGCATCCAAATATCCTGTTTCTTAGCATCGCGCAGGGTCAGGCGGTCGTTTGCGATGTTGTTTCGTCCCACCAGTATTAAAAATCCGTCGGTAGAGCGGTAGCGCAACGGTCCCTGCGGTTTGGTCTTTGCCGCCTTGCCTTGCCCGCGCCGACGCAGGTAGCCCTGTGCAATCAGCTCTTCCCTGACTTCCGTCAGCTCCTGCTCGCCCGAGCTCCGGGTAAGCACGTCGAGCACCGATTCCAAATAGGACAGCTCCTGTTCGCCTAATGCGATCTGCTGCTTTAGCTTATCCTCCGCCGTCGCCGCCTTTCGGTACTCCTGATAATACCGCTGCACATTCTGCTGCGGGGAAAGAGCGGGATCCAGCGCAATTTCCACCTGGGGCAATGCCTCGTCGTAAAAGTTCTCCACCCTAGCAAACGAATCACCCTTTTGTACACGGTAGATGTTTGCGCTTAGCAGGTCTCCTTTTATTTTGAGCTCTTCGCGCCCCTTGGAGGTCTTTAGCTCCTCACGCTGATTTGCAACGCGGCGGGTGGTACGTTCCAACGTGCCGGTTATCAACTTGAGTAAATCGTGGCAGCGCTGGCGCATGCGCTCGATACGCCCACGCTCACTGTAGAAAACATCAAGCAGCTGCGAAAAGTTCTGGAACTCTACCGTTTGCAGCCTGCCGGCATACTGATTGATGGGAAGAAACGAAAAGTCCATCGGCTTGCCTGTTTCATCCATCACCACAGTTGGGGTGGCGTTGCCGGTTTTCAGGCTGTCGCCTACGTTTGTGACAAAAAAGGCAAGGCGCTCCCAATGCTCGGGGGTAAGCTCGCTCTTTAATAACGGTGCCCCTCCGGTAGCAAACGACGCAATCTCTCTTGCCAGAATAGGAGAAACGCCCTCGAGCACCGACATAAGCACCTTGGACAGCTCCCCATCGCGTGCGTCTGTAACGGCACGCACCACCTCCTGCGGTTCGGCGTCAAGCAGACAAAGCCGCGCCTGAGACGGCGGTAGCGCATAGGTCATGCCGGGCAGTACCTGCCGGACGCTGGAGGTTTCGAGCCCTACGCGCTTGACGGAATCGATAATCCGCCCGCCCTCGCCGATAAAAATGATATTGGAATGCCTTCCCATAATCTCGATACACAGTGTAAGTGTGACGGCATCGCCCATTTCGTTGGTCGCGGCGAAGTCCAAAAACAGCACGCGATCCAGCCCCTGCTGGCGCACCGCGCACAGCCTTGCCCCCGAAAGATGCTTGCGCAGCAGCATGCAAAACATGGGCGGGGTCTGGGGGTTTTCAGGCGCGTTTTGGGTAAAATGAATTCTTGCACCCTCTGCGCCGGCATTCAGCAGCAGCCTGACGTTACCGCCCTTGGCGCGCAGCTGGATAATCAGCTCGTCCTTTGAGGGCTTGTGAATCTTATCTACCCTTGCGTCGAGCGCAGTGTGCAAAATCTCGTGCTGTATCAGCGACAGGGTTGCTCCGTCAAGTGCCATACCGCATTCTCCGTTTCAAAAATCAGGCGCGCCGCAATCATCTTAGCGGCGCGCGTATTCGTTATACATAGCTAATGGGTTCCATAGAGGATTTTCCGAGAATGAACTCCACATCCGAAAACTGGTTCTGCAGGCGGTTCTTCAGCACCGAAACCGCGAGCATCTCGGTGGCGAAATGCCCTGCGTCCACCAGTGTAAAATCCTTGTTCTTTGCGTCTATAAACACATCGTGCTTCACGTCCCCCGTTACAAAGGCGTCGCAGCCCGCCGCGACCGCAGAGGAAAAGTATGTCCCACCCGAGCCACCGCATACCGCTACCGTTTTAACCGGCGCACTGCCTTTTGTGTACCGTACGCCCTTTGCGCGGATGCGTTGGGCAACAAAGGCGGCAAACTCGTCGGCGCTCATCGGCTTATCCAGCACGCCTACCCTGCCGAGCGAGATACTGTCCTTCATCGCGTGATTGATAAAAATATCGTAGGCGGGTTCCTCATAGGGGTGCGCCTTTTTCATGGTGGCTATTACCGAGGCAAGCCGACTTTTGGGGCAGATCATCTCGATGCGCGCCTCGCGCACCTCCTTGGCGGTACCCAACTTGCCGATAAACGGATTCGCCTGCTCGCCGGGGCGAAATACCCCCTTACCGGTAACCTCAAACGAGCAATCGGTATAGTTGCCGTATGCTCCCGCACCCGCCGCCGACATCGCACGCTTAACATTCTCCGCGTCCTTTTTGGGGACAAACACCACAATTTTAAAGTACTCGTCGGTGGGAATGCTTTTGAGCCCCTTTAACTGCCTAAGCCCCAACGCCTGCGCCAGTACATCGTTAACGCCGCCCTGCGCAAGGTCGAGGTTGGTGTGCGCGCAGATGGCGGAGATATCGTGCTTAATCATGCGGTAAACCACCGGCTCGCTCTGCGCGGTAACCGATTTGATTGCGTCAAAGATCACGGGGTGATGGCTGATGATTAACCGGGCGCCCGCAATTACCGCTTCGTTTACCACATCGTTTGTAATATCCAAAGCCAAAAGGCACTTAGTTACCTGCTGCTGCTTATCGCCAGTCAAAAGGCCGGAGTTATCCCATTTTTCCTGCTGCTTAAAGGGCGCTATCCGGTCAAGGTAGCCGTAAATCTCGCCAACCGATGCCATTGCCACTCCCCCTTTCGTTCTCATATCTCCCGGCTATTCAAGCGTTATGCCTGTTGCGTGCTCCATCTGCTTAATCCGCTCCCGCACTTGGGCTGCAAGTGTTTTTCGGTTAGGCAGCGCAGACGCGCGCAAGCCCTCTTCTTTGCGGCGTTCTCTTTTAAGAAGCCGTTTGATATACTCGCGGGACTCCTCATCCCTACTGCCGCACAGCTTACCGAGTGTTACCGCCAGTTCATCCGGCTCTATAATCCGCTTACCCGTAAAGTGTGCGCATAGAACGGTGTAGCAGTGCTTGCCCACGCATACCCCGCGCTCTTGAGTAATTTCGTACCCGCTCCGGTACAGGTATCGCCGCAGCTCCTCAGGCTTCGTCATGGGTTGTAGGATTAAACGAACCGATTGGTTTGTAATCCAATTACAAGCGTCAAGGATTTTTACAATCAACTCACCGCCCATACCGGCGATGACGATATCCTGCGCGTCAAGCGGCGCAAGCGCGGACAGACCGTCAGACAGCATTAGGTTAATTTTATCCATCAGTCCGTAACGCGTCACCGTGTCCCGCGCTCGGGCAAGAGGCAAGGAACCGATGTCACACGCAAACGCGCGGGGGCATACCCCTCTGGCTACCAGGTTTGCTACCAGGTAACCGTGATCGGTTCCAATATCCGCAACCACACTGCCCGCCCGAACGAATGTTGCCACTGTACTCAGGCGTTTATCCAACAACGGGTATTCCATTTTTCCCTCCCGCGCTATTAATCCGCCGCAGTGACCATTTGCTGCTCGTCGGCTTTAAGCAGTTTAACCGCACGGCTTGCAAGGAACATCGTAATATACTGCGTCGCCGTCAGCGCGCACATCGCTACCAGGTAGCCAAGCTGTGTTTGCGGAAACAGAAGAATGATGATAACGCCAAGACCTCTGCCGATACCCAGGCTAAAATCCTTAATTCCCAAAAACTCATATTTCGCTTTTGCGCCGTTTTCGGTTCTGCCAAACAACGAAAACAAAATGGCCGCTATGGGATTAAGCAGGATGATGTTAAAGTATGCATTGAGAACGCTCATGAGGATTATGGTGACGGCACTCAGTTTAAAAAACAGCATGCCGCTTGCCACAAACAGCACGGTAACGCCGGTGAAAATCCAACGAATACGATGCTGGGGACGCAAAAACCGCCCGATGGTCCAGTTTGCAAGGATAGACAAAAGAGCCGAAAGAAAGGTGTTTAGCCCAATTAACGCCTCGTTTTGTACCAAGCCGAACAACAGGACGTTTAAGAAAAATGCGAAAGTACCCTCGCGCAGACCCTTGACAAACTCGCACAGCATGCAGATCTTCCACAGCTTGTTGCTGAACACATCCCGCAGGGCAAGCTTAAAATAGGTCTGCTTGGTTTTTGAAGGGATGGGCGGCACCTTTAGTACATTAAGCACGATGGTGACGATTGCCACCGCCAGCGAGATGCCGAACATGACGTAATAGCCCGCCATACCCGAAAAGCTGCCGATAACAAGCCCGGACGCAGTGGGCATAATCAATGAAACCATTCCGCCCGTCATGCCCATCAGCGATAGACCGACGTCGCGATTGTTTTCGCTTGAAAACTCGATGAGCATTACATTGTAGGCTATCCAGTACGCGGTGGCGGCGAATGCCGAGAGGATAGCGATAATCGGCATACCTGCGGCAAGCGTACCCGTAAGCATTAATGCAAAAAACGTGATGTACATGATAATGTACAATAAAATGCCGGTGCGCGACGAAACACTGGGCGAGGTTTTGCGCATATAGATAGCGCCCAAAGGCATAGAAACCGCAAAGCAAAAAAAGAAAATTACATTGTACCACAGGGTAATCGAGTTATTCCCCGTAACACGGATGAGCAGGGTATTGATAAAGATACCATGCAGGTTGGTAAAGATTAAAAAACAGGTATGTACGCCCGCAAAGGTCATAAACTTTTTCGGCAGAACCGAAGTGCCCAAGGCATCTGCAGCGCGCGACTTAATGATTGCAAAACCACGGTTCATAGCAGTATTGTGCCTTTCATATACTTAACAGTATTGTAATGCAAATAGACAACGGCATGTACCAAGGACCGAATGGTTTTGTGCAAAGCTAAGCCGCCCGATGACAAACGCCCCGGACGGTAGCCGTACAACACCATTTTTGCGCGCCAGACAGGCACACAAAAGGGATTAGTTTTCGCCGATAAGCTCATTGATGTCGCCGATTAGTCCGTCACAATCAACGCCGTGAACCATGCACGCCTGCTCGATGCTTTCTCCGCGCGATGCGGGACAACCCAGGCAATGCATGCCCATGCCCAAAAAGAACTGCGCGGTTTCCGGGTGCAGATCCAGCACCTCTCCGATGAGAGACTCTCTTGTAACCTTCATCGTTTTTTCCATCCTTTCCGTATGGTTTGACAAAAACCGTCAAACCATAGTATAAAGCGTAAGTCAATTGAATTACTACTATTATAATGTTCCGCCCTTGGCAATGCAATATACAAAGTTTGAATATTTAGCCGTTGCAGCTTGGTTGTAAACTTTGTTTAAACTTTATCAGGAAAAATTGATAATAAAATATTGGTACTATATAATGATTGATATCCGCAGCAAGGTTAACCTGTTGCAATGATTTGTGGGAAAGAGATATATCTGTTGGCATACGCATAAACCGCGTATAGCACGAAAGTGGGGACCTTATAGGTGGCTAGAGAAAAAGAAAAGAAACGACATGTTAAGCTGATTGTCTTTTTATCGATTGTAGCACTGTTAATTGCGGGAACGGTTGTGTACAACCTGTTCTTCATGGACAAAACCGTCCATGTTACCGCGCTAACAGTGGGGATGGGAGATGTGGAGCAGTTTGTCTCGCTAAAGGGTACGGTTGTGTCCTCCGAGCAAGAGGTGCTGTTTGCGCCCGCCCAGGTTACGGTTCATGTTTTGCACGTGAAAAAGGGGGATATTGTACAGGCGGACGATCTGCTAGCCGAGTTTGATGTGGCGGACTTGAAAAACTCATATAACCAAGCCTCGCTGCAGTATGCAAACGCCAAGCTCGCTTACGAGGATGCCCTGCGCAGTAACGAAGAAAACGACAAAAAATCGGTGCATTATCAGCTTCGGCAAAGATATACGCAAGACGAGATCGACTCGCTTAACGCGATCTCAGACGCGGCAGAGATTGCCGTACTAAAGGGCGACCTAGCTGAATTTAAGGCGGAGCAAAAGGCGGCGCTGAACTCGATTATGAGTGACGAGAAGATTGCGCAGCTTAAAAACAGCATGGACCTTGCGGGGCTTTCGGTAAACTCCGCAAAAAAGTACCTGAACGAGGGCAAGGCAGGTATTACGGCGGGAATATCGGGCGTTATCACCGAGCTAAACCTCAGTGAGGGCGGTATGACCAGTGCCGCCACGCCAAGCGTGGTGATTCAATCGCTGGACAACCCCGAAATCATTCTATCGCTGGGCAAGTATGATCTCGACCGCATCAAAACCGGTCAGAGCGTAACCATTACCATCGGTTCCACCGAATATCCCGGGCGCATCTCGCATATCGACGCGGTAACCACCACAGAGGGCACAAATACCGTTGTAAAGGCTAAGGTTACGTTTGACCGGCTTCCGGAGAACGTGGTGCTTGGCATAGAGACCGACCTTTCCATATTGGTTGCAAGCAAAAGCAATGTGGTTGTTTTGCCGTTTGAGGTGATACGCTCCGACCGGGACGGCGACTACTGTTATGTGATAGAAAACGGCATAAGCAAAAAGGTATATATAAAGCTTGGCATCGGCTCAGACACCCATACAGAGGTGCTTTCCGGTTTAGAGGAGGGCGCCGTGGTGGTATACTCCGCACCCACCTTCCTGACTGAGGGGATGATGATTACAGTGGACTCTCAGGATTAAGGGGAGGTGTGGATTTGATATTTGAGAATATACGCATGGCGCTGAAAAGCATAATGGGTAATAAGGTGCGCTCGTTTCTTACTATGCTCGGCATCATTATCGGCATCGCCTCGGTTATCATGATTCTGTCCGTGGGAACGGGCGCACAGAACAAGCTGGTTGGCGAGATTTCGCGCATCGGTAAGGCTGCCGCCTCTGTTTCGGTTAACGCCAAAAAGGCACAGGACAGCGATTACCTGACGCTTGAGGATTTGGATGCCCTACAGCAGGCAATTCCGTCTATGGTTGCCGCCACACCGGTGCTTCAGATTATGGGCACGGTGGAAGGACGCACTGAGGACTACGACGCGGTGTTTGTGTGCGGAACAGAGCATCTGCCTGAACTATCGGGGTTGACGCTTACAAGCGGCAGAAACTACACGCAAAACGAATATAAAGAATCGCGCTACGTGTGCATAATTGATGAAGGCACGGCGCAAAAGCTGTTTGGCAGCACCGATGTGACGGGGCTTTCGGTGAATGTTACGATCTATCGCCGCACCGCGACGCTAAAGATTATCGGCGTTTCACAGAGCAATATGTTTCAGGGCGGAACCTCGGTGATGTACATTCCCTACACCACGTTTACCGCCATTACAGGACAAACCCCCTCTATCTCCAATGTCTATCTGCTGGCGGATCGTGATGACCAGGTGGACAGCATGTGTGCATCCGCGCTGAAAATTCTGGAACGCCGCCATAACAACAGCGGGCAGGATATCTACACCGCGGAGAGCATGAACCAGTATGTCGACACCCTAAACACGGTGATTAACCTGTTCCAGACCTTTGTTGCGGCAGTGGCGGCCATCTCGCTTTTGGTCGGCGGCATCGGGGTTATGAACATCATGCTGGTGGCTGTAACCGAACGCACCCGCGAGATTGGCATCCGAAAATCGCTGGGTGCAAGAACCGGTTCGATACTGGCGCAGTTCTTAACCGAAAGCGGCATCCTCACCCTGCTGGGCGGCATCATCGGCATTGTGCTTGGTTCCGGCGGTGCGCTGGCGGTTGGCATCCCCCTTGATGTACAGCCGATTCTGTCGCCGCAGACCATTTTGTTTTCGGTTATCTTCTCCTGCTCGGTGGGCATCTTTTTTGGTATTTACCCCGCAAGAAAGGCGGCAAAGCTAAGACCGATTGACGCGCTGCGTCACGAATAAAAGCAATGAAAACAGCCGTGAGGAACTTTCTCACGGCTGCTTTTTTCGGTCGCCTCGTATCAGTATGTACCTGCGGCTGTAAAGGGCTTGCCGTCTTTTAAATACGCATCAAAAAACTCGAGAATAATGCCGTTTAGTGTTTCTAGGCAGTAGTGTGTGTCTATCGTCGCCTTGCGGCCCGAATCAAGGATGCCTGCAAGGATGGGGGATACCAGCGAAAGGTCGGTTAGGCTCATATGCTGTGCCCCCATAAACACCACCTCGTACGACGCGGGTGCTGTGGCGGAAATCAGCCTGTTTTCGAAATATTCGTCATCATCGGTCAATATCCCGTTATCGTACAGGTATTGGGAATAGATATTCAGTAGCGGTGCGGGATAAGGCTGAGTATTTACGGTATACGCGCCGTTTTCCACCCCGGTCAGCTCGCACATCATGGGCGCGTCGATGTTGATAACCGCACCGATGTCCTGCCTTACCCTTGGCACCCCCATTGCCGCTGCGCCGCCCAACGAGTGACCGAATACGCCAATCTTAGTATCGTCCACAAGCTCATACACGCCGCCCTTACCGTCGAGTATTGTGTCGATAACAAAGTTTAGGTCGGATACACGGATGTCCATCCACTTTTGAAACAGCCTGAGGTTTGCTTGTTTGTCGTCGCCTAGATCGGCATACTCCCGCATATAGCCGCTGTCGACCATCGTAACCTTATTGTTGTTGTCTACCGTGAAATACGAATGGTACGGGTGGTCAATGGAGCAGACCACGTAGCCGTTTGCGGCAAGCTGCTCAAACGCGGACAGGTTGCTGTTTTTAATGCCGCAAAAGCCGTGCGAGAAAACCACGAGCGGAAACTTACCCTGCACCCCTTCGGGGTACCACAAAGCCACATTGACCGACCTGTTTTCCCCCATATCCGAGTAGGCTTCGGGGCGAGTTTCGTCCACATAGGTAAACTGGGCGGTTGCAACCGCATAGTCCCCAGTGATAACCGGACTGCTGTACTGCGGGAATACGATGGCGGGAAGAACGGCTGCCGCAAACAAGAGCGTACCCCCCGCCGCCTTAAAAACCGCTCTGCCTTTATGCAGGGGTTTTTCCGCCCTTTTTATCAGCACCTCGACAAGGCTGATTGCCGACAGTACCGATAGGACGGCAAACAGCAGACCCCACCGAAGACCCCATTCGAAAACCTGCAAGAGAAGCAGAAGCGACAACACGCCCAGTGCCCCAAAGCGCAAAGCGTGCTTGATGGTCTGCCGCCTTGACCCACCGAGCAGACAGTACACTGTATACCCCGCCTGTAACATAACCGCAATGACCAAAATTATAGTGCCAGACATAAATAAAAACCCTCCGTTTCGTTTCTGATGTCAGTATAGGCTTTGCGCCGTGACCTCGTCAACGAAACTGAGGGTAAGTTGCGTTAAAACGCAGTAAGCTGCATTACTTGCGACTTTGCAGTGCCTTTAGCCCTTGGTTCATCTGCTTTGCATCCCTATTGCCCAACACCCAACCGATTGCGTTGACCGAGAGATAAACGAGAAGCACCATCAGCATAAACAACAAAGTGCCCGCCATATCGGAAAAGTTCCCATTAAGCCACCCAAACACCGTAAGTGTTGCAACCAACACGCAAAGATGAAGGATTTTTCGTATTAACGTCTTTCGAAGACCCAGCTCCCTTTTGGAATAGAGAATAAAGGACGGCAACGTACCGATAAAGCCCGCTATCAGCGGCGAGTAAAACGCGTAAAAGCCAAACTCTTCGCCCGGCATCAGCACCGGACCAAATAGCGCAGAGGCGACATTGACGCAGGTAGTGATGATAAAAAACTCCATTGCGCACTGCTTTAAAAAAACACGAAAGCTCATATGCTGCCCCCCATTAAAAAAGACTTAAGCTCCGGAACATACTGGCGGGATATGATAACCTCTTCGCCGTTAAACAGCTTTGCAGCAAAACGACCGTTTAGGATGGGATAGACGCTGCTGATCTTCATCAGGTTCACAACCATCGACTTAGCACACCGGAAGAAATGCTGCGCGCCATACGCCGACTCAAACTCGTAAAGCTTGCATTTTAACTCAAACGTCTGGTTTTGGGTATATGCAAACACACGGTTGTCCACCGCCTCCACATAGAAGATATCCGGCAAATAGATGCGGGTAATCCGCTCGTCCTTATAGCCCGCCACCGAGCCGTCTGTGGATTTGATATAGTGTTCGATGCTACGTACCCGGTCGTTAACCTGGTGGCAGCGGATAACCACCTGCTCGGTTTTGCTTGCGTCTATTTTCTCTATTGTTACGTTCAAAGGCTCACCTCGAATCATTTTAAGTGAATGCCAACGTTCAACCTAGTGGCTTAGCGCAAACAACGGGTTTTAACCATCTGATGGTAACACAGATAGTGTCCATTTTCGGTTAAGATACAGTGATACGCGCGTGGCGTGTACCCTCTGTTTTGATACATCCCGTATGCGGGCAGCGATGACGATACCTGTACCTCGCTGCACCTCGTAAAAAGCGTTTCTTCGAAGGCATCCATTAGCTTGGTCCCAAGCCCTTTGCCCTGAAATCGGGGCAGGATAAACAAGCGGCATATCTCATTGCCCTGTATGCTCCCCGTGCCCGCGTATTCTCCGTCACACTCAATCAGGTAGACCTCTCCCTGCCCGACCGCATCCCGAATCCGTTCGGGCGAATGGTGTTGCAAAAAGTACTCCACCGCGCCCGCAGGATAATAGTTTGGATAAACCTGAGCGATGGTTTGATGTACGATGGCAGTGACCAAGGTTTCGTGTTCCTGCACCGCGAGGATGATGTCTGACATAAAACCCCTCCATAACAATGCAAGCGGCGTTGCAAAACGCAAACTGTCCTCTTGACGCCGCTCACACCGTAGTCAATCTCTCCTAAGTGGGTTTAATAGGTTAACCCATAACCCACATCAAACAGCACGCGCTCGGTGCCGATATTCTTAACTGTGCGGTACCACGGCATGGGCAGCTTACCCGAAAACGGGCTTTTGCCTGTCAACACGTTTGCAACGCCGTCCGCTTCGCTGCCCGGCAGGTAGCACATCACCGCCGCGTCCCAGTCGCTTAGATATTCGTCGATGATTACCTGCCTGCCCGCTACAATCAGTGAAACGGTGGGCTTGCCGAGCTGTTTTGCAAGGGCGATGGCCTCGGCGTTGCCTTTGAGCGCAAGCTTACCGGTTATCGACATATCCTCGGTGTCACCCTCCCACTCGGCGTAGGGGATTTCTCCCACGCATAGCAGCACGACATCCGCCTGCGCTGCCTGCGATGGGTCGGTGAGAATGGTCAGACCGTATTCGGACGCGGCGGCGTTAAGCCCGTCCAGGATAGTGGTTGCCGTCTTGACATAGCGGTTGTTCACACCGTCCTGCGCACCCTGCCACGAGATTGTCCATCCGCCGCACTGTGCGCCGGTGTCATCCGCCGCGGGACCAATAACTAGAACCTTTGCGCCCCGCTTAAGCGGCAACACACCGCCATCGTTTTTAAGCAGAACCATGCTTTTTTCCACCAGCTGCCGTGCCAAGGCACGGTACTGCTCACTGCCCACCTCATCGACATCGGTCGTAAGGGCTTGCTGCATCGGGTCGTCAAACAGCCCCATCTGCTGCTTTACCGAGATGATGCGCGTCACCGCGTCATCCACGCGACTTTGCTCTATGCTGCCCTCGTTCACTGCTTCTATAATGTACTCATAGCATTCTTTGTATTTCTCCGGCTCCATCAGCATATCGATGCCCGCATTAATCGAGGTGATAACCTGCTGCTTCAGCGAACTGCCGGGTATATTGTGAATTGACTCCCAGTCGCTGACCACAAAGCCGTCAAAACCCAGCTCGCCCTTGAGCACATCGGAAATCAGCTCCTTATGGGCGTGCAGCTTTACGCCATTCAGGCTACTGTGGCTGACCATCACTGTTTTTACCCCCGCATCAATCAGGGCTTTGTACACCGCTACCAGCTCGTTCACCTGTTCCCCGCTCAGCACCGCATCGCCACGGTCGACGAGATAATCGCCTTCCCCCGTGCCGTAGGCGATGTTGCCGTCGGCAAGGTAGTGCTTGGCGCAGGGCATCGCCCCGCCGTCAAGCTGTCCCTTGGAATAGGCTACACCAAGCGACGCCACCAGCTGCGGGTTGGAGGAATAGCTCTCGTAGGTTCTGCCCCAACGCGGCTCTGTGGCAACCGCAACACAGGGGGAAAAGTTCCACAGCATCCCCGAAAGCTTCATCTCCTGCGCAACGGCATAGCCCATCGCGTAGGTCAGTTCGGCGTCATTTGCCGCGCCAATGCCGATATTGTGGGGGAACACAACCGTTCCCGTACACTTGATGTTACCATGCACCGCGTCGGTGCCATACACAAACGGGATGGCACTTTGGGATTTCAGCGACGCCACCTGTAGACGCTGCACCGTCTTTTTCCAACCGTTTGCCGTGGTATCCAGCCTGCCGAATTCACTTAAAACCGAGCTGAAGTTATATGTGCTCAGCTCCATTTCGGTAATGGAATACACCGCGCCCTGCACCATCTGCGCCGCCTTTTGCTCTAAGGACAGCGACGACAAAACCTCCTGCACACTGCGCGCAGTTTGTATTTCAGACGATGAGCTTTGGGGCTGCATAAGTTCGGAAGAAGCGGGCGGCTGGGACGCGATTTGCGCAGCCGGCGCACAGCCGAACAAAAAGACAAACAACGCAGCAGTGAGAGCGCAGAGCGGTTTCAAACGATTCATGACACATTCCCCCGTTGAAAAGATATGGTTAATTTCGTTTCTAATCATACCATAACCTTACTGTGTTGGGTAATCATTTCTTGCTATAATGCAAAAAAAGAACCGTAACCCGGATACGTTACGCATCATAGTTACGGTTTTCTTTTTACTAAAGCGGCTGTAGGTTACTGTGTCATTCTGCTCGCTTTGTTTTGTATGAATTCGTCAAGCTTTTCCCTGAGTTCTGTCATCCACTGGGGCTCGTCATCAAAGCGTTGTGCTACGCATCGAATAAGCCTTGCGTAACCATACAGGTTGATAAAGCGGCTCATGAGCGGAGATGACAGCCTCATCTCCTCGGTATAGCAATGCTCTGTCTGATACCCCCTAAGAAACTCATCCTGAGCCTGTTGACGCGCTTTGTCATCCAGTTCATCTTCTATACAACGAAAGACCTGTACAATATCAAGCGCGTACCAATGGTACATTCCGTCATCAAAATCAATAACGGAGCACGATTTGCTTGCTTCATCATAATAGACGTTGTCAAATTCAAAATCGTAATGAACGAGTCCATAATTGTCATCACTTATCGCAAGCCGACTAAGCTCATTTTTTAGAAGTGCAAGCTCGGAAAAAGCAAACTCAGGAGCAGAATACTCGCATAGTACCCCTTCAATCCAATCCAGAACCTCTGTGTGCGCCCATTTCTTTGTAACGGGTTTGTATAGAGCCGACAGCGTATGGAGTCTGCCCAGGGTTTTGCCGTACTCGTACATAATCTCGTTCGATTGATCCGTCCATTCGATCGGGATTCCCTTTACACATTGGAATGCCGCCGCATAATAATCGCCCCATTGCGTCCTTAGCTCTAATACTGTTTCTCCGGTTTTACTTGCTATGGGTTCCAGTGCGGGATACCCTGCGCCAACTAGATACTCGATGTATTCGAGCTCTCCGATGATGTTTTCCTTGCGCTTTTCATCTACGGGAGCAAGGCGCAAAAAACAGACGTCTGTGCCCTGGGAAAAGGGATACACCGCATTTGCGGATATCCGATATCGCCCCAACATCTCATCCAGCCCGTCAAGATTGTGCTCCCAATTTTGCAATGCCTCTTTTGCAAGATCAAAGTTCGAGTAAAGATGTTTTAGTTTCAGCATACTGTTTATTTTTCCTTTCAAAATAAAAAGCACTCCTGAAAAACAGAAGTGCAAAATTTACTGCCGAAAAATAAACATGAGTGCCTGTTATGTAATGTTTATTAGGCGGGCAATATCACTCCAATTTTTCATCACAAATAATTTGGTCATGATAGCTGCTCACCTGCCTTTCAAGATTCTTGATTATTTTACCACAACATTTACAAAAAGTAAATAGATGTCAATATCGGCTTTTGCTTTGATTGTTATGTGAATATAATCACAACAGCTTTGTTCTGTTTGGAGGGTCGGCTTGCGGGGAGTCACCAAATACGCAAAGTGTGCAACACGCAAAGAAAGCCATGTAAACTGTTGAGGTCACAGGGTTTTCTTTGCTAGTAATGTCAATTTTGGATATCAACTTATTATTTTTTATTAGGGATTTGAACTGTCATCACGTAGATTATGCTCATTTTGTACTATCATCGTCTTTTTTCTCTTGTGATGAGTAGATGACAAGTGTACCGCAAAATATGGCTATCATACAACAAAATGACGTAATAGCTGATGGGTTAAAAGAGGATACAAGTAGGTTAATTGCTGATATTAACACAGCAATAGAGGAAAGCACGCAACCAATCTTTGCAATTTTCATCTTGCTTTTCAAAAGAACATCTCACTTTCACCAAATATAAATAATCCGTATTTTCCCTAATTCTATCACACAAAAGCAATAAAGTCATGTATGAGTTTTAATCCTCTTACATGACTCTAAATATGAGTGGTCTGGTAATGGTAGATGTGAGCCTTGTTTATAGGGAGATTTGAACTGTCATCACGTAGATTATGCTCATTTGTTCGACTTAGTCCTATAAGGGTGAAGAAATGACATTGCAGGCGCTACCGTTAATCAATTGCGGGACTTTTGGGTCTTGCTTGCAGCACCCACTGTCCACTGACTTGTTCCATCTCGTAATAGCGGCTCAAATCAGTTGCAACTGCAAATGAATATCCAGTGTAGAAGGTGCTGTCCGCATTTGTCGTTTGGTACAGGTCGAAGCGATAGCACGGTACATCGTCGACGGTCTGGGGGTCACCGGACACCACATAATCGGTCTCTGGGTATTTCGATTGGCGCAGATTATCCACGATTTCCAATACCTCTGATTCGGAGCGCTCCTCAATTATATTGCTTAGAGGCATGGGTTCATAGCCGTACTTGGGATAGCGATGCTGTTGCATTGGGTCGTCCAGTAGAATCCATTCCGTATCGGTTTCCTCTATACCGTGGGAAATGTAAGAGGTCTGCCACTCCAATGTATCCCGCAAGAGAAAACACGACTGCACAGTAACGTTACTTCCACTGCCATCATAGATATAGGTGGTTATCCACAACGGAATGGGGTCGCTGGAACTTAGAATAACGATGCTGTCCGGCACTTTACTTTGATAGTTTTCCACAAATCTAGCAAGTCGCTCGCGGTTTAGCATATCGTTTTCGGGTGCGACTCCCTTGGGTAGCATTAAATCTACCGGCTCTCCAACATTCCCTACAGCTTTTCCAGAGGTCACCTGCCCTCGACTGGATTGATCTTTGATAAAGTCAGGATGGTTCGCAAGAAATGCTTCAAATGAGCCCGGCACACCATCCCCCTTCTCGTAGCTAACCCGCTGGCTTTGCAAAATTTCATTGAACAACGCAACCGTAATTTCTGTTTTTGGTGCAGGTGTGGAAAAAACGTTATCTTCCAAAGGGTCAGTGGTTTCTGCAGTGCTTACCTGTGAGCTATTTGATGACTGCGTTTTCATATTGCAACCTCCTGCTACGCACAGGATGACAACCGCAACCAGTATGACCCGTATGCGTTTTCTACAATCGTTTATGGTAGTTGGTTTTAATATTATCATTAATGCCATCTCCAATCGTTAACACCTGTTACTTCGCCTTCTCCACCAGAGACGAATCAAGCTGATGTAATAATCTTACTTTTATCTTATCACATTTACAAGTAAAAAGTCATGTATGAGTTTTAATCCTCTTACATGACTTTAATATGAGTGGTCTGGTAATTGTAGATGCAAGCCTTGTTTATAGGGGGATTTGAACTAACACGGAGATTATGCTCATTTTGCGTATTGTAGTTCTGTAACATGAAAAGGTAAATGGTCAATACCTTTAAACTCGGCAACAGCAATAGAATGAATTTGCCGCCTTATTTCATCACTAACATGAGATATACACATTTGCGATTTTCCACCAACGCTCTTACAATCATCTTCAATAAGAATATCGGGTTTTACCTGTTCAACAATTTCACTATAAGTTTGACCTTTATTACGATAATACAGCTTTGTGCCGCAAAAACCATTTTTTCTTAATACTTCGGCAATAATTGATACTTGCTTTTCTCTTCGTGAAGTACAATATACAATTTCTGCACCCTGTTCGTCCCATTTCTTTATTAACCCTACGCAGTTTTCAATTGGTTTATATGTAGTATAGTCATAAAGGTGAATCAATGAGGTGTGCATAATAACCGTACCTTCTGTAAATATCATAATTGTTATATTTGAATTATGTTTTTCTGACAACTGAACATATGGCATATTTACAACAACCTCCTATGATATAAATAATCTTTAAATCAACGTACCACAAAAGAAGACATAAAAATAAGACCTAACTTTCCCTTGAAGGAAATTAGGTCTTATGGTGCGGGCGGTGGGACTTGAACCCACACGCCGAAGCATTGGCTCCTAAGACCAACGTGTCTGCCATTCCACCACGCCCGCATAGCTTGCCTTGTTGTTGCAGCGCAAAAACGGAGTAAAAACCGCCTGTCCGCAACAGCATAACATAGATTATATCAGTCTTAGCCCCCACTGTCAACAGCGCATTTTGGGCGATTCTTAATCTTTTTTCTTCTTAAAATCGGGATGATTCTTTGTTAAACCTTTGACAACTTTGTGCTGTTGTGCTACAATACGGCTGTAACGAAAAAAGCAATGTGACCCCGCGCGCAGATGCGCCCGAGAACACAGGGCTTAGCAAATTTTCACCCGACCGCAAGGTGTTCCGAGCGGAAAGGCGCGCATTATGGCTTATCGCGTGTATGTTACATAACCGCTTGCCGTTATGCTCTCTTTTCGCGCCCTGTTGTCGGGGGGTGTGAAAAGGGAGCTTTTTGATTTCTCATTTATTAAAAAGAAGGGACGGTTTTTGTATGGATAAGCGGATTGGAATTGTGGGTATCGTTGTGGAGGATTTATCGTGCGTAGAGCAGGTCAACGCCGTGCTGCACGATTTTGCAGCGCTTGTCGTCGGGCGAATGGGTATTCCCTACCGGGAACGCGGGGTGTCGGTGATATCCCTAATTGTAGACGGCGCAAACGATGAGATCAGCGCAATGACGGGCAGGCTGGGGCGCATTGCGGGAGCATCAGTAAAATCGATGATTACCAAAAACACGTAACCAAACACATCATTACAGGGATTTTTGTGATTGCAGGCGGGGTTAACCCGCAGGCTAAGTTTTGGAAAGGGATTTGTGTAGTATGAATTTTTTAGAGAAGTACAGGGACGAGTTTGCGCGCTATGACGAGATGGAGCGCGATTTTATCGACGACGATAAGATATGGGCACAGCTCAACAAGTGGCAAAACCCCACCCGTGAGGATGTGCGCAGGGTTCTTAAAAAGGCGGAGGGCTGTGTACGCCTTGACCCCGAAGAGACCGCCATCCTGATTCAGAACCAGGACGAGACTACGATAAACGAGATGTTTGAACTGGCACACCGTCTAAAGCAGGAGGTGTACGGCGACCGCATCGTGTTCTTTGCACCGTTGTATATCAGTGACGAATGCGCAAACAACTGCACCTACTGCGGTTTTCGCAGCAGCAACTTAGCCATGCACCGTAAGACGCTTTCCATGACAGAGCTAGAGCAGGAGGTTCGCATTATGATTGACGAGGGACAGAAGCGCTCGGTACTCGTCTACGGCGAATCGCCCGCCACAACCGCCGAGTTTATCCGCGACACCGTCAAAAAGGTGTACAGCATAAAAAGCGAAAACGGCGCGATTCGGCGGGTAAACGTCAACTGTGCGCCGATGACGGTGGAGGAAATGCGCCTGCTCAAGGACATCGGTATCGGAACCTATCAGGTGTTTCAGGAGACCTACCACCACGAGACGTACGCAAAGATGCATCCCGCCGGTACCATCAAGGGGCATTACCGCTGGCGGCTGTACGCGATGGATCGCGCACAGCAGGCGGGG
The DNA here is from genome assembly GCA_023460535.1 of Bacillota bacterium. Lineage (GTDB taxonomy): Bacteria > Bacillota > Clostridia > Oscillospirales > Ruminococcaceae > Acetanaerobacterium. The sequence goes on from JAEWPV010000007.1 coordinate 102,842, forward strand.
GTGGACGACAGCGGCATTGGCGTGCTGTTCGGACTGTACGACTGGCGGTTTGAGGTGATGGGACTGCTGTACCACACCATCCATCTGGAGGAAACCTTCGGCGGGATTGGTCCTCATACCATCTCGTTTCCCCGCATCCGCCCCGCCACCGGCACGCCCTATGCAAGCAACCCGGAATACGCGGTGTCGGATGAGGATTTTAAAAAGCTGGTTGCCGTCATCCGCCTTTCGGTGCCCTATACCGGCATGATCTGCACCGCGCGCGAGCCGGAGCATGTGCGCCGTGAGGTGCTGCCCTTGGGTGTTTCTCAGGTGGACGCGGGCACACGCATCGGTGTGGGGGCGTACACAAAAAGCAAGGCGGCTAACTTTATGCCGGATAAGGAGCAGTTCTCGATCGGCGACACCAGCTCGCTGGACAGCACGGTGATGCAGATCTGCACACAGGACGCAATCCCCTCGTTTTGCACCGCCTGCTACCGTGCGGGGCGCACCGGCGAGGAATTTATGAAGGTGGCGAAATCGCGGTTTGTGCGCAACTACTGCATGCCCAACGCCATCTTTACCTTTAAGGAATACCTGCTCGATTACGCCTCCCCCGAGGCACGCGCCAAAGGCGAAGAAACCATCCGCCAACGTGTGGAACAGCTTAAGGACACCCCGAACTACGAGGTTGTTGTTGAGAATTTAAAGCGCCTTGAAAATGGGGAACGCGACCTTCGGCTATAATTTTATGTTAACCTTCTAGGTACAGAAAGGCTTGTTTTATCATGCAGCTTCCACTTCACGACGCGCGGGCGTTTTCCGCGTACCTATACAATGCTTCCAAACAGGAGCTGACCGCGCTTCTCCGCTTTTTCTTTGAGGAGGCGGACGAGGATGCCCGTGCTGCGCTTCGTCAGTGCGCCGACACCCTGCGCCGCGTACATTACGGCAAGCGGGTGTACTTTCGCGGGCTAATTGAGTTTTCGAGCTACTGTAAAAACGACTGCTTTTACTGCGGTATTCGCAGCGGCAATCGCAACGCCGCGCGCTACCGTCTGACGCATAAGGAGATTCTCGCCTGCTGCGAGCTGGGCTACGCGCTCGGCTTTCGCACTTTTGTATTACAGGGCGGCGAGGACCCGTATTTTACCGACGACCGCCTATGTACCCTTATAGCTGACATCACCGCGCGCTACCCTGACTGCGCCGTTACCCTATCTCTCGGCGAGCGCGACCGTGCGTCTTATCAGCGGCTGTACGACGCGGGCGCAAGGCGTTACCTGCTGCGCCACGAAACCGCGAACGACGCCCATTATGCCATGCTGCACCCCGATAACCTGACCCTTGTAAACCGCAAGCAGTGCCTGTATACCCTGCGGGAAATCGGCTTTCAGGTGGGTGCTGGGTTTATGGTACAGTCGCCTCATCAGACGATAGAAACGCTGGCGGATGACTTGGTTTTTCTGCGTGAGCTGCAGCCGCATATGACGGGGCTAGGGCCGTTTGTTCCCCACCGAGATACCCGCTTTGCACATTACACAACCCCTACGGCAGAACGTACCCTGATCCTACTTTCACTTGTTCGCTGCCTGTTGCCCAAGGTGCTGCTACCCGCCACCACGGCACTTGGCACCATCGACCCGCTGGGCAGGGAAAAAGGGCTGCAGGCTGGTGCAAACGTGGTGATGCCAAACCTCTCCCCCATCAATCACCGCAAGGATTACGCGCTGTACGACAACAAGATATGCACCGGCGAGGAGGCGGCAGAGTGCCTTGCCTGCCTGTCCCGGCGCATCGCCTCGGCGGGCTTCCTGCCGGATTTCTCCCGCGGAGACCACATCGACCTACAGATAGATGCACCGACTAAATGAAAAAAGAAAGGATGAATACATTTTATGAGCGACTTAAACGCTACCCCCACTGCAAGCCGTGTTGCCATCGGGCTATTCGGCAGGCGAAATGCGGGCAAATCTTCGCTGCTCAACGCGATAACAGGGCAGCAGGTTGCGGTGACCTCTAAGGTCGCGGGCACGACCACCGACCCTGTTTTCAAATCAATGGAGCTGCTACCCATCGGCCCCGTTGTGTTGATAGACACCGCAGGGCTAGACGACGAGGGCGAGCTTGGCACGCTGCGCGTGGAAAAAACCTATGAAGCACTGCGCAAATGCCACCTTGCGGTTGTAGTGTGCGACGCAAAGGATGGCATTACCGCAGAGGAGACTGCCTTAATTGATGAGCTGCGGCGCAGAAAAATCCCGTGTGTGGGTGTGCTGAACAAAAGCGATACGGCACAGCTGACCGAGGAGGATGTAGCGCGAATCTCTAAGCAGGCGGGCATTCCGATGGTATGCACCAGCGCAACGACCGGCGAGGGCATCGGCGAGGTCAAGCAGCTGATTACCGACAACGCACGCTTTGCGGAGGATGACCCCTCCCTTGTAGAAGGGCTGGTAAAGGCGGGGGATATTGCGGTTCTTGTCACGCCGATCGACACGGGGGCACCCAAGGGCAGGATGATTCTGCCCCAACAGCAGACCATCCGCGACGTACTGGAAAAGGACTGCATCGCGGTTGTTGCTAAGGAGAGCGAGCTAACGCTAACCTTAGAACGGCTGGGTGCACCGCCCGCCGTGGTGATTACCGACTCGCAGGCGTTTGCACGGGTATCCGCCGAAACGCCGGAGGATGTGCCCTTAACCTCGTTTTCCATCCTGTTTGCGCGGCAGAAGTGCGACCTTGCCGAGATGGTGCGCGGGGCAAGGCGGGTTAACACGCTGAAAGCGGGCGACCGCGTGTTAATTGTAGAGGGCTGCACCCACCACCGCCAGAAGGACGACATCGGCACGGTAAAGCTGCCGCGCTGGATTACGGGCATAGCGGGGTCTGGCATTGCGTTTGAGTGGGCAAGCGGCGCGCATTATCCGCGCAACATCGCAGACTATGCGCTGATTGTTCACTGCGGCGGCTGTATGCTCAACCGCAACGAGATGCGCTACCGCGTGAAGACAGCACGCGAGGCGGGGGTATGTATTACCAACTACGGGGTGCTGATTGCCCATGTGCTCGGCATTCTGCCCCGCGCGGTTAAGCCCTTTGCCGAAGCAAGCCGCATGCTGACCGAACACATTCTGTAATACATATAAAAACTTTCAATATTTCCATGCCCTTTTCCTGCTATTGGTTAAGGGCTTATTATTCTGTGTTGACTTTGATTGGTTTATTGTATACAATATCGGTATACTATCAGAAAGGGATGAACTAATTATGGCAACAAGCCACGAACCGATATTAAAGACCTGCCGCTCGCTGGATATCAGCCCCGCTCTGCTGGGTATTGAAAAGCACACCGTGCGCGCAGGGGGCAGAACTGCAACTGGCCAACCGAAAAAGCAGAGCGAATACGCCTTGCAGCTTAGAGAAAAACAACGCGTTAAGTTTGTATACGGCGTTTTGGAGAAGCAATTTTACCGCACCTTCCAGCATGCGCGCGCAATGCGCGGCGGGTTGATCGGCGAAAACCTGCTGATGCTGATGGAACGGCGGCTTGATAACGTGGTGTATCGTCTGGGGCTTGTAAACACGCGCAGGCAGGCCCGCCAAGCGGTCAGTCACGGGCACGTGCTGGTAAACGGAAAGCGGGTTAACATCCCCTCCTATCGCGTGAAGATGGGTGACAGCATTGAGGTTGCTCCCAAAAGCCGCGCAAGCGACCTGTTTGTCCCGGCAAAGGAGAGGACCTCTATTGTTCCCTCGTGGCTGAGTTTGGACGCTTCCCACTTGTCCGGTCTTGTCCAACGCCTGCCCGAGCGAAGCGACATTGACCTACCCGTTAACGAAAGCCTGATTGTCGAGTTTTACAGCAGGTAGACTGTCCAAACTCCTTTCGTCTGTACAACATGGTATGATTGCAAACAGCAAGCGCGCCTTGGCTTTAGCCCCAAGACGCGCTTGCTGTTTGTTGTGCTCGCTAAAGGATGATGCAGATAAGACCTGAGCACCCCTCATTTATGATCCGTTCAATTGTTTCGCTCATCTTAAGCCGGGCGTCGTTTGGCATGCGGCTTAGCTTGTTGTGCAGCCCTTCGTTTACCAGCTCATGCAGTGATTTACCGAAGATATTTGAGCTCCATATCTTGCGGGGATTCTCCTCAAACTCTTTGAGCAGGTACATCACCAGCTCCTCCGACTGCTTTTCGGAGCCGACGATGGGCGATACCTCGGTCACAATATCCGCCTTCATCATGTGGATGGAGGGTGCCGATGCTTTGAGGCGTACGCCGTAACGTCCCCCCTGCTTGACGATCTCCGGTTCGTCGAGCGCCAGCTCGTCAAGCCCCGGCATTACAATACCGTAGCCCGTTGCGTTTACCTCCTGCAAGGCGATTGCCACCTTGTCGTACGCGCGCTTAATATTCGCAAGCTCAATCATACAGGGCATCAGCTCCGCCTCGCTGTTAATCTCAAGCCCCGTTGCCTCGCCCAGTATCTTATAAAACAGTTCGTTCGCCACATTGATATCTACCCGGGCAGAGCCTTTGCCCATATCAATGCCCTTTACCTCGACGTTGTTTACATACTCGCACTGCTTGACGTTTTCGAGTTTTCCTGATACCTCGCTGACGTGCTTAATCTCGGTGGCGGCGTTTTTAATGCTGTCGCAGACGCCCGATTTGAGCCAATGGCTGTTTTCCAGCGACATAATCCAGCGCGGAATGTCTACCAGTATCTCCTTAACAGGGAACTCCATCAGCACCTTGCCAATGATGTTTCGGATGTCCTCATCCTCGAGATGCAGGCAGTTGACGGCGGTGACCGGCACACTGTACTTGTTTTCCAGCTCCTCGCGCAGTTCCTGCGCCTCTACTCCATCCGGATTACGACTGTTGAGCAGAACAACAAACGGCTTGTTGATTTCCTTGAGTTCGTCAATAACGCGCTCTTCCGCCTCCTCGTACTCGCCGCGTGGAATCTCGCTGATGCTTCCGTCGGTGGTTACCACCAGCCCGATGGTGGAGTGTTCGCGTATGACCTTTTGCGTGCCGATCTCCGCCGCCATATTAAACGGGATCTCGCTGTCAAACCACGGGGTTTGAACCATGCGCGGGTTGTCGTTTTCTATGTACCCAATGGCACTGGGTACGATATAGCCCACACAGTCAATCATGCGCACACTGAGGTTTACGGCGTTTTCCAGCTTAATCTCCACCGCTTCCTCCGGCACAAACTTCGGCTCGGTGGTCATTATGGTGCGCCCCGCCGCAGACTGCGGCAGCTCATCGTTTGCCCGCTCGCGCTTAAAATCGTTGCCGATGTTGGGCAGCACAAGCGTTTCCATAAACCGTTTGATAAAGGTGCTCTTGCCGGTGCGTACCGGCCCGACTACACCGATGTAGATGTTGCCGTCGGTCCGTTTTGCAATGTCCGCGTATATGTTACGGTTATCCACTCAAATCCCCCCTTTGCTTAGTGTTCGTTTAAAGCGGCGGTGGGAATTAAAAGCATACACCGCTCCCCCACCGTATCGGTCTTCAGCTCGTTGCTGTTTGCAATGAGCTTTGCTGAGGTGTTATAGCGCTTGGCAATATCCCACACCGACTCATTTTCCTCCGCGAAATAGATAATTAGCGCCGCCGTCTCTTCCGCTTTTTTCACACTCTTTTCGTTTACCGCCATATCGGTGAGCACGTTTTCGCGCCCTACCGAGAAGATGCCGGCGCTGATATACATCGTACAGCGAACCTCGACCTTATCCTTACCCGCCGGCGCATATTGGGTATTTAAGACGATTGCGTCGCAGTTAACCGACGCGTTTTCTCCGGCGTTGTCTACCCTGACGCGGTACTCCAGCTCGCCGTTGCGCTCGATGCAGTTGGTTTCGCCGTCGTTTTGCTCTGCCAGCATACAGGTTTTTACGGTTCCGGTTACAACAAGCTCGTTGTTTTCCACCTTCGCGTTTTTAACGGCGATGTCGCTCCATACGTCCAGTACATTTTCCAGCTCGTTGTCGGGTATGTCGTAGACATTTTTTATCGTGTGCTCGTTTCCTATAACCGAATTGAGCTGCTGAAACAGCACCTGCTTTGCGGTATAGGTGGAATCGTATTTGGTAGAGTACATATCGGTAACCACCGCAACCTCGTTGCTTTTATATGCCATGGCGTTGCAGGCAAGCTCAACCGAAAGCGCTATGACTTTTGCCTCACCCTCGTTGTTGGCACGCACCTCCGGCGATATGCCGTTTACGTTTAGCATCAGGCGACATTGCGAATTCTCGTCAACGCCCTCCACATCTACAATCTGGCTGATGGGTAGGGTGTATTCGAGGATGTTTGCAGTGTTCGCCTTATTGTCGGCGGTGTACATGATATGGCCGGTCAGCTCCGCCTTAAGAATAATCTTGTTTGCGATTACCTTGGTGTCGGTCACCACGCAAGCACCCTCGGCACGAACCACCGCGCCTACCGAGTCCTTGCCATAACCCACATCCAGCTCTTCTTTTACGGTGAAGGAACGAGAGACATTGGCAATGGTACGACTGCTTTTGACCATCTTGCTCTTAATCTCCACATTCATCCCGTTTGCCTCGGTAATCACGTTTTCGGTACGCGGCGCACTGACAACGGCGCACACGCTTAGTGAGCCTTTGATATCAAGCCGCCTTTGAGAAACGGGTCGGCAGTTTGCATAATCTGTCGTGACATGCGCCTCTACCGAGTGGTTTTCCGGCTCGTTCTTCAGCTCGATGCTGGTTGTAAACGGAATCTTGTGCTCGTGGCTGCGCAGACATCTTGCGTCGTCGATGTACAGCAGCTTTACGCATGCCGAGCCATCGATAACCAGCTTTGCTCCGATAACCTGCTTGCTCATCACCTTGGGGTCAATGTCGCACCGCAGTACGCGCAGAATATCGGGGCAGTAGTCCGGCAGCATTAGGTCACAGCTTACGGGCTGCTGCACACAACCGTCGTACACAACTTCATTTATGGTAACAGCCTCTTTATTGACCATAAGCTCCATAAAGATTACCTCTCCTTTTATCAGTTTTCTAACACATACATATTCAACCCATGTCCAAGATATGCAAAAAACAGACACGCAGATGCACAAGCTTACCCGCCTTTATCTAGACACACTCTGCCGCAGGGATACGCTCTTTTTCCCGCTACCTTAACTTCCCGGTTGTATTAAAACAGTCGGCTTGCATTTGGTCGAAAATAGGTTATACTTTAATATATATTGATGACCTTACCCCGCAATGCACAAATTTAAGTAAAGGAGACAAATAACGATGTTTACCGAAAAAGTAAAAACACTCTTAAACGCCCAGATAGGCAAAGAGCTGTACTCCGCTTACCTCTACCTGCATTTTTCCAACTTCTATGTCGAGCAGGGTCTTAACGGCTTTGCCAACTGGTACCGTGTTCAGGCGCAGGAGGAGCGCGATCATGCAATGCTGTTTGTACAGTACATGCAAAACAACGACATTAAGGTCACCTACGAGGCAATTGATAAGCCCGACGCCCCGCTTTCTGACAACATGGACGCATTGAAGGCCGGCTTAACGCACGAGCAATATGTAACCGAGCTAATTCACGCCATCTACGACGCTGCGCATGAGGCTAAGGACTTTCGCACGATGCAGTTCCTTGACTGGTTTGTAAAGGAACAGGGCGAGGAGGAGACCAACGCCACCGATCTGATTAAAAAGATGGAGCTGTTCGGAGATGACGCGAAGGGACTGTATCTGCTTGACCAAGAGCTTGGCGCCCGCGTGTATGCCGCGCCCAGTCTGGTATTATAGTTAACACGTCAAAGTCGCCCAAACGCGGTCTGCGTTTGGGCGCTTTTCTTGCTCCATTATATCATTTACGGCACACCGGCTTTTTGGCTAACCATACGCAAAAGCCATTTGCCGTACCGGATTGTTGCGCAATAACAGAGGAGGCTTTGCGAATCTCAATCCGCAACGCCTCCTCTGCTATGTATACCCAATGGCTATATTATGAAGCATCCTGTTTTTTAATCCCGAAGAAAAACCGCAGGATACCCGATAAGAATCTCGGGCTTTTTACAACAATCACCTTCACAGCGCTCACCTTCTTTTATAAATGTGTTTTTGTTCAGAACAGAAAACCGTTGGTTAAGCTGTTTGTTTAACGTCACCACCAACAGTTCTTAATAAAGCGCAGTCCCAAACAGACGATGAGCAGGGAGCACAGTATAATGGTAAAGCGAACCGAGCAAAACCACGACAAAAATATACCCAGCCCCATTGAAAACGCGATAAGGGGAAAGAGGGCGGTTTTTCTTCTGGGGCACCACCTGCGCATACCATCACCTGCCTTGTTCACCAACTGCGGTCGATTCCCTTGCATCAACGCGGCTTGCCTAAACCATTATACGTTTTCTTTGGCAGATTGGTGAACGCAGCCGATTGAGGTATCGGTAGCCGTCTGCGACCATTACAGATTTACACGCAAAAAAGACCGCCCGACGGCGGTCTTTTCTCATCTGTCATTATTATGCGCGAATGGATAAATACTGCTTAATCAGAGCGACGCACCGATCTTCACCAAGCGCTGCACTGTCCAGACTCAAGTCGTAATGGTCGGCGTCCTTCCAGTCAAAGCCCGTAAAGTAGCGGTAGTATGCCGCGCGGTGCTCATCCTTTTCGGCTATGATGCGGGTACGAGCACTCTTATCGACCGGATGAACATCCTTAAGCGACTCAAGGCGGTAATCCAGCGGCGCGTGGATATAAACACGCAGCACATTGGGCATGTCGCTAAGCACAACGTTTGCACACCGCCCGATAATTACGCACGAGGTAGTGGAGGCAAGCTCGCGCATTACATTAGCCTGATAGCGGAACAGATTTTCGTTTGAGGTAAAATCGTCGCTTTCCGGTCCGATAACCTCGCCGTTATACACCTTGCGCGCGGCGCGGAACACCGGCGTGTTGCGAAGCGTCTCATCCGCCTGGGCAAACAGCTGCTCGTTGATGCCGCTTTTATCCGAGGCAAGGCGCAGCAGCTTTCTGTCGAGATAGTCAATACCCAGCTCATCGGCCAGTCTTCTTCCAATCTTGCGTCCGCCGCTGCCGTAGCTGCGAGAGATGGTGATGATTACGTTATCCATACTAACCCTCCAATGCAAAACTGAGATCTGTCAATCAACGGCTATGCCGTTTGTTCCGTTTTCATTGCTTTACCGGGGTTAAACCAATTGCGTTGCATTCTTTTGGTGTGGGTTTATGCGCCCAGATACGCCCTGCGTACACGATCGTCCTCCAGCAGGTCGGTGGCGGGTCCCTCCATTGATATATGCCCGGTTTCCAACACGTATGCACGGTCAGAAATCGAGAGCGCCATCATGGCGTTTTGCTCCACCAGCAGTACCGTAATGCCCGTTTCGTGCATTTCGGAAATAATGTCAAACACTTCGCGCACCAAAAGCGGCGAAAGACCCATGGACGGCTCGTCCAGCAGCACAAACTTGGGGTTGGACATCAGTGCCCTGCCCATGGCAAGCATCTGCTGCTCGCCGCCCGACAAGGTGCCCGCAACCTGCTTGTGGCGCTCCTTTAAGCGGGGAAACCGCTTATACACGCGCTCTAAATTCTCCTGCACCTTCGCCTTATCCTTTAGTATAATGGCGCCCATCGTCAAATTCTCGGTTACGGTCATGCGAGAGAACACATGGCGTCCCTCCGGCACATGCGCCATGCCGAGGTTAATAATCCGGCTAGGCTCCACCTTGCGCAGATCGGTGCCGTCGTACTCAATGCTCCCCTTTACCGCGCCATGAAGTCCGGAGATGGTGTGTAGGATGGTGGTTTTACCCGCACCGTTTGCGCCGATAAGGGATACAATCTCGCCTTCGTTGACCGTTAGGCTAACCCCTTTAATGGCATGAATGGCGCCATAGGATACATGAAGATCGGTTACCGTTAACATATTCACCCTCCTTTAAGCGCCCAGATAGGCCGCAATGACCTTCGGGTTTTTAGCAATCTCCTCCGGCAGACCCTTTGCAATGGTCACGCCGTAATCGATTACGATAATGCGTTCGCAGATGTTCATTACAAGGCTCATATCATGCTCAATGAGCAGGATGGCAATTGAGAACTTCTGCCGAATTAGGTTAATACACTCGAGCAGCTCCGCCGTTTCGGTGGGGTTCATACCCGCAGCCGGTTCATCCAGCAGCAAAATCTTCATGTTGGTGGCAAGTGCGCGCGCTATTTCCAGCTTGCGCTGCTGACCGTACGGCAGGTTCGCCGCAATGGTATCCGCTTTATCCTCCAGCTTAAACAGGCTCAGCAGTTCGCGCGCCTTGCGGTCGATCTCCGCTTCCTCTGTCCAGTAGGAGCCCACATGAAAGAGCGCCTGAAACAGCGAGTACTTTACGTCTTTAGTAAAGGCAATCTTTACGTTATCTATTACGCTGAGTGATTTAAACAGACGAATGTTCTGAAAGGTTCTGGCGGCGCCGTTTGCTACCACCTGATGCGTCTTTTTTCCGTTTACAAGGGTATCGCCGATGTAAACCACGCCTTCGGTTGGAGTATATACGCCGGTGAGCAGGTTAAACACCGTGGTCTTGCCCGCACCGTTGGGTCCGATTAGACCGACCAGCTCGCCACGCTTAAGCTCCAGATCAAAATGATCCACCGCCTTGAGTCCGCCGAAGCTGATGCCAAGGTCTTTGACCTTCATGCAGATTTCACTCATGGTGCCACCTCCTCATTCTTATTCTTTGCATTCGTTTTATTGTTTGAGACCTTCTTTCCCATTATCAGCGCAATCAGCTTATCGATGATACGGGTAAGCGAGAACTCGTAGTTGCCGCACAAACCGATGGGACGGAAAATCATCATCAACACCAGCACCACCGAGTAAACCAGCATGCGATACTCGGCAAAGGCACGCAGCATCTCGGGCAGAACAGAAAGCGCAATTGCCGCGATAATCGAGCCGGTAAGCGAGCCCATTCCACCCAAAACAACCATAATTACATATTCGGTGGATTTGAGGAAGGTGAAGTCGCTGTGCTGTAAGGTGCCAAGACCTCTGTGTGCAAATATAGCACCCGCCACGCCCGCGAAGAAGGCCGATACCGTAAACGCCAACACCTTATAATAAGTATTGTTGATGCCCGACGCCTCGCTGGCTATGTCGTCCTCGCGAATGGCCATGATGGCACGCCCGTATTTAGAACGAACAAACGAGAACAGAATTGTGATGGTAATAACCGTCAGGAAGAAAACAATATAGATATTGCCTAAGTTTCTGATGCCGATAAGCGCCTGACCCGCCTGTCCCTGAGCAAGACCCTTACCGCCCGCGAACGGCAGGTTCTGAATGATAACACGGATAATCTCTCCAAAGCCAAGGGTGATAATGGCAAGGTAGTCACCGCGCAAACGCAGCGCGGGTATGCCGACAATCACGCCGAACAGCGCCGCTACAATCGCACCGGATATCGCGCCGATTAAAAATAAGAACAGACTGGATAACATGTCCTTGCCCGCCAGAATATCAGCGGCAACCAGTGCCTTTGTTACCAGCGCGGAGGTATAGGCACCCAGTGCCATAAAGCCGGCATGCCCCAAGGCGAGCTGCCCCAAAAAACCGGTGGCGATGTTAAGGGATACAACCATGATAATCGCGTAACAGGATTGAATGATAATGCCCTGAATATAGCTATTTATCAGCCCGTTTTCGGTGACAACAAAAAGCAGGGCGAACAGTGCCAGCACGCCGACGGTATTAACCAGCGAGCCCTTAATAGAATCCTTCGGTCTTGCGGATAGTCCCATGTGCTACACCTTCTCTCCTACATTCTTTCCAAGGATGCCCGCAGGCTTAACAAGCAATACGATGATTAAGATGGCAAATACGATTGCATCCGAAAATGCGGAGGTAACCAGCCCGCCTGTCAGCGTACCGATATACGCTTTGGAGAGTGTCTCCACAAGTCCGATAACGATGCCGCCGAGCATTGCACCCGGAATAATGCCGATACCGCCAAGCACCGCCGCCACAAACGCCTTAAGACCCAGCATCGCGCCCATTGTGGTAGTGACCTGATTGTACTGTGAAACAAACATCAGCGACGCAATGGCCGCCAAGCCTGAACCGATAGCAAATGTAATGGTGATAGTGCGGTTTACATTAACCCCCATAAGTACAGAAGCCTCTTTGTCCTCAGATACCGCACGCATTGATTTGCCGAGCTTTGTTTTTTGAACAAACAGCTGCAAACCAACCATTACAATCGCACCAAGTACGATAGTTAAAATGGTGTTGCCGGAAATTCCCGCAACCGCCGGCAGATTGAATATGGTGCTGACCTGTTTGGGGTTTGCGCCAAAAATCGTCTGCGCAAGGTTTTCTAAAAACAGGCTCATGGCTATGGCTGTAATGAGCGATGACATCTTTGTTCCCCTTTTGCGAACCGGGCTGTATGCAAGCTTTTCCACCAGCACACCCACCACCGCGCAAACTACCACCGCAAAAAATACTGCCACCCACGGGGGCATACCCAGATTAATCATCAGCGGAACGGTGAATACCAGCGTATAACCGCCGACCATGATAAAGTCGCCGTGCGCAAAGTTGATCAGACGAATGATGCCGTATACCATGGTGTATCCCAAAGCGATCAGCGCGTAAACGCTTCCGACCCGAAGTCCATTTATCAGCTGTTGAATAAATAGCATAAACTGATCCATACGCGTAACTCCTTTCCTATCTATCATTTTCGGGGTTAAGACCGGTTTATATTATTGACCGGACAACGACCGAATGATGAAATGCGACACAGAGCATGGGCTCTGTGTCGCACCCATAGTTAAACGTAATTCTTAGCCGCCAACGGTGGAGTTCCAGATAGCCGCGCCGTCTTTGTATTCGATGATGGCAACGCTCTTTGCAGGGGTTCCGGTCTCATCCAAAGTGAACGAGCCGGTTACGCCAGCAAACGACATGCCGGTCATCGCGTCGATAAGCGCTGCGGTGTCCGCACTGCCTGCCGCTTCAATTGCCTGCGCAAGCATGTAAACGGAGTCGTACGCAAGGGCTGCGAGCGCATTCAGGGTAGCGGGGTCAAACTCTGCGCTGTACGCCTTGATAAAGTTCTGAACCGCATCGCTGGGGTCATCGGGAGCATAGTGGTTGGTGAAGAACGTATTGTTGTACAGGCTCTTGTCGTCAACCATCGAGCCGATGGTGCCGTCCCAACCGTCTGCGCCGACCATAAAGCCCTTAAAGCCAACCGCCCTTGCCTGCGGAACAATGTATGGGCCAATGGAGCTGTAGTAGTACGGAGCAAAGATCAGCTCTGCGCCGGAAGCAGCGATGTTGGTAAGCTGCGCGTTGTAGTCGGTGTCGTCTACCGACGAGGAGCTCTCGGTAGCAACCAGTTCGAGGTTGTAGGTTGCACAAGCAGCCTTAAATGCCTCGTAAAGACCGGCGGAGTAAGCATCAGCGCCGCAATACAGTACGGCAACCTTCTTCACGCCAAGCTTCTCGGCAGCGAACTTCGCAACCATCTCGCCCTGGTAGGAGTCACGGAAGCAAGCGCGGAATACCGAGTCAAATCCTTCGGTTACGGTGTCCGCAGTCGCTGTGGGGGTCAGAAGCAGCATGTTCGCTTCGTCTGCCTTTGTGGCAAGACCAGCGGTAACGCCGGATGTTACAGAACCGATGATTGCAGACACGCCATCGGATACCAGTTTGTTAAAAGCATTTGCACCCTCGGTGGAGTCGCCCTTATCGTCCATATAGGTAACTTCGAGCATTTTGCCGCCCAGCACGCCGCCTGCTGCGTTAATCTCTTTAACCGCAAGCTTAATGCCGTTGCTTACCGCCTCGCCGTAAGCGGCAAGAGCGCCTGTGTTCGGTGCGATTGCGCCAACCTTAACCACATCTCCCGTGGCGGCAGGGGCATCGGAAGGTGCCGGTGCATCGGCGCTGGGTGCTGCACTGGGAGCGGAAGGTGTTCCGGCACAAGCAGCCAGCGAAAAGATCATTACCCCTGCTGTAAGTACCGCAAACATCTTCTTGAATAAACTTGTCCTCATACAATAATCCTCCTTAAAATCTGCCAAAAATTGGTTGGCAGAACTGATAAATAATAAAAATAGACACAAAAGCGTTCGGTTTTATGACGCGCCTTTGCATCTACGTTTATTAGTTGAATTGAGTATAAACCAAAATGCAGGAATAGTCAAGATAAAAATCACCGCGAATTTTGTGTTTTGAAATATCCTATTTTGTTTATATGTTATAAACAGAAAACAAACGTGATTTCCACGTCAAATATACCTTTTAACCCCAGCAAAAACAACGTACGGCGCCCTAACTTCCGCCCATGTCAATCCAAGTGTGCAGGATTTTACAACGCGGCTTTCATTTTTGTTTAGTGATACGCACTTCATTCTGTTGGCGATTTGGGGCTGTAAATCCCAAAAGTCTCACGTTTTTCGGCATTTAACGCACCAAACCACGCGGTATGCAATTGCGCACAACATGAAGCCATTAATTCACAATCCGACGCGTTACGTTCTGCGAGCATACAAGCACCCTTCTATATGCATCCGTGTGCCGTCGCAGCATGGCCGGTTGTATGCCGAAACGCATAACCTTGGAATTAAATCAGCAACATTTGGTACCGTCAGTTTCGCTTGGTATGCCTGCCAAACACTACCGTTATCGTTGTGCCTACACCCACCCTGCTTTCGAACAGAATCTCTCCGCCCAGGCTTGCCACGGCGTGCTTGACAATTGACAACCCAAGCCCGGTACCGCCCACGGTACGGCTGCGTCCCTTATCCACACAATAGAACCGCTCAAACACCCTTGCGTGGTGCTCACGTGCAATACCAATGCCGGTGTCGGCAACCGTCACCGAAACGGTCTCCCCGTCCGACCTGCAGGAAACCGTCACCGAGCCGCCCTGCTTGTTGTACTTGACCGCATTCTCCATCAGGTTGCTGACAATTTGGCGCAGCTCCTCCCGCCGTGCGCGGAGCAGGACCTTTTCTCCCGTTACGGCTATTGCAACATCCTTTTGCTTTGCAATGGGGGCAAGACGTTCCGCAAGCTCCCGCGCGAGCGCGCAAATGTCCACCTGTTCCTCCGTCTCGGGACGTTTGCCGTTCTCCAGCTCGCTGAGCTTGATGATGTCGTTAATCAGGCTGGTCATGCGCGTCGCCTCCGCGGTGATGCGCCCTAGGTAGTCCACCTTGGTTTGCTCCCCCTCCACAAGCCCCGAGGCCAGCAGATCGGCAAAGCCCTTAATGGAGGTAATGGGGGTTTTTAGTTCATGGGAGGCATTTGCCACAAACTCACTACGCATCCGTTCATTCGCGCGCACGGTTGTGACATCGGTTAACAGCAGGATTGCGCCGCGTTCCTCTCTGCCCGCTCCCGCCAAAACAATGCTGCCGCGTGCCGGTGTAATGCGCACGGACAAAATCCTGCCCTCCTCATGACTGGGCAGATCAAATATGGTGGAGCGACCCTGGCGCACCGCAATCTCTATGGCATCCTGCACCTTTTTGTCCCTTGTAAGGTACACGATGTTACGCCCTTGAACGTTGGATGCGCCCATATAGCGTTCGCAGGCGTTGTTGATACTGGACACCCGCAGCCGGCTGTCGATGACCGCGAGCCCTTCCTCCATGTTGTCAAGCAGGGTTTTGGTGCGTTCCCTTTCGTCCTGAAGCTGGCCAAGCGCTTCGTGAATGCGCATGGACAGGGTATTGACGCTGTCCATAATTGGGGCCAGCTCCTCATATTGGGGCGTAGGCAGCGGCACCGGTTCATCGTCGAGTGTGATCTGCTCGATGCGGTCGCGCGCCGAGAACAGTGGTTGGGTAATGCGCTCGGTAACCCGCGAGGCAATAAACGGGGTAATAGCAGCGGCAAACACCAGCCCGATTACCGTAGACGGCAGCAGGCTTTTGAATATGGCATTGAGCACTTCGATCTCCATAGCAAGGCGGATGTACAGATCTTCGCTGACCCGCATTGCCATATAGGTAAACATCCCGCCCAGTGTAGCGGAATACCGCACCGATGATCCGACACCCGATTGCTTCGCCTCAACAAGCTCCGGGCGGTTCGCGTGGTTATCCATCTGGGCGGCGGACGCGCGGGAATCGGCAAGCACTTTGCCATTGCCGTCGACAATACTCAGACGATACTCGTTGTATTTGCCCACCTCGTCCCCCGGCAGATAGGTGCCGTGCGAGATGTCGTATTCAATCTGGCTTTTTACTGTCTTAAGAAGCAGCAGCATGCTGCTTTTCATCTCCTGCATCCGCATAGCATACAAAATGGCAGAAGAAACAGCGGCACTCAGTAAGAGCGCCGCCAAGGCAACCAGCACACAACGCCGAAATATCGCACGTTTCATTCGTTATCCCTCCACAGAAGGCTCCACAAAGCGGTACCCTACGCCGCGTACCGTTTTGATATAGGTGGGGTGCTCGGCATCGTCGCCCAGCTTCGCGCGCAGGCTTTTGATGTGCATATCCAGCGTGCGGGTTTCCCCCGCAAACTCATAGCCCCACACCGAGTTCAGCAGCTCATCGCGCGGAATAACGCGGTCGCAATTCTGCATCAGCAAAACCAAAAGGTCGTATTCCTTTAATGTCAGCTCCACAGGTTCGCCATCCTTTGTCATCTCGCGCTTATCGAGGTCGGCACGAATGCCGTTAACCTCGACAATATGGTGCTGCCGCTCTTCGGGGTATGCGCGGCGCAGTACGGCACGAAGGCGCGCCGAAAGCTCCAGCACCCCAAACGGCTTTGCAATGTAATCATCCGCGCCGCTATCCAGCCCGATGACCTTGTCGATCTCGGCGGTTTTTGCGGTAAGCAGAATGACGGGGATGCGTTGGGTAGCAGGTGTGCTTTTAATGCGTTTTAGCGCCTGAATCCCATCCATACCCGGCAGCATGATATCAAGAATATAGACCGACGGGGCATCCGGGCAAGCCAGCATCTCTTCGGCCGTTTTAAACTGGTGTACCTTATAAGAAAACGCCTCCAGCGTACACCGAACAACCTCTCTGATATTGTCGTCGTCCTCTACAACAAAAACGGTAAACTTTTGCAACCAGGCACCGCCTTTCCAGAATAACACCCACTACATAATTTTCGTATTCTTATGTGCGCCGGTTTCGTAAAACTCCACCCACTCGCATATGTTCACGGCATGGTCTGCGATGCGCTCTAAGTATTTTGCTATCATCATCACGTCAATCGCCTCGTCGCTGCGGTCGGGGGATGAAACCATCAGCTCCACCAACTCGTCGCGCACCTTAACAAACAGGTCGTCAACCACATCGTCGGTTACTATTACTTTTTTCGCCGCCTCTAAGTCGTTGTTGGTAAACGCGGTTACGGCATCGTACACCATGCCCGAAGCCACTCGCGCCATCTCGGGGATGTGGCGCGCAATGCTGGCAGGCTCGTCGGCGCGCAGGAGGCTAAGAATCTCGGCGATATCCGCCGCTTGGTCGCCAATGCGCTCGATGTCGGTAATCATCTTCAGCGCGGTGCTAATCTGGCGCAGGTCACGCGCAACCGGCTGCTGACGAAGCAACAGCTTAAGGCAGCGTGCCTCTATTGTCTTTTCCATCGCGTCTATTTCGCGGTCGTTTGCCGAAACCCGCTGGGCAAGCTCCTTATCGCGTGTTTCAAGGGCGGTCACCGAGTTTTTAATTGCCTCCTCGGCAAGCCCCGCCATCTTGATTAAATCGATATTGAGCATCTCAAGCTCACTGTCAAAACTAGGACGTGCTCCCATATCCATTCTCCTTTTTCCATTATAAATGATTGTTTCTCGTGTTGCAATCGCGAAAACGGGTTTATCCAAACCGCCCCGTAATGTAGTCCTCGGTTCGCTTATCGGCAGGCAGACTGAATATCTGCTCGGTCGCGCCGAACTCCACCATTTCGCCCACCAAGAAGAAGGCGGTGAAATCGGAAATACGCGCTGCCTGCTGCATATTGTGCGTCACAATGACGATGGTGTACTTTTCCTTAAGCTCCATCATCAGTTCTTCAATCTTCATGGTAGAGATCGGGTCTAGTGCACTGGTCGGTTCGTCCATTAAAATAACCTGCGGCTCCACTGCCATTGCGCGTGCGATGCACAGGCGCTGCTGCTGCCCGCCCGAAAGGGATAAGGCGCTTTTGTTCAGACGATCCTTCACTTCCTCGTACAGTGCCGCGCCCTTAAGGCTTTCCACCACAATCTCGTCAAGCTGACGCCTGTTTTTGATTCCGTGGATGCGAGGGCCGTACGCAACGTTGTCGTAAATGCTCATGGGAAACGGGTTGGGCTTTTGAAAAACCATACCTACTTTTTTGCGCAACATCGAAACATCCACGCTTTTGTCGAAGATGTTCTCCTCATCAAGAAGTACCTCGCCCGTGATTCTGACACCGTCTATCAGGTCGTTCATGCGGTTTAGCACCTTAAGAAAGGTAGACTTGCCGCAGCCGCTCGGCCCGATTAGCGCAGTAATCCGGTTGGGTCTCACCTCCATTGATACCCCTTTGAGTGCATGATTATCCCCATAGTATAGGTTTAAATCCTTAACTGATATGCCACTCATTACTCAAACCATGCCTTTCTGATTCTTAATATTTACTCACGGCACGCGTCAGCACTAACGCCCCTGTGCCTTTTTCTGCGAACGCTTACCAATAATCTTTGTTGCCGCGTTGATGAGAAGCACCAAGACCATCAGTACCAATGCAACGCCAAAGCCTTCCTCAATATACAGTCCGTTGGATACACCAAGGTACATCTGCACCGTCAACGACGCGCCGGTCGCAAACGGATGCTCCAGCCAGTTGGTTGGCATATTGGTGCCGGAACCGGCTGTATACAGAAGGGCCGCCGATTCGCCCACTATGCGCCCGATGCTCAGGATAACGGCCGTGATAATGCCGTTGACGGAGCTGGGTAGTATGATGGTTCGAATCATATGCCACTTTCCGGCGCCCATACCCAAGGCGCCCTCGCGGTAACTGTCGGGCACGGTTTTTAGTGCCTCCTGCGTGGTGCGGATAACAAGCGGCAGCACCAGAATGGTGAGCGTTAAGGCACCCGTCAAAATCGAATAGCCAAGCTGAAAGAAGGTGCCGAAAAAGATTGCGCCAAACAAACCGTAGATGATGGACGGAATGCCCGCAAGCGTTTCGATGGTAAACTCAATCACCGACACAAGACGACCGCGCTTGGCATACTCGTTAAGGTATACCGCCGCACCGATTCCGATGGGCGTGGATATGACAAGCGTGATGACGACCGTATACAGTGTGTTAATAACCGACGGCAATATACCAAAGCGTTTATGTAACGCGCTGGGAGTAGAGGTTAAAAACTCCCAGGTAATCTGCGGCGCGCCGCGAATGATAACATAGATAAAAAGCCCGGCAAGAATAAGCACCGTAAGACCGGCGCTTAAAAAGATAAGCACCCGCAAAATTGCGTCGGTGGGGCGTTTTTTCTTTTTCGTTATGCGAAAAGCGTCTGAGGGGTTTTGCTTTGGGGACTGAATATCAAGTGTGCTGCCCATCATTTTTTATCCCCGCCTTTCAGCACGACGTTTAGCAAGAGGTTGATTACCATAATAAACACAAACAACACAAGCCCGATGCTAAACAGCGATTCGCGGTGAATGCCGCCCGCCGCATAGGCCATATCCGTGACAATGGCTGTGGTTAAAAAACGAACGCTGTTAAAGGGCAGCGGGAAGTTGGTTACGTTGCCTGCCACCATAATAATCGCCATCGCTTCGCCGATGGCTCTGCCAATCCCCAAGACGATGCTTGTGACAATACCGGAACGCGCCGCGCCCAGCATTACGCGGAAGATGGTTTGGATGTGAGAAGCACCCATTGCAAGCGACGCCTCCTTGTACTCCCGCGGCACCGAGCGAATGGCGTTCTCGCTGACGTTAATAATGGTGGGTAAAATCATGATGGAAAGCACCATGACCGCCGAAATCAGGTTTGCGCCGCCGGTGAAGGTGTGGGTGGGGTCGTCGCGAAACAGATGTTTTTCCCACTCACGCACAATGGGTACCAGAAGCATGGAGCCCACAATTCCGTAGATAACCGATGGGATACCCGCAAGCAGTTCCACGGCGGGGCGGACAATCTTGTATAAAAAGGGCGGCGCAAGCTCCGACAAAAAGATTGCCGTAAATATCGCAACCGGTACCCCCAGCAGGATTGCCAGAAGTGTACCAGTGAGAGATGTCAGAATCATATAAAGAATTCCGAACAACGGTTCGGAGGCGGTGGGCTTCCACTGAGCCCCAAACAAAAACTCCAAAAGCCCTATCTTGCCTATTGCGGGCGCTCCCGCAATAAACATATACACGGTGATGCCGATAACCGCGACGATAGCGGTGATGCCACAGATAAAAAACAGGATGCTCATCGATTGTTCCACCACATTTTTGGCGACGGAGCGACCGGATTTTTTACTGCTAACCAATACGACCCCGTTTGATGTGTTCAAAATAGATTATCCCCTTTCGGTTTGCTTCTATAAAACAAAAACCATTCCTGTACCTGTATGCCAATTGGGCGGAACCTTAAGCCCCGCCCTTTCGGCTATTTATTCTGTTTTGTTTGAGTCTTAGCCTACAACCAGGCCAACGCTCTTTGCAATTTCCTTGCCTGCGTCGCTCATTGCGAAATCGAGGAAGGACTGAGCCTGTGCGCTGAGGGTTACACCCTTCTTGGTAGCCATTACGAAGGGACGGGAAATCTTGTAAGAGCCGGACAGAATGTTTTCGGGTGTTGCTTCTACGCCGCCGACCTTTACTGCCTTAACAGTGCTGTCTACCGCGTCAAGAGAGATGTAGCCGATTGCATCGGGGTTGGAAGCCACGGTGCTCTTAACCGTACCGGTAGAGGTAAGCTCCTGGGCGTACTTGGGCTCTTCAATCTTAAGGAGCTCCTGAAAAGCAGCTCTGGTGCCCGAAGCCTCGTCACGTCCGATTACAACGATGGGAGCGTCAGCGCCGCCGACATCCTTCCAGTTGGTAATCTCGCCGGTGAAGATCTTTACGATGTCCTCGGTGGTCAGGTCATCAACCGTGTTCGCGCTGTTTACAACAACCGCAACGCCGTCAGTCGCAACTACATGGGCATCGAGGTTTGCAGCTTCTTCGTCTTTAAGCGCTCTGGACGCGTTGCCGATGTCAACGGTGCCGTCAGCAGCAGCGGTCATGCCCTGACCGGAACCGGGGTACTGACACTCTACGGTTACGCCGGGCTCAATCTCTTTGTAAGCCTCGATGAGTGCTTCTACGAGGGTCTGCATGGAGGAGGAACCGGTGAGCTTAACTGCTCCGGAAAGTGCGGGTGCAGCCGAAGGCTCGGGAGCCGCTTCACTGCTGGGTGCGGGGGCAGGCTCTGCGGAAGGTGCCACGGGAGCCGGGGTTGCGCAGCCTGCAAACAACGCTGTGGCAAGCATAAGTACCAGTACTACAGATAAAACCTTTTTCATAAACTTACAATTCTCCTTTTCCATCATGTCCAACACATGATCGTAAACATATTGATTTGCATTACCTTGACTGTCTATACTATAGCAAAACAAAAATGCCGTCATAAGCACGGCGACGTAAAACCTATGTATTAGCCCTGTAAAGTAATGTAAAAGGATTGTAAACCACAAAGCTTCGTTGTGAGTGTGGTAGCCCTAACGCAACCGAAAAAGCCCTTTCCCTTGCTGTATTGCAAAGGAAAAGGCTTTTAGTTTTGACCTTTTGATAGCAAGTGCTCTGTACTACATACCGCAACGCGAGGTGCAGGATGCGCAGTCGGACGGGGTGCAGGCTTGTGCCCCCTCCCGCATAAACGGAAGCGAGCTGACCTTGGCTGTGCTCAGGTCAAAGCGGTGGGGTTGATCATCCGTAATTGTCACGCACCCGTTCTCAAACACAATATCCAGCGCGATAGTCGCCACCCCCTCGCCGTCGGGCAGTGGGCGGCGGATGGGCGCAAAACACAGACATCCTGCCGTTTTCGTTAACTGCGGCAATCTTATCCGACGAGCTGACCAGCCCATGCAGCCCGCCCTGCGGGGTAAAGCGAAGCGAATTGCTGTCGGCATGAATGCCGGTTGCATTACAGTCAAACGCCGCAAGCGGACCGATGTCGGTCATTACCACCACCGGCTGTGCCGGCTCTACCGATTTAAGCGCACCGCTTTCATACAGGGAAAAACCCGTCTTCACCTCTACTTCGCCGATCGGGGTAGTCAGGGACACCGTTTCACCGGGAAACAGGGTAAGGCTTTTGAGCGCGCCGCTCTGATAAAAATGCAGGCAGACAATCTTTGCGCAAAAGGCACCGAACGAAAACTCAAATTGAAACGGCACGGCAAGCTTTACTTCGTCCTCCTCCGACCAGTAGGCGCTTAGCTTGCCGTTTAGCGGAAAGACCCGATTCACCTCGCCGCTCTCATACAACGTAATCAATTCGGCAGGAAACTCACCCATAGGCGTCATCACCTCCTGCATCTCTTCCAGCAGCACCGTCTTTAATGCGCCTGTGCGGTAGAAGGATGCGCTTTTCGCGTGTTTTCTGCGCACATGCTCCTCTCCGTACTGGGGCACCAGCTGCGCAAGCGGAAGTGTTAATGCGTTCTTTTCCCCCAGCACACAATCCTTTAACGAACCGTCCTCGTAATATGCGGCAGATACTACCCCCCGCAAAACACCATATCTCGTTGATATACTGGTCATAACAGCAGCCTCCTTATTTAATATGTAACCCGGCTGTTCTAGCCCTTGCTTTTGGCGTTACAGATTTTGGTTATCATTGCGCACACAACCCCGTTTTGTTCCCTCGCGCTGACCGCAAGATCGCTTCTTTGCTCAATCCACGGCGGCAGATGCGTACAGAATAAGGTAAGCGCGACAAACGGCGTCATATCAAAAAAGCTCATCAGTGCCTTTTTTGATGAAACCTCGGGATGCACCCGCTGTAAAGCATCAAGATCAAACTCATACACCCCGTCTTCCCCGGACTGCCATGGAGCAGCGAGTACCTGCTCGGGCGGTTTTTCTTCCAATCTCGAGGCTTGCACATCCTGTGCAATACCGTCAAGCACCTCGCGGGACAGCGATGCAATCTCAAAAACCGAAAACCCCGCCCTGTCAAAGCTATGATACGCGATGCCTGTTGCCGCTTTTGCGGCAATCACCCTGCATTCCCCCAACTTTGCAACCAGCTCCTTCACCTTATCCCGCAGGGTGGGCGGCGCATCGTTCAGATTTGGCGCATACAGATACTCCCGGCACATCTGCCAGCCCTGCAGTGTGTTTTCATACAGCTGCACATTACATGGATTATTAAGGTCGCAGGGGTTACCCTCCTTATCGGTTGCCACGGCAATCAGCTTACACACGGTACCATCCATCCTTTCCGCAAGCGCACAACACAAAGGGGCATACCGATACCCACCGTACCGATATGCCCCTTCGCATGCAACATTGTATACTAAATTATATATAAGTATATCTCTTTTGTTTCCCTCGTCAAGAGCGGGCACATAAATATGTCTAATCTGTACAGTTCTTTGTCGTTTCACTGGTAGTCATTTTACAATCCGATGTATTGTGGAGCAGAGACGAAACCGTTATACTTATGGCATAGCAAACACAAACCGAAACCGAATAGTATTCTAGGCATTGGGACAAAGGGGTCTTAAGCATGCGAACCTTCTTCGCGCGCTTAAGACCCTTTTTTGTCCCTTTATTTATGAAATGGAGGTATGGTATATGAGACAGGTAGCAATCTACGGAAAAGGCGGTATCGGCAAATCCACCACTACTCAAAACCTGACGGCAGGTCTGGGGGAAAAGGGCAAGCAGATAATGATTGTCGGCTGCGACCCCAAAGCGGATTCCACAAGGCTTGTACTGGGCGGTCTTGCACAGCAGACGGTGCTAGACACCCTGCGTGAGGAAGGCGAAGACATCGATCTCGATTTTGTTCTGAAGTCCGGTTACGCGGGTATCCGCTGCGTGGAATCGGGCGGACCCGAGCCGGGCGTAGGCTGCGCGGGACGCGGTATTATTACCTCGATTGGTCTGCTTGAGCGTCTGGGTGCATATACCGAAGATCTGGACTACGTATTTTACGACGTATTGGGCGACGTTGTGTGCGGCGGCTTTGCAATGCCCATTCGCGAAGGTAAGGCGCAGGAGATTTACATTGTTGCCTCGGGCGAGATGATGGCGCTGTATGCGGCCAACAACATCTCAAAGGGTATTCAAAAGTACGCCAACACCGGCGGTGTGCGTTTGGGCGGCATCATCTGCAACAGCCGCAAGGTAGACGGCGAGGCGGAACTGGTAGACGCGTTTGCCAAGGAGCTTGGCTCGCAGATGATTCACTTTGTACCCCGCGACAACATGGTTCAGCGCGCGGAAATCAACAAGAAGACGGTTATTGATTTTGACCCCACCTGCAACCAGGCGGATGAATACCGTGCTCTTGCGTCAAAGATTGACGGAAACGACATGTTTGTGATTCCCAAGCCCTTAAAGCAGGATCGCTTGGAAGAGATTCTGATGGAACACGGCATTATGGATATCTGATTGACTGCAAAGGAACACCCATTTGAAAGGAGTATAGTTATGCTGCTGATTAGAGCGATTATCCGCCCCGAAAAAACCGGTTATGTGTTATCCGAGCTGCTCGCGGCGGGCTTTCCCGCCGTCACCAAGATGGACGTTTACGGACGTGGCAAGCAAAAGGGCATCACCGTAGGCGAGGTACATTACGACGAGATTCCCAAGGAGATGCTGCTTGTTGTTGTTAAGGACGAAGACAAAGACGATGCCGTTCGGGTTATTCTGCGCAGCGCACGCACCGGCGCAAATGGTACGTTTGGCGACGGCAGAATCTTTATCAGCCCCGTGGACGACGCGTACACCATAAGCACCGGCAAGCAGGGGCTGTAAGAAAGGGAGGGGAACAAGACTGTGAAAGAGGTCATGGCCTTTATACGGCTTAATATGGTCAACCCAACCAAGGAGGCGCTTGCCAAAGAGGGCTTTCCGTCCTTTTCGTGCAGAAAGTGCTTAGGGCGCGGCAAAAAGAGCATCGACCCGGGCGTGATGCAGGCAGTACTGGAGGCGGGCGAGCTTCCCGTCTCCCCAGTCGGCGAACATTTTACCGAGCTGACCAGGCTGATACCCAAGCGCTTCTTTACGCTGATTGTAAACGACGATCAGGTTGACCTTGCGGTACAGACTATTATAAAGGTAAACCAAACCGGCAATCCCGGTGACGGCAAAATATTCATCCTGCCCATTGCCGAAACGTATAAGATTAGAACCGGCGAATGCTTTGTCGGCACGATGGATTAGCGCTTAGCTCCCGGTACGTCGGTAAACTTAGCTAGGCGCAGGCGGCTGCGCGCCGTTGGTATAACCTGCGGGAAAAATTCAGTAAAAGGAGGCGAACGCTTTGGATGCAAAAACCCGAATACTAGAAAAGTACAGCTCAAGGGTGTATAAAAACCGCAAAGAGCATGTGATTACGATTGAAGATGCGCCAAGTTCGCAAAGCATACAGGCCAATACCCGTGCCATACCCGGCATTTTAACCAACCGCGGCTGCTGCTACGCCGGCTGTAAGGGCGTGGTGCTCGCCCCGCTTAAGGATGTAGCGGTTATCACCCACGGTCCCATCGGCTGCGGATTTTACACCTGGGGCACCAGAAGGCATAAGGGCAGAGTGGAGGACGGCAGAAACTTTTTGGAGTACTGCCTTTCCACCGACATGCAGGAGCCGGATATCGTGTTCGGCGGCGAAAAGAAACTGAAGCAGGCCATTACAGAGGTGGTTGAGATCTTCTCCCCCAAGTGTGTTATGATCTGCTCCACCTGTCCGGTGGGTTTGATTGGAGACGACATTCACGCGGTGGCATCGTGGGCGGAGCAGGAGTATGGCATTAAGTGCATCGCTTACAGCTGCGAGGGCTATAAAGGTGTAAGCCAGTCGGGCGGACACCATATTGCCAACAACGGTTTAATGCGTCGGGTTATCGGCACCGGTGACGCGGCACCCAGCAAACGCTATGCGGTGAACATATTAGGCGAGTACAACATCGGCGGCGACGGTTGGGAGACTTCCCGCATTCTGAAGCGGATAGGCTATGACATCGTGTCGGTGTTTACGGGGGATGGCAGCTACGAGGAGCTTACCAACGCACACACCGCGAACCTTAACCTTGTTCAGTGCCACCGCTCCATCAACTACATTGCGGAGATGATGAAGACCAAATACAACATCGACTGGATTAAGGTGAATTTCATCGGTGTAGGCGCAACCATTAAAAGTCTGCGTGACATGGCCGCCTTCTTTGGTGACCAGGAGCTGATTGACCGCACCGAGGCGGTGATTCAGGATGAACTGGCCGAGATATTTGAGGATGTTGAGTATTACAAGGGTAAGCTCAAGGGCAAGACCGCCGGAATCTTTGTGGGCGGGTCCCGCTCTCACCACTACCAGAACCTGCTTGCGGACTTTGGCGTGGAAACGGTGATTGCAGGCTACGAGTTCGCACACCGCGACGACTACGAGGGGCGCGAAATCATTCCCGAGATCAAGGAGGACGCGGACAGCAAAAACATCGAGCAGATTACGGTCACCGCCGACTCCGAAAAGTACCATGTATTTCTTTCGGATGAGCAGCTGGAGAAGCTGAAGGGGCAGATTCCCATCGAACAGTACAGCGGTATGATCAAAGAGATGAAAAACGGCGCTGTGGTGGTGGATGACTTTAACCATTACGAAACCGAAGAGCTGCTGCGGTATCTCAAGCCCGATCTGTTCTTCTCGGGCATCAAGGATAAATACATTCTGCAAAAATCGGGCGTTGTATCCCGTCAGATGCACTCGTACGACTACAGTGGTCCGTATGCGGGCTTCCGTGGCGCCGTGAACTTTGCAAAAGACGTCGCCATGAGCCTGTACGCGCCGGCATGGGGCTTTATTACCCCTCCGTGGAAAAACACCCCCACCCTGACGGGTTCTTTGACAGGAGGCAAATAGCGTGAATAATACAATGCTTTTACGTCTCGGTTTTGCACCGCTTTGCACAGTTATAAATTATCTTGGTGATTTGCCCCTATGGCAGAAAGCCGGAAAGGCAGGACAATAACCATGCTGTCAATGACCCCCAAACAGGTTTCGGAGCGCAAGGCAATCAGGATAAACCCGTGTAAAACCTGCCAGCCGGTCGGCGCGCTGTACGCCGCACTAGGCGTACACAAGTGCATGCCGCACAGCCACGGCTCGCAGGGCTGCGTATCCTTTCACAGAATGTACCTTACCCGCCATTTTAAAGAGCCTGCAATCGCGGCGTCCAGCTCGTTTACCGAGGGCGCGTCTGTGTTCGGCGGCGGCTCCAATCTAAAAACCGCGGTCAAGAACATCTTCGACATCTATGACCCCGACGTGATTGCGGTGCACACCACCTGCTTAAGCGAAACCATCGGCGACGATTTAAATGCGTTTATTCAGGACCTTACCATCCCCGAGGGCAAGCTGGTGGTACACACCAACACCCCGAGCTACGTGGGTTCGCACATCAACGGCTTTTATAATATGATGTGCGGGTTTATCCGCTACCTGTCTAAAAGTACGGGCGTGAAAAACGGCAAGGCGGCAATCTTCCCCGGCTTTGTAAACCCCGGCGATATGCGCGAGATTAAGCGACTGACCGAGCTGATGAAAACGCCCTACATCATGTTCCCGGACACCAGCGGTGTGATGGACTCCCCGATGACTGAACGCTACGAGATGTACCCGAAGGGCGGTACCACCCTGCCGGAGATAACAGAACTGGGAGATTGCAGCCTAACGCTGGGGCTTGGTGTGATTACCAACCAGGAGCCCGCGAACGATTTAGAGCGTAAATGCGGCGTTGAATACAAGCTGCTGCCCGCCCCCATTGGCATAGCCAACACCGACGCGTTTATCACCGCGTTGTCCCAGTTTTCTAAAAACGAGGTTCCATACTCCATCGAGGAGGAGCGTGGCCAGCTGATTGACGTGATGCTTGACGCTAACCAGTATTACCACAAGAAGAAGGTCGCCATCTTCGGAGACCCCGACACCGTGCTGGGGCTTACCTCTTTGGTACTTGAGATGGGCATGATTCCGAAGTATGTGGTAACCGGTACGCCAAAAGCGGAGTTTACTCGCCTTTGCGAGGCACTGTTTGCGAAGTTTGGTGTATCGGGCTGCATAGCAAAGGACAATGCCGACCTATTTGAGCTGCATCAGTGGATCAAGAACGGTCCCGTAGACCTGCTACTCGGCAACTCGTTTGCAAAGCAGATCGCACGGGCGGAGGATATCCCTCTGGTGCGCGCGGGCTTCCCGATTATTGACCGCTACGTACATTCTTATATGCCGCTTGTGGGCTACAAAGGGGCAATGCGGCTAATCGAGATGATTACAAACGCCCTGATGGATCGGCAGGATCGCGACTGCGCCGACGAGGACGTCGAGATGGTCATGTAGCGTAACCGGCACCGCACAGGCTTTGTTTTATTAGCACCTCCCCCACCCATTCTATGAAACGCATACGACCTGTTTCTTTCCGAATCGCAGTTTGGGTGGGGCTTTTGTTTTAGCGACGATTATAAAAGGGCATACCGCAATGGGGCGTTTTAACACCCCGCCGCGGCGTGCCCTTTCGTATTTACCAAGGCAATGATTCTTATCCGGATCAGGCAAAAGGAGGCAGACAGATGCAGCAGGCAAAAATACTAAAAGAGCGAAAGGACTCCATCCTCCACGGCGGGGGCTGCGGAGGGGATGGGCGCGGCATCAGCTGCGAAAAGGCAAGCGTATCGGGTGCTGTCAGCCAACGGGCGTGCGTGTATTGTGGCGCACGCGTAGTGCTTAACCCCATTACCGACGCGTACCATATCGTACACGGCCCCATCGGCTGCGCGAGCTACACCTGGGATATCCGCGGCAGCCTTTCGAGCGGTTCGGAGCTGTTTCGCAACAGCTTTTCCACCGACCTACGGGAAAAGGACATCGTGTTCGGCGGGGCAAACAAGCTGACCGACGCCATCGACGAGCTGGTGAAGAAGCATGCGCCGCGTCTTATCTTTGTTTACGCCACCTGCATCGTGGGGGTAATCGGCGACGACGTGGAGGCGGTGTGCCGCTTGGCGGAGCAACGCTACGGCATTCGGGTTATTCCCGTAAAGGCACCGGGGTTTTCGGGCACCAAAAGCCTTGGCTACAAGATGGCATGCAACGCCCTGATGCAGTACCTTCTGCCCCACAAGGACATTCCAAAGCAAACCGGTGTAAACATCTTAGGCGACTTTAACCTTGCCGGTGAGATGTGGATTATAAAGAACTATCTCAAGCGCATCGGCATCCCTGTAATCTCCACCATCACGGGCGACGCAACCTGCGACACCCTGGCACAGGCGCCCTCGGCAAGCTTAAACATCGTTCAGTGCGCGGGCTCAAGCACCTATCTTGCCAACCGGATGCAGGACGAAATGGGGATTCCCTTTCTCAAGGTGAGCTTTTTCGGCATTGAGGATACCACAAGCTCCCTGCTGCGCATTGCACAGGCGATGGGCAACCCCGCAGCCGAGCAAAAGGCGCAGGAGTTTACGTTTGAGCAGAAGAAACGGCTTCAGGGATTTTTGGATCAATACCGCCCCCGCCTTGCGGGCAAACGGGCCGCCATCTACGTAGGCGGAGGA
The DNA here is from genome assembly GCA_023460535.1 of Bacillota bacterium. Classification (GTDB taxonomy): domain Bacteria; phylum Bacillota; class Clostridia; order Oscillospirales; family Ruminococcaceae; genus Acetanaerobacterium. The sequence continues at coordinate 132,639 of JAEWPV010000007.1, forward strand.
TTTAAGGCGATCTCGCTGATAAGGCAGTTTAACGAGCTTGGCATGAAGACCGTTGTGGTGGGCACCCAAACCGGCAGCAAGGAGGACTACGACGTCATCCAAAGCCTGGTAGGTGACGACACCGTGATTTTAGACGACGCAAACCCGGCGGAGCTGGAGGCGTTTATGAAGCAGAAGGGCGCGGATATCCTGGTGGGCGGCGTAAAGGAACGCCCGCTTGCCTATAAACTGGGCATTGCGTTTTGCGACCACAACCACGAACGCAAGCACGCGCTGGCGGGGTTTGAGGGTGTGGAGAACTTTGTTCGGGAGATTCACCTTTCCATGAACAGCCCCGTATGGTCCTACACCGCCCGTTTTACCGAAAAGGAGTGATACCATGAGCCAGAATTTAACCGGGCTGACCGTAAACCCCTGTAAGATGTGCATGCCGATGGGCGCGGTCACCGCGCTGTACGGCATAGAGCGGTGCATGTCGCTGCTGCATGGTTCACAGGGCTGCAGCACCTATATCCGCCGCCATATGGCAACCCATTACAACGAGCCGGTGGACATCGCGTCCTCCTCCTTAACCGAGCACGGCACCGTGTTCGGCGGGGAGGATAACCTGATAAAAGGGCTTGAAAACCTCATTGAGCTGTATCACCCCTGTGTCATCGGCGTACCCACCACCTGCCTTGCTGAGACCATCGGCGAAGACATCCCCGCCATCATTACACGCTTTTACGAGAGCCACCCCACACTCGCGGTAAAGATCATCCCCATTGCGACGCCCGGCTACGGGGGCACCCAGTACGAGGGCTTTTTTGCCGCACTGCGCGCCGTGGTTTCGCACATAGAGATGAACGACCAAAAGAACAACAAGGTCAATATCATCACGGGGCTGCTCTCCCCCGCCGATACCCGCTTTTTAAAGAACCTGCTTGACCAGACGGGGCTTGACTACATCCTGCTGCCCGATATCTCGGAGAATCTTGACGGCATGCACAGCGAGGACTACGACCGCCTGCCGTCGGGCGGCACAACGCTTGATGAAATCGCGCTGATGGCGGGTGCCCGTATGACCATTGAGTTTTCCGCCTTTGTGCCAAGCGCCCTATCCCCCGCAAAATACCTGAAGGAGCGGTTTGGCGTGCCCTATGTACGCATGAACATGCCCGTGGGGCTGCGGGATACCGACGAATTCCTGCACCGCCTTACCCTGCTGGGCGGGGTAATTCCCAAAGACGTGCAGCACGAACGCGGACGGTTTGTAGACGCGATGATCGACTCGCACAAATACAACGCAAACGGGCGTGCCGCCGTATTCGGCGAGCCGGATTTGGTTTATGCCGTTGTGCGGCTGCTGTGTGAAAACGGCGTTGTGCCGGTTATTGCCGCCACGGGCAGCACGTGCAAGGGCTTTTGCGACCTTGTTTCGCCGGAGGTGGGCAAGGCGGCGGAGGAGGCGTTTATCGAGCGATTCTCCGTTTGTGACGACACCGATTTTGACAAGATTGAGCGGTTGTCCCTTGAGCTTGGGGCAAACCTGCTTGTGGGCAGCTCGGACGGACGCCGGATTGAGGAAAAGCATCACATCCGTCTGGTGCGCTGCGGCTTTCCCATCCACGACCGCATCGGCGGGCAGCGCATCCGTATGCTGGGCTACTCGGGCTCGCTTGAGCTACTTGACCGCATTACCAACGCGATGCTGGAAAAAACCGAACACACCTACCGCGAGGAGCTGTACGGCAAATACTTTAGTGCCGAAAAAACGCTCTCCTCCCTGCAAGGAGCAACTATGACGTACGAACCGCTTTCGCCCGCGCTTGCCGCGGCAAAAACCGAGCGCCACCCCTGCTTTAACTGCGGTGCGGGCAAGAACGCACGCATCCATCTGCCCGTTGCGCCAAGCTGCAACATACAGTGCAACTACTGTGTTCGCAAGTTCGATTGCCCCAACGAAAGCCGCCCTGGGGTCACGACCGAAATACTATCCCCCGAGCAGGCGTACGAAAAATACGTTGCCGTCAAGGAGCGTATGCCAAATCTCACGGTGGTGGGCATTGCGGGACCGGGAGATGCGCTGGCGGATTTTGACCGCACCAAAAAGACGCTCTCGCTGATTCGCGCCTATGACAAGGAGGTGGTGTTCTGCCTCTCTACCAACGGGCTGATGCTGCCGCTTTACGCACAGGAGCTGATTGACCTTGGTGTAAGCCATGTGACCGTTACCATGAATACCACAGACCCCGCCATCGGCGCGAAGGTCTATAAGCACATCGACTATATGGGCATGCGCTATACCGGCGAAACGGGCGCGGCCGTTCTGTTGGCAAACCAGCTTGCGGGGCTAAAATACCTGACCGCGCGGGGTGTTGTGTGCAAGGTGAATATTGTTGTGCTTAAGGGCATTAATGACCACCATATTGAGGAGGTGGTAAAAACAGTCAAGGAACTGGGTGTAACCATCACAAACATCATGCAGCTGATTCCCGTTGCGGGCAGCGCGTTTGAAAGTCTGCCGCTTGTCAGCAACAAGGAGATTACCGCGCTGCGAAAAACCTGCGAGGGGCACATCAAGCAGATGTACCACTGCCGCCAATGCCGTGCCGATGCGGTGGGCACACTGGATAACGACCTTTCCATCGAGTACCGCGGCTGCACCGGATGCGGGGACAAAGAAAAAAAGGAGCAATCCGCTCCCCTTAAGACCTTTGCGGTGGCATCTCGCTCGGGCATCTTGGTCGACCAGCACTTCGGTCACGCGGAGGAGTTCTTCATCTACGAAAGCGACGGCGAGGTAGTGCGGTTTAAAGAGAAGCGACCCGTAGCCAAATACTGCATGGGCGCCGAAAACTGCGAGGACAAAACGGGCAAGATGGAGGATATTCTGTACACCGTCTCGGACTGCGACGGCGTGTTGGCTCTGCGTATCGGCGTATCGCCCTCCGAAAAGCTCAGCGAAAAGGGCATACGCATCTTTACCACCTACGACCGCATTGAAGACGCGGTAAGAACTGCCGCCAAAGATTCGATCGGGCAGGTACCCCTGCAGGGTGCTTAACCTTGCCGGTAATTACCAAACGAGCAACTGCCTTCGGGCTAATAATATGTAACACACGGGAGGAAATGAATATGGTCACACCGAAGTATCATGTTTTTGTATGCACCAGCTGCCGCATTGACGGCACGCAGAAGGGGTTATGCGCCACCAAGCAAAGCACCGAGATCATCAAGCGGCTGATGGAGGAGATTGAGGACAGGGATCTGTCCGGGGATGTCATGGTAAACAACACGGGCTGTTTTGGCATCTGCAGCCGCGGTCCTGTCATGGTGGTGTACCCCGAAGGCACGTGGTACGGCAACCTGACACCCGATGACATCGAAGCGATTGTGGAGAATCATTTTGAAAACGGCGAGCCGGTGAAGGAGCTTATGATTTAGTAGATATTCCCCCAAAAGGAGGTGGCAGCCTTGATACAGATTACCGACATAACCCTCGCCTGTCTGGATGAATTCAACCCGACCGGTGAGCAACTTCGCAGGCTGTGCGGGCTGCTGCTTTGTATTGGCAACGAGTGCATCGAGCTTTCTGTGCGCTCCTACGAAGCGATGGGGGAACTGCCCGAACAGGGGAGGTATCTGTTGCGCTGCCACAGCCTTGCCGAAGCACATCGCTATCCTCAGTTTTCGCGGTATGTACTTAGAAAGACAGGTCTCGCCGCACCCGCCAATGTGTTGGAGGAGGTTCGGGCAAACGACATTTGTGAGCTGAATTTTCTCAAACAGTTTTTTGCACTAGAAAACGTTCGGATTCGAGGGCTTGATGACCTGTTAATGCACGATTACTCCTCCGCGTTTTCAACCATCCGCGGTGCGGTCAAGGGCCGGGTTCAGCTCTGCCCAGAAAACGAGTACGACTGCGCAACGGCAATCGCGGTGGAATGGGCGTTGCAGGGCGGGCGGGAACTTGCCGCAAGCTTTGCCGGCATCGGCGGTGTCGCCCCCCTTGAAGAGGTGCTGATTGCACTGCATGTCGCCGCTCGGTACCGCCCCACCCTGAGCGTGGCGGTATTTGCCGATATCCGCCGTTTGATTGAGGAGATTACCGGGCAGCGCGTTCATCCGAACAAGCCGGTTATCGGCGAGGCAATCTTTGATATGGAGGCGGGTATTCACGCAGACGGGATTGCGAAAAACCCGCTGACCTATGAGCCGTTTCGCCCCGAACTGGTAGGCGGCAACCGCAGGCTGGTGGTTGGCAAGCACTCGGGCGGCAACGCGGTTGTGCTAAAGATGAGGGAGCTTGCGCTTCCCCCTTCGGGCATAGACCCAAAGGCATTGCTTGCCTGTGTGCGACAAAAGAGCATTGCGCTGGAGCGAAGCCTGACCGACGAGGAGTTTACGCAGCTGTTTCATGAGATGCAAAAAAGTAACACCAAAACGCTAGGAGGGGACGACAAATGATGCCTAAACGATTTATTGTCGATACCACCCTACGCGACGGGGAACAAAGCCCCGGGTACGCACTGAACAAGGAGAACAAGCTGCTTATTGCGGGACTACTTGATCACGCGGGCGTTTATCAGATTGAGGCGGGTATTCCCGCCATTGGTAGCTGCGAAAAGGACGCGATTATTGAGATTAAGGCGCAGGCAAAAAACGCCCTGATCTCCACCTGGAACCGCATGCACCTTGATGACATCCGCCATTCGCTGGACTGTGCACCCGACATCATCCACATCAGCGTGCCGGTTTCGTATACGCAGATCTACACGAAGATGCGAAAGAATAAGACATGGATTGTAAACAAGGCATGCGAGGCAGTAAGCTTTGCCCTTGGCAGCGGCGCAAAAGAGGTTACGATAGGGTTTGAGGACGCGTCGCGTGCGGACTCCTCCTTCCTGTTCTCGCTCGCGGTTACGCTGCGGGATTTGGGCGTGCGCCGCATTCGCTACGCGGATACGGTAGGGGTGCTTACCCCATCTCGCACTTCAATCTCTGTCAGTGAACTGATTGCCAACACAGGAATGGACGTTGAGATGCATAGTCATAACGATTTGGGAATGGCTGTGGCAAACTCGCTTACCGCCGCCAAGGCGGGCGCGCGGTATATCGACACCACCATCCTGGGTATCGGGGAACGAACAGGCAACTGCGATATGCAAAAACTTGTTCATGTGTGTGAGGGGCTATATTCTGTCGGTATGAATCGACTGACCGCCCTGACCATTGAGGATAAATGCATGGGCATTTTAGAGAAAAGGAGAGACGAATGATGACACACGCTGCCATGATAAAGAGCTTATCCCTGCTGCTTGTGGTTATGCTGATGACCGCCATATTGTTTGCCTGCGGGCAAGGAGGTGGCAAAACGCTGCCACAAACCTCTGCTCCCGCGCCCTCCTCCGAGGAGCCGGTATCCAAAGAACCCGTAGCGCAACCGATGGAACTGTTTGTGTGTGCCGCCACCAGCCTGACCGATGCCCTGACCGAGATTGCGGCAAACTACAAGGCGGTGGCGCCAAACGTGACGCTCACGTTCTCGTTTGCCTCAAGCGGCGCATTGCAGACCCAGATTGAAGAGGGTGCGCCCGCCGACCTGTTTGTTTCCGCCGCCCAAAAGCAGATGGACGCGCTGGTTGAAAAAGACCTGATTGTCCCAGAAAGCCGCAGAAACTTGCTTGTAAACAAGGTGGTTTTGATTGTTCCGGCTAACGGGGGCGACACTCCCTTGACCTTTGCAGATGTGGCAACCGACAAGGTGCGTGTAATCGGGTTGGGCGAGTTTGCTTCGGTGCCGGTGGGGCAGTACTCCGAGGAGGTGTTCACCTTCCTTGGCATCCTTGACGCGGTAACCGCAAAGGCAAACTACGGTGCAGACGTGCGCGCCGTACTGACCTGGGTGGAATCGGGCGAGGTGGATTGCGGCGTGGTATACGCCACTGACGCCGCCACTACCAACAAGGTGGTCGTGTCCGCCGAAGCACCCACAGGCAGCCATAAGCCGATTGTGTACCCCGGCGCTGTGATAAAGGCTTCTCGCCACGCTGCCGAGGCACAGGCGTTTTTGGAGTATCTCGCCGGCTCGGACGCAGGGCGGGTCTTTGAAAAATACGGATTTACCTTAAGCTGACAGTGGTCATTTTGTAAGCCGACCGTATGGATTCGGTCGGCTTACAATATATAATAACCCACCGAAAGGAGAGCGCTATGCCGGAGCTGTCGCCGTTAATCATTTCGCTGCAAACCACTGTGGTTGCAACCGTCATCACCTTTGCGCTGGGGCTCTTTGCCGCGCACCGGGTGGCGCGAATGCGTCGATTTAAGGGGTTCATCGACGGGTTGTTTACGCTGCCTATGGTGCTGCCGCCCACGGTGGTCGGCTTCTTCTTATTGCTTATGCTGGGCAAGAACAGCCCGTTTGGCAAGCTGCTACAGCTGTTTGACACCTCGGTTATATTCACATGGGAATCTACGGTAATTGCGGCCGTGGTGGTATCCTTTCCACTAATGTACCGCACGGTACGCGGCACGTTTGAGCAGCTTGACCCCAACCTAGTTTACGCCGCGCGCACGCTTGGCATGTCCGAGACAAGGATATTCTGGCGGGTTATCCTGCCTAACTCTTGGTCTGGCATTGCGGCAGGCACGGTGCTGAGCTTTTCGCGGGCGCTGGGCGAGTTCGGCGCAACCATCATGATAGCGGGCAACATCCCGGGGCGCACCCAGACGATGTCCACCGCCATCTACACCGCCGTACAAAGCGGCAACCGATTGGCCGCATACCGGTGGGTGGCAATCATTATGGCAATCTCGCTAATCAGCATGCTGGTAATGAACCGCTGGGTAGGCAAAGCCACAAAGGGTGCGCAGCGCATGGTGGAGGGTTAATGTTAACAGTAGGGCGGTGAAATGCTTTTGTCGGTTTATGTAGATATCAAAAAGAACTTTGGCGGCTTTGTGCTGGATGTGCAGTTGGAGGCAAAAAACGAGACGCTTGCTTTACTGGGCGCGTCCGGCTGCGGCAAGAGTATGACGCTTAAATGTATAGCGGGCATCGAAAAACCGGACAGCGGGCAGATTGCAATAAACGGTTCGATTGTGTTCGACGCAAAACAGGGGATTAACCTCTCGCCCCAGCAGCGAAAAACCGGATACCTGTTCCAAAACTACGCCCTGTTTCCCAACATGACGGCACAGGAGAACATCGCGTGCGGGGTTATGCGCCCAAAACACGAACGAGCGACAGAAGTGAATCGGTGGCTCGGTGTGTTTTTTCTGGATGAGCTGAAAAACCGCTACCCGCATCAGCTTTCAGGCGGGCAGCAGCAACGGGTTGCGCTTGCGAGGATGCTTGCTTCCGAGCCGAATATTCTGATGCTGGATGAGCCGTTTTCGGCACTGGACAGCTTTTTGCGCTGGCAGCTGGAGCAGGAGCTGCGGAGTGTTCTGGAACGGTTTGGCGGTACCGCACTGTATATCTCTCACAACCGCGACGAGGTGTTTCGCTTGTGTGACCGGATTGCGATAATCGACAGCGGGCGGGTATCGGCCATGGGAGAAAAAGGCACGTTGTTTGACTACCCGGAGGTGCTTTCCGCCTGCCTGTTAACCGGGTGTAAAAACATCTCGCCCGCAAAACAGATTGGTGAGGCAACGCTTGAGGTTTCGCAGTGGGGACTTCGCCTGAAAACCACGCGCCTAGTGCCGGACGATGTGGCGTATGTCGGAATACGGGCACACACGCTAGAACGTGCGCAGAGTGTAAGCGAGCCAAACGCCTTCGTGTGCCGGATTGCACAGGTGATTGAAGACACCTTTTCGATGATTGTAATGGTAGAACCGCTCACCACTGCACAGCAGGGAACCGGCAGCATGCTTCGTTGGGAGATGCCCAAGAGCCGATGGGAAGAACCCGCCGGGCGCACATTGCTGCTGAAAATCTCGCCGGAAGATGTGCTGCCGCTGCAGGAGGGATGACAGCGGTAGATTCTTATATTCTGTTATTAATAGAACAAAGGGCATTGTCCTTCTGTAAGGCAATGCCCGCTCTAGTGACCTGACCCGCTGGTATGATAAAGGTGAAAATAATCTATCAGCACATTAACATTGAACAACAGTATAAGACACTAGCCTGCCCTGCTTGCCGACCTTTTCGATTGCCCCCACCGAGAATAAAACGTTTAGCGCCGTTTGTGCTTTGTGAAGGGGCAGCTTTGTTGCGGCGGCATAATCCTTAGAGGTAAACGGCTCGGTCAGCGAGTGTGGTATCAGCTGCACGTACTGCGCAGGGGTATCAATGCGCAGTTCTCCCGAAAGGGCTACCGGTATCCGCTCGCTGCGGGTGGAGCCGCGCTTTTTGTCCTTGCCCCAACCATTCAGTCGCCGGTAGTCCTCTACATCCACAAGCAAAATACGAAGCCTCAGGTTAGGGTGGCACAACAACGGCTTGATTTTATACAGCTCGTAAAACGCCTCGTACCCCGTACCGATTTTGGGGGATCGGCGTTTTTTGCTTACCTCCCCTGTCTCCTCGTCAATCCATGAAATCCATTTGGTGTAGGCTATGGGGTACACCACCGTTACCGTGCAAAGTGTAAGAAAATAGGCGAGCTTACTACGCAGCTTATCAAAGCCGCGCGTCTGTATCTCTATTATGCCATCCTTATTCAGGATGTCGGCAACAAACCGCCCGACGGGTACCTCGTGGGTGCTTTTATCCGGGCTGAGCCAGTGCTTTAGCACGGCGTGCAGGGTCTTTTCGCCTAAGGTTCCGATGCCCGCCGTCTCGCGCCGCTCGGTCATGACAGCTTGGCAGACGCTTAAAAAACGTGCCTTTTCCACTGCTACACCCCCTTACACCGAACATCCTTTCCATGGTAGCATGTGTATCCCCTGTTGTCAAAATAAACTAAATCTGCGCTGTACATCAAATTTCGCTTATGGTATTCTTAATTATAACAATTCGCTTTCGGTCAGCCCAATTTGCTGTCGGAACAGATTACGCCGCGTACATGCGGCGGTAAGGAACGGAGCGGTAACTTTGAACGACTTTAAAAATGGAACAGTCATGTTCGCCCTAGGAGGCATGGTCGCAGTATTTGTCATTGCACAATCAATATTCTTCCTTGTTAAAGCGGTACGGCAGGGTCGGGCGCTGGGTATTGACGGCAAGGTGATGAAAAAAGCGGCACTGTCGTCAATCATCTTCACCATAACCCCATCCATCTCTATTCTGCTTGGACTGATAACCCTCTCCAAGGCACTGGGGGTTGCGCTGCCCTGGATACGCCTGAGCGTGCTGGGTGCGGTTACATACGAGCTGCCCGCCGCAGAGGCCGCAGCGAACGCGTTCGGTCTTTCAATCTCAAACAGCATTACCGACCCGAAGGTGTTCTCCGCCATGATATGGGTTATGACCACCGGCTGCATTACCCCCCTTATCATTGTTCCGCTGTTCTTAAAACGGCTGCGCGGGGGCCTTACTAAAATGAAGACGCGCGACGAAAAGTGGGGCGACATCTTTATGACGGCGCTGTTTCTGGGTATGATCTCCGCGTTTCTCGGCATGGGCGTCTCGGGCGGACTGATGCCGGTGCTTACGCTGCTGAGCTCCGCCGTGATTATGGTGGCGTGCGGCGTGGTGATAAAAAAGACCGGTGCCGAGTGGCTAAGAAACTACGCGCTGCCCTTTAGCATGATCGGCGCGATGGCACTGGCCATTTTGTTCCACGCAGTGATATAAGGGAGGGTAGGACAGATGAAAAGAAGCTATGAAGATTCGGTACATTTTATGGGCAGGACTTGGATGGCGGCGGCACTTATTATCCTGTATGCCGTACCCGTCACCTTCTGCGTCGCTTACGGCGTATGGCCCGACCCCGTGAAGGTTTTACAAGGTCTTTTGGGCGTGGCTCCAATCTTTTGGACGGTGTGCGCCATAGAGGTGTTTACCTACGCGCCGATGCTCGGCAACGCGGGAACCTACCTTGGTTTTGTTACCGGTAACCTGACAAACCTAAAAGTACCCTGCGCGTTATCCGCCATGGAAGGGGCGGCGGTTGCCCCCGGCAGCGACGAAGGCGAAGTAATCTCCACCATCGCGATTTCGGTATCCTCCATTACCACCACACTGATTATCCTATCGGGGGTTTTGCTGCTGATTCCGCTTACCCCGCTGTTGGAGTCCCCCGTTTTAAAGCCCGCGTTTGACAACATCCTGCCCGCGCTGTTTGGCGGACTTGGCTTTGTATACATCTCAAAAAGCTGGAAGATTGCCGTTACCCCGCTGCTTGCCATGATCCTTCTGTTTATCCTTGTTCCGTCGCTAGCCGGCTCGGTGGGCGTGTTGGTTCCCGTTGCCGCGCTAATCAGCATCGGTGCAGCAAGGCTTTTGTACAAAAAGAACCTGTTGTAAATCAGTAATACTTCGGAAAGGATTTGTGACACATGGCATACAGCAGAGCGGTGGAATCTCTCTCTAAAATGATAACCTTTCAGACCATATCGGTTCGCGGAAAGCCAGACGAAAACGGCGAGCAGTTTGATGGGTTTCGCGCATATATAAAGGAACGTTACCCGAACGTGTTTGCTCGCTGCACCTTTGAACAGGTTGGGCAGAGCGGACTGTTATTTCACCTTGCGGGTAAGCAAAGTGACTGCCCCAGTGCCCTGATGGCGCACTACGACGTGGTGGAGGTCAGTGACGACTGGCAGCACCCTCCGTTTGGAGGAGTCGTGGAGGACGGTGTTTTATGGGGGCGCGGCGCTATTGACACCAAGGTAACGCTTTGCGCTGCGCTGGAGGCGGTGGAGCGGCTGCTGGACGAGGGCTTTATCCCCAAAAACGACCTATACCTTTCGTTTTCGGGCGACGAGGAGATTATGGGTCCCTCCGCACCCGCGATGGTGGATTTATTTGAGCAGCGCGGCATCCGGCTGGGGTTTGTACTGGATGAGGGCGGCGCTATTGTTTCGGGCATCTTCCCCGGTGTTACAAAGGATTGCGCGGTAATCGGCATTGCCGAGAAGGGTATGGCCGACCTGATGCTGACCGCTGAGTCCGCTGCGGGTCACGCCTCCGCCCCGCCTAACACCACGGCCTTGGGCAAGGTGGCTAAAGCCATCTGTCGCATTGAGGCAAACCCGTTCCGGCAGCGCCTTGTGGCGCCTGTGCGCAGCATGCTTTCTAACCTCGGCAAGCACTCCGAAAAGGGCGCAATCCGCCTTATCTTCTCCAACCTGTGGCTCACAGCACCCATAGTAAAGCTCATCTTTAAAAAGGGCGGCGGCGAGCTTGCGGCTATGACCCGCACCACAACCGCCTTTACCATGGCAAAGGGCAGCTCGCAGGCAAACGTTTTGCCCAAAACCGCGTCCGCCACCGCAAACTTTCGCATCCTGCAGGGGGACACGGTGGAGGGAACAATCGCGCGCGTCAAGAAGCTTGCGGGCAAAGAGGTTACCGTTACCAAGATTTACGCATCCGAGCCCAGCAGCATCTCCAAGCTCGACGAGCGGTACGACCTGCTTGCTGACACCATCCGGGATAGCTTTATGGATGTGCTGGTGACCCCTTACTTAATGATGGCGTGCACCGACTCCAGACACTTCGGGCGCATTTCGAACCACGTGTACCGCTTTACCCCCCTTCGCCTGTCTAAGGAGGACAGGGGGCTGATTCACGCTAACGACGAGCGGATTGACACCGCAAAGGTGGATGAATGCGTCGAGTTTTATGTTAACCTGGTTCGCAAGTTATAAGAGGAGGCTTTATGATGAAAGAACAAATCAGAACACTTATTTTGGGGCTTGGCGCCGACGACTGCGGCTTTGCGCATATCGACGCCTTTGCCGACGCGCCAAAGGGTTTTCACCCCACCGACATCTACCGCGACTGCCGCAGCGTAGTGGTGTTTGTAAAGCGCATCGCAAACGGGCTAAAACAGGTGAGCCCGCGTATTGTGTATAACCACGCCAATATTCAGGTTTTGTATGATATCGACCGCATCTCGCGGGAGGCAAGCATCCACATTGAGGATTTGGGCGCCACCGCCGTACCCATGCCCTGCGACGGCCCCTACGAATACTGGGATGCCGAAAGCAAGACCGGGCGCGGCTTATTATCCATGCGGCATGCCGCCACGCTTTCGGGCATGGGCAGCCTTGGCAAGAACACACTGTTCATTCATAAAAAATACGGCACCATGGTCAACATCGGGCTGCTCTTAACCAGCCTTGAGCTTGCGTCCGACCCTCAGTCAAAGGAGCTTTGTATAGCGGGCTGTAACCTGTGCCTAAACAACTGCCCCTCCCGCGCGCTGGACGGCGTTACGGTGATTCAAAAACGCTGCCGTGAGCATACCTATACCAGCAACGAAAAGGGCTACGATATCTGCAACTGCAACACCTGCCGGGTAATCTGCCCCGCGGTGAGGTAGCATCGCGCCGCAAGGAATTTGTGCTGATATCCCGCCGTCGTATCTCTGCTGCAACTGTCAGAGATAAGCGGGCAGCCAGTCTCCGTGTGCCTCAATCAGCTCATCCACCATGCGGACAATCTCGTCAGTAGAAAGCTCCGCGGCGGTGTGCGGCTCAAGCAGCGCGGCGTGGTAGATATGCTCCCGCTTGCCGGTTACGGCGGCTTCAATGGTAAGAAGCTGTGGGTTGATATTGGTCCTGTTCATCGCCGCAAGCTGGGGGGGAAGCTTGCCGATGCGGCACGGGCGAATACCCGAACCGTTTACAAGGCAGGGAACCTCTACGCAGGCTTCCTCGGGGAGATTGCCGATGAGTCCGCCTGTGTTAAGCACGTTGCCCCCTATTGTGTACTGGTTGCCAGTTATAATGGATTCCATGATATACGACGCGTACTCGGTGCTTCTGGTGTGGGGAATTTCGACCTGCTCCACAAGACCCGAGTATTCTTTTTCCCAGTCGGCAATCTGCTTGACACAGCGGCGGGGGTATTCGTCAAGCGGAATCTGAAAGGCATCAATCAGTTCCGGGCGGCTGGACTTAATGTAGAGCGGGTTGTACTCCGCGTTGTGCTCGCTCGACTCCGTGCAGTAGTAGCCGAACTTATCGATGTAGTCATACCGCACCATGTCTTGGTGCTTTTCAGCAGCGTTTTTTGCTTTGGCACGTCTTTTAATCTCTGGGTACAAGTCGGTACCGTCACGGTCCCGCAGCTCCAGCAGCCAACCCATGTGGTTGATTCCCGCAATCAGCTCGCGTCGACCCTCCAGCTTATCCTCCATACCCAGCGCCTTGAGCAGATGCTCCGAGCAAATCTGTACACTGTGGCACAGACCGACGGTCTTCACACCGGTATAGCGCTGCATGTAGCCGGTTAACATCGCCATGGGGTTGGTGTAGTTCAGAAGCCATGCGTCAGGGCACACCTCCTCGATGTCACGGGCAAAGCCCTCCATAACCGGGATGGTGCGCAAAGCACGCATAATTCCACCAATGCCCAAGGTATCGGCAATCGTCTGGCGCAGACCATACTTCTTGGGCACTTCGAAATCTATAATGGTGCAGGGGTCGTACCCGCCCACCTGGATGGCGTTTACGACAAAGTCGGCATCGCGCAGAGCATCCTTACGCTGCGCAACACCCAGATATGCTGTAATGCGCGCTCGCCCGCCCAGTCTGCGGTTCATCGCCTCGAGGATTGCTTTACTCTGCGTTAACCGCTCCGCATCAATATCATATAATGCCATTTCTGCGTCTTCCAGCGCTTGTGTACACATGCAGTCGCCAAGTACATTGCGGGCAAAAACCGTACTGCCGGCGCCCATAAAGGTAATCTTACTCATAACCTGCAACCTCTTTCTTATAATGATTGGCTGTTTGCAGGTTCAGTATAGCATGTTAACGGGCGACGAACGATTGCGTTTTGTGCCTGATTGTTGATATAATGTGACATGATAGGTGGGGAGGTGTCGGAAGTGGTTCAATACATCATGCTCGAAAACCGGGGAATCCCCGGCGTGAATCCGCTGGTGTGCGGGATGGAAGCCTGTGTGCCGGGCTACAGCTTTGGTCCGGCAAAGCGCGAATACTATCTGCTGCATTACATTGTCTCGGGAAAGGGCGTGCTGCACAACGAGCGCGGCGCGCATCCGGTCAGGCAGGGACAACTTTTTGTGATACGACCGGGTGAGGTTACCACCTACACCGCCGATACTCTTGCACCGTGGCTTTATATCTGGATTGGGTTCCAAACAAGTCTTCCCTTTCGTGATGTGCTTTCCTCCGATGTGTTGGACGGCGCGGGCTGCAGAGCAATGTTTGAGGAAATGATTGCGTGCGGGACGCAGCCGGAGTGCGAGTATTATATCTGCGGTAAGATCTACGAGCTTTTGCACACGCTCAGGCAATCGCAGGAGCCGATAGAGGACGGGCGGCGTTATGTGCGTGTGACACAGGATTTTATTCACGCCAACTACATGCGTGACATTACGGTGGAGGGAATGGCTCGCAATCTGGGGCTGGATCGCAGCTACTTTTCGCGGCTGTTTAAAGCATATACCGGTCGTTCGCCGCAGGAATACCTGCTGGACTTTCGAATGACAAAAGCGGCGGAGCTGCTCCTTCACAATTTCTCCTGTGCGCAGACAGCGGTGCAGATTGGCTATCACGACCCGGTGCAGTTTTCCCGCATGTTTCGCAAACGGTACGGGGTTGCCCCAAGCCGTTACCGCTCTCATCAAAAAACTGATACGCAACCGTGATTGCTCTGACACGAACGAGCTTTTGAATTCAAAAACGCGCCTTAAGCTGGCTTTTAAACCAACTTAAGGCGCGTTTTATACCCGTTTTACTTGCTAAGGCTTCCAGCTATCTTAAGCTATTTGCTACTTGCGGCTGAGGGTTCGTATACCTGACCCAAGTCTTTTCGCGATGAGTACCACCACCAAAACAAAAACGGAAATTAACGCGGTAAACCCACCGGGTGCCACATTGAGATAGTACGAAATAAACAGCCCAAGCATAATATCCGTTACGCTAAACACAATAGAAAAGATGAGCGTAAGCTTAAACCCCTTGCCCAGCTGCAGTGCAGTGGCAACCGGAAGGGCAATCATCGAGCTAAGCACCAGCACCCCGACAATTCGGATGGACACCGCGATGGCGCAGGCTACCAGAATAGAAAATACATAATTGATTAACCGCACCTTAACCCCGACAACCCTTGCCGCCTCTTCATCGTACGCAATATAAATCATTTGATGGTACAAAACGATTAGGGTTATAACAGAGACAGCGCTAAGAATTAAAACCATAATCATATCAAACCGCGTTACGGTTAAAATGCTGCCGAACAAAAACGACTCCGCATCCGCGTGCAATCTACCCGAACTGATGATGGTAATTGCGGTGCCTACGCTTAACGAAAGCACAATGGTAAGAATGAGATCGGTATATTTCTTAAAATAGCTGCGCAAAAACTCAATTAACGCGCCGCAGATGGAGGTGAATACAAATGCGCCAAGAATGGGATTGTGGCCGGTTGCAAGCCCAATTGTTACCCCCGCAAGCGAAGCGTGGGCGAGCGTGTCCCCTATCATAGAATAACGGCGCAGCACTAAAAATATACCGATGCACGGGCATAAAATTGAAATAAATACCGACACAAAAAGGGCGTTTTGCATAAACGTATAGCTCAGCATGTTCATTATCCCCCCCTCTTATTGTTTAGGAACTCATCCGAGTATTGTGTGGGAGAGCACAGGTGCCCACGGCCTTCAATCAGGTGATATATCATAGTGGAGTTTGATACGGCGGCGTCAAGATTGTGCTCCACCGATACAATGGTAATACCCTGTTGCTTGTTTAGGCCTTTTAAGAAGCCATAGATTTCTTTTTGACTATTGACATCAACACCCGTAGACGGCTCGTCGAGCACCAATAGGTCGGGATTGCCCATCAAAGCCCTTGCAATCAAAATCTTCTGTGTCTGACCACCTGAGAGAGTGCCCATCAATGCACCTTTAAAGCCCGTCATTCCCACCTGTTCAAGATGCTCTGTAATCACATGCTTATCCTTAATCTTTAATAGCCTGCGGTAGGAATCCAACGCCTCGTAAACGGTAATCGGAAACTGGGAGTTGGAAAAGTCGTTTTTTTGCGGCACGTATCCGACACGTTTTGCCAAACACTCGATACTACCACCCGTCGGTTTGATAAAGCCCAAAATCAGCCGCATCAGCGTGCTTTTTCCGCAGCCGTTTTCACCCACCACCGAAATATACTCCCCGTCGCCAACGGCAAGATTCACTCCATCAAGCACATATGGCGACGCGCCGGTGTACGAAAAAAACAGGTTTTCTGCCCGAATCAATAAAAGCACCTCATTATTACAAAATATTACACAATCTTATTGCAAATGCATCTCATTTGCACTTGACAAACTATAATTTGCCCGTTATCATTATAAATGCAAATGGGTTGCATTTGCAAGCATGAATTTGGAGGGAAGACATAATGTTAAAAAGATGGATCGCATTGTTAATGTGTTTGGTTGCCGCCTTGAGTTTTTCTGCCTGCAGCAGCACCGCACCGCAAGTAAACAGCCCGGAGGCTAATGCAGGTCAGTCAAATGCTCAGAATGCGGAAAAGATACAAATCTCAGTAACATTTAATGCGGTGAAGGAGTTTGCCGAAGCGGTGGGTAAGGACAAGGTAATTGTCTCTACCATCGTCCCCGATGGCTCTAAGGCACACGGTTTTGAACCAAAGGCACAGGACCTTGTAAGCTTAAATGACGCGCAGATTTTTGTTTACAATGGTCTCGGCATGGATGCCTGGGCGGAGCAGGCCATACAAGCAGCGAATAACCAGGCGTTAATCGTCGTAAATGCCTCTGAGGGCGCCGACGTAATCACGAGAGATACCGCCTCAACTGACCACGATGAAGACGAAGATGCGCATGATGAAGATGAACACGAGCACGAAGAGGACGCCGATCACGAAGACGAGCATGAAGAAAACGAGCATGCGGGGCATTCGCACGGTCAATACGACCCCCATCTATGGCTCGGTTTAAAAGGCGCACAAACCTCCGCTATCAACATTAAGAATGCTTTAATTCAAGCAGACCCCGACAACAAGGATTTTTACCAGCAAAACTGCGACAGCTTTGTTGCTGAATTAGAAGCTCTATATACAGAATATAAGGGTAAATTCGATTCCCTGCAAAACAAGAATTTTGTAACCGGTCACGCCGCATTCGGATACCTTTGCCGTGATTTCGGCTTAGAGCAAAACAGCGTAAGGGATATCTTTGCAGAAGGCGAACCCTCCGCACAGCAATTGGCTGAGCTTGTGGAATATTGCAGAACAAACAAGGTTACCACCATTTTTGCTGAGGAGATGGCAAGCCCCGCCGTTTCTCAGACGCTGGCAAGCGAGGTTGGCGCAAAGGTCGAGACCATTTATACCATTGAAACCAATGAAAATGGCAAAACCTATCTGGAGCGCATGGCCCAAAACCTTGCAAAGATTTACGAAAGCCTGGCGAATTAGGGTAAGGGATGATTATAAAAGGGCACTTTCACTCGCGTGAAAAAGTGCCCTTTTTGCATCGTAGTTTGCCACTTGATTATGCCACCATATTTGCTCCCAGGTACATCTTTACCTATACCAAATTGGCTATATGTTAATTGTACTGATTATCACTGTTAGTATATCAGCTCTGACATTGTTACAACCTGTACCTGTTCTCTTTTTTCATACAGGTACCCGGCAATATCCATTAACATCTGCTCTTGTACCTGCATCTGTGTTTGTTCGGTAACCGGTTCAATTTTATGAAGCACAAGTATTAGGGTTCCCTTGCTTTCAATCTGCTGGTCGATACGCTCTACAACGTGATTTAAACGGGTATCGCTTAACAGGCTTACCACATCTACGTTTTCTTTGGTTTGCTTTGTCTGCTCAATCCACAAACTTTTCAGGCTGCGTGCTGCAAGAAACCTTTCCCTTGCTAATATGTCATATGTCTTTTCTGAGAACCTGCCCTGTGGAAAAACCACAATATCGGCACCGCGTATAAAAAGATGCGCAATCAACCAGTCTTTTGCTTTAACAAGTTCATCGGCTTGCTCTGTTTCGGTTAATGTCTGTAAACTTTTATGACTGTAGGTATGATTTAACGTATCCCATCCCGCCATGTACATCTCTGCCAATTGGTCATAGGTTACATAACCGTGTGTGCCTACTGCGGCGGGGATAACCGCAATGCACCCTTTAAATCCGTAACTGTTCAGAATGCGATACCCGCTGGTGTACTGCGTCTGCCAACCGTCATCCATTACAAACACAACCTTGGGGTTGTCCCTTATCGGCTGCTCCTTCGCGGTAAGCGGAACAGCACTCTGATAGGTGAGCAGATTGATGCGGGTAACCAGAGTATTGGACGCGCCGTACGTTCTTCTTACAACCACCGGGGACGCAAGCAGGCAAAACACCAAAGCTGCCGCCAACACCGAGTACAGCTTAACCAACGGCTTTTCCATGGTATCCTCCGTTATAATCAATAGCAAGGTATTCCCGTTTTACACGCGCCACCTTGTTCCAATTGTGGTTGCCACTCTGATTCCAGTAATATTGAATGGTTCCAAGCAAATACATTGCAAGGCTAAAATATCGAAACACGAAAATATCTAAAAGCAAAGATACCAACGCGCGGCGAAGTACCCCTTTGGGGTATGGGGAATATTTACCGGACATAAAGATAGCTCCCAGAGTATATAAGAGATAGAATACAAGGCAGGATACATAATAAAAAAGAAACACAACCAGCGCGTTGGGGTCATGAAATGCCAATGCGCCCGCAAACAAATAGCTGAATACGGTAAATATACACGAGCAAACACCGACCGCCAATGCTTCCACAAAAAAGTGAAAGCTCATACTGCACCGAAAAAAGGTGGTAAGCAAAAATTTACGATGATAGTGTGCGCAGTCAATAAACCCTTTTTGCCAACGCAGCCGCTGTTTCATAAGATCCTTAACCCCCTCGGGGCACTGGGTGAAGCATAGTGCCTCGGGTAAATACTGTATTTGTTGCCTTGTGCGGTGTATTAATTGCTGGATACGCATTGTTATGTCGATATCTTCCCCTAGAGTCTTGCGAAATCCACCTACAGCAAGCAAGATATCCTTGCGGAAAACCCCAAATGCTCCCGAAATGATTGCGGTGGCGTTTTGCTTGGCTAGTGAGAATTTATAGATGTAAAAACCTTTTAGGTACTCCAGTAGTTGCAAAGAGATTAGTGCAGTTTTAAGGCGACCAAGTGAGCCGCTTTGATAATCGGAACCGTATGCCTGCATAATATGAATGGAGCCTCCTGCGGCAACGAGATTCTTGTCCTCAAATGCGCGGTTCATATGGCTCAGCGCGTCGCGTTCCAACACACTGTCCGCATCAAGTGTTACAATATACCTCGATTTCGCAAGAAGGATCCCGGTATTGAGCGCCGCGCTTTTTCCGCCATTGCTCCGGTCCACTACGCGAATACGAGGATTGGTCTTTGAACGATATATGGCTGTTACGTCCCCGGGGCACCCGGAAGGACGCTGGTATTTTGATAAATCAAGCAGGTCGGCCAGTGTTTGCAGGGTGTTATCGGTTGAACCGTCGTTAATATATATCGCTTCGTAGTTCTGATAGTTCAACGCCTGAAGCCCTCTTAAAGAAATCGCGACAGTGTCCTCCTCATTGTAGCACGGTATTAACAGGCAAAATCGCTTTTGGGCACGTGGAGTTTGCGTTATTACCCTGCGCCTTGAGATCAGAGCGTTTATCAGGTGAAAGATGGGAAGCACCGTGCTAAGAAAGATTAAGAGCTCAATAACAATCATACGTCTTCTCCTTTTTACAAAGAGTGGAGTTTGCACGTTTTTTTTACGGCAACGTACAGCAGCCTGCCGCCCCAAAAAGGGCATGCGAGCGGTAGATTACCCGGTAATGAAGCAGTAGGTGTTATGGCGAGGCTGCCGCATACACCCGCACGTAATCCACCTCCATTACAGCAGGGAATACCGTATTGATGTCCGGTTCACCCGGCCATACACCACCTACCGCAAGTGAAAAGATTAAATACATCTCTTCATCTGGAATACCAATCGTCGTGGTATGATAGCACTTATCATCCACATACCACTTAAGGCATTGTTTATCCCACTCAACAGCATAAACATGAAATTTCATCGGAGAATCGATTACAATCTGACCGTATGTTTTTGCCGGTATCGTATCTAAGTTATAGTGATTCACTCCATAAATAATATTCGGTTCGCTTCCAATCATCTCCAGAATATCAATTTCTGTCTTGCCGCTGTAGGGCAGCATCCAAAATGCGGGGAAAATTCCTTTGCCGACAGGCAAACGCACGCATGCCTCAATTCTTCCATGCGCTACGGTCAATTTGTCCTTTGTCTGCACCATAGCCGAGGTGTACTTCTTACCGTCCCGTTCCTCCTTGTCCGCTTTTAGTACAAGATGTCCGTTTTCAATGTACGAATTGTCAGCTGTATAATACTGCAGCTCATTGTTGTAGTTGTTTTTTCGCGTGACCTCGCTCCAATACTCCATGTTCAGTCCTTCGGCATCAAACTCGTCCGACCAAACCAGCTTCCAATCGGGTTTGTCTGCATTAGCTAAGGACGAAGTGGTTGCATCAACCAAAGACTCCATTGCTTGAGGGACTGCTTCGCGCTGTCGCTGCACCGTTTTGTTTAACACCGTTTGCACATTTTCGGTTTCGCCCGTTGCGTCCTCTTCATAATCGGGCGCTACGGCACTGCTGTTTGGTGTAAGCTCTAAGATATACACAGCAAACACCGCCGTAACAATAAGCCCTATAAGAATTACAAATATTCTTTTCATATGCTTTCACTACTCCGTCTGTTTCATCTTTTCCATCGGCGAACCGCCCGTTTATCGGCATTTCTGCGCACAAGTAGAAGCTCAAAAGATGTATATGTACATGCAGTCGGAATTATGAAAGATTTACCAGTACGATTATGCCCTCCTAGAAAACGCTTATTCAAAAACAAGTCAAGTCGCAAGCGGCGTCTTGACAATAAAATTATTATGGCATATAATAATTCAGCGACATGTTTTGGCTCCGCCGATTGACGGGCGAAGATATGCTCAATTACACCGTCGGGGTGTAGCGCAGATGGTAGCGTGCTTGGTTCGGGACCAAGAGGCCGCGGGTTCAAGTCCCGCCACTCCGACCAAAAAGACATCGCTTTCCCCAAAAGGAAAGCGATGTCTTTTTTTCATACACAGCACGCAACTATGATATAATTGTCTTAGCCTTCTTCAATCCTGTTTGTGTTTGCTCAAAACGAAGTCATACTCCATTCCTTCAGGAGGTGGGTATTTATGAAACTAAGTTATCGACGCGCCGTAAAAGATGACGCAGATTTGCTAATTGATTTATACAATCAATCGTTCTATACGGACTATATTAAGTACGGTGAGTGCCCTGCTTATGGGAAAACAACCGCGCAAATGCGGCAATCAATTGAGCTGTACCCAAAAGACATTATTCTATGCGATGGTATTGCAATCGGTGTGATTTCCGTCATGCATAAAGGAAGCGGATCGTATTTTCTGGGTTGCCTGTGTGTTATTCCAGCGTATCAGAATAAAGGGATTGGTAGTCGGGCGGTTGCGTATTTTTTGCAACATCATCGGGACTGGAAAGAGCTTTCGCTGGTTACCCCTGCAGACAAAGACGCGAACATCTATTTTTACACCCAGAAATGCGGTTTTGAAATTGTGGGCACCGAGATGGACGGAAACGTACGGGTTGTGCGGTTGGCCATGAGACGTCTGTAATTTGCTTGCCTTAGCAAAAAACAATAGGGGCTGTAGCAAAACTAGTATGCTACAGCCCCTTATTCTGTTTTTATAGCTGCGCGTTAAGCTGTTCCAGCTCGCGCTTCATCTGCTCGCGTCCAAAGTCTGCGCCAGACATCATATGAATGGAGCGTAGGGGGAACTGATAGAAATTCGCCATCGTCATCAAGTCAATTTCTATCCCTTCAAAGTTCTTCAAGAACTGTTCCTTTAAGCGATTATATAAATCTATCCCCGCCGGAGTGTCGGTCAGCTCATCCACCGTTGTGTTGAGAGTATACGGCTCACCCTTCTGCCTTGTTCCCGCTGGAACAGGCGCACCGTACAGTGCTTCGAACTCCTCATCGCTTGCCGCAAAGCCCCCCTTTGCCGGTGCAAAGTAACTGGACAACGATTGATACGCAGGCGTCAATAAGCATTCCATCCCGTCGCCTTGTACCTCCAGCTGCGCCGTCAGACGAATATCACGACTGGATGCGCCAATTTGTACGGTGTAAGCGCCGCCCTCTATGGCCCAGCCGGATGCCTTGGTGTTGTAATAGGAGAAGCTGCGATCCCCCAGAGCAAAACGAATGGTCTTGCTTTCCCCCGCTTTGAGAAATACCTTTTCAAAGCCGCGCAGCTCTTTGGGCGCGCGATAGACGGCTGTCTGCTCTTTGCCGATATACAGCTGTACGATCTCCGCGCCGTCACGTGTGCCTGTATTGGTCACTGTGACCTCTGCGGTCAGGGGCTCTCCTTTTGCAAAACGCTGGGCAGAAAGCCTTAGCTCACTGTATTCAAAGGTTGTGTAGCTTAACCCGTAGCCAAACGGGTATGCTACCTCCTCACCCGAAGCATCGTAGTAGCGATAGCCCACAAAGATGCTTTCGCGGTACTCCACCGTCTTGGCTTGACCAGGGAAGTAGCGCGCGCACGGAGTGTTTGAAAGGGCGCTTGGGAAGGTCTCGGCAAGCTTGCCGCATGGATTAGCTCTGCCGCAAAGCAGGTCGGCGATCGCGCCGCCCACGGCCTGACCGCCAAGGTAGGCCAAAAGAATCCCCTTTACCTGCGCCGCCCACGGCATGACGACGGGTGCGCCGCACATCAACACAACCACGGTATTGGGGTTAACCGCTGCAACCGCTTCAATCAGTCGGTTGTGTCCCTCGGGCATATCAAGGGTCTCCCGGTCAAAGCCCTCGCTTTCGTAGCAGTCGGGCAATCCGGCGTACACAACGGCAACATCCTTGTCCTTTGCCACCCGACAGGCCTCGGCAATCAACTCATCGCTGGTACTACCGCTAGCGCGGTCATACCCTTGGGCATAGGTAACCGTAAGCCCTGCCGCCTCAAGCTCGGCGATGGGGTTATCCAGTCTCGTGGGGTTGATTAGGCTGGAACCGGCACCCTGATAACGGGGCGACTGGGCAAATGCGCCGAGAACCGCCGCATTGGTTCCTTCTTTAAGGGGAAGGGCGCCCGCTTCGTTCTTTAGCAGTACTGCCGACTGTGCCGCCGCCCTGCGCGCCAACGAGTGATGAGCATCAACATCGTATTTAAACCCTGTGCTCCGATTGGCGACGCTCTTGAGAATCAGCTCCACATTGCGTGTTGCAACGGCATCCAGCTCCGACTCGGGCAGCGATCCATCCTGAACCGCTTTGACTATCGCCGCACTATTAAACTCGGCAGGGCCCGGCATCTCCAGGTCAAGACCCGAACGTATGCCATCTACCCTGTCGTTACAGGCTCCCCAGTCCGAAACAACAATGCCTTTAAAGCCCCATTCCTCTCGCAGAATGTTGGTGAGCAGCCGCTTGTTTTCCGAAGCAAACGTTCCGTTTATCTGATTGTACGAGCTCATTATCGTCCATGGCTGTGCGCGTTTTACCACCGTTTCAAACGCCGAAAGGTACATCTCACGCAGCGCTCTTTCATCCACAACCGCACTTACGGTTAAGCGGCGGGTTTCTTGACTGTTAACGGCATAGTGCTTGAGTGAGGTTCCCACTCCCTTGCTCTGCACCCCCGAAACATGGCTTGTCGCCATCTCCCCCGCTAGGTATGGGTCTTCGCTAAAATACTCAAAATTCCGCCCGCATAGCGGGGAACGCTTTAGGTTCACGCCGGGGCCAAGGATAACCGAAACATCCTCCTGCAGGCACTCCTCGCCCAATGCGCTTCCGATTTCCTGCAGCAGGGCGCGGTCAAAGCTTGCCCCTGTGGTGCAAGAGGTTGGAAAACAGGTGGCAGGAATGCTGACGGTGATGTCCGCTTGGTTGCCGTCCTCGCACTTTTTCCGTAATCCGTGGGGTCCGTCTGTCATCATAATCCGAGGTAAGTCAAGGCGCTCAAACGGTCTCATTGTCCAAAAATCGTAACCCGCGCACAGGGACGCTTTCTCCTGCAGTGTCATAAGCGCGACAAGCTCTTTAGCCTTGTGTTTCGTAGTAATTCCTCCTTGTAAATCGATTTGCCGTAATCCTGAGCAGTTATAATGTGGGGTACCTCCCATTCATCTCGCGAAACCTGCTTATCCGCAAGGCGGTCAAGAGGAGAACTATCCGACATGCTGCCCGTGTAATCGTTTACTTGTCACGGCGCAGCTATCCACATTTTCTTTATCATAATAGATTTTTTTTATTCTGTAAAGTGGAATTGCTGCAAATTTTGTAATCTTATAAACAAATATTCATACATACAACGAAGCCTTAGTAAAGCTATTTGTTCGTACTATTTAGGTTCGCCTTCTTGTAATCGTTTTCTTGTCAGATGAGAACTTAACTGCCTCTCATCTTATTGGCTTACTAACCGCCGGAAAAACACGCAGCACGAAAACCGATCGGTTGATCCGCTTCCGTGCCGCGTTAAGAAGGATTAAGGGGGAAAAAGAATGTATTATCCTCAAATCATTGTTATATGCGAAACTGCCTATCTACAATAACAATGACAGGGAGAGTTGTTTTAGCAGAGTTTACAGCTTCCCGACCAAATCAAGCCCCGGCTTTAGGGTTACTGCTCCCGGCTTCCAGCGAGCCGGGCAAACCTGGTCGCCGTGTTCTGCCACGAACTGCGCCGCCTGCACCTTGCGCAAAAGCTCTTCCGCGCTTCTGCCAATGCCCATATCATGTACCTCAAACAGCTTAATTTCACCATCGGGGTTTACGATGAACGAGCCACGCAGCGCCTGACCTTCCTGCTCTACCATCACATCGAAGAAGCGCGCGAGCACCCCCGCGGTGTCGGCAAGCATGGGGTAGCGAATCTTTCGAATAGTTTCAGAGGTGTCCGCCCATGCCTTGTGCACAAAGTGACTGTCGGTAGATACCGCATAGATCTCTGCACCAATATTCGTAAATTCATGATAGGTATCGGCAAGATCTCCAAGCTCTGTGGGGCACACAAAGGTAAAGTCTGCGGGGTAAAAGAAGAATACGCTCCACTTTCCCAGTACCGTTTCTGTGGTTACCTCCTTAAACTCACCGTTATGATAGGCATTCACCTTAAACTCAGGTATTTTTGTTCCGATTAAGCTCATGGTTCTCTCATCCTTTCCCAATTAAAGTTCGGGTATTTGTACTGTTGGGGTGCTGTTAATTAAGGTAAGCCCGCAACATCCAGATCGATTTTTCGTAGCTGCGCAGATAACCGGTAAACTGGTCGGCAGTGCCGTCGTCGCCCGCTTCAGCGGCAAGGGCTACAATCTCTTTTGTGTCATCGCGGAGCTTTTCAAAGTCAGAGAGGGTCAGCTCTACGGCCTCTTTTGCGTCTGCGGGCAGCGGCTCGCGTTCACTCAGCGTTTTTGCTGCTAGAACATCCCTGAGTGTCGCATGCGGTTTAGCACCCAGCATCAACAGCCGTTCGGCAACCTCGTCCATTACCTCCGCAGTTACATCATACAGCTTTTCGAACTCGGTATGCAGTGTGAAAAAGCCGTTGCCCTTAATGTACCAATGCAGGTTATGCAGCTTCATATACAGTACCGTTTGGTTTGCTAAAAAGGTGTTTAGGTTATTATAATAGTTTGACATAGTAGGTCCTCCTTGTAATCAATATTGATAATTGTTATTATTATAATCAACAATTCTAAGTTTGTCAACCCTTGTTTTTCAGGTTTATTATTCTTTTATTAAACACAAAAAGGACATCCTGATACAAGCACTGCCTTCGGCGTCTGCCGATGGATTAGCCTCTATCAAGATGTCCTTTTCTCGTCCATATACAAGCGTGTATTCTGTCATTTAATTGCCGTTGTGCTGCGGTGGGTATAGCTTACGGGAACAGGCATCGGCGTGCGGTCGGTCTGCACATTTTGGCAGTCCTTTATGAGTGCTGTTACGCTAACATACGCTGCCTGCGCATCCCGGTAGCCCTGAAGATACAAGGTGCGAAGGCGTTCGGGGTTGTGCTCGAATTTATCGATGGCTAAGCAGCTTGGCCTGATAATGACCGCTCTGCCGTCCCGCTCAAGCTGCTCTGCGAATGCTATACTTTGGTTATAATCGATATGCCGGTTGGAAAACGCCTCTACAAACCTTGGGTACTCACGGTATCTGCGTGCGCAAAGACGGCTTAGTCTGCTCGCCTTTTTTTGATACCCCTGCGGGCGGGTGAGCACGATGATATGTACGTCGTTGCCGTTTTGCTGTGAAAAACGGATTGGGATGGAATCGGCAACCCCGCCGTCAAGGTAGTGCCTGCCACCATACTCCACCGTTTCGGCAAACAGTGGCAGTGAGCTGGAGGCACGCACATACGGGTAGTCGGTGCGCATGTCCCGCACAACGGGATACTCCGCCTTGCCTGTCTCGAGACAGGTAACCACCGCATGGCTTTGACAATCCTCTCTCGCATACGCTTCGTAATCCAGCAAAAGTAGGTTTTTAGGGATGTCGTGGAACATAAAGTCCATACCGAACACCCCTTTGCCACGCAGTACATTTAAGGGATTAATGTACCGCTTATCGCGGCAAAACCGAAAGTTTGTTTCAAAGCTTCTGCCCCGCTGGTGCGACACATAAGAAATGGCGTTGCACGCGCCCGCCGAGGTCCCCACAATAAACCGAAAAAACAATCCCTTTTCATCAAAGTAATCCAGCACGCCCGCCGTGTATACGCCGCGCATACCGCCGCCCTCTAAAACAAGACCGGCCTTTGCCATTGAATATTCCCCCATGCTATTGCCATTTTGTCGTTCAATTAGCAGATCTGCTCCGCCGCGGTGTTCTCCGTTACGCAAACCGCCTCGGGCAGAAACTCGCCGCACATCTTATCGGTAACCGCCTTGTTGCGGATAAGTGCTGAGAAAAAACGCCCGCTCTGGCGGATGGTGCGCTTTTGCGTTTCGTAATCCACCTGCACCAGTCCAAACCGCGCACGCTCACCCTCCACCCATTCAAAGTTGTCCATCAGCGTCCAGTGGTAATACCGCTCTATAATGGCGTCTGTCTCGCTGAGTACCTTCAGGTGATCGTAAATGTAACGGGTGCGAAAGCGGTCGCCGCCGTCGCAGGTGCCGTTCTCTGTTACCCAAACAGGCAACTTGTAGCGGTTATAAAAGCGGTTGCACAGAATGCCCAGTCCCTCTGGGTATAGCTCCCACCCCAGCTCGTTAACCGGAACATCGGCAAGCGTCGTGTCCTGAAAACCCCTCGTCGCGCTGCGGGTGTAGTAGTTGATGCCGAAGTAGTCGCAGTAGCTTCCCTTTTTTGTGCCGAACAAGCCAAACGGAAACGAAAACTTCCCCCACACCATCGCGTCGGTAATCGCAGCCTGATACGCGCGGTCAAACAGCTTTGACGCCATTCGGTCAATGACGTTACCCCTTCTGGCCGGCACAAAAACACGAAGATTGTTTGCAAAGCCCACCATGGTTCTTCCGGCAAAGCCGGATGCCTTTCGCACGGTATGGATGGTGTTGTATGCCGCAATGTGCGCACGCGCCATATTTTTCATAATCTTAAGCGTTTTTGTCAGGCTTTTCTCTCCCGGAGGCCATTCGCCGAACAGGTAGCCGTTAACGGCGTACACATTGGGTTCATTGATGGTAACATACTCGCAGCACAGGTCACCCAGCTGCTCAACAACAAACCGAACATACCGCGTAAAGATGTCGATGCAGTCCTTATGCGCAAACGCACCCATCTTTTCAAACCACATGGGGTTTGAAAAATGATGCAGCGTTACCAAAACGCGAATGCCGTTATCGCGCAGAAGACGCAGTTCCTCCTTGTAGTGCTCTATGGCATCCTGATCAAACCGGTTTGGCTCGGGCATGATACGCGAAAACTCTACGCCCATCCGGTAGATTTCGAGCCCCATCTCCTTCATCAAGGCGATGTCCTCTTTATAAAGGCGGTAATGGTCGTTGGCGCGCAGGCAGCTGGAGCCATCCTTTATATGACCCTTTTCGCACCAGTCGTACCAGTTGTGGGTGGTGTCGCCACCCTCAATCTGTGTTGCGGCGGTAGCGCAGCCCAGCAGCAAACCCGCTGGAAGTGCAAACGGCGTAGGCATACTATTCTTCCCCCTTCCTTTTTACAAACAGTTGTTATAGATTATTTCGGCTTAAACTGCAAAAGATTCAGACCAAATAGGGTAAGATTGCGCCGTAGTGTTGTAACAACGCTTCCTCCGAACAGCGACGGTTCGCAGGACTTGTGGACGGCAAGCAGGCAACCGGAAGTCCCGTTATTGGCTCACACAAGCGTGCATAAAGCTGCCACGCCTTTTTGCCTGTAAAAAAGACCGCCCGAATCGGCGCATTGTCAAGCACGGCACGCAGATTGTTGGGTACGGGGTTTTTTATACTTCCATCGCTTGCGCCTAAGATATCACAGGACGCAAGCACATCCCACAGCGCAATATGGTGAGATAGCAACAGCGTTTTCTTTTGCTCCGGCGCTTGCGGGATTGCTTCTTCGAGTAGCGTTGCGAGCACCCTCCAAAAACGGTTTTGCGGATGCGAATAATAAAAGCCGTTCTCACGCGATCGAGGCGACGGTATCGTGCCGAGCAGCAGTATGCGGGAGTTTACGTCATAAACGGGGTGGAACACATGCGTAACCGTTTCCATATCACTCAAAGGATGCGTCCTCCGTGAAACAAACACTCATAAACTACGACCGTATTCTTAACGATGTGTTCGCATCCTGAAAACCAGTCAAAATCGCCTTGAACGGCGCAATGGTATTCATAATCGCCGCTGCGGTGAATGGTCGGACCCCGAAACGGCATCTCCGGCGGCACAAGCAACAGGCTCTCCTTCAAAAAATCACCAGAAAAACCGTCACCAATCACCCTGCCCGAATAGTTCATTGCCCAGATGGGAACCCCGTCACGCCATAACGCCTCCTCCCCCGCAAACCGCTCTGCACCAAGGTAGGTGTCTATGTAGCACAAATTACCTTCGCAATGTGTTAAGTCGTGTGATGCAGGACGCGAGGGTGCGGCGTATGCACCGTTGCCCGCATAGGTAACGCGTTTAGCCCGAAGGAGAAACGCAATCAGTTCCTGCTCCATCCCTGCATGCCAACCCCTTTCTATAAGGTATTGATTTTGAAATGTATTAGCCCAAGTATACCACTATTTCTACCGACTGGGTACCACGCAGTTTTTTCCCCTGCGCTTACCGGCATACATCAGCATATCCGCCTGCTCCACAAGCTCCACAACAGAAGCGCCCTCCCAGCTCTGGGTAATGCCCATCGTCATCGTAACGGAAAGGATTCGACCGCAGTATACAAACGGCGTTGTCTCCACCGCGCGACGCAAACCATTTACAATCTCCTTAGCTTGTGCCAGGTTCGTGTTTTCAAGCAGCAGCAAAAACTCTTCGCCACCCCACCGGCAGACGATCTCACCGTCTCCAAGATATTCGGTAATGGTCTCGGCAATCATTTTTAGCGCAAAATCACCGCTGGCGTGACCATAGGTATCGTTGATGTACTTAAAGTCGTCGATGTCGCACATAACAACACACAGCGGCTCACACTTTAGCCTGCTTTGCTCGAGCGATGTTTCCAGCCTGCCAACCATACTGCGGCGGTTTGGCAGGTTGGTTAGGACATCGGTATCGGCAAGACGTTGAAGGTAGCTTGCCTTCTCTTTCAAAACCATAACCGCAACGCCCCCGTTTTCCTCACCAACCGCAGCATTTGCCGCAACCCCTACAACAAACACGATAAAATTGGTAACAAACAGCAGATTTCTCTGCCACGGTGCAAGACTGCCTGCGTATGGCGCCGCATAGTTTAAGGCAATAAGCCCAGTAACGAGAAGCAGTATAACCACTGCCCCACGGATAACAGTAGGGGCGATCTTGCTTCGGTATATAAAGTGCCGTTCTAAAAGCAGCATACATATTAACCCGAACTCAAATCCACACATCCACCCAAAGGCAAGCGTTCCTATAGTAAACGTTGTAAACGCCACAAGGTGCAGCATAAAAATCAGCACGGCAAACGCCCTTTGCCGTACCGCATACAACAACAGCAAATATGCAACGATGCTTATGCCCTCAAAAATACAAAGAGTAGTCAATCGGGAATGCATAAATACAGACAGATATATGCTGTGAACAACCATGCTCATTAAAACAATCCGTCCGTACAGGATATCGATGGACAGCTTGCCAAAGCCATGCATACTTGCACTTCCAGTTTTTTGTTTTGCCAACCTGACACACCGCACTTTCTCATCCGTTATGTATCATGATTTATTTAATACTGTAGTTTTCTGTTACACTTCTATATCGTAACATTATTTGGGTTTATTTTCAAGCATTTGTGTTAAAATACGCAACATGCAGTTAACTTCACGCCAATTAATCAGAATTTTCGACTGAGCTACTCACCGTATTAAAAGTTACAAAACATTAAAATGTCATTTACATTTAACTGCATTATTCGTTTGACAAAGGATAGGGGGGGATAGTACAATTAACGTTGGTTGACATGTTTTGTATCTTTGGCAGCAAGGATGGGTTAAGCGGTGTTTTTTCCTGCTTTGCAGGGACTGCCCGTTTACAGAAACCGACACAAGGATGTTGTGTTTTGCGCTGCGCACAATTGCCGCGTGCTGCGGCGGAACGGAGCTTATCGATATGGGTTTAATTTCGAAGATTTTCGGCAGCTACAGTGCACGTGAGATCAAGCGCGTGGAGCACCAAAAAGAGGCGGTGCTCGCCCTTGAGGACCGTTACCGTGCGATGTCCGATTCCGAATTAAAGGCACAAACCGCGTTGTTACGCGAGCGGCTGGCGAGCGGAGAAACCCTTGACGACCTGCTGCCCGATGCCTTTGCCGTCTGCCGTGAAGCGGGTGACCGTGTGCTGGGACTACGTGCCTTCCCCGTTCAGATCCTCGGCGGCATTATCCTGCATCAGGGGCGCATTGCCGAGATGAAAACAGGCGAAGGAAAGACGCTTGTCGCCTCCCTTCCCGCCTATTTGAATGCGCTGGAGGGCAAGGGCGTACACATCGTAACGGTAAACGACTACCTTGCGCGTTACGCCGCCGAGCTAATTGGAAAAGTGTACAACTATTTAGGTCTCTCGGTGGGGCTAATTGTGCATGGTCTGACCGAGGAGGAACGCCGGGCCGCCTATGCCAGCGATATCACCTACGGTACCAACAACGAGTTTGGCTTTGACTACCTGCGCGACAACATGGTGATCTATAAAGAAAAGCGCGTACAGCGCGGTCACAACTACGCCGTCGTGGATGAGGTGGATTCAATCTTAATCGACGAGGCGAGAACCCCGCTTATCATCTCGGGCCCCGGCGATAAAAGCACCGACCTGTATGAGCGCGCCGACCGCTTTGTGCAAACCTTG
This sequence comes from Bacillota bacterium, assembly GCA_023460535.1. GTDB lineage: Bacteria > Bacillota > Clostridia > Oscillospirales > Ruminococcaceae > Acetanaerobacterium. The sequence goes on from JAEWPV010000007.1 coordinate 164,324, forward strand.
CAGATGGTTAAGTTTGCAGAGCTTAACGACAAAGAGGACAACGACAACTTAGGCGGCGACTACATCGTAGACGAAAAGGCAAGAACCGCCACCCTCACCCCCTCGGGTGTAGAAAAGGCGGAGCGGTACTTTAATGTAGAAAACCTGATGGACTCGGAAAACAGCACCCTCCTGCACCATCTAAACCAAGCGGTGCGCGCACACGGTATTATGACGCGTGATATCGATTATGTGGTCAAGGACGGCGAGGTAATCATCGTAGACGAGTTTACCGGTCGTTTGATGCTCGGGCGCCGCTACAACGAGGGACTGCATCAAGCCATTGAGGCTAAGGAGCACGTCGCGGTGGCACGCGAGAGCAAGACCTACGCCACCATCACCTTTCAAAACTACTTTAGACTATATAAAAAGCTTTCGGGTATGACGGGTACGGCGCTGACTGAAGAGGCGGAGTTCCGTGAAATCTATAAGCTTGATTCGATTGAGATCCCCACCAACCGCCCGATGATTCGCTCCGACCACCCCGACGTCATCTACAAGACGGCAAAGGCAAAGTTTGACGCGATTATTGACAAGATTTCTGAGTGCCATGAGAAGGGGCAGCCCATCCTTGTAGGCACCATCTCAATCGAACGCTCCGAGCTGCTTAGCGGCATGCTGAAGCGGCGCGGTATCAGGCACGAGGTGCTAAACGCGAAGTACCACGACAAGGAAGCAGAGATTGTAGCGCAGGCCGGTAAGCCGGGTGCTGTAACGATTGCCACCAACATGGCAGGACGCGGCACCGACATCATGCTGGGCGGCAACCCTGAATTTATGGCAAAGGCCGAGATGCGTAAGCAGGGCTGCGACGAGGATATGATTGCAAACGCCGTCAGCCAGTTCGACACAAAGGACGAGGAGATTCTCTCTGCGCGTGCGACGTTCCGTACGCTTGCCGAGCGACATAAGCAGGAGATTCGCGGCGAAGCCGACCGGGTTCGCGAAGCGGGCGGTCTGTTTATTTTGGGAACCGAACGCCATGAGTCCCGCCGCATAGACAATCAGCTGCGCGGACGCGCCGGTCGTCAGGGCGACCCGGGCGAAAGCCAGTTCTTTATCTCGTTGGAGGACGACCTCATGCGCCTGTTCGGCGGCGAACGCATTCAGTCGCTGATGAACACACTGGGTGTGGAGGAGGATATGCCGCTTGAGACGCGCATGCTTTCAAACTCCATTGAGTCGGCACAGCGCAAGGTGGAAGGACGCAACTTCTCCATCCGTAAAAACGTTCTGCAGTTTGACGATGTAATGAACCGCCAACGTGAGATTATCTACGGTCAACGCGCGAAGGTGCTTGACGGCGAAGATCTCGGCGAATACATCCAAAAAATGATAGACGACAGCATCTCCGCTGTCGTGGATACCTATCTGACCGACGGCGATGTGCACGACGACTGGAACCTTGAGGGGCTGCGCGACTACTACATGGGCTGGCTTACCGAAAAAGACAGCCTGCGGTTTGATACCGAGGAGCTTTCTCAGGTGGAAAAGAACGATATCAAGCAAGCAATGCGCGACAAGGCGCACGAGGTTTATGCGCAGCGCGAAAAGGAGTTCGGCTCCGAGCTGATGCGGGAGATTGAGCGCGTAATCCTGCTTAAGAATGTCGACGTCCAGTGGATGGATCACATCGACGCGATGGAGGAGCTTAAGCGCGGCATTAACCTGCGGGCTTATGGTCAGCACGACCCCGTTGTGGAATACCGCCTGGAAGGCTTTGAGATGTTTGACGCGATGATTAACTCCATCCGCGAAACCACGGTGCGCGCGCTGTTCTTCGTCCGCCCCAGAACACAGGAGGAGCCCAAGCGCGAACAGGTGGCTGATGTATCCCACGCGTCCTACGGCGGCGGCGACGGCTCCGAGAAAAAGCAGCCGGTGCGCAACAAGGGCGAAAAGGTCGGGCGCAACGACCCCTGCCCCTGCGGCAGCGGCAAAAAGTATAAAAAGTGTTGCGGATTAAACGAGTAGTAAGCAACACGCGAAATCCTTATATCACAAAGGCGGAAGGGATTAGATCCCTTCCGCCTTTATATTTTACTATTTTAGTGCTTAGGTTGACGAAGCATCCTCACTTTGCGGCAAATCCTCCTGCGATGTGTCTTGCGGCACGACCGATGGAGCATCCAGCACAAGGTCGGGGTATATCTCCTTCGCCAGTCGTTCCAGCTCGTCGGCAAGGCGCGGGCTTTGGCGTTCAAAAACCACGCTGTTTACGGCGTATGCCCGTTCTTTTTTCACCGCACCCATCTCGCCCAGACGTTTGTTTTTCGCAAGGTTCTCTAACTCAATATCACCTGCGCACAATAGGATATAGGGCTTTGCGGCGGTCAACTTCTCGTGTGGGAACTGCCAGTTTGTCGCGTCCGAGGCTACATTCGCAAGCCCCAACGCCGCCAGCAGCTTGCCCTCGTAGGTGTCGGGTGTTGCGACAATAGAGTAGGTGTCTACAATATATGCGCCGGTATAGCTGGGCGCGTCGGTCATCGCCGCAACGGTGCGCTCGATGGCGCTTGTTAACGACGCTATCCGCTTTGCAAACTCTGTTTTGTACAGCTCTCCCTTATCCACACCCACCTCGGCGCCTTCCATCAACCGAAACACCTTGCCATACAGTTCGCCGGTTGACGCCAGATCGTAGGCGCGCGATAGGGTGACAATGGGTGCTCCCGTCTGCTGCAGCTTCGTCAGTGCCTCGTTGGTGGGTGGCACCTGCATGACAATCAAATCGGGGTTAAGCTCTGCCACCTTCGCGGTGTCCAGCATCAAAACCGTTCCCACCGTGGGCAGCGACGATACCGAGCCCGGGTAGTCGCAGTAATCGGTGCGCCCCACCAGCCTGTCCTCGTAACCAAGCTCGCAGATTATCTCGGTTAGCGCGGGGGAAAGCGACACCACGCGCATGGGCATCGTCTCAATATAAACCCCGTCAAAGTCCAGCGGAAAATTAACGTCCATCGGCTCCTCGGGCGTAAGCGAAGACTGCCCCTGTTGCGGCTGCCCCGCCGTGCAGGACACAAGGATCAGCATGGTAAATACTACTGCCAGATAGCCGGATAGCCGGTAAAATCGTTTCATGTGTTTTGCCTTCCCGTCTTTGCGCACCGCGCAGCAGACAAATCGTTCGTTCTATTGATTGTATTCTATTGTACCGTTTCAGCAGCCCGGTTGTCAAACCACGCCGCTCAAATCGCGATGGGGCCTTTTTTGCCTTTGCGCCGCTTCAGTTTTGTGGTAAACAGCTTATCCGAAGAGAACAAACGCACCGCCAAAAACAGCGACAGTGCCAAAAACGCAAGCTGATACACAATGCCAAACATTACAAGGGTATGGTCTCCGAACACCAGCGCCGCCGTCGCCACAAACGTATGGGTAAACGGGATTAGATACAGCGGGATGCGCGCCATGGCGGGCAGTGCGGATATGTCGGCAAACAACGAGATCAGGTATGGAATCATAACGCAGAACATAATGGGGGTAATCGCCGTTTGCACGCCCTTGATATCCTCGGCAAGCGCGCCAAGCATGGTGGAGATGGCTAGTGCAATCAGAATAGTGGTAAACAGCTCCACACCAATTATCACAAACTGCATCGGCGACAGGGTCAGCCCCAATGTGTTCATGGCAGTGGATACATCCGTAATACCGATGCCCTGCATGGCGTCACTGCCGGCAGCCATACCGTTCATTCCGCCGCTGAGCGCGCCCATGTAGCTGGAAAAGCCAAGCAAAAACACCACCGACATGATAAGCGAGCCAATGCCCGCCGCCGTCATTTTGGAAAACAACACTGCAAGGCGGGATACCGGGGTGGAAAGCAGTGTTTCCAGTGTTTTGTCTCCTTTTTCGTTTGCAATGGCAGTCGCGGTCATTTGAGACGCCATAATCACAATCATAAAGATGATCATCGGCACAAAGATGGTTTGCGACATTGCAATGGACTGCACCACACTCGACGACACCTGCGCGGACTTATCGTTGACATGGGTGTACTCCTGCAAAACAACGGGCGACTCATACAGTGCAGCATCAACGATACCGGACTTGCCAAGCAGGTCCTGCTTTATCAACCCTTCAATCTCCTGCGCCGCATTTTGCGTCTGCGAACTCATCATGGTGGACAGTACGGCGAAGGAGGTCAGGCGGGTATGCAGTGTGATTACCGGCGCTTTGCCGCTTTGCAGCGCACGCTCAAATCCCTGTTCGATAATCAACACGCCGTTTTGCCCGTTTTGCAATGCGGATGTAATGGGGTTTACGCCAAAGGTCGGCAGCTGGTTAATCTCATACCCGCTCTGCTGCAATCGGGTCAGGATGTCCTGCGACGACGGGGTATTGTCAAGGTCGGCAATCGCGACTGTGTTTAAGCTTTTTGCCGCCTCCTGGGTGGCGCTTCCGATAAACTGCCCAAGCAGCGAGAATACCACCAGCACAATAATCATCGGCAGAAGCGTTTGAACGGTAATCATATCACGCAGCTCTTTTTTTAGTAAAATCCAAAATCGGCTCATGCGTTGGTCACCGCCCTTTCAAACACCTCTTCGAGGTTTTGCGCACCGTACTTTTGCTTTAGCTCCTCGGGCTTTCCGCATTCCAGCAGCACCCCGTCGTTAATGATACCCACGCGCCCGGATATAAACTCAATCTCAAGCATGTTGTGCGACGAAACCAAAAACGACATTCCTCCTGCCGCAAGGTCCTTTATCATGCGGCGAATCTCCAAGGCATTAATGATGTCAAGTCCGCTGGTCGGCTCATCCAGCACGGCGAGCTTCGGGCGGCTCATCACCGCACGCGAAAGCAGCAGCTTGCGTATCATGCCGCGGCTGTAAGTCGATATTTTATCCGCAAGGCGGTCGCCCAACCCGCAGATCTCACCGGCCCTGAGCACCATCTCCTCCTTTTGCTGCTTGCTTGCGGCAAATAAGGATGCCATAAAATCGAGGTAGCGCGCGCCCGTCATGTTCTTGTACGCCCCTGCCTCATCGGGTAGGTAGGTAATTAGGGAGCGCACCGCCGACGGATTCTTTACGGCGCTTATCCCATCCACCAGTGCGTCGCCGGACGAGGGGGTAAGCAGGGTTGCCACAACACGGATGGTAGAGGTTTTGCCCGCGCCGTTGGGTCCAATCAGGGCAAATATCTCCCCTTTATCCACCGAAAAGCTGACGTTTTTCACCGCCTCCTTTTTCCCGTAGTTTTTGCACAGGTTGTCTACGACCAAGGTTGCCTGCATCAATATCCTTCCTTTCTCAAAAGCGGATTGCGTGGCTAAAAATTAACATTATTATGCTTGACTGCGTGTAGTTTCGGTTATACTATAGGTTGTAGCTAGAGAATCATCCACCGGCACACAACTGTCCTCGCAAATTATACGCAATTTGGTGCGGTGATTTTCCGACGCTCCAGCAGATATAATCGAATGCCAAATTGAGTATATTATATCACAATTCGTCGCACAGTTTAATGAAATACTTGTAAATTATAAGTGCTTGTCTTTTTGCAGGCGCATACCCATTAACGAATTAAACAGACATCATGCTGCGAAAGGATTGAAAACCATGTCTGCACAAACGCTGATAGAAATTAAGGATGTATACAAGATTTACAACCCCGGTGAAAACGAGGTGCGCGCCCTAGACGGCGTAAACCTGACGATTAAAACCGGTGAGTTTGTCGCGATTATCGGGCAGTCCGGTTCGGGTAAGAGTACCCTGATGAACATGCTGGGCTGTCTAGATGTTCCCTCTTCCGGTGAGTATTTTCTTGCGGGCGAAGATGTGTCCAAAATGACGGATGACGAGCTTTCAGACATCCGCAACGAGCAGATTGGCTTTATCTTTCAGGGCTTTAACCTCATCCAAAGCCTGGATGCGATGGAAAACGTCGAGCTTCCGCTCATCTATCGCGGTCTTGGCAGGGAGGAACGCCATAAAATCTCCAAGGACTCTCTGAGCCGAGTGGGGCTTCTCAACCGCACGCGCCACAAGCCCACGCAGATGTCCGGCGGTCAGCAGCAGCGCGTCGCCATTGCCCGCGCCATTGCGGCGCGCCCCCCCATTATTTTAGCGGACGAGCCGACCGGCAACCTCGACTCCAAATCGGGTAGCGATGTCATTCACATCCTGCACGAGTTGCACGCCGAGGGCCGAACCATTATTTTGATTACGCACGATAACAAGATAGCCGAAACCGCCGAACGCATCGTACGCATCGCGGATGGAAAAATCAGTGAAGACAGCTTCAATCCCGCCTACGTTCCTTTGAATGGGTAGTGCGGACACACGCAGCAATTGCTGCAAAGCTTATGTAAGCTGTTTGTTATGACATCGGCATTAGTATGCGTACAAGCGTCGTACTCATAATAAACCCCACCACGTCGCCCGTTAGTGCGCAGGGTACCGTGTAGCGTGTTTTACTGATACCTGCCGCGCTGAAGTAGACCGCTACCGTGTAAAACGTTGTTTCGGTCGAACCCATCATCACGCTTGCCACCCGCCCCGCAAAACTATCGGGGCCGCTGTTTTTTAAGATATCCTCCACAACCACCAGCGCACCGCTGCCCGAGATGGGGCGCAATAACGTAAGCGGCACAACCTCCTTTGGCATATGCAGCAGTGATAAAATTGGTTCTGCGGTGCCTGTCAGCACATCCAGCGCGCCTGAGGCGCGGAACATTCCAATCGCCGTCATGATTGCGATTAATGCGGGCAGGATGTTAATGGTGGTCTGCACCCCCTCCTTTGCCCCGGCAACAAACTCCCCGAACACATCCACCCCCTGATAGATGCCGGCGCAGAAGATTGCCGCGATGGTTACCGGAATGACCAGACTAGTAAAGCTCATATGGTCAGTCCCTCCTTTTTGTTTGCGACTACCCGCTTTGGCGTAGATACTGCTTTTGTGCGGCGCAGCCCGGCAACCTTACCCACCAGCATGGTTACCCCTACCGCGCACACCACCGACGCGATGGACGCAAGCCAGACACAGGGCAGAATGTCCATCGGGTTTTTTGCGCCGTGCTCGAGCCGAAGCGTTGCGACGGTGGTGGGAATTAACGTGATGGACGCCGTGTTGAGCACAACAAACAGTATCATTTCATGTGCGGGAGACTCTTTTGCCTTTAGCTCTTTCTCAAGCTCCTTCATTGCCAGTATGCCAAGGGGGGTTGCCGCATTGCCAAGCCCCAGCAGATTGGCGGTGATGTTCATTGAAATTGCCTGCATGGCTCTGCCGTTTGGGTCTACCCCGCGAAACAGGCGCTTGGTGACTGGGCTGAGCAAGCGGCAGAATAGCTTTGTTAGACCTGCTTTCTCCGCAACACGCATCACCCCGCTCCACAGGCACATACCGCCCAGCAGCATGATGGAAAGCTGTACGGCATCTATCCCCCCGCGAATGGCGGCGGAGGATACGCCGTCCATCCGACCGTTTATTACACCAAGTACAATACCGATTAACAGCATTGCAGTGATTACCCATGTCATCATACCGGTTGCGCTCCTTCTCTGCTCAATGCGCAGCGTGCTGTAAGGTTATAGCGTATCTACATTTTACTGGGCGCTATTGTTACAAGTATATGCCAATTTTCATTACACTTTCGCGATTTATCACAATTACCCGCAAAAGCAATAGTTAAAATGCCTTTCAATTGCAAATACTAATTAATAGCAAACCGGAATTTCGTCAAAATACTGTATTTTGCGAAATATGGCGTAGTATCGTGGTTTTTATCACAATTACTGCGATGTGCGCTTTTCTTTTTCGAATATTCATCATTTGCTGATATTCATAATAATTTAACAAATATTTTGATTTTTTAGCTTTCAAGTATTTGACAATTCACGCGATTTGTAGTATATTATATACGTTGATAGCATTCTTACAACAAAATTGCAACAAAAAGAGAAATTTGGAGGTACACACATTGAAATCAACAGGTATTGTAAGGAAAGTTGACGAACTGGGTCGCATTGTATTGCCAATCGAGCTTCGCCGTACCCTGAACATCAACGAAAAGGATTCTCTCGAAATCTATGTAGAAGGCAACCAGGTTATTCTTAAGAAGTATGAACCCTCCTGCATCTTCTGCGGCGATGCCAGCAACGTTACTGTATATGGCGGCAAAAACATTTGCGCTAGCTGCCTGAAAGAACTTGCGAACTACGGCAGCAAGTAAGCAAAATCATTACATGGCATAAAGAGCGCGGGGGCATTTTACAAAATGTCTTCGCGCTTTTTTATTTATTTTGTTGCTTTACTGGCTTATACACATTTTTTTAATAAAAGGGTAGTTAAAAATCAGTGATGAGACCCATATATAAGCATTGGGGTTAATCTTTCATTACGCGATAGCATAAGGGGGTAGTACGTGTGCCAAAAAAGAGCTCAAACAATACGGGGGGTAAGATTTTATTACTCGTTATCGGCTGCGTGTGTGTGCTGTGGGGGGCATGGCTGATTGCACTTGGCGTTGTGGGGAACGAAGTAGGTGCAACCGTCACCTCGGTACGCAGGCAGGGCGGTGATCTCACTAACCCCCGCGCGGGCAGCTATGTGTACCAGATCGGCTACCGCTTTGAAACAAGCGACGGCAAAGTGATTGCGGCGAGCACGCAGGAGATATCCAGTGCAGCGTCCGGTCCGTCAAACGCTGCCTCTGCGATGCAGGTGCGGTATTTTACCTTTTTCCCCTATCTCAGCGCGCCAGACAAGGACACAGGGCTAAAACCGGGTTCTCTCATTTTTATGGCCGTGGGCGGCTTATTGCTTTGTGTTGCGCTGGGCAAGAAACGCGGCAGGAAGCGTGTCCCGCACAAAACGCAATAGCTAGAAGTCTATTAGCAACCACACACTACCGCTTGTGCTGTTTAGCCTTGCTAAGGTTGCTCAAAAAGCATATCTGTGGTAGACTATATATATAATAGGAAAGCGGGTCACTTTTTTTGCCCGCGGAAGGGATGTGTGCGTTGCTTGAACCTTTTAATGGAAAAGTTTAAAGAGGTCGTGCTTTCTGTCTTACCAATCACCGTCATTGTACTAATTCTCCACTTCACCCTCACACCCCTTGAGCCATACCAACTGGTTCGGTTTTTAATTGGGTTAATCTTTGTTATCGTGGGGCTTGCTATCTTCTTAGCGGGCGTTGACATCGGCATTACGCCCATGGGCAACCTGCTGGGCGGCACCCTTTTCCGGACATCCAAGGTGTGGAAATTGGGTTTAGGCGCATTTTTGCTTGGTTTTTTCATCTCAATAGCGGAGCCAGCACTGGTTTTGATTGCCGAGCAGGTGGATATGATCAGTTCGGGCTCAATATCCAAATTTGCACTAATTGTCGTCGTCTCGGTGGGCATTGCCGTTTTTATGGCACTTGGTATGCTACGCATGGTATACAATGTTCCGCTTTATAAGCTGCTTGCGGTATGCTACTTTATTATTCTTGTGTTCTCTTTTTTCGCAACCCCGGAGTTTTTGGCTATCTCATTTGATTCTTCGGGCGCGACCACAGGGGCACTGGCGGTTCCCTTTATTCTTTCGCTTGCCGTTGGTGTGTCCGTTCTAAAAAAGGACAGCAAGGCCTCGGAAAAGGACAGCTTTGGACTGGTGGGCATCGCCTCGGTAGGACCCATTCTTTCGGTAATTATCATGAGCGTTTTCTCTAAGAAGGATGAGATTACCGCTACACTAGACGTTGAGGTGCGGCATTCTACCGAAATACTGCAACCGTTTATCAATAATATGCCCGGCACGCTGCGAGAGGTTGGGCTCTCTCTAGCGCCACTTGTCGTTATCTTTATCGTATTTCAGATAGCCGCCTTTAAGCTGCATCGACGAGCGGCTAGCAGAATTTTAAAAGGTCAGTTTTATGCCTTTATTGGACTTGTGCTTTTTTTGGTGGGTGTAAACGCGGGATTTATGGATGTAGGGCGCTTAGTTGCCGAACAGCTTGTAGCGCTTAACAACCATACCTTGCTGATTGTGGTTGGTTTTATACTGGGCTTTGTGACCATTCTGGCAGAGCCTGCCGTTCACGTGCTGACCAATCAGATTGAGGAGGTAACAGGCGGATCGGTGAGACGACGGGCTGTTCTTTTGTCGCTTTCGATTGGCGTAGGCGTTGCGATTGCGCTTTCCGTTATTCGCATCCTTGTGCCAGAGATTATGCTGTGGCACTACCTACTGCCCGGCTATGCGATTGCCATCGGGCTCAGCTTTGTGGTTCCCAAACTGTTTGTGGGTATGTCTTTTGACTCGGGAGGTGTCGCCACCGGACCCATGACCGCTACCTTTATCCTTGCGTTTGCCCAAGGTGCGTCGGAAGCAGTGGAAGGCGCAAACATCTTGGTGGACGGTTTTGGGGTTATTGCCATGGTTGCGCTGACCCCCATTATTACCCTGCAGGTGTTGGGACTAATTCATAAAATAAAATCACGCAGATCAGGAGGCTCTGTTGATGAACTTTAATGCGCATACAGAACAGATCGAGCAGATATATGTAATTGTAAACCACGGCGAAGCCCGCAAGATTCTCTTAGCTGCAAAACAGCTGGGTATTACAAACTGCACCGTGCTGCATGCAAAGGGCACCGCCCGAAGCCGATTGCTTGCTTTTTTAGAGCTGGGCGATATCCGAAAGGAAATTATCCTGATGCTCGCAAAAAAGCAGAAGGCGCAGGCGGCTCTGGAAGGGCTTGCAAGCCGATTCCAATTTAACAAGCCAAACCACGGCATCGCGTTTACCATCCCGCTTCTCACCATCTGCGGCGTTGGAAACGGGGATCGCTTTACTTGTGAAATAAGCGAAGGAGAGGAAACAGGCATGTATCAGGCCATATTTGTGATTGTTGATAAGGGCAAGGCGGAGTACGCGATTGAGGCTGCCTCAAATGCCGGCGCACGCGGCGGCACCATTATGCACGGGCGCGGCACGGGGAAGGCCGACACCAGTGTGCTGTTTTCGGTGGAGGTCGAACCGGAAAAGGAGATTGCCCTAATTGTTGCCGATAAGCAGATAACCGAGGCTATCGTGGATTCGGTTGCAAAGACGCTTGAGCTTGACAAGCCCGGCAACGGTATTGTGTTTGTTCAAAACGTCAGCAGCGCGTACGGACTATATTAACGGCTTTTGTAGGGGCACAGGGCCTGTGTATTTCCTGTGCCCTTTTTGCATGGTTTAATGTATACAAATTTTGTGCATAATATTTCGCAAAACCTATTGACAAGCGGATTATTTGGATGTAAACTAATACACATAGGTTAGCAGAGGCTAACTAGGCGGGTTGTCCGCTTTTTATTACCAAGGCAAGTTAGCTTGCTCTAACATTATGGAGGGTTCTATGGCGCGGGGACTGCATGAATGCCTGATATTTCATTGCGCTGCTGCGCTTGCGGGAATTAAGCCGGCAAGCCTTGTCTCGTGCAATCGGTCGGATTACCCCGACTTTGCTTTGGAGCTGCGCGAGCTAAACCGCCGGCTCAATCCAAAAGACATCTTTTTTGCACCGGTGTGCGGCTGCAAAAAACGAGTATTGCTGCTCGTTTTCCGCGCGCGTCCGTTCTCTCTTCTCCTCGGCAAACCTGAGGTGGCGGGCTATCTTCGGCAAGAGGGCTACCCGGTTTCTCTGGGTATTAACGCGGTGATATCCCACCTTCGAAAGCGCCTTGCCGGTTCCCGGGAGTTTCCCCACGAGGTGGGCGTATTGCTTGGGTACCCCGTAAGCGATGTTACGGCGTTTGTTCGCAACAAGGGCGCGCACAGTAAGCTAAGCGGCTACTGGAAGGTGTACTCCAACGAGAAGGCAGCCGCCGTCTTGTTCGGACGGTATGACCGCTGCCGCGAGGTATTGTGCAAGCGTTTACAAAAAGATAAATGCTTATACATCCTGTTTGGCGCAGCATAAAAAAGGAGTGTTTTTTCATGAGTAACATTGCAGTGATTTATTGGAGCGGAACCGGAAACACCGAGGCAATGGCAACCGCCGTAGCCGAGGGCATAGGCGAAACGGCACAGTTGTTTTCGGTGGATGCCATTACCCCAGCGGAGGCCGCCGCGTATGATAAGCTTGCTCTGGGCTGCCCCTCGATGGGAGCGGAGGTGCTGGAGGAATCGGAGTTCGAGCCGTTCTTTACCGCGCTTGAAGCAAGCCTTTCGGGCAAAAAGGTCGCCTTGTTTGGCTCGTACGGCTGGGGCGACGGTGAGTGGATGCGGGACTGGCAAGGTCGCGTTACCGCAGCCGGCGCGCAGCTATTCGGGGAGGGACTTATCATAAACGAAACTCCGGACGACGCGGGGCTTGCCCGCTGCCGGGAACTTGGCAATGGTCTTTTGGCATTATAGGGCGCACCCTATTTCTTTTGTTAACGTCTCATACAACATACATTTCTAGCCGCAGAGGTTCATCCTCACAAAAAGCGCAGCCGTTTCACCGACGGCTGCGCTTTTTGGTTTGCGTCATCCTTTTGCCGTAATTCTTTTGCTTCTAATCGAGCTTTTTCTGCATTAACAATAGGTTTGCATTCAGACGCGGGTCGTTTGGGGTGATTGCTACCGCTTGCTTTACGTATGCAAGCGCACGCTCATATAGCCCCAGATTCCAGCAGGCAATGGACGCAAGGTCGTACGGCGTGTGATCCCACGCACAGCCGACGCTAATGTAGGTTTGAGACCGCTGGGTAATCGCCAAGGCATGCTCGGCCATGCACAGGCACAGCAGCCAATCCTTCCACCCGTATGCAGCGTTTGCAAACTCCACATACGGCTCACGCATGGTCATGCACTCGGCGACCGCGCGGTAAAACCAGCTGCAGGACTCCTGCTTGTTGTTTAACTTGTCATAGCAGCGAGCTATCAGCCGCATTGCGGCGCACCGTTCCTCCTTCCATGTGGCAGTGGGCAGGGTAAGGTAGCGCTTTTGCACATCAATGCAGTCCTGCCATCTTGCTGCAAAGAAGTACTCCCTGCCAAGGTAAAAGTTCATGCGGTCATCCTGCGGGTTTTCTTTTGCGCCCAGCTCCAGCAGCGCAAGGTAGCTGGAGCGCGGCTTTGTTTTATCGGGGTAATGGTTTAGCACCATGCCGTCGATAAACACTTCAGACGCTTTGCCGTTGCCTACATAATGAAGACATTCATGCACGGGGTACACCCAGCGGTAATCCTTTTTGGTGTGTACCTTAAAGTAGCGAAACTGCACATCGGGTGTGCCGTCGCTGCGCAGGCTCCAGTTATACAGATATCTGCCCATGGAGGTGTTGTCGTGCCACGCCTGCTCAAGCTTTTCTCTCCAGCCCGGCACAAATACCTCGTCCAAATCGGTGCAGACACAGATGTCCACATCATCCGGCACGTGCTCGAGCGAGCGGTTGCGTGCCTCGTCAAACCGCCACGGGCTGATACGCTCGGTATACACCACCGCGCCGCGCTCCTTAAGCTTTGCAACGGTATCGTCGGTGGAACCGGTATCGGTTACTACCACCATATCCGCCTCGCACATCGAAGCCATCCAGCTTTCCACAAACTGTTCCTCGTTTTTGCAGATGGCGTAAACGCACACCTTGTATCGACCCATCTCTAGTCCCCCTTTTCCTGCGTCTTGGCACGGATGAGCGCAAGGTTTGCCTGTAGACGCTTGTCGTACGGGCTTATATTGCACGCCGTTTGGATGTACTGATGTGCCTGCTCGTATAACCCGATGTGATAGCAGGCGATCGCCCCCAAATCGTAGATAGCCGCGCCCCATGCCGCTTCTTCGGTTAGATAGCTGCCGCTTTTTTTCGTAATGGCAAGCGCCTGCCTTGCCATCTGCGCGCCGAGCATCCAATCCCCCTGCCGGTAGCACAGCTGCAGCATATCATAGTACGGTTCGCGCACAGTCGGGCACTCGGCAATGGCGCGAAACAGCCACTGCTTTGCCACCTCCGCCTCGCCCTTTGCCTGATACGCCTTTGCGATGCAGCGCATTGAGGCACAGCGTTCCTCCGCCCATTTGGCGGTGGGTAAGGCAAGATGCCGTGTCAACTGGGTAATCGCATTATCGTACTGCGCCTTGTACAGGTACTCCCTACCCAGCCAAAATGCGGTGCGGTCGTCGCCGGGATTCTCGGCGGCCGAAAGCTCTAGTAGCGGAAGGTACTGCCCGCGGGACTTGCCCAAATCGGGGAAATGGTCGAGCACCATATCCACCCACACGATTTCCTCGGGATCATCCCCGCTGTACTGCAAAACCTCGTGCACGGGATGAACCCAGCGAAAGCCGTAGCGGCGGTGGGTCTTTTCCATCGAAAACTGCCGGATGGGGTTGCCGTGTGCATCCAGCGAGAAGTTGAACAGATAACGTGCGCGGGTGTGCTGCGGCTGCCACGCATCTTCGAGCTTCTGCCGCCAGCCGGGGCGGAACACCTCGTCAAGATCATTGCACACGCAGATGTCCACATCCTCTGGGATATGTTCTATGGAGCGGTTGCGGGCGGTGTCAAACCGCCATGGGGTAATCTCATCGCAAAACACGACCGCCCCACGCGCGCGCAGCTTTTCCACGGTACCATCGGTAGAGCCGGTGTCGGTGACTACCACAATATCCGCTTCACTCACCGCATCCATCCAGCGGTTCACAAACTGTTCTTCGTTTTTACATATGGCGTAAACGCAGATTTTGTACTTGTTCATTCAATCAACTCCGTTCCTGCGCCTTACATATTACTATATGCTCAATTCATCCAGCATGGTACATAGCGCAAGGCTCTGCCATACGGCAAAGCCTTGTGCCCGACTAAAGTTACTCATTCTGTTATGATATTTGCAGAATCGAAATACTTGCTGACCCGTCGGTAACAGTGCCCCCAGTATTATTTAATACTGTTAAGATACTCGGATCAGGTGCATCTGGAGTAACAACATATGCGTAGCCAGTAGCCGTTTGCGGACTTGCTAATTCACCGCTTGATGCGTTGCTGGCGGTAATAGTTACCCCGTTGAGCTGTAGAACAAAATCCATCGCTGTCGCCACATCCGTTGTGCCTGTTATCGTATAGCTAACCTGATAGGTGTGATCGGCTGCCAGTTCAAACTCATCGCTTGGTTCCGCGTGTGCAATGTCGGTTCCTCCTATTGGTCCATTTACGCTGTAGACAACGTTGCCTCCTCCGGCAACCGTAAGCCCTGAGGTTTCAACTGCAGTTAAAAAGGTGTCCAGTGAGGTAGGACCCGTGGGACCTTCCGGTCCTGTTGGACCCGTGGCACCCTCCGGTCCTGTCGGACCCGTGGGACCCTCCGGTCCTGTTGGTCCAGTTGCGCCTTCCGGTCCTGTCGGACCCGTGGGACCCTCCGGTCCTGTTGGTCCCGTGGGACCTTCCGGACCCGTGGGACCTGTGGGACCTTCCGGTCCTGTTGGTCCTGTGGCACCCTCCGGTCCTGTTGGACCTGTAGCACCCTCCGGTCCTGTTGGACCTGTAGCACCCTCCGGTCCTGTTGGTCCCGTGGCACCTTCCGGTCCTGTCGGACCTATTGGGCCTTCGGGTCCTGTTGGACCTGTGGCACCTTCCGGTCCTGTTGGACCTGTAGCACCTTCCGGTCCTGTCGGACCCGTGAGGCCTTCCGGTCCTGTTGGTCCTGTGGCACCCTCCGGTCCTGTTGGTCCCGTGGCTCCTTCCGGTCCTGTTGGGCCAGTGGGACCTTCCGGTCCTGTTGGTCCCGTGGGACCTTCCGGTCCTGTAGGGCCTGTTGCGCCCTCCGGTCCTGTTGGACCCGTTGGGCCCTCCGGTCCTGTCGGACCCGTGGCACCTTCCGGTCCTGTTGGACCTGTGGCACCTTCCGGTCCTGTCGGTCCTATTAGGCCTTCCGGACCTGTTGGACCTATAGAACCTTGCGGACCTGTTGGTCCCGTGGCACCCTCCGGTCCTGTCGGACCTATTGGGCCTTCGGGTCCAGTTGGGCCTGTGGGACCTTGCGGTCCTGTTGGACCCGTGGGACCTTCAGGACCTGTTGGTCCTGTGGGTCCGCTATCGGATGACTCATCTTGATATACCACCAAGGATGCCTGCACCGGAACAGCCGAAGAGTACACGACATTATTTCCGGTCTCATTCACCAAGGTGACCGTCACCGGCGCTGTAATAACATCAACAATACCAATACCCACCACAACGCCCAGTTTGTTGGGCGAATTGCCTTCCAGGTTGTCGCCCTGCGTGCTTGTTAACGTAAATATGACTGCCGGGCTGGTTGCCGCTGTTTGTGTGGCAACCCACCAATCAAAGATATATCTGCCCGCCTCGTTAAAGGTTATCTCGCCGGTTACATTGTTATAGCTGATGTTGCCCGCCGAGTATACAATATCCTCAAACACGACATTTGCGTTATTGGAAACGCTTCCTGTTAACGTTCGTTCTATTTGAAGCGCTATATTGCTCATTTTTACCCTCCTAGTCTTAAGAGTGTTCCCCAAAAACCTGCTTCTGCAAATTTAGATTGCCATATTCCACACAACCGTACTTGCATTGCTACAGATTTTTGACATATACTTGATGCTTAGGTTAACACAATATGAGAATATGCTCTAGGGGGTCCGCAAAACAGCGGACCCCCGCACAATCTGAGCGGAAAACAAAATGTTTTTTGCTAATAATTGTGTTTAGGCTACTCTAGCCGGATAACGGTAAGATAGGTTGAAGCCCCTCCGCTGAGAGTTGCGGCTCCCAGTAAGCCAAACAACTGCAATGTCAAACTATCCCCTGCCGTTAGATTGACGATAAAGGATGTGGAGAAGATGTCTTGTGCAATAGTCGGTGTTATTATAGAAGGGCTTAGCGGCCCACCGTTTAAAGTTATTTGTGTTGACAATAAAAGTGCAATAGTAATTTGTACCCCATAGCTAATTAGATACCTTCCCGTCTCCGGGACGGTAAAGATTGTGTTCGTCGCATCAACTCCAAATGTGCTTAAATTCTGGTTGTTAGGCAGCGGAACGTCGGTACCGCCCAGAACAACTGCAATTATTGCACTCGTTGTGTTTTGCGCAGACATGCTGTCTTCTGTTACTGTAAAGCCCGCGGGACCCTCCGGTCCCGTTGGACCTGTTGGACCTTCCGGGCCTGTCGGGCCTTCCGGTCCTGTCGGTCCTGTGGGACCCGTTGCACCTTCCGGTCCTGTGGGGCCTTCCGGGCCCGTGGGACCCTCCGGTCCTGTTGATCCTGTGGGGCCTTCCGGGCCTGTGGGACCCGTTGCACCTTCCGGTCCTGTGGGACCTTCCGGGCCCGTGGGGCCTTCCGGGCCCGTGGGGCCTTCCGGGCCTGTCGGACCTTCCGGACCTGTGGGGCCCGTGGGACCTTCCGGTCCTGTCGGTCCTGTGGGACCCGTTGCACCTTCCGGTCCTGTGGGGCCCGTGGGACCCTCCGGTCCTGTGGGACCCGTTGCACCTTCCGGCCCTGTTGGTCCTGTGGGGCCTTCCGGGCCTGTGGGACCCGTTGCGCCTTCCGGGCCTGTGGGACCCGTTGCGCCTTCCGGTCCTGTTGGTCCTGTGGGACCTTCCGGTCCTGTGGGGCCTTCTGGACCTGTGGGACCTTCTGGACCTGTGGGACCCGTTGGTCCTGTCGGGCCGATTTCGGGAATGTCGTCTTGAACCACCACCAAGGAAGCCTGAACGGGAACCGCGGAGGAGTATACTACATTTGTTCCGCTCTCGTTAACCAGCGATACAGTCACAGGGGTTGAAACTACCTCTATAATTCCAATCCCCACAACTACACCCAGCTTGTTGGGCGAGTTGCCCTCCAAACTGTCTCCCTGAGAACTTTGCAACGTAAATACAATAGATGGAGTAGGCGGCGAGGCTTGGGTTGCTACCCACCAGTCAAAGATATATCTACCTGCTTCGTTGAAGGTTATTACGCCTGTGGCATTGTTATAACTGATGTTGCCCGCCGAGTATACGATATCTTCGAATACTACGTTTGCATTGTCGGCAACGCTTCCCGTTAACGTACGATCTATTTGAAGCGCTATATTGCTCATTTTTATCCTCCTGTCACTGCGTTTGACCCACTAAAAGCTTACATCCGTTATCACGATATTCGCCTGAACCGGAACATCGGCGTAATATACCGTGTAACCGCTGGTGTTAACAAGCTCAACCGTTACAGCAGCCGCAACCGTAATGAACGCAGTTCCT
Organism: Bacillota bacterium; assembly: GCA_023460535.1. Lineage (GTDB taxonomy): Bacteria > Bacillota > Clostridia > Oscillospirales > Ruminococcaceae > Acetanaerobacterium. The sequence goes on from JAEWPV010000007.1 coordinate 182,530, forward strand.
GACAACTGACCGGTAACGGACGGAAGGGATGAGCCAGAATAATCGACTCCGTCCACACGCAGCGTAAATGTTACCTGGGGATCAAGATCGGTGCCGTCTATGGCAACCTGCCAGCTTACCAGATAGTTGCCTAGCCGTGTGATAGTAAATTCTCCGGTTGCAGCGTTATAGATCATATCGGGATCCTGATCGTTAACCACATTAGCAAACAACACATTGGCTTGATCCGCTACTCCCAAAATTTCAGTATCACTGAGGTCTATCTGCATGCCTCTAAGCTCTGTTGCGAGGCCTTCCGGACCTGTTGGTCCCGTTGGTCCCTCTGGTCCTGTTGGTCCCTCTGGTCCTGTTGGTCCCGTTGGTCCCTCCGGTCCAGTCGGTCCCGTTGGTCCCTCCGGTCCTGTTGGTCCCGTTGGACCTTCCGGTCCTGTTGGTCCTTCCGGTCCAGTCGGTCCCGTTGGTCCCTCCGGTCCCGTTGGTCCTTCCGGTCCCGTTGGTCCTTCCGGTCCAGTCGGTCCCGTTGGTCCTATTGGTCCTGTTGGTCCTATTGGTCCTGTTGGTCCTGTTGGTCCCTCAGGTCCTGTTGGTCCCGTTGGTCCTATTGGTCCTATTGGTCCGGTTGGTCCCTGAATTCCCTGCGCGCCCTGTGGACCGGTCGGTCCCGTTGGACCTGATGGACCCTGTGGTCCCGGGAAGCCTCTTGGCCCCCTTGGTCCTTCGGGTCCCTGCGGACCCGGGAAGCCTCTCGGTCCTCTTGGTCCGGGAGGACCCTGGCAGCATCTGCAACACCTGCAGCACCTGCCGTGGTTTCTCCATCCACTTGATAATGCTTCATTGTTCAGCTGTTCTTGTGCTGCACGCATTTGTGCTTCCTGCTGAGCCTGCTGGTTTGCTTGTGCCCGTGCTTGCGCCTGAGCCCTAAGCTGCTCCTGCTCCTGTGCCAGCTCCTGCATGTGAGCCTGCGCTTGCGCCCGTGCTTGTTCTTTTGCGCGCGCTCGTGCCTGCATTCGTGCCTGTATTGCCGCATTTGCCTGTGCGGCTTGTGCGGCTTGCACGGATGACTGATATCCGTTTTGCATCATACGCCGCCGCAACGGGTTATTTGCGAATATATTCATGCTTATGTCTCCTTTTTGTCAGACTTGACCAATATTCTTATCTATACCATTGTATGTGCCGCTACCCCAATCGGTTATATTATTCGGGTGTTAAAATTACAAACAAGAGTTTTACTGTTCCAACACGGATTCAGCATAGAAAAACCTTCGCAAACACCGCTGACATACGTTTCGCGAAGGATTGGATTGTGGGGTGATAGAAACAAGAAATCTCCAAAGTAAAAAAGCAGCCCTTATCGGTGTGCTTAACACCGTATAAGAGCTGCTTAATCATTGTGCTTTCAAATCGCGCAGGCGGTTTTGTTATAACCAATTGCGATACTGTTTATTTCACCGTAGCGCCTGTGTAGTAGTGCTCCAGTATCTGCTTGTAGTCCCAGCCGGCATATGTCGCGTAGCCGTGTGCGCCCATCTGGCTCATACCCACGCCGTGACCATAGCCATAGGAGGTAAAGGTAAAGCTGGAACCGCTGTAGGACACATCGAACTTCGTAGAACGCAGGTCAAACGCACCGCTGCTCACCAGTACCTTTTCGCGAATCACCCTTGCCGTTGTAGAAATCCCGCCGATGCTCATTCTGTCGTTGTAATCGCCGCTGGTATAGCTTTCGACTACAAACCACTCAGACGGATCGCCCTGCGGTTCTTTGCCAAAATAGCTTACCACCTTGTTTCGTACATACGATTCGCTTAGCGTTACGGTACGTTTATATCCCGTCGCCTTGTAGTCGTACTCACTCGGCACGCTTACAAGGTGGGAATACGAGCCGCCCCAAACATCTCGGGAGGAGTTGGTGTTGTCCGCCGCAATAGCAAAGTACGGGGTGTAAGCGACACGGTTGTTCACATATACAAGCTGATTAACCACCTCAGCCACCGCATTTTTAATCTTGGTGGAGGGGTCTCTAAAGCCCACCGAAGGAGTGCTGCCGCTGTTGATGCTGTTAACAATAAAGCTGTGCGCCGCCACCGCCTGTGCCTTGAGCGCCTCGACGTGAATCGTATCGTTTAACTCGTTCGCCACCACCTTGCACAGGATGGTGTACGCATCGTCGGTTACCATGCTGCCGTTTGCATACACCGTCAGCTTCTCGCCGGTACCCACGCCAAGCACATCCGAACTGACCGAACTGCTGGGCTGGGAGGAACTGCTGCTTGCCTTGGAAGAAGACGCCGCAGACGATGATGCCTTAGAAGAGGAAGCGGCAGAAGAAGCGGAGGAAGATACCCCCGAGCTGCTCTCATCCTGCTGCCCGGAAGAGGACGCCGCGGAGGAGCTTGCCTGTGAGGAGGACGCTGCTTTGGAGGAGCTGGCGCTTTGGGACGAGCTTTCCCCCTTAGAGGACGATTGCGAAACGTCACTGCTGGCAGCCTCTGAGCTGGTGTTACTGCTTGCCGCCTCGGAGCTTGTATTTTTGCTAGAGGCATCATCCGGCTCGGCGACAAGCGGCGGCGGTGTTTCTCCGTTCTGCGCACCCGCACTGCTGTTGTCTATCAGCTCCGGCTTATCTCCGCCATACAGTTCATACCAGATATCGGGGTAAAGTGGCTGTGCGTTGCGTTTAGCGCTAAGCACCTCTACCACATTGCTTTCACCCTCACGCACCCTGCGCGCGATAACGACAAAGCGCGCATTGTCAAACTCGTAGGTGCAGGTAGAAAGGGTGACAAAGCGGTCGTCTACGCTCACGTCCACGCCGGTATCGATAATAGAGCGCGCCTTAACCTGGTTAATAAAGTTCTCTACCTCATCCTCCGTTTGGGGGTCTATAAAGGAGGTGTAGTCAAATACCTCGCCGTGGGCGGGATTCACATTGGTAATAAACGCCGCGACCACCTTGTACTCTCCGGTTTGATACACGGTGTCAAAGCGAAGGGTCGGGTGCTGCTTGTAGTAGTCTAGGCTGCTGTAATTAAGCAGCTCGCCGAACATCTGACCATCCTTCATGTTGTGCCCGTAAACCACAATGTTCGTACTGTTTTTTACATCCACACGGTAATCCACATACGGAATGCCGTGCCGATTACTCTCGCGAATAAAATTGCGTCGCAGGTAAAAATCATTGTCCACCGATTGCACAACCGGATACTTCACCTGCGTGCCATCAATCTCAATAAACGCTTTTACATCGGGGTTAATTGCATACAGAGAAGCAAAGTATGGTATGTAGTCTGATGGATAGCCTTCGGGAAGATCGCCCGTTCCGTACATATCGTTAAGCTCGTTAACCTGTTTTTGGTTGAGGTAGGATGTACCAAAATAATACGCAATATACCCGGCGCTTGCCAAAAAGACCAGTATAAACAGAAGCGCCAGCAGCTTAAGAAAAACGCGTGAGCCGCTGTCTCCCTTTACGGGGAACATGTACTCCACAAAGCGTCGCCACGCGTTCTTTTTTTTCTGTGGTTTGGCATCCGTTACATCGGGGGGCAAAAGTGGGGAGTGCGTCTTAATCTGCCCCGTGGACGCAGTCTCGTCATAACCCTCGCGAGCCAGTAACGCCGCTTTTTCGTAGCTCTTGCTGCTGCGAACAGAAAACGGTACCATTGCCGCTTTGCTTTCCGCGGAGGAATCCAGATATTGCTTGGTCATATCCAAAGCCGTGAGCACCGTTTTTGTTCGAATGGCATCACGGTTGTTTTTTGCAGGGTCAAACATCAGGCGCTTTACCCACACGCGTGTGCTGTCGCAAAGTGCCACAAACACAAGCCCAACGGGTTTATTACTCTCGTCCGGCGAAGGTCCGGCAAGCCCGGTAATGCCGATGCCGATGTCGGCGTGTGCCTGGGTAAGTACCCCTGCCGCCATAGAGATGGCAACCTCCTCACTGATGGAGGTATACCGATCAATCAGCTTTTGAGAAACGCCCAATTTATCCCTCTTAATCTTGTCGGCATATGCGGATACGCCAAACTCAAACACCGCGGAGGAGCCAGCTACCTCAGTAATCCGTTCGCTCAGTAGCCCGCCGGTGCACGATTCGGCCGTGGCTATCTTCTTTTTTGCAAGGCTAAGCTTATTAACAACAACGCTCGCGAGCGTCTCGTTCTCTGTGCCGTAGATATACGGAGAAATAGCGCTGGAAAAGAGGGTTTTCGCGGCAGCATCCGCCTGCAACAGCGCCTGAGAACGCCCTGGCGCAACCGAAAACAGGCGTATCGCAAGCTCACCGTCCTCCTCAATCAGAGTGGCAGCCACGGGCGTTGTCAGCCCTATCTCATCCAGTAGCTGCTGCGCCGCGTCATAATCAACACCCACCAGGCGCAGGATGCGTGACGCATATTCTCCCCCCGTGCCGCTGCGGATGTAAGCACACACCGACTGAGTGAACATGGCGACGCACTCCTTTGCGTCATCGGGCAGCATAATAATCGCCTGCCCCTGCGATTCCATGGAAAAGCCGGACACAAACCCGACGGTATTGGGGAACACCCTTGCCCCCTCGGGCACCAGCGCAAGACGGATGTCCTCCTCTACAAAGCGTCTGCCCGTTTGCTCAAACACCTCACGCAAGCGTGTTACGCTGGGGTTATGGGGCAAAAGCGCGATGTCAAGGGCATCGCACAACAGCTCTTTGGCAAGCGGATGGGAAAGATCGCTTTGCCCGCCCACGGTGATTAAAATGTCACAGTTGTCTATCCCGTCGCCCACCGCGTCCAACAACGCGTCCGAGTCGGTCAACGAAACGGTGGCACTGCTTGTCTGAATAGAAAACGCGCGCAGCTCGTTTTCCAGCAACCGAATGGCTCTGATATCCTCAGGCGCGGCAGAGCCGATTCGTAATATCCTTGCTTTCACACTCGCTCCTCCTTTTATCAAGTCAACTCGGGCGGTCCCGATTTACATTGACCAGTCCTTGCCGTCTTTGTGTAGCAAATCGCCCAATACGGGGGTATACGGCACATTATGCGTCTATATTTTTGCACTCCACACCCGATACAGCGCGTTGGATTAGCTCATCCCAAGCGACGTTTGCCGCCTCTTCCGCCTTTATCACGCTGTCCAGTCGCGGGCGGGTGCGGGGGTGTCGCGGGGTAAACACGGTACAGCAATCCTCATAGGGAAGAATGGAAGTCTCAAACGTATCTATTTTGCGGGAGATTCTTGTAATCTCCTCTTTGTCCATGCCAATCAGGGGGCGAAACACCGGCAGGCTTGTCACACTGTCGGTACATGCAATGGCTCCGATGGTCTGGCTTGCCACCTGCCCCAGGCTTTCGCCCGTAATCAATGCGCCGCAGCCTTGATCCGCCGCAATGCGCTCACTGACGCGCATCATAAACCGGCGCATGATAATGGTAAACAGATCCTCAGGGCACTCTTTGCGGATGGTTTCCTGCAGCTCGGTGAAGGGCACCACCATAAAATTGATTCTGCCGCAGTACGCCGCTATCTTTTGCAGCAGCGTCTCCACCTTTAAACGCGCCCGCTCACCGGTATACGGCGGGCTTGCAAAGTGGATGGCGGTAAGGCTCAACCCGCGCTTGCTCATCATATAGCCCGCCACCGGGCTGTCTATTCCGCCCGAGATCAAAAGCGCCGCGCGCCCGCTTGTTCCCACAGGAATACCCCCCGCGCCGGGCAGGCGGTTACCGTGTATATAGGCGGCAGTCTCGCGCACCTCAACAGTCACAATAAAGTCGGGCTTGTTTACATCCACACGAAGGTGCGGGTAAGCCTCAAGCAGCCGCTCCCCCACCTGTGCGCAGATTTGGGGCGAGAGCAGCGCAAAGGTTTTATCCGACCGCTTTGCCTCTACCTTAAAGGTGCGCGAAGCGGTTAGTTTTTCTTCAAAGTATTCGACACAATCTTCCTTAATTTGTGCAATATCCTTTTTTGCTACCCCGGCACGGCACAGTGCGGCAATGCCGAATACCGTACACAGCCGTTGCTCTGCCTCTTCTATATCGGCAAACTCATCCAACAGACGCACATACACGGTGGACTGCGCCTTCCATATCTCCAGCTCGCCCAGCCCCGCCAGGCGACGCCTGATGTTTTTGAGCAGCGTCGTTTCAAAGCTTCCGCGGTTAAGACCCTTTAAAATAATCTCACCGAACTTAAGCAGTATAACCTCGTTCATTCATCTATAACCTACTTCATCAGTTAATTTGCGGTTACGCTTCGCGCCCAAGGGCGCGAATGCCGTCAGAGAGCGCGGCGATAAACGCGTCTATCTCCTCGGCGGTATTGTAGCGGCTTAGGCTGACGCGCAAAGCGCTTGCCACAAGTTCGGGCGCAAGCTCTGCCGAGCGCAGGGCGTAGCTCTTTTTACCGCGTCCGCACGCAGACCCGCTCGAAACATAAATACCCCGCTCCTCCAAATACCGCATCATCACCTCGGACGGTACGCCGGGCACCGAGATGTTCAGGATATAGGGCAGCGCTTCGTCGGGGGAGTTTACTACAACCTGCGGCAGGGTGGCAACGCCTTGGCGCAGCCTTGCGTAAAGCGCTTGTACGTGACGCGCGCTTTGGTTGTAATCGCCCATCGCATTTTTTGCCGCCTCACCAAAGCCCGCTATCAACGCCGCGGGTTCGGTACCGGCACGCAAACCGTTCTCCTGGCTGCCGCCGAATACGCGGGGCGCAAGCCGAAGGCGTTTATTGATATACAAGGCACCCACCCCCTTGGGGGCATGCAGCTTGTGTCCGCTGACCGAGACAAGGTCGATATAGCTGCTGCCAAAGCGCAGCGGCAGCTTACAAAACGCCTGCACGGCGTCGCAGTGAACAATTACCTCGGGGTTTTTGCGTTTGACCGCCTTTGCTATCTCCATGACATCAAGCACCGAGCCAAACTCGTTGTTTACCGCCATCGCGCTGACAAGCGCCGTATTTTCATCCACCTGCTCTGCAAATGCCCGCGCAGGAATGCGCCCCTGCTTGTCGGGACACAATAATACCAGCTCGGCGCCCTGCTCCTCTAAATGGCGCAACGGCTCCAGCACAGACGGATGCTCGAATGCGGTGGAAACAATTCGTGGTTTCGCTCCGACGCGCATCGCCTTTGCCACAGCAGAAAACAGCGCAAGGTTGTTGCTCTCGGTGCCGCCGGAGGTGAAATACACCGCATCGGCAGGTACCATCAACGCCTTTGCAACCTGCTCACGCGCCGCTTTTATTACAAGCTCCGCCTCTATCCCCTTGCCATGCAACGAGGAGGGATTACCGTATTTGGTTGTCATTACATCATAAACAACCTGCGCAACTTCCTGTGAAACGACGGTAGTTGCACTGTTGTCAAGATAAATCTCCATTGCAGTCTCTCCCCAAAAAGTAAAGCGGCAGTACGCCATGCCCCCCTGCCATCTTACGGCATGCGAAAGACGGGCACGATAATCCTCCGCAAACACACCGAAATGCGGCGATACTAGCAGCAGCATACATCCAAGTCGGGTCATAAAGCCCTATGGTTAACCACATTTTTACACTATAACAGATATACAATGATTATACCTTATCCCCGCTGTCATTACAAACAAAATTCACAGCCTTCCACATATTTCGTACCTGCAAGGGAAAAATACTTCCATATCCGGCGAACTGCGGATGTTAAGCCGTTTTCGCCATGTAAAACAAGGTTCAGGAAAGGATTTGTTTTAACAATGAGAACACGCACGCGGGTTCGCTCCGTAAGCTTCCTCACAGCGCTTTTTCTTTTGATGGGCGGGTTTATCGTAAAGGGGTACGCACAGGCAAACAATTACCGCACGCATCTGGAATACACCTATCAGCGCGCGCTTGCCGACCTAAGCGAGGATGTTAGCGAGATTAACACCACGTTGAACAAGAGCGTTTATGCCGGAACACCGGCTCAGCTAACGCAGCTTTCCAGCAAGCTTGCCCGCGACTGTGACGCGGCAAAGGCAAGCCTTTCGCATTTGCCCGTTTCGGCATTTAATCTGGACGGCACCAACAAGTTCATCTCGCAGGCGGGCGAATATGCGCAAAGCCTCACCCGTAAGCTTGCCGCTTCGCAGGATATCACCGACGAAGAGAAGCAAAACCTGCAAAAGCTGTGTGATTACGCCAATACGGTTGCGGAAAAGATTAATGCCATGCGCAACGATATGGACATGAGCGGCATGAACATCGGCGAGGTGTTTACTGCCATTAAAAAAGAAGGGGACGCGGTGGACGACACCCCTGCCATCACCGACGGGTTTCAGGACATGGAGGAGGGGATGGAGGGGTACCCCACGCTGATTTATGACGGCCCGTTCTCCGACCACATCATGGAGCGCGAGCCGTTGCTGACCAAGAATGCCGATGAGGTGACCCGGGAGGATGCGCGCAAAAAGGCAGCCGTCGCACTAAACGCCAACATCTCGCAGCTAAAGGACGATACCGACGAGGAGGGCAAGATGCCGTCTTACTGCTTCACCTATAACAGCACCAGCATCTCGGTGACCAAAAAGGGGAATTTGATCTGCTATATGCTCAATCCGCGCGGCGTAAGCGAGGCAAAGCTTAGCGTTAAGGATGCGGGCGTAAAGGCAGGCGAATACCTGCGCAAGCTTGGTATAGAAAACATGGTGCAAAGCTATTACGACACGGTGGGTGATATCTGCGTGTTCAACTTTGCCTATGAGCAAAACGGGGTTGTGTGCTACCCTGACCTGATTAAGGTTGGCGTTGCACTGGATAACGGCGAGATAGTCAGCTTTGAGGCACGTGGGTTTATCACCAACCACCGCGAGGACCGCGAGTTCCCTGTTCCCGCTGTCTCGCAGGAGCAGGCGATGTCAATCGTCAGCAAAAAGCTCACCCCCGGTTCGGCGCAGCTTGCCCTAATCCCCACCGGCGGGCAGAATGAGGTGTATGTGTATGAGGTGCGCTGCAAGAGCGAGAACGGGCAAAACGTACTCGTATATATCAACGCCATGACCGGTGCCGAGGAGCAGATTCTTCTTTTAATCGAGACCGAAACCGGCGTGCTTACCATGTAGTACAAACATGCAGCGGTTCGGCCGCATGTTTTAGATAGAACCGCCGCCGCATGTCTGCAGCATGCGGCGGACTTTTTCGTACAAAAATATGGCGGTGCAACCGTTTTTGCACCGCCATTTATTACCCGGTTAATCAAATTACATAGTCGCTCGCATCCGGTTCCTTTGCAAGCTCGGCCAGGGTGGTATTGTCCACAACATCCGAAACAGCATCGGCGATTTTATTCCACAGCCTGCGCGTGGCACAGCCCTCAGCGCGGGGGCAGGACTCAACATCCAGTACGCAATCCACCGGAACCAGAGAGCCCTCCAGTGCGCGCAGTACCGCACCCACCGTAATCTCCTCGGGGCTTTTGGCAAGCGCATACCCACCCTGCGAGCCGCGCATGCTTTTGATTAGTCCGCTTTTATGCAGCAGAATGATGATCTGCTCCAGATACTTTTCGCTGATCTCCTGACGCTGTGCAATCTCTTTAAGTGAAACAAGCCCGTTTTGATAATGGTGCACGAGATCAAGCATCATGCGCAGTCCGTACCGCCCTTTGGTAGAGATTTTCATAATTACAGAGCCTCCCTGTTTACTAAGCAGCCGGCAACCGGTTACTATGTTATTATTGTAACAGTCTTTTTTACTTGATGCAAGCCATGTTTTCATATAGGAAAAATCGGCAGGTAAAAAATCGCTCTCATCGTTTGATTTTACGGCATGTTGTGATAAAATAGGATAAGCTATGCACAGGCTTTAATGAAAGGGATGGTCCTTATGAGCAATCTGCCGCACCTAATCGATCTTGACGACCTTCACCCCCGCTATTGGGATAAACTCATCACTCTTGCGGGAGACATCAGCCGAAACCCGTCTGATTATTACGGCAGGCTGGAAGGCAAGATTATGGCCACCTTGTTTTACGAGCCTTCCACCCGCACGCAGATGTCGTTTCAGACGGCGATGTTTCGTCTGGGCGGTAAGGTCATTGGCTTTGATAACCCGCAAAACTCCTCTGTAGCAAAGGGGGAGAGCTTTAAGGATACCATCAACGTGATGAGCGCGTACGCCGACATCCTTGTTATCCGTCACCCCAGCGAGGGCAGCGCTAAGGCGGCGTCCATCTACTCGAACTGCCCCGTGATTAACGCAGGCGACGGCGGTCACCTGCACCCCACCCAGACGTTGACCGACCTTGTGACGCTAAAGTACGAACGGGGACGGCTGCACGACCTTGTAATCGGCGTATGCGGCGATTTAAAGAACGGGCGAACCGTGCATTCGTTAATCAAAGCGATGTCGCAGTATCAAAACAACCGCTTTGTTCTAATCTCCACCGAACAACTGCGCATTCCGTCTTACCTGCGCACGATACTTGATGCAAACGGCTGCCCATATCAGGAGGTATACAGCCTTGAAGAGGCGATATCGGAGCTTGATGTGTTGTATATGACGCGGATTCAAAAGGAGCGCTTTTCGTCGGAGGAGGAGTACCAAAAGGAAAAGAACATATACACCCTAGACCCCGAAAAGCTCGACCGCGCAAAGTTTGTATTAAAGGTCATGCACCCGCTGCCCCGTGTGGATGAGATTACCGACGAGGTGGACAGTGACCCCCGTGCCATCTACTTCCGGCAGGCGCGGTACGGCATCTTTGCACGCATGGCGTTGATTTTGATGCTGTTTGACGGCAGCATCCCCTACCTACCGGCACCGTACGCGCATCGGGGCGATTTCCCTTGCCAAAACGAGCGGTGCATCACCCGTGCCGAGACCTACCTGCCCCACCTGTACTCGGGCACCTCGGACATGCTGGAATGCCGGTACTGCAACAGCAGAATTTTGATATAGCATTGAAAACGCCCCTTTGGCCGAGCCAAAGGGGCGAATATGTTATAAGCCTAGGGTTTTACGCCGGTCGGCGAGACAGCTTTTCCAGCGCCTTGCCCACCGCCGCGGCAAGGATGGCGGCAAGGATTGCCTCCGGTATGCCGTTTGTCAGCACCACCGTGCCGATTAAACCAAGCAGTGCCTCATACGCCTGCCCGATAACCTGTGCATAGGTTCTGCCAAAGAATACGTATACGCCGCCTAGCACCAGCACGGTGTGAACGAGCGACGCCGCAACCGCAGAAACGGTATACGCAACGTATTTGTGCTTATCACGCGCGGCAATCGCCTGAAATAAAAGCCCCGCCACAACGCCGAGCAGAATGCGCGGCACAAAGCAAATAACAAGGCTCCACGGGTTGCCGCTTACCTGACCCACCGAATAAAACGGCGTAAAGATAAACGACGTGACGGTGGGCATCATGGTGTTGACAATAAAGCTCAACAGACCAAACATTGCGCCCATGTAAGCGCCCGCCCCTACGCCCAGCGTCACACCCGCTATAATAACCGGTATGTGCGCAAGCGTTGCTACAATCGGTCCGATGGGAATCGACCCGAGCGGCGTAAACGCCATAATGATCTCAATTGCGGTCAGGATGCCAAGGATGGTCAGGGTACGCGTGGGGATACGCCGTGTGTTTTGGTTCATAAAAATTCCTCCTGCTGTCGCTCCCTGTATGGGATGCAACGCAAATTTATAAAGTCAATTATGGTCTTGCCCCTTTCCTGCTGAGTAAACGAGCTACGCTTTCAAAGAGGAATAAGGGGGTTAACCGGTCTGGATTGAAAAGCATGTTGTTTTGCTTAATATTTGCGCCTTTTAATCCAACCCATCGGCTTAACGCCAATGATAATTGATTTACACTGTTTGTGCGCTAAGCATTCTTCTTGTAGATAAGGTACAGACCTTCCAGCACCAGGTCGGGGTCGTACTGCACGTTTTCTCTGCAATACTTCACCACCGCTCCTGCTATGCCGCCTGTTGCCACGACGGTGGGCGGGGTATCAAACGCCTCGCTGTAGCGTGCCGCCATGCCGTCCATCATGCTCGCGGTGCCGTACAACAGTCCCGAGCGCATGCTCTCTACCGTGATGGTGGTTATCAGCGGCGGGTCGGCGCCATCCAGTCCGATATTAGGCAGCTGTGCCGTACGCTTGGCTAGTGCCTCCAGCGAGATTAGCACGCCCGGCATAATCGAACCGCCGATAAACGAGCCGGTTTTATCTACCGCAAAAATCTTTGTGGCGGTGCCAAGATCGAAGATCACACAGGGCAGCGGGTACTTGTTCATCGCGCCAACCGCGCCGCATACAAAATCGGCACCCACGCCCGCAGGGTTTTCCGCGCGAAGATTAAGCCCCGTTTTGATGCCTGCCGAAACGGTAAGCACCGGGCAATGCAGGTATTTTTCCACCGCGCGGGTCAGCACACCGGTAAGCTTAGGAACGACCGAACCGATGATGCAGCCTGCTACCGTTCGCTCCTTAAAGCCATATAAGTTAAAGATGTCGCGCAGCTCAATGGCGTACTGATCCTCGGTGCGGTCGCTGTCGGTATACAGGCGCGACGTAAGAATCAGTTTTTTGTCCTCGAAGCAGCCAAGACAGATGTTGCTGTTTCCGATATCGATTGCAAGCACCATAATTAATCCCTCGTATGTCGTGCACAAGTGCAGGGTATTTCAGTCCCCTTGGCGGTTGCCATTGCGGGCTGGATGCTTTTATTATACCTCTTATCGCCAGGTTGTTCAATACAAACCGTTGCAGGGCTATGAATTTGCAGCCCAAATAGTGTATAATAACTGTAACATCAATATTACCTTCTAGCGATGGGCAAAACGACTAACGAAAATGAGGAAAAGGACGGGTGGAGATCAGAACGAGTGGAAAGCGAGTGCAAAAGGGCAAAGCAAAGCTGACCATTACGGTCAAAAGCAATGATGTATTCAATGGCTAAGAGCTAAGCGATACGTTTTTGAGATTTAATGCAACGGAAAGAAAGTTCAGAATGAGTGACAACAGCGGTCAGCGCGATTGCAAGGAGAGAAATGTGTGCGATGGTATTTAAGTTTTCGGCAGAGTTGCCGTTGCGAACCCACAGACGTTCCTGCCCGGTAGATTTAAAACGGGAATTGTACCGCTCGCATTCGGTTCGCAGTGCATAGACCGATTTAAACGTGGTCGCATCCCGATCAATCGAAAGCCGGTAATCATCGGGAATGGTCACATATTTGGTGCAACCGCGATGTTTTTTCCCATTGTGGAAAGATTTGTGGTTACAGGGACATGCTGAATCCGACTTTGAGTTTTTAAACGGGCAGCAGAATTTTTGCCTTGTGCGGTTTCGGGAACGATCTATGCCGTCTTTGTTCATGCAAAGTCCCGCCTCGCAAGTCGGATGTCCAATAGGAAGCAGCTTAGGATTTTTGGTGTTTCTCTGATTTAGAGGAATGAAGCATTCGCCGGCGTAGGTGTTCTTGACTGTATTGTAGATAGTCTTGCAGTCATAGGCTTTGTCCGCGAGAAAACAGCATTCACGGATAGAAAGAAATTCGTTGGTTCGGCTTAAAATATCGAGGGCTACCGTACTGTCGTGGGTATCCGCCGCAGTGGTCAGCTCATAAATCGGTAAGCCGGTAATGCAGTCAACCAGCACATGGTTTTTGTAGCCCCAATAGTACTCAACTTTCTTTTCCGACTGGTTGTTGGAAGCGGTGTGAACCCCTAATCCGCAGTCCTTGTCCGCTTTGGGCTGATGACCCTTGCTGAATTTGCCCGGCATAAAGCTTTTGGGATTATTCTGTTTTGTGTTAGCGGCTAAAGGGGTGGAGTCCAGCCCGATGAAAGAAGCGTCGATAATGCCGAGTTCGCAGAGCTTTAGTACCTGGGATTGCATAATTCCTTTCAGAATGTCATTGTCCAGATTGCGGATAAAACGGTCAAAAGTCCAGTAAGACGGCAGCTTTTTCCGAATGTCGAAGCCGCAGTAATGGGCAATGATGAGATTGTTTGACAGATAATCATGCAAATCCGTGATGTAGCCGAAGCCTTCACATTTCATGACAATGGCGGCACAGAGAAGTGCTTCCTTCGCTGATTTCCTCCCGGTTCGGGCATGCGCGGACTCCATGCGGCTTAAATCCAGATTCAGAAACAGCGTGTCGTAAAACTTGGCTTTGGGCTGCGCTGTAAACAGGCTGATATCCTGAAAAAGTTCCTGACGGTAGATGCGATCAGCTCCTTCGCTTTGTTTTCCCAACAAAATTATACCATTGTGAGCTGGTCGTTTCTATATATTTTTGGAGTGACAAGACGAGTTTGCCATGCTCGTGAACCCGCTTTATATCTGGGTTTTTTCGGTTTTGCTCATGGCTATTACCTTCACTAAGGGAGGGAGCATACTATGGCACAAATTACGTTTGAACAGGTTAAAAACAGCCCCGAAGTTAACGCCTACATCCGCATGGCGGACGAATCACTCAAGGCGATGGGCTATACCGAGCATTCCGCCGCACACGTCACCCGCTGTGCCACAACGGCGTATACCGTACTAAGCAAGCTTGGTTACGATGCGCATACCTGCGAGCTTTCGCGCATCGCGGGATATATGCACGATATCGGCAATGTAGTAAACCGTGTGGATCACGCCCAAAGCGGCGCCGTGATGGCGTTTCGTATCCTTGATAAGATGGGCATGCCGCCCGACGACATCGCCGAGGTCATCTGCGCCATCGGCAATCACGACGAGGCAACCGCCTCCGCTGTAAGCGCCGTAGCGGCTGCGCTTATTTTGGCAGATAAAAGCGACGTGCGCCGCACCCGCGTGCGCAACTGGGACCCCACCACGCAGGACATCCACGACCGCGTAAACTATGCGGTGGAGCACTCCTCCCTCGATCTTGACGCACAGAAGCAGACGATAACCCTGTCGCTTTCCATCGATACCGCCATCTGCCCGGTGATGGATTACTTTGAGATCTTTTTGCAGCGAATGATTTTATGCCGCCGCGCGGCGGACTTTTTAAACCTGTTGTTTCGCTTAGTTATTAACGATACACCCATTCTTTAGTATGCGCTTACACGACAAATACCATCCGGAAAGGCAAGGGCAAAACATGCACAATCTCACCGGCATCAAAGAGGTCAAGGAGCTTTTGAGCCGTCACGGCTTTACCTTTTCTAAGGCGATGGGGCAGAACTTCATCATCAACCCCGGGGTGTGCCCGCGCATGGCGAAAGAATCGGGCTGTGAGGGCATCGGAGTAATCGAAGTTGGTCCCGGTATCGGTGTTTTGACGGTGGAGCTTGCCCGCCTTGCGCGCCGCGTGGTGTGCATTGAGCTGGACACCCGCCTTGCCCCGATTTTGGAGGAGACCCTAAGCGGACTAGACAACGTATCGGTGGTGTTTGAGGACGTGCTAAAGGTTGACCTTGCCGCCCTGATAACCCGTGAGTTCGCGGGTATGGAGGTGGTGGTATGTGCAAACCTGCCCTACTATATCACCTCGCCCATTGTAATGCACCTGCTTGAGGCACGGCTGCCCGTCAAGGCGATTACCGTGATGGTGCAAAAGGAGGCGGCGCAGCGTCTGTGCGCCCAGCCCGCCACCCGTGATGTTGGGGCGGTGAGCATCGCGGTGCGCTTTTACAGCGAGCCAAAGGTCTTGTTTCAGGTGTCTCGCGGCAGCTTTCTGCCCGCACCCGATGTGGACTCCTCGGTGATTCGCCTTGCCATCCACGACGCCCCACCCGTAGCGGTGCAGGAGGAGAAGCTGTTTTTTGCGGTGGTGCGCGCGGCGTTCTCTCAGCGGCGCAAGACGATCTCAAACTCCCTATGCGGGGTGGGTGGTCTGTCTAAGGATCGGGTTCAGAACGTGTTTCGGATTGCCGATGTGCCCGCAAACGCCCGCGCGGAGCAGCTGACCCTCGCCCAGTTTGCGGCGATCGCGGATGGGGTAAAGACCGAGCAGGAAAGTGAGCGGAATGTGCCGCTGTGAAAACAATGCTTCCATCAAAGGAAATGTAACAACAACTGCCCGGCGGTATTCTCCGCCGGGCAGTTTTATATACACTTGATTCCCTTTGCCCTTTACAGGATAGAATACCCACTGTTAATATCAAACGGCATAATAAGCAGCTTAATAACGTTTTTCGCGTGATTCGTAAAAAACCAACCCATTGCCTTCCCGCAGTTTTCGATGCTGTCGTACTCTATGTACGAATAGTATTTTACACATTTCACAATCTTCGATAGCTCCCTTGGGGGCTCGCCGGTTTCGACACCATCAAACGTATAAAACCGTTTCATATACTTTACACTGATGCAGCCGGGCTGCTTTTCCTGCTCTGATTTTATCTTCGCAATCAGTGCTTCAAACTCCTCGAGTTTATCGGGCTTGACTTGAAACAACTTCATCTCCGAAAATGAACTCCCCATTTGATTCCCTCCTGTTTTTTAGATGTGCTTTTTATTACCACAGGTTGCTCAGTTAAAGCTTCCCGTACCCACGGAGCCAAACAGTTCCTCCATGCCTTTGCGAAGCCCTTCGTTCTCGGGGTTAGATAGAGTTTGGTCTTCTTTGAGTATCTCCTGCGCACAGGTCTGGGCAAGCTTAAGTGTCGCAATATCGTCAACAAGGCTTGCAAGCTTCATCTCGGGCAAACCGTGCTGCCGCGCGCCGAAAAAATCCCCGGGGCCGCGCAAAGACAAATCCTCCTCGGCAAGCTTAAATCCGTCGTTTGTTTTGCACATTGCCTGCAGCCGCTTAAGCGTCTGCTCACCTGACGCGTCCGAAACCAAAATGCAGTACGACTCATATCTTCCACGCCCCACCCGCCCGCGCAGCTGGTGCAACTGCGAAAGTCCAAAGCGCTCGGCATTTTCAATCAACATCACCACTGCGTTTGGTACATCCACCCCCACCTCGATTACAGTAGTTGAAACCAGAAGTGAAATCTCGCCCACATAAAAGCGGCTCATAATGCGCTCCTTCTCCGCCGGCTTTAGCCTGCCGTGCACAAGCCCGACTGGGTAGCCGCGAAAGTCCTCCTCGGTAAGCCTTGCCGCGTATTCGGTGGCGGACACCAGGTCGTTTTCTCCCTCTTCTATGGCGGGGCACACAATAAACGCCTGCCTACCCTCGTCCAGAAACCGCCGTATAAAGCCCAGCGCGCGGTGTCGCTTTGCGGAATCGATTAGGTAGGTCTTTACCGGGCGGCGACCGGGCGGCAGCTCGTCGAGCACCGAGACATCAAGGTCGCCATAGATAATCAGCGCAAGGGTGCGCGGGATGGGCGTTGCGCTCATCACCAGCACATGGGGGTACCCACCCTTATCCGCTAGGCTTGCCCGCTGCAAAACACCAAAGCGGTGCTGCTCGTCGGTAACCACCAGCCCGAGTCTTATAAATTCAACCTCGGGGGTAAGCAGGGCATGGGTGCCCACCACAAATTGTATCTCACCCGACGCAAGGCGGGAGAGAATCTCCTTTTTTTGTGCCGCCTTTACCGAGCCGGTAAGCAGCGCGCAGGAGACCCCCATCGCCTCAAGCAGCGGCGCTAACGATGCGTAGTGCTGCTGCGCAAGGATCTCGGTGGGCGCCATAAAAGCCGACTGCACACCGTTTTTTGCGCAAGCATAGCAAAGTGCCGCTGCAACCGCCGTCTTGCCCGAGCCGACATCGCCCTGCAGCAGACGGTTCATCGGCACGGTCTTGCGCATATCGTTAAGCGACTCGTCAATTGCGCGGGTCTGTGCGCCGGTAAGGGCAAACCCCAAGGCGGAAATAAACGGAGAAACATCCGCATCGGTTATCGCTGCCGCCGCTGTTTGGCGCGGACGGCGGCGCAGCAGCGCCAGGGCAAGCTGTAGGGTGAGCAACTCCTCAAAAATCAGCCGTTTTCTTGCGACCGCAAGGGCATGCGCATCAGGCGGAAAGTGGATGGCAGAAAGCGCGTATGAAAGATGGCACAGCTCCTGCTGCTCCCGCAGCGCGGCTGGCAGCGGGTCCGGGAACGTTTCGTCTAGCAACGCAAGTGCCTGCTTAACATTCTGCGCCACAATCTTTGAGCTAAGTCCCGCCGTAAGCGGGTATACCGGCACAAGACCGAGCGGCCCAGTAACAGGGATGTACAGCGGCGAGTTCATCTCCCGAGCAAGCAGGGTACCACCCACCTTGCCGTAAAACAGGTACTCGCTGCCCTCCTGCAGCCCGGCCGCGGCATATTTTGCGTTAAAGAAGGTCAGCACAAGGTCTGAGGTATCGTCGGTGGCAAACACCTTATAAAGGGTCATGCCGCCCCGGATGCGCTGCTCGGGGTTTTTTGCAAACACCCGAGCGCGAACGACACAGGTAGTATCCCGCGGCGCGTCCGCTATAGAATAGGGACTTGTAAAATCAAGGTAGCTACGGGGATAAAAGCGCAAAAGGGCGCCGACGCTTTGCACGCCGAGCTTACGGTACAGCTCGGCACGTTTTTCGCCTACGCCCTTTAAATATTTAATGTTATCGGGGAAGCCTTTCTGAGTCACGGCGCATCCCCCTCCGGTGTTATACTATTCTACCGAGATGATATAGTAGTAAACAGGCTGTCCGCCGTTTACCACGTGCACCTCTACGGAATCGGGAAGCTTCGCGCGAACCAGCCCTGCGGTCTTTTCCGCCTCTTCCTCGGTAATCCCCTCACCGTAAATCATGGTGATAAAGCTACTGTCGCGCTTTACAAGGTTTTTTATCAGCCGCTGCGTCGCAAGGGCAATATCGCTTGCCACAAACGAAAGCTTGCCGCCGTCCAGCGCCAGTATCTCGCCCTGTTTAATCTTGTGTCCGTCAAAATCCGAGTCCCGCGCGGCAAAGGTAATCTGACCCGTAGCCACATGGTCTGCCGCCTTCATCATACCCATTTGGTTTTCTTCCACCGACGCGTCGGGGTCAAATGCCAGCATGGCCGAAAGCCCCTGCGGAATGGTGCGGGTTGGCAACACCACAACACGACGATCCGCCAGTGAGATAACCTGCTCGGCCGCCATAATAATATTCTTGTTGTTGGGTAGTACAAACACCGTGGAAGCGGGAATGGTCTCCACCGCGCGCAGGATATCGTCGGTGCTCGGATTCATGGTTTGCCCGCCGCTTACCACACAGCCGCAGCCAAGGTCGGTAAACAGCTGCTTAAGCCCTTCGCCCGCCGCGACCGCCACAAATCCAAAATGGATATCGGGGTCGACGGGTACCACCTCGTGTACCTCTTTTGCAACCTGCGCTTCGGCAACCTTATTGTCGTGCTGCTCGCGCATATTCTCTATCTTCATGTTGTGCAGCGAGCCGTAAGCAAGACCCTCCTGCATCGCATTGCCGGGGTTGTTGGTGTGTACATGTATCTTAATGATATCGTCGTCATCCACCACCACAACACTGTCGCCTATCGTTTCAAGATAGGCGCGCAGACGAAGCGCGTTTGCGTCGGGGGAGTTTTTTTGCACAATAAACTCGGTACAGTAGGTAAACGTAATCTCCTCATGCAGGTCGGCGCCCGCCGCATTCTTCTGCGAGACAAACGTATCCACCTGCTTTGCAGGCGACTCGGCGCGTTCGGCAACGATCTCGCCACCCTCAAACACCTGCAGCATGCCTTCAAAGATTACCAGCAGACCCATACCACCCGCATCCACAACGCCCGCTTTTTTCAGTACGGGCAGCAGGTCGGGGGTTGTATCCAGCGCGGCCTTGGATTCCTGTACGATGAGGCGCCAGATAGCCACCGCGTCGTGCTCGGTCTCGCTTGCCGCTGTCGCCTTTTCCGCCGCCACCCTTGCAACGGTAAGCATGGTTCCCTCAGTAGGCTTCATAACCGCCTTGTATGCGGCAGACACGCCAAGGCTAAGTGCGTGTGCAAACTGTTTGCCGTCCGCTGTGGTCAGCCCCGCAAGCCCTTTGGAAAAGCCGCGGAACAACAACGATAAAATAACACCCGAGTTCCCCCGGGCACCGCGTAAAAACGCGGACGCCGCAACCGATGCAACCTCGCCCACCGTGGCGTTTTGCATCCGCTTTAGCTCCCTTGCACCCGCCGAGATGGTCATGGACATGTTGGTTCCGGTATCTCCGTCCGGTACGGGGAAAACATTTAGCTCGTCTACCGCAAGGCGTTTGTTTACTATGCTGTTAGCGCCTGATATGATGGCGTCTCTTAGTGTATTTCCGTTAATCACATCTTCACCCATTCTGCCGCTGTGCACCGGCGGTTATTTTTAAGTATCCATTGCATTGCGCACAGCTACCCCGTTCGCGCCTAGTGTTACGCGATAACGGGAATGCCCCAGTTTGTTGGAGCTAACCAAAAACATTACAAGGCTATTGGTCAAGCTTCATCTCATCCACAAAGACATTCACCCTGTTCACAATCAGGCCGGTGGTCTCTTCCACCGTATAGCTGACCTTGTTGATAATGCTTTTTACAATGGCGGCAATGTTAACGCCGTAAGTAACCACGATGTGCAGGTCAATCTCAAGCTTTCCGTCCCGGTTGCGGATGCGTACCCCTTTGTCCGGCAGATCGGGGGATACGATAAGCGAGCGCAGCCCCTGTACCGTTCCGCTGGTTGCCATCCCCGCCACACCAAAGCAGCTCGAGGCGGCAGAACCCACCAGATTCGCAAAGTAATCGGCGGAAATCTCGATATATCCCATTGGATTTTCGATTCTGATCATACTAACCTCCGTTTCACCGGACAGCTGCCGGCTGATAAAGTAATGTCTACCAAACAATCGGCTATTGGGGTTAAATCAGGATTATTATATCACATTAATAAGAAAAACTTAATACCAATCGTCTGTTTTCTTTAATTTTTTAAGCTACCTTGCATAAGTCCAGTCCTCTATGTTAAAAAATGGGTCGCTCATAGAGGACTTTACGTTGTAAGACATCGTCTGCGTAAAAAAGGATACCCCGTTGCGGAACACCAGCGGGATAAAGGGAGCCTGGTCAAAAAACTCGTTACAAAAATAGGTGTAGCCAATTTCGCCTCGCCGCATAGAGAAATAAGACGCTGCCGCCGAACCGCCGGACGCACCGCCGTAGGAGAGCGCCCCCTCGCCCGAAAAGAATGGGCTGAGATCGTTATTGGCAAACAGCCTTGTTTCTCCCACATACAGTTGAAAATCCGACGCCTGTACTGCAGAAAGATAGTCTCGCGGGTTTCGTTCTATAATCACGCAGTCAATCCCCACCTGCGCAAGGTTATTCTTTATTACGCGCGCTGTCTGGGTTCGGTAAAAATCATCGGTATTTACCAGTACCGACAAGGTTAAGCGGTTGTTGCCATGCAGTCGGTAGCCCTGCTCGTCGCGCGCGGTATAGCCAAGGGCATCAAGTATTGAGCCTGCGCCCTCGACGTCAGCATACAGCTGGTTATCAAGCTCCTTTGTCGCGTACATGTTGGGGTTAAAGGGGGTGGAAGAAGGCGTGGCGCGGGATAAAAACGCATCGGACACAATCTGACTGCGATCCAAACACAGCGACAGCGCCTTGCGAAACGACGCTGTTGCGGTCACCCCGCTTGTATTGTTTACCCCGATAAATACTAGGTTTGTTAATGGCACCTGAATGGGACTACTGCCCATGTTGGTGGAACTCTGCGCCTGCGCAAGATCGGTAAACGCAAAATCGATAGCCCCCGACTTTAGGGTGTACACAAGGGACTGCGTGTAATCGTATGAAACCAGGTACAGCTCGGTAAATGTCTTGATGGTGCCGCCGTGCCACTCGGGGTTTGCGGTCAGCAGAATCTCAGCTGCATCCGTGCCCTCCTCCATGTCGTCTGCGGTCTGGGGTGACTGCTCAGCATACAGGTATCTGCCGCTGCCGGTGGGATAGTTGCTTTGGTTTGTACCGTTTTTGATAACAGGGAAATCAAGCAAATTGATAAACAGGCTGTCGGGCGACCGAAGGGTAATTACCAATGTTCGGTCATCCTGTACCGAGTAGCCTAATACATTGCTTAGTCTGCCGGCATACAGCGAAGAGGACGCTCTGATGCAATCCATGGAATATCTAACATCAATGGCGGTAAGCGAGGAGCCGTCCGAAAAACGAACGCCGTTTTTTAACGTGACGGTGCAAACCTCGCCGTCTATCTCAATATCCGACGCGATGCTCATAACCGGGGTAAAGTCGTTATCCAGCTTCACCAGGCTGTCGTACACCAACGAATGCAGCGCGGTGTTCAGCGCGGTTGTGGATCGGTACGGATGCAGCTGGTCGTTGCTGTCGTAGGGTATTTTAAACCGCCCGTCCGATTGCTTTTGGGGTTGTGAGGAGGGAACCTGCTGCGGTACAGAGGATGACTGTACAGGGGGAGCTTCGGAAGAAGACGCATCGCCTTGCGTCTGGGCGCATGCGGTTAGTAAGAGTGTGGCACAAACAACGAGTGACCATATTTTAAAACAAAACGGCTGCATATCGCACCTCCGAGTATTGACTTGTTACCAGATAATCGATACGGGCAGACTCAGTATACCACAAATCCGCGGTTGGTACGAGCCGATTTTAACGCAATCATTTGATTCTCAAGTAATCTTCAAAAAATAACGGCGGGAGCACTATGCTCTCCCGCCGTTTTAGATAAGTACCGCGTAATTTCCAGGGCGTTTATGTATTCATGCTACTATCGCGGCTCAACAATCAGCTTAATCGCGGTGCGATCCTCGCCGTCAATTGTTACATTGGCAAATGCGGGGATACACACAAGGTCGATGCCCGATGGAGCAAGATACCCTCTGGCAATCGCCACCGCCTTTACTGCTTGATTGGATGCGCCCGCGCCCACCGCCTGAACCTCTACGATGCCTTTTTCGCGGATGACCCCCGCGATTGCCCCTGCAACCGAATTGGGAATCGATTTTGCTGAAACCTTTAATACTTCCATAACAATTTCAATCCTTCCAGTTCAAAACTATCCGAGTTACATTTTTTTCAGACTCTGTTTGCCTAAGATTGCCGCAGTGCTTACACCCTTCGTATCGCCTTAACATAAGGCGCCAAACCAAACGCGGGTGCAGACCCTGTTGCCTAGAATATTTGGTTTACTGCTGCGTATAGCGTATTGGGGTGACCGAGGTTGTTTTGCCGGTACGCTCGTCGATTTCAAATACCACCGCGTTGATGATGCATTCGCCGACGGCCGGCTCGTACCCGACGGGCATTAGGGTTTTCAGCCTTCGGATGGCAAGCTCAGGCTTCATTCCCAAAACCGAATGAATGGGACCGGTCATTCCCACATCGGTGATGTAGCCTGTACCTTGCGGCAGAATACAGGCATCCGCGGTTTGTACATGGGTGTGGGTACCGAATATAGCCGAGATGCGCCCATCCAGATAGTGCGCAAGCGCCAGCTTCTCGCTCGTAGCCTCGGCGTGAAAATCCAACACCACGATACTGGTATCTACCTGCTTTAACAGCTCGTCCATACACTCAAACGGATTTTTGAGGTTGTTTAAAAAAACGACACCAAGCAGGTTAATCACCGTGATGCGGACACGCCCGAGATCAAGCACGAAAAGCCCATTGCCAAAGGTTCCCTCCGGGTAGTTTGCTGGTCGCAATACATCGGGGTGTTCTTCCAAATACGCGCCTATGTCGCGGTGACGAAAGATATGGTTGCCGGTGGTGATGACATCGGCACCTGCGTCAAACAGCCTCCCTGCGCTGCTGGGCGAGATACCATTGCGTTGTGAAGAGTTCTCGCCATTGACAATCACCGCGTCTGCCTCGGCCATTCGTTTTAGTTGGGGTAGGTGGCGTAACAGAAAATCGCAACCGATTCTTCCAACCACGTCGCCGACGCAAAGTACCCTCAATTGGATAATCCTCCTTATATTGCCACACAAGCCTTATAACCAGTACTTTACCATTATAACGCAGTTGGGTAGCAAATAACAATATACAAAAGGCAAAAAAAGCCTTGATTTTACAGTTGAATATTTGCATATTGTATAAAATATGCAGGATATGGCCTGTTTTATTGTGCAACTACCTTTGCATTATGGTGTGTTCGTAAAAATCGGCAGGGCAGAAATCCTCCTGCCCTGCCGGTTGATGCAAATCTGGGGGAATTATTTCGCGAACTCGATAGCGCGGTTTTCACGCACGATGTGAACCTTAATCTGTCCGGGGTAGTCAAGCTCCGCCTCAATCTTGCTCACGATGTCGCGCGCAAGCAGGGTCATCTGATCGTCGTTGATGATTTCGGGCTTAACCATGATGCGGATCTCGCGACCTGCCTGGATGGCAAAGGTCTTTTCTACACCGTTAAATGAGCCTGCAATCTCCTCAAGCTTTTCAAGCCGCTTGATGTAGTTTTCGAGATTCTCGCGTCTTGCGCCGGGGCGTGCCGCCGAGATGGCGTCAGCCGCCTGAACAAGGCAGGCAACAATCGTTTTGGGCTCCACGTCGCCGTGGTGCGCCTGTATTGCGTGGATAATCTCGGGGTTTTCCTTGTATTTCTTTGCGATGTCTACGCCGATCTCAACATGGGTGCCCTCAATCTCATGGTCGAGCGCCTTGCCGATATCATGGAGCAGACCCGCACGTTTTGCAAAGTTAACCTCAACACCAAGCTCGCTAGCCATAACGCCCGCAAGGTAAGCAACCTCCAGCGAATGGTCGAGCACGTTCTGCCCGTAGCTTGTACGGTAGCGCAGACGTCCAATCAGCTTAATCAGTTCGGGGTTCATGCCGTGGATGCCGGTTTCCATCACTGCGCGTTCGCCGTCCTGACGAATCTTCAGTTCCACCTCGTGTTTTCCCTTATCCACCATTTCCTCAATGCGGGCGGGATGGATGCGGCCGTCGGAGATTAGCTTCTCGAGAGAGATGCGCGCAATCTCGCGGCGTACGGGGTCAAAGCAGGAAAGTGTAATCGCCTCGGGGGTATCGTCGATAATCAAGTCCACGCCGGTCATCGTCTCAAGGGCACGGATGTTGCGCCCCTCGCGTCCGATAATGCGGCCCTTCATCTCATCACTGGGCAGCGCAACCACCGAAACGGTCGCCTCCGCCACATGCTCGGCGGCACAACGCTGTATTGCCATAGAGATGATATCGCGCGCCTTTTGGTCTGCCTCGTCGCGCAGCATCTGCTCGTATTGGTTAATCTTCAGTGCCTTTTCGTGAACCAGCTCATCCTCTAGGTTTTTAAGCAGGTACTCCTTTGCTTGGTCGATGGTAAACAGTGAAATCTTTTCAAGCATCTCAAATTGATGCTTTTTAATCTGCTCGGCATCGGCAAGCTTTGCATCCGCCTCCGCGAGCTTCTTTTGCAGGGTGTCGTCCTTGCGCTCAAGGGTTTCCATCTTGTGGTCTAGGTTCTCTTCTTTTTGCATGATGCGCCGTTCCTGGCGCTGCAGTTCGCTTCTGCGTTCTTTTATTTCTTTGTCTGCATCCGAACGCATTCTGTAAATTTCGTCTTTGGCTTCGACAAGTGCTTCCTTTTTCTTGCTTTCTGCAGTTTTTAGAGCATCGCTGACAATACGTTTGGCCTCCTGTTCAGCAGAACCGAACTCGGCCTCAGCAACTCTTTTTCTATATGAAATGCCCAGAAAAAACAGAGGGACACCAATCACAATAGCTCCGACGATTACTGAAATGACGCAGTATAAAATCGTCTGTGAATCCACTTATTCAAAAACCTCCTTTGCTTAGTTTCTCTAAATTTTAATATTATCATAAGAATAATATATAGTGCTATTGCACCAATTACTATTTTATATGTTGCTTCGTTGTCTGTCAAGGGCTGTTTTAACGCGCGTTTTTGTCGCATTTTTGGCTTTTTATGTCCAATTAGAGGAGATTGCCTCGACAACGCTGTTTTAAGTACCGCGTTTTCGCCCCGCCACGCCGATTCTCTAACAAATCAGTGCAGTATTGACAAAGATGCCCCTTGGTGCTACTATGAAAAAAAACAGCAAAAGCATTGACGGGGACAGTATCGGAAGAAGCCTTTGCAAAGAGAGCACGCGCCGCAGGCTGAAAGCGCGGGTCGTAAGGTTCTTCAAAGCGAGAAAACCACCCCTGAGCCCGCTATACAAGGTCGCCGCGGTACCCCCCGCGCAGGCTGTAAAAAAGCGGCGTTTGGCACACGTTACGGTGCCGGTTCGAGCGGCGGTCTTTTTCGACTGCAATTCGGGTGGAACCGTGGAGCATATACTGCCTCACCCCGACTGATGGGGTGGGGTTTTTTGTTTTTCCCCTGAAATACATCTAACCAAACCAGATGAAGAAGGAGCGAACAACGATGATTAACGTAGAACTAAAGGGCGGCGTAGTAAAGCAGTATAACGAGGGCATTACTCCCGCAGAGATTGCAAAGGAGCTGGGCGCGGGACTGTATAAGGCGGTCTGCCTTGCTAAAGTAAACGGCAAGAACTGCGACCTGCGCACCCCCCTGACCGAGGACTGCGCGCTTACCTTGCTTACCTTTGAAGACCCCGACGGCAGGCGTGCGTTTTGGCACACCGCGTCGCACATGTTGGCGCAGGCGGTGAAGCGCCTGTACCCCGCCGCAAAGTTCGCGATTGGTCCTGCCATTGACAACGGCTTTTACTACGACTTTGACGTAGAGACCCCGTTTACCCCCGAAGACCTTGAAAAGCTTGAGGCGGAGATGGCGAAAATTGCGAAGGAGGATCTGCCGCTGGAGCGGTACGAGCTTTCCCCCGACGATGCGACCGCGCTGATGAGCGAGAAGAACGAAAGCTACAAGGTGGAGCTGATTGCCGAGCACGCGGGCAAGGGCGAGAACATCAGCCTGTACCGTCAGGCGGACTTTACCGACCTGTGCGCGGGACCCCACCTGATGAGCACGGGTGCCGTGAAGGCGATTAAGCTGACCTCGGCGACCGGCGCATACTGGCGTGGCAGCGAAAAGAACAAGATGCTCTGCCGCATCTACGGCACGGCGTACCCCAAAAAGAGCCAGCTGGACGAATACCTTGTGCGTGTGGAGGAGGCAAAGAAGCGCGACCACCGCAAGCTGGGCAAGGAGCTTTCGCTGTTTGCGATGCTGGACGAGGGACCGGGCTTTCCGTTTTTCCTGCCCAAGGGCATGATTGTAAAAAACCAGCTGATTGAATACTGGCGCGAGGTGCACAAGAAGGCGGGCTACCATGAAATATCCTCCCCCATCATCCTAAACCGCGCCTTGTGGGAGCGTTCGGGACACTGGGACCACTATAAAGACAACATGTACACCACCGTCATCGATGAATCGGATTTTGCGGTAAAGCCGATGAACTGCCCCGGCGGCATGCTCACCTACAAGCTGGAGCCGCACTCCTACCGCGACCTGCCGCTGCGTATGGGCGAGCTGGGCTTGGTGCACCGCCACGAGCTTTCGGGCGCTTTGCACGGGCTGATGCGCGTGCGCTGCTTTACCCAGGATGACGCGCACATCTTTATGACCCGCGAGCAGATTAAGGACGAAATCAAGGGCGTTGTCGCGCTGATTGACGAGGTATACAGCCTGTTCGGGTTTAAGTACCACATCGAGCTTTCCACCCGCCCCGAGGACAGCATGGGCAGCGAGGAGGACTGGAACTACGCCACCGACTCCCTGCGCGAGGCGCTTACCGAGCTTGGGCGCGACTTTGTGGTAAACGAGGGCGACGGTGCGTTCTACGGACCGAAGATTGACTTCCACCTCGAGGATAGCATCGGGCGCACCTGGCAGTGCGGAACCATTCAGCTCGACTTCCAGATGCCCGAGCGGTTTGAGCTGGAATACACGGGCGCGGACGGCGAAAAGCACCGCCCTGTTATGATTCACCGCGTGGCGTTTGGCAGCATCGAGCGGTTTATCGGCATCTTAATCGAGCATTTCGCAGGCGCGTTCCCTACCTGGCTTGCGCCTGTGCAGGCAAAGATTATCCCCGTTTCGGAGCGGTTTACCGAGTACGCGCAGCAGGTGTCTGACCGCTTAAACGCCGAGGGCGTGCGCGTGGAGCTTGACCTGCGCCCCGAGAAGATAGGCTACAAGATTCGCGAGGCACAGCTTGCCAAGGTGCCCTATATGCTGGTTGTGGGCGAAAAGGAGCAGACCGACGGCACCGTGGCGGTGCGCTCCCGCAAGGACGGCGACAAGGGCGCGGTGTCGGTTAACGAGTTCCTTGCGCAGCTGATGGCGGAGATTAGTGCCAGAACCCACGATTAAAGAAAAC
This sequence comes from Bacillota bacterium, assembly GCA_023460535.1. Taxonomy (GTDB): domain Bacteria; phylum Bacillota; class Clostridia; order Oscillospirales; family Ruminococcaceae; genus Acetanaerobacterium. Next base: position 210,693 of record JAEWPV010000007.1, read on the forward strand.
CAAAGCTAACACAAAGGCGTCCGGTTTGCCCCGGGCGCCTATTTTTTTAAGCTTACTGATAATTTGAGCGGAACGTGAAACAGTAATAGATGGCGGCTCTCGCGGGATTGTGCGGTTTTTCGTAATCCATCCTTGACAAGCGTATAGCGGCTTGCTATAATAAACAAGCGCCTTTTTACAAGCGCTTTTTATTACGTTAAAACGAATAGTTGAACCATTAGCTCAGTCGGCAGAGCACCTGACTTTTAATCAGGGTGTCCGGAGTTCGAATCTCCGATGGTTCACCAGATTGTAATTAGCAAAAGGTCTCAAGCGAATTTCGTTTGAGACCTTTTGTTTTTGCTTTTTTTGTGATATATTGGGGATGGTTGGGGTTATTTGACTGGATTTGTAGGAAATTGTTTTGGACGTTGGGCGGCAGGTTGATTAGTTATTTATTTTTTATTCGTGAGAGGATATTGATATGGACAAGCGCATTATTATTGAATCTGTATTTATTAAAAACTTTCGTTCAATAAGGAGCGAATTAATTATTGCGAAGAATTTCAACATTTTTGTTGGGCTAAATGATGCAGGTAAATCTAATTTCTTGAAGGCTTTAAATTTATACTTTAATAATCAAACTGACTATAACACTCCTTTCAATTTTAAAAATGATTTCACCTACCTTTTCCCTAAATCTAGTCATTCAACAAAAGAAATTCTGATTAAAATTAAATTTAAAATACCCGATTCATACAAAGAATCAGGTATCTATACCTGGGAAAAAAGATGGCGAACAGACAATTATTATGCTGAAAGAATAACAAATGATAAGGGGGATGAACCTTCTTCACGCTCAAGAGTACCTAGTACATTAATTAAAATACGATACAGATATGTACCTGCTGTTAAAAGTGCAGATTACTACAAAACACTATTAGCTGATTTATATACAGCAGTATCCAGTTCTTTAAACAATCCCTTACTTACGTCTACAAAAACTTTTTCTGATTCTTTGAAGCAACATACAAAAAGTATTACCCAGAATGTATCGCAACGTTTGCATTTAAATAGTGAATTGTCTGTACCTAGCAATCTAAGCGATATTTTTAAATCACTTATTTTTATAACAAAGAGTGGTACTATTGATAGCATTTCCGTACCACTAAACAGTAGGGGGGATGGAATACAAGCAAGACATATTCCTATTATCTTGAAATATATAGCTGAAGAAGATCAGAGATCCAGAAACCAAGGATCAATGAAAATATCAACTATTTGGGGGTTCGAAGAACCAGAAAACGGATTGGAATTATCACGAGCATTTGAACTGGCTAAAGAATTTACCGACTATTCGCGTGAAATTCAAATTTTTACCAGCACGCACTCGCCTGCATTTTATATGGAAAAGAACACAGAAGGTACTACTATTTACTTTGTTTCAAAAAAGGAAAATTCTGACGAAACATCATTTAATCATGATTCAACAAGTAAAGATATTTCAAAAAACATGGGCCTTATGCCTATTATAGCCCCTTTCATTGCTGAACAAGAAAGCAAACTGAAAATGGCAAATGCAATCATTAATCAAAATTTTCTTACAGACATAAACACAATAATGGTAGAAGGCAAAACGGATAAATTGTATCTTCTTAAAGCTATTGAGACAATTTCTCCAGAACTAAATAAAATGATTCAAACAAGCGAATTAAGAATATTGACGAAAGATTCCGGTTGCGGAACAACTCAACTTCGCGATTGGGCTATTGCGTGGACATATACTGGATTTAAAAGCAAACTATATGTTTTATTTGACAAAGACAAAGCTGGAGAAAATGCCAAAACAGAAATTGAAAACGACCCTGTTTTTAAAAATCGTCGTACTAGTGGTGGGGGCATAAAGATTCAGTATATAAAGCCATCCGACATCGTAGTCAATGTGCTAAGCAAAGTTAATCAGTTTACATATCAAATTGAACATTTGCTTCCTCTTGAAATCTGGGGAAAATTTAAAGTCAAGAATTTTACAGTTCCAAGAGATCAATCAGAACTATACGATATTTTTCAAGCACATCTTTGTCTAACAAAGGCTCTTGACAATACTATTGATGATATTTTTGGGGATTCTTTAAACATCAGAGACACAATAATAACATTAAATATCGATAAAAACAAAAAGACAAAAGCTTTTGATTTTGCTCAAAAAGAAAGTACTCATGGTGTCGAAAATGTATATTCGGGTTTCAAAAGAACAATTGAAGACTTGGAAAAGACATTTATTCAAATCAGTTGAATGTCTCCCTCCAAATTGCATCTTCCCGCCCGATGTGAGATAATAGTACCACTGTAACCCACATCGGAAAGGAAGCCCAAACCAATGAAGCCATTTTCTACGCTAACCCCCGCCGACGCAAAACGCCTGCGCTATGTGCTGTGCGACATCGACGACACCATCACCACCGACGGTAAGCTCACCGCCGAAGCCTACGCCGCGCTGTGGCGGCTGCACGACGCGGGGCTTGTAGTAATCCCCGTTACCGGGCGACCCGCCGGGTGGTGCGACCTTATCGTGCGCCAGTGGCCGGTGTATGCCGTGGTGGGCGAAAACGGCGCGTTTGTGTACTATATGCGGGACGGTCACAAGCAGGTGTTCACCCACCCGTCGGTGGCTGCGAACGCTGCGCAGCGGCTTGCCGCGGTGCGCGACGCCGCCCTGCAGGGCGTGCCCGGGTGCCGCGTTGCCTCCGACCAGTTCTGCCGCATCTACGACGTTGCCATCGACTTTCGCGAGGACCCGCCCTACCTGCCGTTTGAGGACGCCGAGCGGATAAAGGACATCTGCATCTCGATGGGCGCCGAGGCAAAGGTCAGCTCCATCCACGTAAACACGTGGTTTGGGCGGTACGACAAGCTTTCGATGACCCGGCTGTATCTCACCGAGGTGCTGGACGAGCGCGATATCAAAGACACGGTGCTGTTCTTCGGTGACTCCCCCAACGACGAGCCGATGTTTGAATACTTCCCCCACGCGTGCGCGGTGGCGAACATCCGCCCCTTTGCCCTTACCCTGCGCCATCTGCCCGCCTATGTGACCGAGGGCGAGGGCGGTGCGGGCTTTGCCGAGGCGGCGGCGCACCTGTTAACCCTGCGTAGCGAGTAAATAACCAAAACACAACACAAAAGCGGCAGCCCTGTACGGGTCGCCGCTTTTTCGTTTTGTCATTATATGGTCAGCTTGTTTACGGTTATCTTGTGTTCCAGCCCCAGTACGTCTTGTTGTGCGGCTAGCCACGGGCTGTAGGCGGTTGCGCTGCCTGCCGCCACCGCAAGGGCAAACGCGCCTTGTACCTCCCCGCCCCGCACAAGCCCCGCGAGGAAGCCCGCCACCATCGAATCTCCTGCGCCGACGGTGCACTGTACCGTCCCCTTAGGCGGGTAAGCCTGATACACCGCGCCGTCCTCGGCGATAAGTACCGCGCCGTCGCCGCCCAGCGACACCAGCACATGGCGCGCGCCGCGTGCTTGCAGCAGGCGTGCATGCGCAACAATCTGCTCTGCTGTCGCTATCTCGCAGCCAAACAGCTCCTCTAGCTCCGCGCGGTTTGGCTTAATGAGCAGCGGGCGGTGGCAAAGGGATGCAAGCAGCCGCTCGCCTGTGGTGTCTACCGCAAGGCTTGCCCCTCGTGCGGCGCAGTGGGCTAGTAACTGCGTGTACGCGTCGGCGGGTGCCGTTTGGGGCACGCTGCCCGAGAGCACCACCACATCCCCCTGCCCCACACTGCTAAGGCGCTGCAACACGGCATTCAGCTCCTCTTGGGTAATGACGGGTCCGCTGCCGTTAATCTCGGTCTCGCTGCCCGACAATATCTTCACGCTCAGGCGGGAGATGCCCTGCAAAGCGGTTACAAAATCGTGCGGGCAGCCGCATCCGCCAAGCAGGCGGGTAATCTGCTCGCCCGTAAAGCCCGCGGTCACCCCAAGCGCCACGGTGGGCAGCATAAGCCTTGCCAGCATCACCGATACGTTAATGCCCTTGCCGCCGGGATAGATTGCCTCGTACTTGGCGCGGTTTACCTCGCCCACCCGAAGCGTCTTAAGCCCCACCACATAGTCCAGCGACGGATTGAGCGTAATGGTATAGATCATCTTTGCACCCCTACCCTTTCTATACTGCCTGAATTCGGCTTTTTCCGGTTGCCGATCGTGCGTAGTACAATATGTTAAATTTTTAACAATTATCAGCGCATCCTATCTTCTGCCGGTCGTTCGTTTCCTTTAATCGTCACGATGATGTAATCGCAAAAACCATAAGCCAATTTACTCTATTAACATATCATGTTTTAGGGGTAAAATCCACCGAAAAATGATACGTTTTGCAACTAGATTTACCGGGCGATATGTAATATAATGTAATTGCCCGAATATCCCAAAAATTATGAAGTTATTTGGCGTTAATGCTCGTTATATATAACGATTACCCATACACAGTTATTCGGAGGTCATCATGATACAAACACAAACCGACATCTGTCTTAACACAGAGACGACAGCAGAATCCGAGCGCACGCAGGCGGCAAGCGATGTGTTTGCCGACGGACTATGCAAGGAAAAGCTGTTTTGGATTTTTCTAATCGGCTGCTTTATCGGCGTGGTGCTAGAGACGACGCTCTGCCTTATCAATAACCACGAGCTGCAAAGCCGCGTAGGGGTTTTGTACGGCCCCTTTAACCCCGTATACGGTGTGGGCGCGGTGCTGATGACGCTGGGGCTGTACCGCGCCGCCAAAAAAGGTGATGGATTCGTGTTTTTGTGCAGCGCAATGATTGGCGGCGTATTCGAATATGCGGTAAGCTTCATGCAAGAGCGCCTGTTCGGCACCGTGTCGTGGGATTACAGCCATATGCTGCTGAACATTAACGGGCGCACCAATGTGCTGTATATGCTGTTTTGGGGCATGCTTGGCGTTGTGTGGATGCGCTGTGTTTACCCTGCCCTCTCGTCGCTGATTGAGCGGATTCCAAAAAGATGGGGGCAACCGCTTACCTTTGCCCTTGCCGTATTTATGCTGGTGAATATGACCGTCTCTGCCCTAGCGGTGGATCGGCAGTCTCAGCGGCGTATGGGCATACCCGCCGCCAATATCGTACAACAGCTGCTTGATGAGCAATACCCCGACGACTACCTTGCCGAGGTGTTCCCGAGCATGTCGGTGGTAAGCGGTGAACAAGTTTAGGCAGCAGCATCCAGTACATACGACAACACAAAAAGGTATAAATGTAACAGGCAGTTTGCTCAAAAAGAACTGCTTGTTATTTTTTTGCACGCGCGGTATAATAAAAATCGAATATATGTTTGCGGATGTGAGTGACGGATGGAGCAGCAAACCAAGCGGGAAATTAAAATATCGGTTCGCACGCTGGTGGAGTTTTTGATGCGCTCGGGCAATCTGGATAACCGCTTTACCGGGCGCGACCGGCTGGCGGACGGCGCACGCCTGCACCGCAAGCTGCAAAAGGCATACGGAGAAAACGACCGCGCCGAGGTACACTTTCGCCGCAGCGCCGAGCTTGACGAGCTGACCTTTACCGTCATCGGGCGCGCGGACGGCGTACTGGATAAGGACGGCAGGGTGACCATAGACGAGATAAAGACCACCACCCTGCCGCTGGAGGAGCTGGAGGAGGATCAAAGCGCCGTGCATTGGGCACAGGCGCAGTGCTACGCGTTTATGCTGGCAGAGCAGGAAGACTTACCCGAGGTTGATATCCAGCTTACCTATGTGCATGCCGACACGGAGGAGATACGCGTCTTTACCCGCAGCTTTGGTTTTGAGGCACTGCGCACCTTTTTTGACGGGCTGGTGCAAGGTTACCTTGACTGGGCGCGCATGACCGCCTCCTGGGGCGAGCTGCGGGACGAATCAATCCGTGCCTTGGAGTTTCCGTTTGCGCAGTATCGCGCGGGGCAGCGCGCGCTTACCGCAAAGACCTACCACGCGCTACGCGACGGAACACGGCTGTATGCGCAGGCGCCCACCGGCATTGGCAAGACGATGTCCACCCTGTTCCCCGCCGTCAAGGCGATGGGAGAGGGGATGTGCGATAAGGTTTTTTACCTTACAGCCAAAACCATTACCCGTACCGTGGCAAGAGATGCGCTTTGCCGACTGCGGGAGGGCGGGCTGCGGTTTAAGAGCGTAACCCTAACCGCAAAGGAGAAAATCTGCTTTTTAGACACCCCCTCCTGCACACCCGAGGGCTGCCCTTATGCCAAGGGGCATTTTAACCGCGTTAACGCCGCCCTGCACGAACTGATAAGTAACAACGACGACATCACGCGCGAGACGGTGGAGCAGTACGCAAAAATTCACACCGTCTGCCCGTTTGAGCTTTCGCTCGACGCCACGCTGTGGGCGGACGCCGTTATATGCGATTACAACTATGCGTTTGACCCGCGGGTGTACCTCAAACGCTTCTTTTCGCAGGAGGACGCGTCGTGTGAATGCGTATTTTTGGTGGACGAGGCGCATAACCTGGTGGACCGTGCGCGGGAGATGTTCTCCGCCGAGCTTTGCCGCAGACCGTTTAGCGGCATCAAACGGGCAGTTGGCAAAAGCGCGCCCCGACTCAGCAAGCGCCTAACCGCCGTGATAAAGGCCTTTGCCACCCTAGCCGAAGAGTGCCCCGACGAGTGCAATACAGCGGTGCAGCAGGAACTTTGTGAACCGCTGCATTTTGCCTGCGAGCACGCCGCAAACGAGCTGGAACGCTGGCTGAAGGAGCACGGCAAGGAAGACGACCGCTACGACGACATCCTGCAGCTGTATTTTGACTGCCTTACCTTTGCCCGCACCGCCGAGCTGTTTGACAGCCGCTATGTTACGCTGATTGACACAAACAACCACGATGTGCGGGTTAAGCTGTTTTGCGTAGACCCAAGCGTCCTGCTGCACCGGGCCCTGTCGCGGGCACGCGGCGCGGCGCTTTTTTCTGCCACACTCACCCCGCTTGATTATTATAAAGAAATTCTGGGCGGGCGCGAGCAGGACGAGACGGTTCGACTGCCCTCCCCGTTTGACCCAGCGCGACTGCGTTTATTATTGTGCAGCACTGTGTCTACCGCCTACCGCGACCGCGAGGGCAGCTACGGTCAGGTGGCACAGGTTATAGCCGCGACGGCGCAGGGGAAACCCGGCAACTATCTGGTATACTTTCCGTCTTACGGCTACCTCGAACAGGTGTACGGCTTGTTTGCCTCCCTTTACCCCGACATCCCCACCCTTGTGCAGCGTCAGGGCATGACCGAGCCGGAGCGCGAGGCATTCCTCACCCGATTTGAGGCACAGTCCGACCAAACACTGGTTGGCTTTGCGGTGATGGGCGGCGCGTTCAGCGAGGGGGTAGACCTGCGCGGCGAACGGCTGATTGGCACCGTAATTGTCGGGGTGGGGCTTGCGCAGCTAAACCCCGAACAGGACATTGTGCGCGACTACTTTGCCCGCGAAAACGGCATGGGTTTTGAGTATGCGTATATGTACCCCGGCATGAATAAGGTGCTGCAGGCGGCGGGCAGGGTCATCCGCGGTGAAAACGATCGCGGCGTGGTTGTCCTTGTAGACCGCCGGTTTGCCCGGCGCGATTACCTCGCGCTGTTCCCCACCCACTGGCACGGCTGCTTAAACGTAAAATCGACAGGACAGATTGCACAGTCGCTCCGCGAGTTTTGGCAGGAGGGGCGGTGAACCGTGTTACCTTTTCTTGCGCAGCACAGAGTATTGGCCTTAAAACAAAAGCCGGAGCATCCGCTTTCGCGGTAGCTCCGGCTTCTATTTATACTATCATACTTTAGTCAATCAACAGATTGGGCCGCAGCAGCATCTCCAGGAACGCCTGGTCCATGCCCAGCCACACCGCCAGCAGCGGCCGCATCCTCTACGCCACATAAGGTACACCTCCTTTCCTTGAGATATGTACCCTGTTTGTAGAGTTGCCGCATTACATCATAATCAAGTTTAGCCTGCGCAGTTCCATGGGGTTACTTGCTGCTACTCTTTATCTCAACAAATTAAGCATAATGACAGGCATCTGCAATGCGAATCTCTGCCGTTACGCTAAACTCTCCTATTTGTGCTTCCAATAATTTGTGTGCATCTTCTGCTGTGCGCTAAACTCAAATTGTTTATACTGTGCCGCGTTCGGCGCGGGGTAGCCCAGTGCCAAAAAGCAGGGCATTGTGTACTCATCCGGTATGCCCAAAATCTCGCGGAGTATCTTCTGCTCCTTATCAAATGGAATTCTGGTGACGCCGTGTATTCCCTCCGATGCCGCCGCGATGAGGATATTCTCGATGCAGCACCACATCGACGCAAAGCCGTTCAGGTCGCTCAGCGAACGGGGCTTTAACAGCGGGGTCACCTGCCGAAACAAGGGCAAAATCAGGCGCGGCGCACCCAGCAGCATTGCGTATTGCTTGGGTATCGCGTCAAGGTACATCGCGCGCTGGGTTTCATCGCTAAGTCCCCAATTCTGCAAAATGCCCTCCACCTGCTTGCGGGAAAAGGTTTTGGGAATGGGCTTTATCACCTGTAGGCGCACGGTGGGGTCGTCCAGAACAACAAACTCCCAGCTGCGCATGTGGTCGTTGCTGGGCGCACGAAGCCCCGCCGAAATAATCCGCTCCAACACCTCGGTTTCAATCGGTCTTGTGTCAAAATCCCGCACGGTTCTGCGGCTGTATATCGCCTCGTATCCATCCATGTTACAATCCTCCTAAGCTGTCATTTAACCGGGAACGTTTGTTCTGATTGTACTGTGTTTAGCACAAAATGTCAATAAAAATCAGGGAAAGAAACCTTCCCCTGATTTTGTAGCTGTTTAACTTATTTATGCCTACCGTGAGTTTGCTACACCGCTATTCCATCTCGATATTGTATACTCGGGAGTAGTAATCGCCGAACAGGCGAACCTCCTCGTTGTAGCCGGTGCCCGAAAACTGGTGTTTTAGCTTAATGCCATAGTGGTTAAGCAGGTCGCCGCCCGCACGGTAAAACTCATCGCACATCGCAAACATGTAGTGGGACGACAGCACCGTATGAATAACCCCGTCGCCCCGGATATCCACCGGCAACACGTTGTTAATCAGCTCGCCAAGCGCCTTTACGTTGATGTACTGCTTGCGTCCCTTCACGGTGTAGTTTTTCTCCCCGTCCAGTCCGGTCAACTGCAGCACTTCGCTGCCACGCCCTGGTTTTGCAGTTATCTGAAAGAGCCCTGCCACCGCCTGTTTTTTGTCGGGCGAAACGCACAGCCATACCGTTTTATCGGGGTCACAGTGGGCGCGCAGGCGGTAAAACCGACCGTACTGGAACAGCTCGCGGTGCGCCTTGTAATACGCCACCTGCTCCTTGATGGCGTTTTTGTCAAACTGGCTGAGCTTTGCAAGGTCAAGCTCGTAGCCAAAGCATCCGAACGCCGCCACATTAAAGCGGGTCTCTATCGGTGTGGCACGCAGCGACGAGCTGTGCGGGCTTTGCGATACATGCGCACCCATGGTAGAAAGCGGGTAGCCATAGCTGGTGCCCTGCTGTATAGAAAGACGGCAAATCGGGTCGGTGTTGTCACTGGTCCAGGTTTGGGGCATATAGCACAGCATGCCAAGGTCAAAGCGGCTGCCGCCCGATGCGCAAGACTCAAACAGCATCTTTGGAAAGCGTCTTACCAACTCTGCCAACACACTGTAAAGCCCCAGCACATAACGGTGAAAGAACTCACCCTGCCGCTCGGGTGCGAGTGCGGGCGAATACATATCCGAAAAGTGGCGGTTCATATCCCACTTAATGTATTCGATATTGGCGCTGGAAAACACGCCGGACAGCGCGTCGATGAGGTAATCGCACACCTCTTTGCGCGTCAGGTCGAGCACAAACTGGTTTCTGCCCCGGCTGGGCTCCCGCCCCGGCGCTTTTATCGCCCAGTCGGGATGGGCACGGTACAGGTCGCTGTCTTCGTTTACCATCTCGGGTTCTACCCAAAGCCCAAACTTCATACCAAGCTTGTTAATCTTTTCGGCAAAGCCGGAAAGCCCTGCGGGAAGCTTTTTTTCATTCACAACCCAGTCGCCCAGCGAGGAGGTGTCGTCGTCGCGCCTGCCAAACCAGCCGTCGTCAAGCACAAACATCTCTATCCCCATCTGCGCCGCCTCCTTTGCAATGGAGAGCAGCTTGCTCTGCGTAAAGTGGAAGGTGGTCGCCTCCCAGTTGTTAATGACGATGGGGCGCTCCTTATACTGCCACTCACCGCGAACGATGTGGTCGTTTACAAAGCGGTGCATGTTGTGCGATAGCCCGTTTAGCCCCTGTTCGGAATAGGTAAGCACCGCCTCGGGGCTGTAAAGCATTTCGCCCTTATCAAGTACCCACGCAAAGCCGGAGGGATTTATGCCGGTAAGCAGGCGAGTTTTGCCTGTATAGGTTACCTCGCAGATCTCGCTGTGGTTACCGCTGTACACCAGGTTTGTGGAATAGCATCGCCCCGCATCCTCGGTGCAGTCGTGGGCGGTCAGCATCACAAAGGGGTTGTGGCGCGCCGAGCTTACCCCCATCTTTGAGTCGCACACAAACGTGCCCTGACACAGCCTGCGAGTATTCATCGCTCTTTCGTTGTTCCATATGCCGTCAAAGGTCACAAACGAATAGTTGCTGTCAAACAGGTCCAGCTGCGCGCTCATGATGCGGCGTACGGTCAGCGCGTCGGAGCCGTTGTTTGTCAGTTTCACGTAGCGGGTTATCACATCCTGCTGGGGGTACACCACATAGTAAAGGGTAAGAAGCGCATCCAAAGCTTCGTCAACCAGCACAATCTCGGTGGTCTCGCAGCAGTCCTCGTTTCCCGTAGCCGAGGGTAGCCCGGGGATGGTGCCGCGCCCCTTGTATGTACGGTGGGAAAGGTACCGAAAATCGGTTACCATACAGCCGTTTGATGCCGTAAGCTCTATAGCCGGCTCGCGAAAATCCCCCTTACCAAGCCCCGAGTACTCAAGGCACTGCTCGTCAAGGCCGATGTTCGGGTGCTCCTGCCGGTACGCGACCAGCCCGCCGTACGGCACCACATTAGGCTGGGTGAGGCAGGCGTAATCATCCATTGCACGGATGTGCGCGCCGTAGTACAGGTTTTGCAGGTGACCGGTCGGTAGAACCGACATAATGTAACTGGTGGAGTTTGTGCTTAGGTGAATCACAGTGTGCATAAACAGCTCCCCTTTCGGTGAATGGATGCGTCGCCTCTGCCCTGCTTCACTGTTTGGAGGCGATACCCAGCTTTGCAACATCGGTGGAATGCGAGAAGGTGTCCACATTGTAAAGCAACAGCACCTGATCGTACTGCTCGATATCAATCAGCGTATCGTAGCTCTGGTTGATATAGCGCAGGTCCACAAGCGTAATGGTGGTATAATAATCTGCAAACATCGGCGCGATGGTATGGGCATAGGAGTCCTTGAAGATTAACAGCCGCTTGCCCGATGTCGTGTTGGTGTGAATGGTAACTATGGGCTGATTTTGCCCCAAAAACATCGAATACTGATCTTTTTTATCCAAAAACTCGGTAAAGTACATCGATGGGTAGGTAACGGTGTTTGCACCGTCAAATACGTCGACGGTTGCCTGTACCGACGAGCCGCGCTTTTGGTACCGGCTGATAATATCCGGAGATATGTTGCGATAGCCCACCTTGGAATAGAGCGTTCCGTAAAAATTATGCGAAAGATTCTGCGCGTTATAATTCTTCTTTTGCGCGTTTAGAATACCCATACGCTCCGCCGCCTCGGTAAACGCATAGAACGCACCGTGAGAGGTCCAGTGATGATCGGTTCTGTAATAGATATACTCATCCTTGCTCTCAAACAGCACTTTGTAGATATCAATCTCGGTGGCGACGCCGCGAAGCTGTTTGGTTACCTCTTTGATGTAGGAGCGCTGATCCCAGGTCTGTACCCCCGTGGGCAGTTTTTCGCGGTGAATCTCCGCCGCGGTGGGCACCAGCATCAGGTAGGTCGGCTTTTTATTCGCGTTTACAAATTGATGAATCGCCTCAATATTCTTTGCCGTTTTGCCTTCATCCGGCTCATCGATATCCTGAATCAAACGATCGCCGCAGATGTACACGCCGTTATTCTCGCGTTTGCCGGAGGCATACTCAATATATCCTTTTGCGCTTACCCACAGGTCTCTGCCGATAAAATGGTCGGAAAACCATGTCTCCAGCCCGTCCATAAAACTGCGAGACGTAATGGTTTTTACGCTAAGACGCGGAAACGACGCAAGGGTGCGGTTCTCCATCTCGGAAAACTCGGTCTTGGGGGCCAAAAATGTGAGTATGGGCAGCCCAAGCATAAAAAGCGACAGCAGTATCGCAGATGTAATCTTTGCTTTCATTGCAGAAGTCTCCCCTCGTAAGCCGCAGGCAAACGGCTAAAACCTAAAGTATAAAAATGGATTGTAGGTGGCGTCCACCAAATACGCCGTGCACAGCAGCATCATGATGATCTGCAGGGCAATGGCAACGCCCTTTGCAACGGCGGGGCGACGGCGATAAATGCGTTTTGAGAGTTTATTGAGCCAGTCCATGGAAAGTACCATGCTGACAAGAAACACCAGACCGTAGGAGGAGAACAGGTATATAAACGTACCGTCCGCCACCGCGCGACCCTGGGTACCAAACATTGCGCCGTAATACGCATATGCCTGAGTAATATCGGTAAACTCAAACAGCACCCAGCCCAGCACCACCAAAAAGAAGGTGTACACCCTCGTGATGCTAAACGGAATTTTACTAAGTACCTTTGACAAAAACACCTTTTCAATAATCAGCAGAATGCCATAATAAAGCCCCCACAGCACAAAGTTCCAGCTTGCGCCGTGCCACAGCCCCGTAAGCATCCACACAACCAGCAGGTTCAGAACCATGCGCGATGCGCCCTTGCGGTTGCCGCCTAAGGGTATGTACACATACTCGCGAAACCATGTGCCCAGTGTCATATGCCATCTGCGCCAAAATTCGGTCACGCTCTTTGACACATAAGGAAAGTCAAAGTTTTTGGGGAAGTGAAAGCCAAGCATCCGCCCCATGCCAATCGCCATATCGGAGTAGCCGGAAAAGTCAAAATAGATCTGCATGGTAAACGCCAAGATGCCAAACCACGCGGTGGTTACCGAAAGCTCGCTCGCGGGGATCTCCTTGACGCGCGTCCACAGTGAGCCGACGTTGTTTGCAATAAGTACCTTTTTGGCAAGACCCTGAATAAACAGCCCTGCCCCTTCGCCGAGGTTTAGCACCGATACAGTACGCTTTTGCAGCTCGCGCTGTACATCGCCGTAGCGGACGATGGGTCCTGCCACCAGCTGCGGGAACATCGAAACGTAAGCGGCGTAATCCACAAAGCTCTTTTGCTCGGGTACGCTTTTTCGGTAAAGGTCGATGGTGTAGCTCATGCTCTGGAAGGTGTAAAATGAGATGCCAATGGGCAGGGCAATCTTCGGGTCGGTGATGGTTAGCCCGAACAGGTCGTTTAGATTCTGCACCACAAACGAGTTGTACTTAAACACCGCAAGGATGGAGAGGTTAATGACGATAGAAACCAGCAGTACCGCAAGCCTTGCCTTTTGGTTACTGCTAAACCGCGTCATCACCCGTCCGCAGGTGTAGTCCACCAGTACGGTAAAGGTCATCAAAAAGATGTAAACGGGTTCGCCCCAGGCATAAAACACAAAGCCCGAAACAAACAGCACAAAGTTGCGCGCCTGTTTGGGCACAAGGAAATAAAATAATAGTACCACCGGCAAAAACAGATATAGAAATGTTAAGCTTGAAAATACCATCTATCTGTTACGTCCTTCCTTCATTCACTTCGCGGATGGGTGTTTTTTGTTGTCGCTAATCAGCCTTTGTAATGCCCGAGCTAAATCGAGCAAAAGCTTACACATATGGCTTTGCATAGATTTATCAGCAGACATTATAGGTTTTTTTGTTGTAGCTCCCGCATGATCGCTTTATATTGGTCGAGGGTGTATAAGGCGTTTAACACCTCTACCAGTGCGTTTGCGCTAAGCCGCTCGGGTAGGTTCAGTTTTTTTAACAGGGCTTGCCGCAACGCGGCACTGTTTTGCCCACCCGAAAGCCCGTCGTTATATAGGTCGAGCTTTGTAATCCTCGGCTCGTCCTGCGGACGGTCACACGCGGTTACCCCTGCCTGCTTCAGGGCGGTAAGGATATGCTCTTTGGCTATGCCCTCTACCCCAAGCTTGCCCTCTTTTGACGGTGCGGTCTTTCTGCGCTCCTTGCCCAGCACGTCGGGGATATAGGCGTGCAGCACCTGCCCGTCGGGAATCGCCCCTTTTAGGTAGGAGCGAATCTGAAACCCGGCGCGGTCGGAATCGGTTAGAATCAAAATGCCTGTCTTTTTGGCAAGCGCCCGAATGAGCGCAAGCTTTTCGGGGTCCTTGTATATGGCAAAGCCCCCTGTTTCGATGATAACGGCATCGAGAAACGAGGAAAGCTTTATCTTATCATACTTTCCTTCCACTATAACAGTCTGCGTCAGTTTAATCAAGATTTTCCCTCATTTGCCCGCAGAATCAGCAAGCGCATTACCGCTTGCTCCAGCAGTACATAGCCGTCCGCCTTGCTGCTCTTTAGCTCATAGTCGCACGCAACCAAAACCTCCAGCGCACCGGACAGGTAGCGTGACGACAGCCTTGCGGCATCCTTTTGCACATAGTAAAACCGGTTGGGGTTGCCCTTGTAGCCAAAGTCTGAGAACACCTCTTTGCCGCCCTTGCCCGCCTGTGCGCCCAGCTTTGCGCGGTAAAAATCGATATGCCCCGAAGAAAGCGCCGCGAGGATGGCAACCGGCTCCTCCCGCTTTGCGCGGTAGACCTCGATAAGCTTAAGTGCCTTTGCGCCGTCGCCCGACACAACCGCGCCCGCAAGCTCGTACGCCATTGCGTCCGGCTCCTTTTCGCACATCAGCTCCACATCCTGCACCGTAATTTCGCCGCCCTGACGGTAGGCGGTTAAGCGATCCAGGTCGGTAACCAAAAGCTCCATTTTGTAGCGGCTGCGTTCGCACAACAGCTTTGCGGCAGCTCCGTCCAGCTGCGCGCCCTGCTTTTCGGCGTAAGCGCGGGCGTACCGTGTTAAATCCTGCTCGGTGCGCGCGCGCAGCTCCACCACCACGCCCGCGTGGTCGGCAAGCTTTAAAAACCGCTTCCACTTGGCAGGAAGGCTTTTTTTGCCCCCGATATCCTGCGACAGGGTGGAAAAAATCAACACCGTGGTGTCGGGGATATCCTCCATTAGTTCACACAGGCGCGCAAAGTCACTTTCGGCATACTGCTCGGCGTTAAAATCGGCGACATACACGCACTTTTGCGCCGCAAACAGCGGCAGGGCGGTGGCGGCATCGCAGATGCTATCCACATCCGTCGCCTTGCCGTCAAACGGCATATAGTTAAAACCGGCGGCCGCATCGGGCGCAGCCTTTTGCACCAGTCGGTCGATGTACTGTCTTTTCAGGTAGTCCTCCTCGCCGTACAGGAAGTACAGGCGGTGGCAAGGCTCGTTTTTTATATGCAGCCGAAACGACTGCTCATCGGTAAACGTCAATGGCCGCATCCTCCAATCGTAATCTGCCGTCTGTGCCGCAGCGCAGCACAAGCGGGTTGTCGCCTGCGGGCGACAGGATGGTTTTTCCCACAAACTCGGTGGCATGCTTTGTTATTAGCGCGTCACTTGCGATGTAATACTTCGCATCGATTTTATCAAGATTCATCGGCATCTTGCCGCTGATTATACATACCTCGGGTGCGCGCATCGGCTCGGCAAGTGCGGCTGCATCCGCGCCGTTGTATAAGAACAAAACCGAAACGCCGTTTGCGGTAAGATACACCGCTCCTTTGCCCGGCTCGCGCTTATCCAGGTAACAGGCAACATGCTCCAGCAGGGTGTGCATGGTTATGTCGCCCGGTTCAATTAGTCTTACCCCTTTGGTCAGTACCGTCAGCTCCGCCGCGCGGATGGTGTCGTTTGCAAGCAGTGTTGTTTGTGCCGGTGTACGTTTGGTCGTTTCACGCACCACTGCCGCCGCGCTGTCTGTCAAGCAGGGTACGAGCAGCAGCTCGGGCGTAAGCCCATTGTCCGTCACATAGTACGAAGCGCCGCTTGCCCGGTTCTTCGTGTCTACCCCCGGGAGGATAACCGCGTTGCCCGCACGGTGCAGTACGGCGGTTCGGGATACCCCGGCGTCCGGCAGCGCGATGACGACATCGCCGCTGTTTTGACTGTAGGCAAACCAACCGCCCGCGCACAGCAGCACCACCGCTAAAGTAATGAGGGCGGGCGCGTGCTTGTTTTTTCGTTTTAAAAGGCGTGCCACCGCGGCACACAGGACGGACAACGCCGAAACAACGCAGACGGACACCACACCAGCCTTGGCATAGGCAAATTGGAAAGAGGCAAACAAGTCGGCAATGCGCAGCACCAATAACGTCAAAGCACGCGTGCAAAGACCAAGTAGCTGTGCAACCGGCGCAAGCCCGCTAACCCCCGCGATACCGGTAAACAGGGTAAGCACCGTAAGTACGGGAATAAGCATAAGCACCGCAACGTTTACCACGGGTCCCACCAGCGACACCCCGCCGAACACCGCGGCTGTAACCGGGTAGGTAAACAGGGTTGCGCTAAGCGAAAGCGTACCCGCCTGTACCGCCCACTTTCCATGCTTCCACAGCCACGGCGCGCCACGCTCACACAAGGCGTTCAGGGACGGGGCAAGCAGCACGATAGAAAGGGTTGCGGCAAACGAGAGAATAAACGAAAGCGACACCAGCGCCGATGGGTTTGCCACGCAGATGATAAGCGCAGAAAACGAAACGGCGTTTACGGGGTCGTACCGGCGGTAAAACAGCCTTGCCATAAACAGTGCGCTTGCCATAACGGCGGCGCGCACCACCGATGCGGTAAAGCCCGCAAACGCGCAAAACAACACAAGGAAAGCCATACACACAATACCACTTAACCGGCGCGGACATCTTAACAGTGTCAAAAACAGCAGTAAAAACTGCGTGAGTATCGTCACATGCAGCCCCGAAACCGCAAGCAGGTGGCTAAGCCCCGCCACGCGAAACGATCGCAGAATATCCTGCGAAACACCGCTTTTATCTCCCGTTAAGACGGCGGCTGCAACCGCACCGGCGTCGCCCCCAACGGCGCGGACAATCGATGTGCGCATCCTGTCGCGCAAGGAGCGCACCCATGCAAGCGGCGAGGGGTATGCGGGGTGTTGGTAAGAGATATCGCCGTAGGCATAGCAAAACGCGAGAATGCCGTCGGCATTTCGAATCACATAGGGGTTGTCGTTTACCACAGGGTAGGGCTGGGTAATGCGAAGCACTGCGGTGAGCTTGTCCCCATATGTGGCGTCAAGGGGGGCAGGCACGGTCAGGCGCATGCGCACGGCTTGGGGATATTCAGCCTTCTCATACCGTTCGGTGTTCGGGTTATACACCGCGATGTCGGTGGTGCTAACCACATAATGGTACCGGCTGCCGCTTGTTCCCGCCCTGTCCTCAAGGCGTGCGGTAACCGCCGCCTTTTGCCCGTACAGTACCGACGTCTGCCCGGGCAGTACAACAGTGCGGTACAACGCGTGCACCGTTCCCAGTAAAAACACCACACAGCTAATTAGCACCACGCGCAGGATGTTCCTGCTTGGGCGCAGCACGACGCACAGAATACAGCCCACGACGGGCACCACCGCCGCCGCGAGGAGCAAGCCCTGCGGACGAAACTGTTCCCCCGATAGGGAAGAACACAAAAAAACGACCGCAAGCGATATTAGATAGGCGCACCCTATTACCGGCAGCGGTCGTTTGATCATAGCTGTGACCATGCCGCCCCATTACAAACAGAGACGGCGTGTGAGAAGGATGGTGTGGTACGGTGCCGCGGCAGCGGTGACGGCGCTTTGATGGGGCGTAATCCATTCATACCGGTTCACCTTTTTGTCGTGACAATGCGATGTCGTTATCCCTTCGGGAACAGAGGCAACTCCTCCAAAAACTGAATATCGGTGCGTTTTGCGGCGTCTCCCTCGGCAAGCACCGCCATGCGACCTACCACCTTGCCGCCTGCCTGTTCCACAAGGCTTTCAAGCGCCGCAAGACTTTCGCCGGTGCTGATGACGTCGTCTACAATCAGTACGCGCTTACCCTTGATGCACGCGATGTCGGTGCGGTCGATATACAGTTCCTGAATGCGGGCGGTGGTTATCGACTTAACCTGCACGCGGATGGGCTCGGACATATAAAGCTTTGCCGACTTTCTCGCCAGCAGGTACTGCTTGCCCGATTGTCTGCTCATCTCGTACGCAAGGGGGATGCCCTTGGACTCGGCGGTGATAATCACGTCGTGCTCCGGGGCAATGCGAATCAAGTCCCTAGCACAGGCTATGGTCAGCTCCACATCCGAAAACATCACAAACGCCGCAATGTCCAGATGCTCGTTTACGGGGCACAGAGGCAGCTCACGTATCAGCCCCGCAACCTTTAAGGTATAGTAGTTGCTCATAAATGATACCCAATCCTTCCGATCTTGCCGGCATTGGTTGGCAAAACCTGTTTGAATAATAAACGCGTTAATCCGGGCTAAACCACATTAGCCGGGAGGCCACGCAAGCGCACGACCGCCCAGGATGTGAAAATGAAGGTGCGAAACGCTCTGGCCACCGTCGGCACCGACATTGGTCACCACACGGTAGCCGTTTTGCAGCTCCAGGGTCTTTGCAACCGACGCAATCACCTCAAAAACATGTGCGACAATGTCGCTGTTTTGGTCGGTTAGTTCGTCCGCAGAGGCGATGTGCTGCTTGGGAATGACGAGAAAATGCACCGGCGCCTTGGGGTCGATGTCGTAAAACGCAAGCACCTGCTCATCCTCGTACAGCTTTTTTGACGGGATTTCGCCCGTCGCAATCCTGCAAAAAATGCAATCCATAGCGTCCACACTCCCTTGTAATTATGATAGAAAAAGCTACTCGCCAAGCGCGTTTTTCAAAATCTCCGCCGCAGCGCTCAGCGCCTCGGCAAGCTTTGCATTATCCTTTACACCCGCCATCGCACTGTCGGGGCGTCCGCCGCCCGAGCCACCCGCTATCGCGGCAATCTCTTTAATCAGTTTGCCGGCATTAAGCCCCTTTGCCACCGCTTCGCTGCCCAGCGCAACCATCAGGCTGCCCTTGCCGTCTATGACGTTGGCGATTACAGCAACGGTGTTTGCGTCCTTCTCCTTTATTTTATCACACATTGCGCGCAGGGTGTCAACCTTTGTGTCGGAAAGCTCCGCAGTAATCAGGTTTACGCCGCAGATATTGCAGGCGTTTTGGGCTATGCCCTCCAGCTGCGTGCCCGCAAGCCGCGCGCCCATGGCTTCCAGCTCCTTGTCCTTTTCGCGCAGCTCGCTCATAACCGAGGATGCACGGGTGACAATCTCGGACACCGCCGCAGCCTTTAGGTTTGAGGCAACCGCATTTAGCGTGCCGTTTAATTCGTCAAACAGCGCAAGCACACCGTCGCCCGTTGTGCCTTCGATGCGGCGCACGCCGGCGGCAACCGACGCCTCGGAGATGATCTTAAACAAGCCGAGCTTCGCCGTGTTGTCCACATGCGTTCCGCCGCAGAACTCGGTGGAGAAGCCCTGTGCCTCCACCACGCGCACGCGGTCGCCGTACTTTTCGCCAAACAGTGCGGTCGCGCCGCGCTGCTTCGCCTGGTCAAGCGCCATCTCCTCGGTGAGTACGGGCAATGCCTCGAGAATCTTTTCGTTAACCAGACGCTCGGTGGCGGTAATCTCCTCGGCGGTCATCGCGCCAAAGTGCGAAAAGTCAAATCGCACACGGTCGGGGGTAACCAGTGAGCCCGCCTGATGCACATGGTCGCCCAGCACACTGCGCAGCGCCGCCTGTAAAAGGTGTGCGGAAGTATGGTTGCGCATGATTCGGCGGCGGCGCGGCACATCAATCTCGGCAGTGACGGTATCGTCGGTCGCAAACGCGCCCTGTTCTACCACAGCGGAGTGCAGATACTGCCCCGCGGCGGTCTTTTTGCAGCCGCTTACCGCAAGGCGCGCGCCGTCCTTACAGATTACGCCGGTGTCCGCAACCTGTCCGCCGCTTTCGGCGTAAAATGGGGACTGGTCGAGCACCACGAGCACCTCGTCGCCCTTGTCGGCGCTGCCTGAAAGCTCGTTGTTCTTTACAATGGCAAGAATCTTTGCCTGTGCCGCGTACTCGGTATATCCAACAAACGTTGTTTCGGGCAGGGCAAGCTCGCCCAGCGCGTCGCTTTCCCACGCTACGCCACCCGACTTTTTGCGGTCCTCGCGGGCGCGCTGCTTCTGCTCGTTCATCAGCTGCTCAAACGAAGCTTCGTCAACCGTCAGCCCGTTTTCTTCTACAATCTCGCGGGTGAGGTCGATGGGGAAGCCGAAGGTATCGTACAAGCGAAATGCCTCGGCGCCGTCAAACACCGTGCCGCCGTTTTTAACCGCCGCCTGCACCAGCTCGCCCAAAAGCTCCATGCCCTGGTCGATGGTGCGCGCAAAGCGTTCCTCCTCCACACGGATGTGCTTTTTGATATAGTCCGCCTTTTCCGCAAGCTCTGGGTAGGCGCTCTTGTTTTCGTTTATTACGGTGTCGCATACCGTGTACAGGAACGGCTCGGTGATGCCGATTAGTCTGCCGTGGCGCGCGGCGCGGCGCAGAAGGCGGCGCAGTACATAGCCGCGACCCTCGTTGGAAGGGATGACCCCGTCACCCACCATAAAGGAGGTGCTGCGGATGTGGTCGGTTATCACGCGCAGCGAAACGTCGGTTTTGGCATTCTCGCCGTAGCGCACATGTGCGATGTCGCTGACGTGCTTCATGATATTCTGCACGGTGTCAACCTCAAACAGGTTGTCTACCCCCTGCAGCACGCAGGCAAGGCGCTCCAGCCCCATGCCGGTGTCGATGTTGGGGTGCTCAAGGGGGGTGTAGGTTCCCTTGCCGTCGCTGTCAAACTGGGTGAACACCAGGTTCCACACCTCAACAAAGCGGTCGCAGTCACAGCCCACCGCACAGTCGGGGCTGCCGCAGCCCTTTTCGGGTCCGCGGTCAAAGTAGATCTCCGAGCAGGGGCCGCAGGGGCCGGTTCCGTGCTCCCAGAAGTTATCCGCCTTGCCAAGGCGCTTCATATGGCTCTCGGGTACACCGATTACCTTCGTCCAGATGTCGTACGCCTCGTCGTCCTCTTCATAAACCGAGCAGTACAGCTTGTCGGCGGGAATTTCCAAAACCTTGGTGAAGAACTCCCACGCCCAAGCGGTTGCCTCGGTCTTAAAGTAATCGCCGAACGAGAAGTTGCCCAGCATCTCAAAATAGGTGCCGTGGCGCGCCGTCTTGCCCACACGCTCGATATCGGGGGTGCGGATGCACTTTTGGCAGGTGGTCACGCGCTTGTTGGGCGGTGTCTCCTGCCCCAAAAAGTACTTTTTAAGCGGCGCCATGCCGGAGTTGATGAGCAGCAGGCTCTTGTCATTACTTGGAACAAGGGATGCGCTGGGCATGCGGGTGTGGTTCTTGCTCTCAAAAAAAGACAAAAACGACTCGCGCAGCTGATTTAATCCTTGCCATTCCATGATGTGTGATTCCTCCAAAACGTTTGTAGTCTTTTGCTTGCCTAGGGGCTGCAATATTGGTATTTTGTGTAAGTATAAAAAATATAAAAAGCCTCCACCCCATAACCGGGACGAAAGCTTTCTTTCCGTGGTACCACCCTGTTTGCAGAGGAATAAACCCCTGCCACTCGTGTCCGCCGTAACGCAGCGGCTGCGCCGCGGTCATCCCGCGGGGCTCAGGGGCGGCAGACCAAGCGCAATCGCCGGCAAAACTTTCAGCAGCATACACGCGGCACACTGTTTTGCTCTCTGTTCGGCGTAGTACAAGCCAAGGTCTTCCCCGTCGTAACCATAATACCGTTATTATATCACTTATTATATAGCGGTAGGGGGGAATTGTCAATCGGAATGGGACATCCCCCTGCCGCTTTTCGTCAGGACAGCCGCACTTTAAAGTCCTCGTAGCCAAAGCGCTTTACCAGCACCGTTTTACAATTTTCCGCCGCATAGATTGCGGGCAGCGGCATGCCGTTGAAGGTGTTGTTCTTCACCATCGAGTAGTGCGCCATATCGCACAGGATAAGCCGATCGCCGATGTGCAGCGCAGTATCAAACGAGTAGTCGCCTATTACGTCCCCCGCAAGGCAGGTGGGTCCCCCCAGCCGATAGGTGTGTTCCTTCTCGCCGGGCAACGCAGCGCCAATAATCTCAGGGCGGTAGGGCATCTCCAGCACGTCGGGCATATGGCAGGCGGCGGAGGTATCGAGGATGGCGATATCCATGCCGTTGTGCAGGATGTCGATGACCTCGGTGACTAAAAAGCCCGTGTTCAGTGCGACCGCCTCCCCCGGCTCAAGGTACACCTGCACACCGTATTTTTGCGAAAACCGGGTAATCTCCCGCTGTAGTAGCTCCACGTCGTAGTCCTTGCGGGTGATGTGGTGCCCGCCGCCGAAGTTTACCCACTTCATCCTGCCCAAGAATTCGCCAAATCGCTGCTCTACCGCCGCAAGGGTGGTCTGCAACGCGTCGGCGTTTTGCTCGCACAGGGTGTGAAAATGCAGCCCGTCAATGCCGTCGAGTAGACCCTCGCGAAAGCTTTCGCGGGTAACGCCAAGGCGCGAATGTGCGGCGCACGGGTCGTAGATGCCGTGGTTTTGGGTAGAGCACTCAGGGTTAATGCGTATACCAAAGCTCTTGCCCTGCTCGTGCTTCAGCCGCAGCGCGTGCTCGCGAAACATCTGCCACTGACCAAACGAGTTAAACACCATGTGCTCGCAAAGCTGTGCCGCTTCAAGAAAATCGCGCATGGTGTATGCGGGCGAGAAGATGTGCGTCTCGCCGCCCATCTCTTCTTTGCCAAGGCGCGCCTCGAACACCCCGCTTGCGGTGCTGCCGTTCAGGTACTGCCCGATGATCGGGTAGAAATAGAACATGGAAAACGCCTTTTGCGCAAGCAGAATGCGGCAGCCTGTGTTGTCCGCCACGCCGCGCAGGCGGGCTAGATTTTGCTCCAGCAAGGCACGGTCTACCACATAACACGGGGTGGACAGTGCCGAAACGTCAAACGAAACCCCCATCGCCTAGTCCACCAGCTCGGGAGTAAAGCTCTCCTGCCACGGCAGCCCCCACTTGTTCAGCGCGTCCATAAACTGGTCTGGGTCAAACTCCTCGACATTGTATACCCCGGGTTTTTGCCAGGTGCCGTTCATCACCAGCATCGCGCCAATCATCGCTGGTACGCCGGTGGTGTACGAGATAGCTTGGGAACCCACCTCGCGGTAGCACTCCTGATGGTCGCAGACGTTGTACAGGTAGTAGTCCTTCGCCTTGCCATCCTTTATGCCGCGGAAGATACAGCCGATGTTGGTTTTGCCCTTGGTGCGCGGTCCCAGCGACGCGGGGTCGGGTAGCACCGCCTTTAGAAATTGCAGCGGAATAATCTGCTTACCCTCAAACTCTATCGGCTCAATCGAGGTCATGCCCACATTCTCAAGGCATTTAAGGTGGGTTAGGTAGCTCTGCCCGAATGTCATAAAAAAGCGAATTCGTTTGATACCCTTGATGTTCTCCGCTAGGCTTTCCAGCTCCTCGTGGTGGAGCAGGTACATATCCTTTTCGCCAATTTCGGGGAAGTTGTACACCCTCTTAATCTCCATCGGCTCGGTCTCTACCCATTTGCCGTTTTCCCAGTAGCTGCCCTTGGCGGTTACCTCGCGGATGTTGATTTCGGGGTTGAAGTTGGTGGCAAACGGGTAGCCGTGGTCGCCCGCGTTTGCGTCTAAAATATCGATGGTGTGAATCTCGTCAAAGTGGTGCTTTAGCGCGTAGGCCGAAAACACACCCGTTACGCCGGGGTCAAACCCGCTGCCCAGCACTGCAGTGATGCCCGCCTTTTCAAAGCGCTCACGGTACGCCCACTGCCACGAGTATTCAAACTTCGCGGTCTCGGGCGGCTCGTAATTTGCGGTGTCTACGTAGTGTGTTTTGGTGGCAAGGCACGCCTCCATAATGGATAAATCCTGATAAGGCAGCGCAAGGTTAAGCACCACATCGGGGCGCGTGTGCTCAATGAGCGCAATCACCTGCTTGGTATCGTCCGCATCCACCTGCGCGGTGGTTATCTTGCTTGTGCCGTACTGTTTGTCAAGAATCTCCTTGAGCGCGTCGCACTTGCTTTTTGTGCGGCTTGCGATGCAGATCTCCTCAAACACCTCGCTGTTCTGGCAGCATTTGTGTATGGCAACGCTCGCAACGCCGCCGCATCCGATAATCAGCACTTTTCCCATCGTCGTATCCTTATCCTTTCGTCATCACAGTACCCCGGTTTGGGGTCTGTTATTTCATTCAAATAATGTAAAGGGGTGTGCCATTACACCATTTGGTCTATCCTTTCGCAACAGAGAGCAGCAGCTCGCGTAGCAGCTTGCACGCCACCGCGGTAGAGACCCCGCTCTGGTCATATGCGGGGCACAGCTCGGTGATGTCGCACCCCACCGTCGTAAGCGCGCCCATTGATAGGATTGCCTGCAACAGCGGCAAAAATCCCACGCCACCCGCCTCGGGCGTGCCCGTGCCGGGAAAGATGGACGGATCGAGCACATCGAGGTCGATGGTAATGTACACGGGTCTTCCCGCAAGGGACGCAATACACTCGGCGATGCCGTCAAGGTCAAAGCGGCGCATCGCAACGTGACCGGGTGCCCAATCAAACTCGCTTTTATCGCCCGAACGAATGCCAAACTGAAAGATGCGCCCGTCGCCCACAAGCTCCCACGCGCGGCGCATCACCGAGGCGTGGGATAAGCGCTGCCCAAGATAGTCTTCCCGCAGGTCGGCGTGGGCGTCTAGGTGCAGGATGCACAGGTCGGGGTATCGCTTTATGGCAGCGCGTACCGCGCCAAGCGTGACAAGGTGCTCGCCGCCGAGCATAACGGGCAGCTTGCCACTGTCAAGCAGTTCGCCTGTACACGCCTCAATCTCGGTAAGCATCTGCTCGGGCGCGCCCATGCTCAGCTCCAGGTCGCCGATGTCGCACACCGCAAGCTGCTCAAGGTCTTTGTCTTGGTAAGGGCTGTATGTCTCGATGCCGTACGACTCCGAGCGGATGGCGCGGCTGCCGAAGCGCGCGCCGGGGCGGTAGGAGGTGGTGCTGTCGTAGGGCGCGCCAAACAGCACAACATCGGCATCCTCAAATGGCGTGTCGCAGCCGAGAAAGGTCTCAATATTCAGCTTCCGCATACTTAAGCAGCTCCTCTACGTAGTTTGGCAGCGCAAAGCACCCCTTGTGCAGATTGGTGTTGTAGTACCTAGTTTGTATCCCCAATGCGTTCCACCGCGCGTCATCCAGATCGCGCACGGGGTGGTAGCGCTTTGAGGCGAACCCAAACAGCCAATGCCCCGACGGATAGGTGGGGATGTGCGCCTGATATACCCTACATAGGGGGAACGCATCAAAGATGCGCTTGTGCGCGCGCCGAACCTCCGAGGCGTCCGAGTCGTAAAACGGGCTTTCGTGCTGGTTGACCATAATGCCGTCGCCCTTCAGCGCCTTGTAGCAGCTGCCGTAAAACTCGGCGGCAAACAACCCCTCTCCCGGACCGAACGGGTCGGTGGAATCGACGATAATCAGGTCGTACTCGTCCTCATAGCGGCGCACAAACTTCAGCCCGTCCTCGTAATGGATATGGATGCGTGCATCCTCAAACGAGCATGCCGTAAACGGCAGGTACTGCTTGCAGATGCACACGACCTCCTCGTCAATCTCCACCAAGTCAATGTGCTCTACACTCTGGTACCGGCACAGCTCGCGCGCGGCACCTCCGTCGCCCGCCCCAATCAGCAGCACCTTTTTGGGGCTTGGATGCACCGCCATGGGCACATGCACAATCATCTCGTGGTAGATGAATTCGTCCTTTTCGGTGAGCATCATAAACCCGTCCAGCGTTAAAAACCGCCCGAACTCCGGCGACTCGAATACGTCGATGCGCTGAAAGTCGCTCTGCACACTCGCAAGCTGACGATCCGCCCGAACGGACAGCCGAACGTTTGGGGTGTGCTTTTCGGTAAACCACAGCTCCATGCCTATGCCCTCCCCTTAAGTACGTTAATGTTCTCTACGTCCAGATCTTCGGTGCCGGTTAAAAAGCAGCCCCGCTCCTTCGCGTAGCGGATGTGCGCAATGACGGCGTCGGTAATCCGCTCGCCCGGGGCGAGTATCGGTATCCCCGGCGGGTAGCTCATGATAAACTCGCCGCTTATCTGCCCCTCGCTTTGCGTAAGGGGCATAGTAACCTTTGGCGCATAAAACGCGGATTGCGGGGTCTCTGCAACAATGGGCGTCACATACTCGTGCGTCATCATGCCCATTCGGCTCTTTTTAAACCGCCTGCGAATCTCACCCAGCGCCCCCACCAGTCGTTCCAAATCGCGCGGGCGGTCGCCCACCGAAAGGTAGGCTAGAATGTTTGCAAGGTCGCCGAACTCAATCTGGATATCGTACTGGTCGCGCAGGATATCGTAAACCTCGATGCCCGCAAGCCCGGTGTCCAGCGTGTGCACCGAAAGCTTGGTGTGGTCAAAATCAAAAACGGTGTCACCGTTAATCCGTTCGCGGGAAAACGCGTAGTAGTCTCCGATTGCGTTAATCTCTTCCCTGGCGTACTCTGCCATCTCGGCCACCTGCGCAAAAATTCTCTCCCCGTTTAGGGCAAGGTTTTTGCGCGAGATATCAAGGCTTGCAAGCAGCAGGTACGAGCCGCTTGTGGTCTGCGTTAGGTTTATAATCTGGCGCACATGGTCGTGGTTTACCCCTTTTCCCGTTAACAGCAGCGAGCTTTGGGTAAGCGAACCGCCCGACTTGTGCATGCTCACCGACGCAAAATCCGCACCCGCCGCCATGCCCGAAAGGGGCAGGTCTTCGCCAAAATACAGGTGGGTGCCGTGCGCCTCGTCACACAGCATCAGCATGCCGTTTTTATGGGCAAGCTCGGTAATGGCACGCAGGTTCGAGCACACGCCGTAGTAGGTGGGGTTGTTCACCAGCACCGCCTTCGCATCGGGGTTTGCGGCAATCGCGTCCTGCACCTCTGTCACCGACATGCCAAGCGCAATGCCAAGGCGGTCGTCGGTATGGGGATTGACATATACCGGTGTCGCGCCGCACAGCACCAGCGCGTTGATTACGCTGCGGTGCACGTTGCGCGGCAGTATAATCTTATCACCCGCGCCACAGGCGGTAAGCACCATCGCCTGAACCGCCGAGGTGGTGCCGCCCACCATAAAAAAGGCGTGCGCCGCGCCAAATGCCTCGGCGGCCAGCTCCTCCGCCTCGCGAATAACCGAAACGGGGTGGCACAGGTTGTCGAGCGGCTTCATCGAGTTCACGTCCACCGACATGCACCGCTCGCCCAAAAAGTCGGTGAGCTCCCGGTTGCCCCTGCCCCGCTTATGTCCTGGAACGTCAAACGGAACCACTCGGTTGGTGCGCAGGGTGGCAAGTGCCTGCGCGATGGGCGCATTGCTTTGGTTGTGCCGGTTCATAGCGTTACCCCCCTTGCGTCAATTGTTTAAAGAACTTTGATCTGATAATTATATGTTACATAAAGTATATTGTAATATTATTATTACTAATTCGAGGTTTTTGCCGTAGATGCTGTCGCGATATGCGTTTTATTATCGTGCTTACACAGATAAGCAGTCATTGCTCGCAAGCACTACCCACATATTGAGGGGGATCGACAAAAATATTCCGTACAATAAGTCAGCCGAAACGCTATGCTTCATTCTCGCATTTCATCTACACATCGTATAATATTGCGTCAATATTGCATCTTTCGCGCTTATCTTTTAGAATAGATGCTCATTTCGCTGTAGATTTCTATCATCTCCTGCCGCAGGCTGTTGGTTATGGCAAGGCGTGTTTTTGGCGGCAGCTCGTACACATCGGTGTTAAACAGGTAGTTCTTCAAGTCGACGTCCTTAATCAGCATCTTGGTGTGAAACAGGTTTGCCTGATACACGTTGATATCGATGGCGTCGTAGCGTTCTAACGTTTTTGCATCGATGTAGTCCTGAATGGAGGAGATGTAATGATCCAAAAACAGCTTTTTGCCGCCGATGTCACGGGTAAAACCGCGCACGCGGTAGTCCATTGTGATGATATCGGAGTCAAAGCTGCCTATTAAATAGTCAAGGGTAGAAAGAGGGGTAATCTCGCCGCAGGTGGCAACGTCAATGTCCACGCGAAAGGTGGCAATTGAGGTATCGGGATGAAATTCGGGGAAGGTGTGCACCGTCACGTGGCTTTTATCCAGGTGTGCCACCACCGTATCGGTGGTAGGCGTAGCGACTGTTTTGCCCTCGGCAATCAAAAAGGTAACGCTGGCGCCCTGCGGGTCGTAATCCTGCCGCGAGATATTAAGCACCTGTGCCCCGATCATCTCGGTCAGGTGACTTAAAATACTCGTCAGACGTTCCGAATTGTACTGCTCGTCGACATAGGCGATATAGTCGCGCTGCTCCCGCTCGCTCTTTGCGTAGCAAACATCATAGATATTAAAGCTCAAGGCCTTTGTCAGGTTATTAAACCCGTAAAGCTTTAGCTTGTTTTCCACTTCGCATCATCCCTCTTCCGAATTAGTATTAGTCAGTAAAAACAAAAAAACTCAAGCAGAATAAAGTGACTTCATGTCACCGATCCACTTGAGCAGATTTACACTATGTTTTATTTATAGGCGAAGCGATTTCGCCTTGTTTATTGCATAATGTTTTACTTCATTCAGAGTCTATATAGCAAGAACTACTCTACTTTTACCACTCTTATTGATTGTCTCACAAGTGAACTGTGACGCGAACCGTGTTTCCGTCACCCGACTTATAAAATTTAGAGCATAGCGCTCAATCAATAAGGCAACAAAGTTGCCAACCGGCATTCGACCAGCTGTCCGCGGCCTTTTTCCCTTACCCCGGTTTATCGCAGCAAGTTTGGTCAAGTGTTTCTTTGCCTGTAGCTCCGCCCGGCGTTAAAAACCGAACAATTGCGATTATAGCATGCAGGGGGGCGAAATGCAACACCCTTTTTAAACAAATAGTTAAGGGTATTTACTGCTGCGCCCTGCGCTTTTCTAGGTTGTGTATGCGGTCGGCAATCTCCCGAAATACTGGCGCCGACCAGTCGCCGCCAGAGTCCATGCCCTCGTTGAGCACCACGATGACATACTTTGGGTCCTCGGCGGGAAAAAAGCCCGAGAACCACGCGTGCACAATCTCTTTGTTTTCGGCGTCATACGTGCCGGTCTGTGCCGAACCGGTCTTGCCGCCCGCGCCGCCCTCCATGGGCTTTGCCTGTTTGCCGCTTCCGGTGTTCACGACGTTTACCATCAGCTGCCTGACGGTGTCGGCGTGCATGCTCGACAGCATTCGGTAAGAGGCGGCCGGCTCGTAGGGGTCGGCAATGGCCGTTCCCGTTTTATCCGATATCCCCTCCACCAGCGTTGGGGTAACCAAGGTTCCCCCGTTTGCAAATACCGCAATCATTCGGGCAATCTGTATGGGGGTGGCGGTTAGCTCGCCCTGCCCGAACGAAAAATTGGCAAGCACCGCGTTGTTGCGCAGGCTCTGCATGGCAGGCAGCGTTCCCGCCGCGGTGCGCGTTACCTCTGTTAAGTTGTTTGCCTTGCCAAAGCCAAACCGCACCGCCATCTCGTACAGCTTATCATAGCCGGTCTCCATGGCAAGGTTAACAAAATACGGGTTGCAGGAATGCTGCAGCGCTTTGTCGAGATCAAGCTCCCCGTGCCCTGCCCGGTTGTGGCAATAGTACCGCAGCCCATTTACCTCGGTGCTGCCGGTACAGGTATAGGTGAAGTCTGTCGCCACGCCCGCTTCCAGAGCCGCCGAGACCCCGCAAAGCTTAAAGGTGGAGCCGACATTATACGCCGCATAACAGCGGTTTATAAGCGGAGAATTCGGGTCGTTAAGGCTGGCGGCAACATTTGCGGGGTCAAAGGATGGAAAGGACGCCACGGCGCGCAGCTTGCCCGTAGCCGCCTCCATCACCACCACCGCACCCTTTTCTATCAGGTGTGCGCCCTCCTCCTCGGCAATCTGCTGAATCTCGGCGTCGAGGGTCAACACAACCCCTTCGCGGTTGCGGTAGTTTGTGTTTGTAATTTCGGGAGATATGTTTTCGAGCGGACGGCGCAGCGCGTCCACGGCGTAGGTAACCGTCAGTTTACCGCTGTTTGCCGCAAGCAAGGCATCGTATGCCCGTTCTATGCCATACACGCCAACGCCTTCCCCATTCAGGTGCCCGATGACATGGGCGGCAAGCTGATTGCTTTGATACCGCCGCTTGACAGAAAACACGGAGATGCCCTGGGCGTCGATGTAGGGAGTGTCTGTTTGGTATAAAAACGGTCTGCCGCTTTCTACAAGTTTTAACGCCGACTCCCGTTCTGCAAAAGGCAGCACCTTTACAAGTGCCGCTGCCGATTCATCGGAGGGCAGCACGGATAGCACATAACCGTCGGTGTTATTGACAAGCGGTCGAAACGTACAATCGTATATCATACCCCGGCTTTGGTCAACAGTCAGGGTGTACGAGCTTTGGTTTTTTGCCACAGCCTGCAAATCGTCGCCCGTCGAAACCAAAAAGATACGCAAAAACATGGCGGAAAAGCCAATAATCATAACACAAAACAATGTCAGCGCGCGTTTTTGCGCACCTGTCATGGTAAACTCGTTCAAATAATCACCCCACAATACGGTTTGTTCCTCTCACCTTATTATGGGAGCTTTTGCTTAAGTCATACACCTTGCGCGTTTTGTGGGGCTTGCCTGTACCGACAGCTAAACATACCCGACCTGCTTGCGCTGCAAAATCCCCTTTTTTCTGCAATAAATCGGCATAACGCTTGCTTATTTGCATTCCTTATGGCATAATGTCGTAACGAATATGGGATGATATTCCGGCTGCATCGGACCGTATTCAGGAATGAACGCGTGAAAGAAGGGGATTGTATGAAGCTAGAAACCGATAGACTTATTTTGCGAGAACTGACGCTGAATGATGTGGATGCTTTGCACGAGATACTCTCCGACCCTGTGTCGATGCAGCACTACCCCCAGCCGTTTACCCGAGAAAAAACCGAAGGATGGATTACTTGGAACCAGAAAAACTATGTGACCTACGGGTTCGGTCTTTGGGCGGTCTTACTCAAAGAAAACAATCAGTTTATAGGCGACTGCGGCATTACAATGCAGCATATAAACGGCAACCTCGAACCGGAGATCGGCTACCATATCCACCGTGCCCACACCGGGCGGGGCTACGCAACCGAAGCGGCACAAGCCTGCAGAAACTACGCGTTTGATGTGCTGGGTCTGAACAAGGTGTTCTCCTATATGAAGTACACAAACCTTGCTTCTCAAAAAGTGGCACAAAAAAACGGTATGAGGCTGCTGGGGGAACTACCCGATGAGGTAAACGGCATCACGACGGTGTATGCCATTACCCTGGAGGAGTATCTCTCCCTAAAAAAGTGAAGCTTGCGTCCTTATACTATTTAACTGCATTGCTCAAATAAATCAGTGTGCCATGGATGCCGCCCCAAACGCTAGGGCATCCATGGCACACTTTACAATTTATCGTTTGTGCGTTAACTGGGTGCTGCAACGCTCATTAATACCTGCCAATGTCGGTGCGATAGTGGGCACCCTCAAAGTGAATTTTTCCCACCGCCTCGTACGCCTTACTCAGCGCGGAGGAGAGGGTTTTCGCCTTTGCGGTAACACCCAGCACACGCCCGCCAGCGGTGTAATAGTTCCCATCGTCGTAACGCGTACCCGCATGGAACACCGTCACGCCGCGCTGCTGTGCGGCATCCTCTATGCCCGTAATCTGCTTGCCCGTTTCGTAGCTTTGCGGGTAGCCGCCCGACGCCATTACAACGCACGCCGCACAGCCCTTCTCCCATTCAATGTTAATCTCGTCAAGCCGCTCGTCCGCCACCGCCTCAAACACGGTAAGCAGGTCGGTTTTTAGCAGCGGCAGCACCACCTGCGTCTCGGGGTCTCCGAAGCGGCAGTTGTACTCGATGACGTACGGTCCTTTGGGCGTGAGTATAAGCCCGAAGTACAAGCACCCCTTAAAGGGTGCTCCCTCGCTCTGCATGGCACGAATGGTGGGCATAAAAATGGTGTCCATGCACACCGTTTCGATCTCGGGCGTATAATGGGGGTTGGGGGCAATCGTGCCCATACCGCCTGTGTTGGGTCCCTCGTTGCCGTCATATACCCGCTTGTGATCCATAGACGAGACCATGGGCTTTATGGTTTTGCCGTCGGCAAACGCAAGCACGGTGACCTCGGGACCGTGTAAAAACTCCTCTATCACCACGCGGCTGCCGCTTTGCCCAAACCGCCCGCCGTCAATCATCTCGGTAATCGCATGCTCTGCCTCGTCAAGGTTTTGTGCAATGATTACGCCCTTGCCCAGCGCAAGCCCGTCCGCCTTGATTACGATGGGGAAATTGCCCTGCGAACGAACATAGGCGATGGCGTCCTCCGAGCGTTCAAACACCTCGTACGCGGCTGTGGGAATACCGTACTTTTTCATTAGGTTTTTAGAAAAAATCTTGCTGCCCTCCAGCTGCGCCGCCTTTTTGGACGGACCGAAGCATTTGATGCCTAGTTCCTCCAGCACGTCGGTCATGCCCAGCACCAGCGGGTCGTCGGGTGTGACCACCGCAAAGTCAATCTCATGCTGCTGCGCAAACGCGGCGGTCATCTCGATGTCGGTCGCCTTGATGTTCACGCACTCGGCATGGGCGCAGATGCCGCCGTTACCCGGCGTGCAGTACAGACGCTTGATGCGCGGGTGTCCCACCAGCCTGCTGATGACGGCATGCTCCCTGCCGCCGCCGCCAATCACGAGTACATTCATAGTTTTGTCCTATCCTTTC
Organism: Bacillota bacterium; assembly: GCA_023460535.1. Lineage (GTDB taxonomy): Bacteria > Bacillota > Clostridia > Oscillospirales > Ruminococcaceae > Acetanaerobacterium. The sequence continues at coordinate 243,844 of JAEWPV010000007.1, forward strand.
CAAGCGGCACCCCTAAGCGGCGCGCCGCGTAAACGCGGTTAATGGTGGAACAACCGGATGCCGGTAAACGCCATCACGATACCGCAGCGGTTGCACACCTCGATGACGTTGTCGTCACGGATGGAGCCGCCAGGCTGGGCAATGTAGCTTACACCGCTTTTGTGCGCGCGCTCGATGTTGTCCCCAAACGGGAAGAACGCGTCGCTGCCAAGGGCTACGCCCGTCATGCCGGCAAGCCATTCGCGCTTTTCCTCTGCGGTAAGCCGCTGCGGCTTTTGGGCAAAAACGCCCTGCCACCTTCCCTCCGCCAGTACATCGTCGCACTCCTCCGAGATATAGACGTCGATGGCGTTGTCGCGGTCGGCGCGCCCCAGCCCTTGCTTAAAGCTTAGCCCGAGCACCTTCGGGTGCTGGCGCAAGAACCAGTTATCCGCTTTACTGCCTGCAAGACGGGTACAGTGGATGCGCGACTGCTGACCCGCGCCAATGCCGATGGCCTGCCCGTCATAGGCGTAGCACACCGAGTTTGACTGGGTGTACTTCAGGGTAATTAGCGCGATAATCAGGTCGCGTTTTGCGCTGTCCGGCAGGGTCTTGTTCTCGGTAACGATGGTGCTGAGCAGCGCATCGTCTATCACCAGCTCGTTTCTGCCCTGTTCAAAGGTTATGCCGTATACCTGCTTGCGCTCAAGAGGCTGAGGGATGTATTCAGGGTCGATCTGCACGATGTTGTAGCCGCCCTTGCGCTTGGCCTTTAATATCTCAAGTGCCTCCGGCTCATATCCGGGCGCGACGACACCGTCCGACACCTCTTTTGCAATCAGGCGGGCGGTGGGTACGTCGCAGCAGTCGGAAAGCGCGATAAAATCGCCAAACGACGACATGCGGTCGGCACCCCTAGCGCGGGCATAGGCGGCGGCAAGCGGCGAAAGCTGGATATCGTCCACAAAATAGATCTTGCGCAGCAGGTCGTCCAGCGGTACGCCCACCGCGGCGCCCGCAGGGCTAACGTGCTTAAAGCTGGTCGCGGCAGGCAGCCCCGTCGCCGCTTTAAGCTCCTTCACCAGCTGCCAGCCGTTAAAGGCGTCGAGCAGGTTGATGTATCCCGGTCTTCCGCACAAAACCTCGATAGGCAGCGCCGTCTGGTCGTCAATAAAGATACGCGCGGGTTTTTGGTTTGGGTTGCAGCCGTATTTGAGTTCCATCTGGGTAGCAGACATTCGGTGTATCCCGCCTTTCGATTATTGATTCTTATTGATGATACGCGTTTGTACGTCCCCTGCAGCAAGCGCTATGGTGCGTACAAACAAAGAAACCTTGTTGCTTTCGTTTAGGTTTTCCCACAGCAGCGCGGTCAGCTCGTCTATACCGCCGGTAAGCGCCACACGTTTTGGCTCGCCTTCAAAGGACGGGATGGGGTCGCCGTCGCAGCGGTAGGTGTGAATCAAACGTCCCTCACCCGCCACCGGCTCGGGGTACTCAAAGAAAAACCGCTCGGCGGATTCGGGGTTGTGTGCATCGCTTTTGAGGATAGACAGCTTGTACGAAAACCCTCCCTCCGCGCGGGTAACAAGCCCCGAGATGCGAGGGGTAAAGTTTGGCGCGTCCGGCTCAAAGGTACGGGTGCGCAGGGCGTCCTCAAAGCCCGCACCGCGCAGAAGATATTCGTAGATGGTGTCGGTCTGGTCGCCGTTGGTAACGATGGTGGTGTCGCCCATCACACGCACCGGCGCGTAGATGATCAGTGAGGGATCCGACAGCTTACTCTCGTCAAATGCCTGGGTGCGAATACCGCCGTCGCGCTCCACAAACACGCGGTTGCGGCTGTTTTCGCTGCGCCCCATAATAAAGTAGGCGATTACGGCGTGCTTGCCGTCCTCGCTCCTGCCGATTAAAATTCCCCTGCCGGGATACGGGTTTGAACTAAGCTCCTTCGCAATATCAAGGCTGGGCATCGTTGTCATCCTTCCTTTTCTAACAGGTTTAGCCGCATCTCGGTATAGCGGGACTGCGGCTCGGTAAAGCCCAGCAGCTCATACAGCGGCTTTCCGTCCTTTGAGGCGGAAAGGTCGATATAGGAAGCACCCTGCTCCCTTGCCTTTTGTATCAGCGACTTCACTACACGCGTGCTGTACCCCCTGCGCCGATGCGCGGGCAGCGTGTAGACGCTGTACAGTATGCCGGTCTTACCTGTGGGAAAGGACGGGTTTGCCGGGCATTCATACAGTACCAGCATCGCGGTGGACACCACACGACCGTCAATTTCCAGCAATGACACAAAGCAGTCCCGCCCTAGATGCAGGATGAAATAATCCCCCAGCTGTGCGGCGATTGTCTCTTTTTGCTGTGGTGTTAGACCGTCGTAATCCTCATCCAAAAAATCGATGCGTAGTTTAATCAGCGTTTTGATATCCGCCGCCTGTGCAAAGCGAAGCACCTCACCCGGCTGCATCATACTGTTTCCCCTTTTCCGTTTTGCTCCTGACCGGTTTGCACCGAAAGCTGACGGCATAGCATGGCAACGCCGCGGGGCAGGATGTCCCACTCCGCCTGCTCCATCACGCGGCGCTGCAGCGTCTCTGGGGTATCGTCGCCCGAAATCTCCACCGCCTTTTGCAGCAGGATGCGCCCGCCGTCGGTAATCTCGTTTACGAGATGCACGGTGGCACCCGTCACCTTAACGCCGTAATCCAGCGCCGCCTTGTGAACCCGCAGACCGTAAAAGCCGTCGCCGCAAAAGGATGGAATCAGGGACGGGTGCACGTTCACAATACGGTCAGTGTAAGCATCAATCACATCCTTACCCAGGATGCACATAAAGCCCGCCAGCACCACAAGCGAGATGTGGTGCTGCTTTAGTACCGCAAGCAGGGCGCTGTCAAACGCCTGTGCCGACGAAAACGCCTTGCGCTCTACCACCGCCGTAGCAATGCCATGCCGCTTTGCTCGTTCCAGTGCAAAGGCATCCGCCTTGCTGGACACCACAAGCGCAATTTCGCCGTAAAGGTTATCGCCTTGCCGGTCTATCAGCGCCTGCAGGTTGGTACCTCCGCCCGACACAAGTACCGCTATTTGTTCCATGGTTTATTCCCCCTACCGGTTTTTACCCGATGACGACGCCCTCGTCCCCCGAAATGACCTCGCCGATTATTTTGGGTGTTTCGCCCGCCTGGCTGAGGACGGCAAGCGCCGTATCGGCGTCCTGCTGCGCAACTAGGATGCACATGCCCGTGCCCATGTTAAAGGTGTTAAACATATCGCGTTCGTCAATGCCGCCGGTTTTTTGAATCATCTCAAAAATGGGTGGCACGGTTAGGCTCTGCCTATCGATGCGCGCGGTCAGCCCCTCGGGCAATGCGCGGGGGATATTCTCGTAAAAGCCGCCGCCTGTGATGTGGCTGATGCTCTTAATGTTCACCCGCTCGGACAGTGCGAGCACCGCCTTGACATAGATGCGGGTGGGGGTAAGCAGCGTCTCGCCCAGCGTCGCGCCAAGCTCTGGGTAGTGGCGGGTCAGCTCGCTGTTCTCCACGTCAAACACCTTGCGCACCAAAGAAAAGCCGTTGGAATGCACACCCGACGACGCAAGGGAAACAATCACGTCGCCCTTACGCACATTGCCGTTGTCGAGTATGCGCGATTTATCTACAACGCCCACCGAAAACCCCGCAAGATCATACTCATCGGGCGCGTAAAAGCCCGGCATCTCGGCGGTTTCGCCGCCCACAAGGGCGCAGCCCGCCTGACGGCAGCCCTCGGCAACACCCGAAACAATGGTGGCAACCCGCTCGGGCACATTCTTGCCTAGGGCGATATAATCCAAAAACACCAGCGGCTTTGCACCTGCGCATACAATGTCGTTAACGCACATCGCTACGCAGTCTATGCCCACGGTGTCGTGCTTATCCAGTAAAAACGCAAGCTTCAGCTTGGTTCCCACCCCGTCGGTCCCCGACACAAGCACCGGTTTTTGAATACCGGTAAGGTCGAGCTCGAACAAGCCGCCGAACCCGCCCAGACCAGAGAGCACCCCCTTTGTAAAGGTAGAGGACACCGCACTCTTCATCAGCTCAACGGCACGGTAGCCCGCCGTAACGTCTACCCCTGCCTGTTTATAGCTTTCGCTGTAGCTTTTCATTGTTATTGTCACGCCTTTCCGCAGTTTATCCCTTTTGATGGGCCGCCGACCCCGTTATTCCTCCTGATCAAGCGCGCAGCAGCGGTCGCCGATACGCGACTCGAACTTATCCTTTCGGATATCCTTAGGCGGCTCGACGGGGTACTCCCCGGTAAAGCAGCCGGTGCAAAAGCCGCAGCGGGCACTTTCGGCAATCTTTTTTGCGTTGTCTACACTAATGAAGCCCAAAGAATCCACGCCGATCTCCTTTGCTATTTCAGGTACAGTCATCTTGCAGGCAATCAGGTTATCCTTGCTGTCGATGTCGGTGCCGAAGTAGCAGGGGTTGATAAAGGGCGGCGCCGAGATGCGCATGTGAATCTCCTTTGCACCCGCCTCGCGGATGAGATGCACAATGCGCGCGCTGGTCGTGCCGCGGACGATGGAGTCGTCCACAAGCACCACGCGCTTGCCGCTTACCGTTTCTTTTAGCACGTTGAGCTTAATGCGCACCGCGTCCTCGCGCTGTTCCTGCGAGGGTTGGATAAAGGTTCTGCCCACGTAACGATTCTTAATCAGCCCGATGCCGTACGGAATGCCCGACTGACGGGAGTAGCCGATGGCGGCGTCCAGCCCCGAATCGGGCACGCCCACCACCACATCCGCCTGTACGGGGTGCTCCAGCGCAAGGTATGCACCCGCACGCAGACGCGCGCCGTGTACCGACGCACCCTCAATTACCGAATCGGGACGCGCGAAGTAGATAAACTCGAACACGCACAGGCTGCCCTTGCCACCCTCTGTGCAGTGGGTGCGGATGCTGCGCAGCCCTTTCTTTTTGTCCACCACCACAATCTCGCCGGGGTCAAGGTCGCGCACAAACTCGGCACCCAAGCTGTCCAACGCACAGCTTTCGGACGCGAACACCACGTCCGAGCCGCGCTTGCCCATACAAAGCGGGCGAAAGCCGTTGGGGTCGCGCGCCGCTATCAGCTTTTGCGGCGACATCACAATCAGCGAGTATGCACCCTGAATGCGGTGCATTGCCTGCTCCAGCGCCGTCTCGATGCTGGGGGTGTTGATGCGCGCCTGTGTGATGATATAGGCGATGACCTCGGTGTCGTTGGTGCTGTGAAAGATTGCGCCGCCCATCTCAAGCTCCTCGCGCAGGGCGCCCGCGTTCACCAGATTCCCGTTGTGGGCAAGCACCATCTTGCCCTTTACGTGCTGAATGACAAGGGGCTGCGCGTTGGTTCTGCTTTGCCCGCCGGTAGTGGAGTACCGCACATGCCCCACCGCCATGTTGCCGTCGCCCAGCTTTGCCAGTGCATCCGCCGTAAACACCTCGGGCACAAGCCCGATATCACGGTGCGCACGCATAACGCCGTCGTCGTTTACGACGATACCGCAGCTTTCCTGCCCGCGGTGCTGCAGCGCATACAGTGCAAAGTAAGCACTTGCGGCTACCGGTCCGCGCTGTTCGGAAAAGATACCGAACACGCCGCATTCTTCTTTTAAGGTATCAAACATTTCATCCTACCCGCCATTTCTCCGGCACGGCTCTTTGTCTCCCCCCACGCCGGATGGGGAATACACCGCATTCTATATCCAGCGAATACCGGCAGCCGGTTTATTCGCCGAGCAGTCGCTTCATAATCTCCTGATACGCGTCCTCTACTCCGCCAAGATCCCGACGGAAGCGATCCTTGTCCAGCTTTTCGCCCGTCTTGCTGTCCCAAAAGCGGCAGGTATCGGGGCTTATTTCGTCCGCCAGCACGATGGTGCCGTCGTCAAGCCGCCCAAACTCCAGCTTAAAGTCGATGAGCTCAATGCCAAGGTCCTTCAGGTACTCGGCAAGGATGTCGTTGACCTTAAAAGAGTAATCCGCAATGACCTTAAGCTCGTCCTTTGTGGCAAGCTTCATCGCCGCGATGTGGTAGTCGTTAATCATCGGGTCGCCCAGCTCGTCGTCCTTGTAGCAGTACTCGAGCACCGTGCTTGCCAGCTTGGTTCCCTCGGCGATGCCAAGACGCTTAGAGAGCGAGCCCGCCGCGATGTTGCGTACAATCACCTCAATTGGAACAATCGAGACCTTCTTCACCAGCGTCTCGCGCTCGGAAAGCTCTTTGACGAGATGGGTGGGGATGCCCTTAGTCTCGAGCATCTTCATCAGGTGGTTGGTCACGCGATTGTTGATAATGCCCTTGCCCAATATGGTACCCTTTTTTAGTCCGTTAAAGGCGGTCGCGTCGTCCTTGTAGTCCACGATATAAAGCTGTGCGTCGTCGGTTGCGAATACCTTTTTGGCCTTGCCCTCGTAAAGCTGGTTTAACTTCTGCATGTTTGTTGCCCTTTCCTTTCTTATGCCAAGAGGATTGTTCCTTTTGGCGTGAATCCCTGTCGTTTCTATTCTGCTCGGGTTCAGCGCAGCTTAAGCTTGTCCTCCACGGCCTGTTCGGCCGCGAGCACGCCCTGTTCCATCACTTGTTTTTCCTCCGCGAGCTTTTGTTCAAGCCCTGCGTCATAGATGCCCAGCATCTGCACCGCGAGAATGGCGGCATTCACCGCGCCGTCGATGGCAACGGTTGCCACAGGTACGCCTTTTGGCATCTGCACGGTGGAAAGCAGCGCGTCAAGCCCCTCGAGCGACGCCTTGATTGGAACGCCGATAACCGGCAGCGTGGTGTGCGCGGCAAGCACGCCCGCCAAGTGCGCCGCCTTGCCCGCCGCCGCGATGATGACCCCATAGCCGTTTTTGCGCGCGTCCTGTGCAAACGCGCACGCTCTGGCCGGTGTGCGGTGTGCGCTCATCACCCTTACGGTGTACTCCACCCCAAAGCGGTCGAGTGTTTTTAATGCTCCCTGCATGGTTGCGAGGTCACTGTCGCTGCCCATGACGACCGCTACCTTTTTGCTGTTGCTCTGCATGGTAAGTCCATCCTCTCATTATTTTACTTCTAAAACAAAAATAGGCTATGGCGCGTTACGCCATAGCCTATGGTTACCTGAAAGCGCGCGCAGCCTCTGCGTTTCTGCTTTCGGATGCAGGTGTGCCAAGGATGCCGCAGCCGCTGTGCGAACTGCAACCCCTACACCTGATTCTATTGTGCCAAAACACGCCCATATGGTTCATTTCGCACAAGCCTCCGAAACATATGTGATGCGGACCCCGCCCCATAGCGCCACAATAAATTAAAACTAACTCAGACCTATATTTTAATCTATTGCAGTGATAAAAACAAGCGGCGGCGACAAAATCGTTTCGTTGCACCAAAAACACGCACTGGTCTGCGCGGGGGTTGTGCAGTTAGCTGTTTTGCGTGTCACTCATCAGCTCTTTTACCGATGCGGCAAGACCGCCCAGCGACTGCAGCTCGGATGGAATAATAATCTTAGTGGACTTGCCGTCACACGCCTTGATAAACGCCTCGAAGCTCTTCAGGGTAAGAATTCGGTCGGAGGGAGCGGACTCGTTTAACAGCTTAATACTATCGGCAAGCGCCGTTTGCACCATTATAATCGACTGGGCTTCGCCCTGTGCCTCACGAATCTTTTGCTCTCTTACCGCGTCCGCGCGCAGGATGGCAGATTCTTTCTCCGCCTGTGCACGCAGGATAGCGGATTCACGCTCGCCTTCGGCGACAAGGATCTGGCTGTGCTTTTCGCCCTCGGCGCGTAGGATCGATTGACGGCGCTCACGCTCCGCCTTCATCTGCTTCTCCATCGCGTCTTGAATCTCACGCGGAGGAAGGATGTTCTTAAGCTCAACACGGGTAACCTTAATGCCCCACTTATCGGTGGCAATGTCAAGGATCGTGGTAATTTTGGTGTTGATTGCATCGCGCGAAGAAAGGGTCGCGTCAAGTTCCATATCGCCAATGATATTACGCAGGGTGGTTGCCGAGAGCAGTTCGATGGCCGCAAGCGGTCTGTCCACACCGTAGGCATACAGCTTCGGGTCGGTAATGTAGAAGAACACCACGGTGTCAATCTGCATTGTTACATTGTCCTTGGTAATAACCGGCTGAGGCTTAAAGTCTGCAACCTGCTCCTTTAGGGTAACGCGCTTTGCTATGCGGTCAATGAACGGAACCTTAAAATGAAGGCCCGTTTCCCATGTACATTTGTACACGCCCAAACGCTCCACAACATATGCGGTCGCCTGCGGTACAATCTTTATGTTTGACACCGCAATAATAAACACCAGGATTAGCAGTGCACCAATGATATATGGTCCCATAAACACGCTCCATTTCCGCCGGTATCCGGCATTTTACATTTTATATTACCCACGGGTGTCTTTCCTCCCAGGGGAAGGGGTCTATTCGTTTGTCGGCAGCACGTATACCTTTACGCCCTCGATGCGTGTAACTAAAACCTTCTGCCCCTCTGCAAGCTCCGTGCCTTCTTCGCTGCGCGCCGCCCACGACAGACCGTTGACGTACACCCTTCCGGTTTGGCGCACATTATCCACCGTTTCCTGCACAAGACCGATTTTGCCCACTACCATATCGGCGTTGGTTGCGGTCTTTCTCTTACCCAGCAGCTTTTTGGCAAGCGGGCGTGTGGCAAGCAACAGTGCACCGCTGCTTATAAAAAAGATTAACAGCTGCAGATAGACGGGTGCGCCAAGCAGCGCCGAGATCAGCGAAAGCAACGCGCCCGCAGCAAACCAGATGAAGATGAGCTGCACCGAGGCCGCCTCGCCTACACAGAATAAGATAATCGCAATAAGCCACCAAAGCGGAGCATATTCCAGCATGTTACCAAACCCCTTTCCTACTGCCGCTGTTCCCTGAAATAGCGACAAATCAAGCTCCTAACCAGTATAATAACCGCAAGCATGTATTATACCTAAAATGCCGTTAAGGCTTTGTTATGTATTTAACATGCAACTATCAGTTATTGGATATATTATAGCACATTTTGCAGTTAAAACAATGAACAATCTGCAAACGCAGAACAATAGCAAAGGGGCGCACCGAAAAGGCGCGCCCCTCAATCTCTGTCTTCTGTCCTCTAAACCCTGTCTTCTCGCTTAGTACATTCCGCCCATGCCGGGATTGGGAGCGGGAGCGGGGTTTTCTTCGGGCTTATCGGCAACCAGCGACTCAGTGGTCAAAATCATTGCGGCCGCGCTAGCAGCATTCTGCAGTGCGCTTCTGGTTACCTTGGTGGGGTCTACAATACCACTGGCAATCATATCGCCGTAGGTCTCGTTGTATGCGTCAAAGCCGTAGCCGGTCTTATTCGCGGCAAGCACCTTATCCACGATAACCGAGCCCTCAAGCCCAGCGTTCTCGGCAATCTGGCGCAGCGGCTCTTCGAGCGCGCGCAGTACAATCTTCGCGCCGGTCTTCTCGTCGCCCTCGCACGCCTCAACCAGCTTCTTGACAGCGGGGATGGCGTTGATGAGCGCGATACCGCCGCCCGCTACAATACCCTCGGCAACAGCCGCCTTGGTAGCGGAGAGCGCGTCCTCAATGCGCATCTTCTTTTCCTTCATCTCAATCTCGGTCGCGGCACCTACCTTAATAACGGCAACACCGCCCGAAAGCTTGGCAAGACGCTCCTGCAGCTTCTCGCGGTCAAAGTCGGAGGTGGTAATCTCAATCTGTCCCTTAATCTGGTTCACGCGCGCCTTAATATCTTCCTTGCTGCCGGCGCCGTCTACGATGATTGTGTTCTCTTTCTGTACAACCACCTGACGCGCACGACCAAGCTGGGTGACCTGAGTTTCCTTTAGGTCAAGACCAAGTTCATCACTGATGACCTCGCCGCCGGTGAGGATGGCGATGTCGCGCAGCATCTCTTTTCTTCTGTCTCCAAATCCGGGTGCCTTAATCGCAACGCAGGTAAAGGTGCCGCGCAGCTTGTTGACGATAAGGGTGGACAGCGCCTCGCCCTCCACATCCTCGGCAATGATTACAAGCTTTTTGCCCGACTGAACAATCTGCTCAAGCAGGGGCAGAATCTCCTGAATGGAGGCGAGCTTTTTATCGGTAATCAGGATGTAGGCGTCGTCGATAACCGCCTCCATCTTATCCGCGTCGGTCACCATGTAGGGGGTGATGTATCCGCGGTCGAACTGCATGCCCTCTACAACCTCGCTGTAGGTCTCGGCAGTCTTGCTCTCCTCAATGGTGATTACACCGTCTGCGGTTACCTTCTCCATCGCGTCGGCAATCAGCTTGCCTATCGACTCATCTCCGGCAGAAACGGTGGCGACGCGCGCGATATCCTCGGTGTTGCCCACCTTCTTGGAGTTTGCAATTACGGTTTCTACAGCAGTATCAACCGCCTTTTGAATGCCCTTTTTAAGCACCATGGGGTTTGCGCCCGCCGCAACGTTCTTCATGCCCTCACGCACCAGCGCCTGCGCAAGCAGGGTAGCGGTGGTGGTGCCGTCGCCGGCAGCGTCGTTTGTTTTGGTGGCAACCTCTTTTACAAGCTGCGCGCCCATGTTCTCAAAGGGATCCTCAAGCTCAATTTCTTTTGCAATGGTCACGCCGTCGTTGGTGATAAGCGGCGCGCCGAACTTCTTATCGAGTACAACGTTGCGTCCCTTGGGACCCAGTGTAATTTTAACGGTATCGGCGAGCTTATCAAGACCAATCTGCAACGATTTTCTTGCTTCCTCGCCGTATGCGATCTGCTTTGCCATGGCATATGCCCCCTTATTAAAGTTAAATTCAGTTTTTCTTTTTTACTTATTCCACAACCGCCAGAATATCGGACTGACGAACGATTACATACTCGTCGCCGTCAACCTTCACCTCGGTGCCGGAGTATTTGCTGGTAATTACCTTGTTGCCCGGTACCACATACATGGTTACTTCTTTTCCGTCTACAAGACCACCGGGTCCTACGGCAATTACTTCTGCAATCTGGGGCTTCTCCTTCGCGGCTCCCGTCAGGATGATGCCGCTTTTGGTGGTCTCTTCCGCCTCAACCATCTTGAGTACCACTCTGTCGGCAAGAGGTTTCACAGTCATCTCTATTCCTCCCAATAAAAAATTGTATTTTCCCGCAGCTTCGTTGCATGGCACCGGGTGCCTGCTTTGCAAAGAAGGCGGTGTGTGCTAATTTTAGCACTCAATTGCTTTGAGTGCTAACCAAGTTCTATTGTAGCTTATTTTTCACAAAAATCAAGGGGAGATTATCAACTGCGCTTAGTTTTTACAAAATGTTAAAAAATATGAAGGTCATCGGGAAAACATTTGCTGTTCCCGATGACCTTGATTTAAGCAGTTAGCCCTGGCACGTACCCTTAATGCGCACAGCCCGGGTGCGTGCCGCCTGTGCCGTTTTTTGGTGTGCAAGAGGCACGGAAAACAGCAGCGCCTTAGGTAAAACCTCCGCGTGCATTCCGTTGGTCAGCTCGCATTCGCCATCGTAGTTTACCACCACGGGGTGCGGAGAAGCGACTGTAATGGTTTTAGCGCGACGGTAGGTAATGGCATCCGCAAAGGCAGGCGTGTCAAGATGCAGACCCTTTTTGTACTTACCGATCAGCGCAAGAAACCGCAGACGCGAAAGCCGCTTAACAAACACAATCTCCAGCAGTCCGTCCTCCAGGTCTGCGCGGGGTGCCGCCGCAAAGCCGCCGCCATAACTACGACCGTTGCCGCAAACCCCGATGACATACTCGCCTTCCGGCAGTGTTTCGCCGTCCACCGTAATCTTCATCACGCTGGAGATGCGTTTAAAAAACCGCTCGCCGATCGCAATAATGTACGCCATGCTGCCCGTAACAAGCGGCCATGTTTTATAACGGGACATGCTCATGGCAACGGCGGAGTCAAACCCCACCGAGCACAGATTAATGCACAGTCCCCCGCTTGTTTGAATCAGGTCAATCCTTCTTGCATCCCCCGCAAGCTGTGCAGCGACATCAAGAAACGGAACCCCGGGAAAGCTGCGCACAAAATCGTTGCCAGAACCGCACGGGATAACCGCAACCTGAACGTTGGGGTAGCCGTAAGCGCCGCGCGCCACCTCGCCCAACGTACCGTCGCCGCCGCAGGCATAAAACCGCAGCTCTTCGCCGATTTGGCTTAGCTTTTTTACGTACTCGGTCGCGTCACCCACACACGTTGTTAGATAGATCTCATAATCAGTACCTTTTTCCCTGCATACTGTCTTAATCTGCTCGGTAAGCGGACCGACGTGCCGCCCTTTGCCCGCGACGGGATTAACAATAAAGATATGCTTCATCCGGGGTACCTCCCGTTGTTATTGTGTTTTGTAGTTTATGCAGTAAACCGGCTCTTATTGTGCACCGCATATATGGTCGCAAACTGTAAAAGCCGTAACGCTTTATTGAAATAAGTATATCGTATCCCACCGTATTTTCCAACTGAAATTTTGCGTTTTTTGTTTATTATGTCCTGCGGTTGTGTTAGAATAGTACCGGTCGCAGATTAACCGAACCAAAACCCAGAAAGGCGACACCCATCTTGCAAGAAACACCTGCCAAAAACACGATATAAATCCTGATATCGCTAACTAACCTGCTGTTAGTCAACCCCTTTCGCGGAAAAGCCGCGCAATTACTACTCATGACGTTTTGTGCCTTTGGACACTTTGCGCCGCAAAGGAATGGTTATCACCTATGCAGAACCTGTACAACAAGCTGCTCTCGTTGTTCTTAAAATACCGCGAAACGATACTCTATCTATTCTTTGGCGGATTGACCACATTAATCAACATCGCATCCTACTGGGCACTGACTAAGATTTTTTACGTGGATTATATGGTCGCAACCGCGCTTGCGTGGCTGCTTTCGGTGCTGTTTGCGTTTGTGACCAACAAGCTGTTCGTGTTCGACAGCAAATCGTTAGCCGCCGCTTTGGTGCTGAAGGAGCTCGCATTGTTCGTTGGCGCACGGCTGTTTTCCGGCGCGCTTGACATGTGCATGATGTACCTGTTTGTGGATGTGTTGCAGGTTAACGATATGGTGGTAAAGATACTATCAAACATTATCGTCATTGTGGTAAACTATATCCTAAGCAAGCTGATTATCTTTAAAAAGAAGAAATGAGCCGCACCTCAAACCGGTTTTGAGAATGATTCTCTAAAAAAGTGCTTGACATAATAAATCTCCCATGATATTATAATAGGGCACTCTGAACAGCAGACGATTCTAAGGTTTAGAGAAAGTGCATACAATATATCGCGGAGTGGAGCAGTCCGGTAGCTCGTCGGGCTCATAACCCGAAGGTCGTAGGTTCAAATCCTGCCTCCGCAACCAGTTTCACCTAAGACCGATGTAAGTGTGGATGTCACATTTATTTCGGTCTTAGTTGCGTTTATACGAGATACCAGCAACAACACGGTTTGCCGCTCATCAGTGCTGTTTTTTAAGCTGTCAAGCCACGTAAGCACCTGTGTCACCGTATAATCACGCGGCACAGTAGTTTCGGATAGTGCCTGAAGCTCCTTTTTCAGAACTGTTATTTTATTGCTAATATCAACAATCAAATCACTTGGAAGCACTCCGCTTCCAAGTGTATTCATATAATTCTCAATTGCCTGCTGCTTCTCCGTCATCTGCAGCCGGACGGAGGTATTAAAATCATCGACGCGAGTTTTTTCAGACCGCGCGTAGTCCTGCAGAGCTGCAACAATCTTATCTTGGTTTCCATCAGACAACAATTCAAACAAATACTGCTTTACAGCCCTATCCACTTCATCCATTGATATGACACCTACTCCGCACTTTTGCGAGCAGCTATAAATTCTATAAGTGTGCCCGCGCCTATTTGTGGTGGCGCCATGCATTTTTGCGCCACATTCACCGCAATACACTAATCCGCTGCACAGGTAAGCTGACTTAGTTCCAACTTGTTTTCTTTTTTGCATGATATGCTGCACCTCTTCAAACAGCGCCTTGTCGATTATTTGCGGCAGGGCGCTTTCTATTTTTATGGCGTTCGGCTTATCTCTCCGCAAGCTTCTGTGTGACTCCTCTTTCGGGCTGTAGGTATAAACCCCGACGTATTTTTCATTGCGAAGTATCTCATATATTTGGGGGTATCTGATAGGTTTGCCCCGCTTCCCTACCATCCCGTTTTCGCCCATCTCTTTGATTAACGCTGTAAATCCTTCCCTCTTTGCGGCACACAGGAACATTTTTTTAACGTATTCGGCTTCAAGCGGATTTACCTTGTAACGCTGATTGACTACCTCGTAGCCAAAAGGGGCATATCCACCATTATGCAACCCTTGGTATGCAATTTCCCGGTGCCCCTTTTTAACCTCGTCAGATAGATTGTCAATGTAATACTCGGACAAAGCCCACATCAGCGTTTTCATAATCTTTGCTTCTTTTGATTGCCCGAAATCTTGAGCGACTGCGATTAAAGCCGCCCCGTTCTCGGACAGCTTCAATTCTAAGTTTACATGCTCGCCAACGTTTCTGGCTATGCGATCATACTTGTGTACGAGCACGATATCATACATTTTCTTTGAACAGTCTTTTAACAACGCTTGATACTGCTTTCGACTGGCGGTTTTTGCGCCCTTACCGCTTACCGCCTCATCCACATACACTTTTACAACCGCATACCCTTTGCCTGCTGCATACTCGCGGCAGGCACGCACCTGAGCTTCTATGCTGATTTCATCCTGCTTGTTTGTAGAGTACCTGGCATATATAGCTGTTTTGTAATCATTCAAACCAATCACTACCTCAAATTGCGACAGACCCGTTAATTGGGCCTGTTTTTTATTATTTTATCCGAGTAGAAAGTACAGTAATACTCGTATGCTTTTCGCATAAACCCTTCTGTAACTCCAAAATGCTCAGACAACTCCCAAACAGTGACCATGCCTCGGTCAAGCACAGCTATTAGCTCATCGAGCGGTATAAGCTGCTTAAACGCCCACTTGTTTGCCCTGTACTCATGACGCGCGTAAACATCGCAGTAATTATCCTCGCAATAAAAGCTGCCTGTAACGCAGTGCCCCAGTTCATGGCACAGCTTTACTTTTTCATCCGCTTCGCTGGTTATGCGGCAAGGATCAATCGCAATATGGCACGACCCGTCGGCGCAGCATATGGACAACGCCTTGCTCTTTGGGAGGGAAAAAAAACTTACCGAGACATTGTTGTCATTTGCAATCTTATATATCTTCTTTATCTCCATTGTCTTTTTTGTCCTTTATATACTTGGCAAATCTCTTGACCTCGTCCAATACTTCGTCGTCTATCTGGGTTGTTCCGAAAAGGGCGAACTTGATGTCTTCGTCCGATGTAGGATTGTCAGCATTAAAATAGTCTGGAGAAACATCAAAAAAAGATGAGATCTGAGTAATGTATTTGCGATAAGACGCTGTTTTACCCTTCTTCCAATCAGTAACAGCAGACTTGTTAATACCCAAAGCTTTGCAAAATTCTATCTCGCTTACCCCAGATTTCCACAGCAAATTCAGAATCTTATGAAGTGTATCCATACTGCTCTCCTCAAAATTATTTCAGAATATTCGGAATTTAAGTGTTGACTTTCGGAATATTCTGAATTATACTAAACACAAGCCCACAAAGACAAACAGAAACCAATCCGCAGAAATGATGATTTCAGCGAAAAAGATATCGGTATTTTGTTTGCGGGCGCGTACATGTAGGACAGGCTGCCACGCGACAATTGCAGTTGTCGTATGCAAGATAGGTAGCCTGTACCCTACGACATTTAATTTACCACAAAGAACAATAAAAAGCAATAGAAAGGTGTGAAATTATGGAATTATTGTCGGTTAAGGACGTGGCAAAAAACCTGAACATCTCTGCATACACCGCCGCCGAGTGGATTCGAGCCGGAAAAATCAAAGCGTATAAGGTTGGAAGGCTCTGGCGCGTTGAGCAGAGCGAGCTTCAAAAGTTCGTTAATGGAGACGGAAAGGAGAGGAAAAGTTCATGATGAGAGTACCTGTATCCGGACACATGAACCTTGTTACTGGCGAAATGACGTTCGAATATATTGAGTGCGAAGAAAAGAAATTCGCAGAGTTTATGGTTGGCATCGCTCTCCAAGTTATGAGCAATAAGCAAAACTTACCGACGTCCACCGCGGAGCAGTAACCGGGCTTCACTTTGTCATTTAAGGGTATTCTGTCCCCCATCCTAGCAAAAAGTGTGTCCTCTTTATCGGACAGACAAGAAAGGAGAATGTAATTTGATAAAATGTGTAATCCCTAAAAAGCGTCGCCCGCGTACGCAGAACTTGGGCACCTGTGTTATTCGCGTCGGAGCAGAGCAGTACCAAGCAATCCTCGATATCTGTGATGACACTGGGCGGTCAATTAACGACGTGTCCAGCAGGCTGCTCGATTTTGCACTGGAAAACGTCGAGGTCAGCGAGGAGCAATTAAAGTGCATCATGTCCGCTTTGTCGGACAGAAAGGAGAAAGGAGAAAACCCCATGACCCTAAAAGACATCGAAGCAATCCCCAAAGAGTTGCTTGTCCCTGACGATGTGTCAAAATTCCTCGGTGTCGATGCTCAGTCCATCCGCAACCAAGCCCGCAAAGACCCGCACATGCTCGGGTTCCCGGTCATCGTCGTGGGTGAACGATTCAAAATCCCGAAAGAGGGGTTTATCCGATATGTGCGCGGTATGCACTTAATCCCGAGGGGGACAAACTCATGAACAACAAAATCAACGCTTTCGACGTCCTCTGCGTGCTCGGCTACATAGTGCTACTACTTGCGTTATTGGAGGTGTATGTGTGAAACAAACCATCCTCACCTTTGCGACCCCGCGCGAGCGAGACCTGTATATCGAGCGGCTAATCCGCGCGGAGTGCAGACGGAATTTAGCCCGGCAGAAGGGGCTGGAGAAACTCTTGAAAAAGATTAAGGAGGTAGAGCCTGATGGTAAAAACACATCGCAATAGCAGATTTGTGCTTAGGACGATTGCCGGAATCAGGGATTGTTGCGACGTTATCTTACAAGTTGAAAAAACAGAAAGCATCGACAGGTCAACAAATCAACCGTTGTATTTGTGCGAGGTCGTGACCAGCAACGAATACAGGCAGGACGGCACACTTGCTAGCCTGTCAGCGGAGCTGATTAAGGCTAATGATGATAACAGACGTTTGCGGCGCAAAAATGATGCGTTGCAGGCTCAAATCAGGAAGATGGAGGTAGCCCCAAATGAAAGCAACCGGAATAGTCCGCAAAGTTGACGACCTACGACGCATTGTTATACCCAGAGAGCTATGCCGAACCTACGGCATCGATGGCGGCACGCCGCTTGAGATAATGGTCGATGGCGAATACATATTACTTCGCAAGCACAACCCAAACGCAAATATCATGGCGGCCCTGCAAGGCATCAACGAGCGTGTTCGAGAGGATTTGCCACCTGACAAAGCGGACAAGGTACATGCCCTGATAAGGGAGATTGCGGGGGTGCTAGCATGACCCGCCGCGAAAAGCTCCAAGCCGCCGCGTTTTTGCTCTGCGGGTTAGCGGCCGTAATCATCGAGGCGTATACGCTCGCCGCTGGCGTGATGGTGGCGGCGGCTGGGGTGTTAACGATTATGAGTTATAGGGTTAGGAGGAGACGCAAAGTTGAAGCAAAAAAGCATATATACATACGCTGAACTGAAGCAAATGCAAGCGATGACGCTTGATGAAAAAGTCAAGAAAGCGAAAGAAATCATCCGTGAGACATTCAAGCAAGGGAAAAAGGTCGCTCTTGCATTTTCCGGCGGCAAAGATAGTACGGCGCTGTGGCATCTGATTCGCGAGACTTGCCCCGAAGAAGCCAAAACTTTGATCGTCATATTCGGGAACACCGGCGTTGAGTACCCTGAATCGCTGAGCTTTGCCCGGAAACTCGGCAAAGAATGGGGAGGAAACAACTTTCACGAAACAGAGCTTGACCGCATAAAGGTTCCACGCCTTAAATACGAAGCGCAAAAAGAGGTGTGGGCTTTAATTGAGGAGCGCGGCGAAGCCGGACGATACTTGAACAAAAAGGGTCGGCTATTGTCTACGGACAAACTCAATGAAGCTGTCACACCCGAAATGTGGGAAGATTTCCGCCGCCGGAAATTGGTGTGGAAAGTCGGAACCCCCGTAAGCTTTTGGTTCATTGCTGAACAATACGGGTTTCCCATACTCGGCAAGGACGCGACAAAGCTTGACGCACCCCGAATCAATATCAATGTCTTCTTAAAATACAGCACGGAGCAGTCCGAAGGAAACAAAGATTATTATGATATGTTACGCAAATTTCCAGACATGAGGACGTCTCACTCTTGCTGCAATTTTATCAAAGAGAAGCCAAGCCAACAATTGCAACGTCAGCTTGGATGTGACACGCTTTTTCGCGGGTTGATGGCGAGTGAATCACGTCGTCGTATGTTTACGTTTCTTGACAAAGGATTCTTGTATCGCTCAAAGGATGGGTATTTGTACTCGTCGCCATTGTCCGCTTTCACAGACGAAGATATTTGGGAATACATCCGAACTCGAGAATGTCCATACGCACCTCTATATGATTTGACAGACGATGACGGAAACAAGCTTTTTGCGCGTAATGGCTGCTATGTTTGCGGTACAGGTCTTGCCTATGAGGGCAACAACATAGAAATCCTGCGCAAACATTACCCAGCAAAATGGAACGGTCTTATGCGATACGGCATGGCACGAGAAATGAAGACTGTCGCTTGCGCGATGTGCGATGATGTCAAATTAAATCTTTTGGAAAGCGACTGGCTGCTTGATCAGCGTCCCTGCTCGTTTGACCGGCTGACGCCGAGAAAAGCAAAAGGGAGTTTGCTTGAAGCACTGCGTGGCAATGACACCCGCAAAAAAGAAAACGCGCCCGCCCCTGCTACCAACAAGGACGAGCGCTAAGTAAACTAATCAACTAAATTATACCCGATAGGAGGGAAATGTCAAGATGCCGATGGAAAAGCACCGTCAAAGCGGGGATTACGTAAACCATTATTACCACACCCCGGGCAGCGATACGATTGGTCTGGTGCAGACCCTCGGTCGCGAAGAAGTAAACGAGGATTATCTCACGTACGACAGTGCCGAGGAGGCACAGACAGTATTTGACCAATTATAAGGAGGATTTTAACCATGAGTATCACATTAACCCTTACCGTCGATAGCGCTGAGCTTGCTAAGCAGCTTGTAGACCTCGCAGCCGGAACAACCGCTCCAGCACCCAAGCCAGTGGTAGCGGCATCGCCTCAGCAGCCTGTTGCTCCAGTATCCGCGCCTGTTTACCCGGTACCTATGCCAGCACCAGTAGCCGCTCCCCCCGCAGCACCGACAGCACTCCCGCCTACATACGCCTTTGACGATCTCGCACGTGCGGCATCCACGCTTATGGATGCGGGCAAGCAGCAGGAGCTCGTCGGACTGCTCGGCAGTTTCGGCGTACAGGCTTTGACCCAGCTACCCAAAGATCGGTACGGCGAGTTTGCCACCGCCCTGAGGGGATTGGGGGCAAAGATATAATGCCCGGAACACACGCGATATTATCTGCGTCCGGTGCGGAGCGGTGGTTGCACTGCACCCCCTCCGCGCAGCTTGAGACGCACTTCCCCGACGGCGGCAGCGAGTATGCCGCAGAAGGTACCCTTGCACACGCTATAGCAGAGCTTAAACTCCGCAAAAAGTTCACCATTATGAAGCCAAGCGAATACAAGAAGGAACTCGCTAAGCTTCAGAAGGACTCGCTGTATCAGCCTGAAATGGAGGGCTACACCGACGCTT
Organism: Bacillota bacterium; assembly: GCA_023460535.1. Lineage (GTDB taxonomy): Bacteria > Bacillota > Clostridia > Oscillospirales > Ruminococcaceae > Acetanaerobacterium. The sequence continues at coordinate 263,704 of JAEWPV010000007.1, forward strand.
ATGTCGAGTATGTCACCGGCGTGGCGATGTCCTATAAACACAAGCCATATGTGGCTATCGAAAAGCGCGTTGACTTCTCGGCATTCGCCCCTGAGGGCTTCGGCACATCCGACTGCATCGTTATCGGCGCAAACACCATGCACGTGATTGACTTTAAATATGGTAAGGGTGTACCCGTTTCAGCCGATCGCAACCCGCAGATGTCACTCTATGGGCTCGGTGCCCTGATGGCTTACAAAATGCTGTATGACATCCAGACTGTTATCGTAACCGTCGTACAGCCTCGGCTTGACAGCATTAGTGAGTACACCATAAGCCGCGATGACCTGATTAACTGGGGCACCTTTGAGGTTAAACCAAAGGCACAACAAGCTATTAGAGGCGAGGGTGATTACTGCGCGGGCGACTGGTGCCGCTTCTGCCGAGCCAAGAGCCTGTGCCGTGCTCGCAGTGAGTTTGCGCAGGAGCCGTATGACCAGTTCAGCGGAGCAAAGCCCCCGATTATCAGTAATGACGAGGTTGGCGTTATCCTCGCCCGCGCCCAGCTCATCCAAAAATGGGCGACCGACCTCGAAGAATACGCGCTGGCTGAAATCCTTCGCGGCGGTGATATCCCCGGCTGGAAAGCCGTTGAAGGACGCAAGGTACGTCAATTTACCGATACCGACGCAGCATTCGGCGCCGTGAAAGCGGCGGGCTACGACGAAGCTTTATTATACGAACGTAAGCCAATCACCCTGACCGGCGTCGAGAAGCTGCTCGGCAAAAAGCAATTTGGCGACCTGCTAACCGACTACATCCACACGCCACCCGGAAAACCGACACTCGCACCCGCAGACGACAAACGTGAACCGTACAACTCGCAATCGTTACCCGAACAAGATTTTGCGAACTAAGAAAGTGAGGAAACGAAACTATGGCAAACAACAGACCTACAGCATTAACCACCGGCAGGGTACGCATCAGTTACGAGCACCTGCTGCAGCCGTACTCCAATAATGGCGGTGAGCCGAAGTTCAGCGCGACGCTCCTAATCCCTAAAAGCGACGTTGCCACTAAGCAAAGTATCGACGCCGCTATCGCCTCAGCTATCACCGAAGGCACATCCGGCAAATGGGGCGGCGCAAGACCCCCGCAGCCTGCAATCCCCATTTACGACGGCGATGGTTTACGACCAAACGGCGAGGCCTTCTCCCCTGAATGTAAAGGGCACTGGGTTTTGCGTGCGAGCAGCAAGCGTCGCCCTGGTGTGGTCGACATAAACATTCAGCCTATCCTTGACGCGACGCAGATTTACAGTGGCATGTATGCCAGAGCATCTATAAACATCTTTGCCTACTTTAATAGCGGAAACAGAGGTATTGGATGCGGTCTAAACAACGTTCAAAAATTAGAGGATGGCGAACCGCTTGGAAATCAGACCTCCCCCGAGGACGACTTCGGCGCTCCCGCCGCATATCCTCAGTACGCACAGCAGCCGCAACCCGTGTACCCTCAGCAACCCGTATACCCTCAGCAGCCTTACGGTCAGATGCCACAGGGATATTCCCCGGCAATCGACCCCATTACCGGGCAGCCAATCAGATAATGCAAAGGAGGCGCTGCTATGCGTCACATGAACATAGACATCGAGACCTTTAGCAGTGTGGACCTCACAAAATCGGGGCTGTACAAATACGTACAGTCCCCCGATTTTCAAATTCTGCTGTTCGCATACTCGCTGGACGGCGGTCCGGTTGAAGTAATTGATTTATCAGTAGGACAAGAGATACCGGGACGCGTTATATCCCTTTTATATCGCAGGGACTGTTTGAAACACGCATATAACGCCTCGTTTGAGTGGTATTGCTTATCGAAACACTTTATCATCCCCGACCCCGCCGCATGGCTCTCACAATGGCGATGCACGATGCTTCACGGTCTGTATTGCGGATATACCGCCGGACTATCGGCAACAGGCGAGGCACTGGGGCTGCCGCAGGATAAGCGCAAGCTGGGCACCGGCAAAAGCCTGATTAAGACCTTTTGCACTCCCTGCGCACCCACAGCGCGAAATGGTCATCGAACCCGCACCATGAGCCTGACAAATGGGCTTTGTTTGTAAAATATAACCGGCAGGATGTGTACGCCGAAATGGAAATCGAACGCCGTCTATCGTCGTGGCCTGTACCGGATGCTATACAGCGACAGTGGGAGCTTGACCAACGCACCAACGCGCTCGGCGTGGCTGTTGACCGAGACATGATAGCAGGTGCGCTCGACTGCTCCGCACAGGTAACTGCAGAGCTGACAGCCGAGGCGGTGCAGCTGACAGGGCTTGATAACCCGAACAGTGTGGCGCAACTAAAAAAGTGGCTTGACAAGGAGCTACCTGATGAAGAAATCGAGACACTGAACAAGGAAACCGTGTCCGGTCTGCTTAAGAAGGACCTTGACAATGATACCGCCGTGCGGGTACTTGAAATCCGCAAGGAGCTTGCCAAGACCAGCGTAAAAAAATACACCGCCATGGAACAGGCGGTGTGTGATGATGGTCGTGTAAGGGGGTTGCTACAGTTCTATGGCGCAAACCGTACCGGCAGATGGGCGGGCAGATTGGTACAGGTGCAAAACCTCCCGCGTACATACATCGGTGCGCTGCCCCTCGCCCGGCAACTCGTTAAAGACCGCAAGGTCGAACACCTGAAACTGCTTTATGGCAGTCTGCCGGATACTCTTTCGCAGCTCATCCGCACGGCACTGATACCCGCCCGCGGGCATGTATTTCTTGACGCCGACTTTAGCGCCATCGAGGCGCGTGTCGTCGCATGGCTTGCCGGTGAGGACTGGGCGCTCGATGTATTCCGCGGCGACGGTCGCATTTACGAAGCCTGCGCCGCGCAGATGTTTGGTGTGGACGTATCGCTCATTAGCAAAGGCAACCCCGAATATGCCCTGCGTCAAAAGGGCAAGGTTGCAACCCTCGCTCTCGGATACGGCGGCGGTGCCGGAGCTCTGGTAGCCATGGGTGCGCTCAAGCAAGGCTTAACCGAGGAGGAGCTGCCGGACATCGTGCAACGTTGGCGTCAAGCCAACAAGCGCATCCGTGACCTGTGGTATCAGCTGGAGGCGGCAGCCATGGAAACAGTGCGAACCGGCAAGCCGCAAGGCGTGCGTGGGCTGATGTTTTCCCTTGAGGGCGATGCCGCAAGCAATCAGTGGTTCATGACTATCACACTACCCTCGGGACGCAAGCTATTCTATGCCCGACCCTTTTTAGCAATCGGCAAATTTGATAAGGAAGCCCTGTTTTACTGGGGCATGGACCAGACATCGAAAAAGTGGAAGGTCATTGATACTTGGGGCGGCAAGCTCGTTGAGAACGTCGTGCAGGCTATTGCACGTGACTGCTTGTCCGAGACGCTCAACAGATTAGATACCGCCGGTTACAAGGTGGCGTTCCACGTGCATGACGAAGTGGTCATCGAAGCCCCGCTGAAAGCCGCAGACCTCGACGCGGTATGTACAATCATGAGTCAGCCAATTCCGTGGGCGCCCGATCTGCCGCTGGGGGCTGATGGGTGGGTTGGGGAGTTTTATCGGAAGGATTAAGTTCAGGAGAACTAATGAAATCCGTGTATAACATCACAGTTGGTCTTCGATTATTTGAACGTTTTTTACTATTAAGAATGTTCTTATCCTTTATGTATTTATTAAAAGTTAAACATTTTTTGTATTCTATATTTTTTTCACAAGTTTTACAGCCAATATTTTCATTGCATAAAATTCTCAGATATCTTTCTTTAACTGTTCTTACACTCTCATACTGATTTGAAAAAGAATCTATTATCTCAAGAATTTTCTTTTCCTCGTTAATTTTTCTCCCTTTGCTTTCCATCTTAACTCTTTCCCATTCCGCCTTGAGATAAATTTGAATTGCAAGCAGTAATTCTCTTCTCGTTCTCTGAAATTCAGATTTCTGTTCATCTTCTAAGGGGAATGTGGGGAAATTTCTGACCACTCTGTTTATATATAGAGCAACTACTTGATCGATCGCCCCGCTAACATTCAAATATAACAATAGACTCTCCGCAGCCTTAACAAAGTCTTTTTTTAACTTACTATAATCAACGTCATTGCTCTCATCCGCGCTAAATATTTCAAATTGGACTAGCTTAGCTGAAATTCTTCGAACCTTAGAGATCCACTCCATTCGGTTCTGTGTTATGCCATCAAACCGATTCCTGCGATTCGCTATTAAAATTGAACCAATAATAGCCATCACGCTTGTGACAATAACAGGAACAGTGTTTACTAACTGATTCCACCAGTCCGGATGATTATTCTGCGCAATAGTAGCGGTAAGCTTGTCTATCGCGATAATAATATCTCGAGCGACTATTGCTAATTCCTCCATATCGAAGCCCCCTTATCATTTTTCTTTAGAATACCCCATAATCCCCCATTTTGTAAAGGAGTAAAACAACATGCTCCAAAATGACCGTAAAATAACAATCTCAACCGCCGGTAGCCGCAAGGCTACCAAGTGGCCACCGTCCACACTGATGTGGTCGGAGCTGGTTGAGCGGTTACATACCCCAGTACGCGGCACCGAGACCCTAGCCGAATACCTCGCCATGAAGAAAGGTCAGCAGGACGACCTAAAGGACGTCGGCGGCTTTGTGGCGGGAAGCCTCACCGGTAACCGCCGCAAGGCGGGTGCCGTAGCCGGGCGCGATGTGCTGACACTTGACCTTGACAATATCCCCGCAGGTGGCACACAGGACGTGCTGCGGCGCGTGGATGGTCTCGGTTGCGCATATTGCGTATACTCCACCCGCAAGCACCATGAAGCCGCCCCGCGCCTACGTGTGCTGTTGCCGCTGGACCGCACGGTCACCGCAGATGAGTACGAGCCGATCGCGCGCAAAGCGGCGGAGCTGATCGCCAAGGACGACGCCGGTCACCTTCTGTTCTGCGACCCTTCCACCTTCGAGGCGTCACGCTTAATGTACTGGCCGTCCTGTTGCTCTGATAGTCAATATGTCTATGCCTTCGGCGATAAGCCGATGCTCTACGCCGACGGTATGCTGGGTCTCTATGCGGACTGGCGCAATGTAACATCATGGCCGCAGGTGGCAGGCGTTCAGCCTGTACAGCGTCCCTCAGGCAAGCAATCTGACCCCGAGGATAAACCGGGCGTTGTGGGCGCATTCTGCCGCATCTACGACGTGTACCGAGCGATGGCTGAGCTTATCCCCGACGCATATATCCCTTGTGACATCGAGGGACGCTACACCTTTACCGGCGGCTCTACGACCGGCGGCGCGGTGATTTACGATGGCGGCAAGTTCCTTTTCTCGCATCATGCCACCGACCCATGCGGCGGTAAGCTCGTAAACGCCTTTGACCTCGTACGCCTACATCGCTTTAACAATCTGGATGACGACGCAAAGCCGGACACACCGACCAATAAGCTGCCGAGCTACACCGCTATGTGCGAATATGCAGTGGCAGATACCCACGTTGCGGCACTGCTAAACACCGAACGCTACGAAGCTGCCACGAAGGACTTCGAGACCCCGCCCGGCGCGGATGACACCAACTGGATTATCAAGCTGCAGGTATCACCCTCCACTGGTACACCCGCCAAAACCTCCGCAAACGTCGCCTTGTTGTTGGACAACGACCCCCGCGTCAAAGGGCGTATCAAAAAGGATCTGTTTGCCGACCGCCTGCTCGGCGTTGCTCCGCTGCCGTGGGGCAGTCGCGAGACTGCCGACGGTGACTTCCACTGGACGGACGAGGACGACAGCGGCTTGCGCATGTACATAGAAAAGGCGCTGGGATTCCGCTCCAAAGACATCGTCGACGACGCTCTGAAAAATCACTACGCCAAGTACAGCTTTAACCCTGTTGTGGACTACCTGAGCGCCCTGCAGTGGGACGGCGTCAAGCGTCTGGACACGATACTCATTGATTACCTCGGCGCAGCTGATACCCCTTACGTAAGGGCTGTAAGCCGCAAGGCGTTCACAGCAGCTGTTGCCCGTGCCATGACCCCAGGATGCAAATACGACACCATGACCATTCTCACAGGTCCGCAGGGTATCGGAAAAAGCACCCTGCTTAAAAAGATGGGGCGCAAATGGTTTTCCGACAGCATCAAAACCTTTGAGGGCAAAGAGGCGTCAGAGCTGGTACAGGGTGTATGGCTGGTAGAGCTCGGCGAGTTGGAGGCATTCACAAAATCCGAAGTCGGGCGCATCAAGCAGTTTTTGAGCCAACAGGAGGATATCTACCGAGCGGCTTATGGTCGGCATGTAGGCTGGCACCCTAGGCGCTGTGTGTTCTTCGGCACCAGCAATAACGGCGAATATCTCCGCGACAAGACCGGCAATCGTCGTTTCTGGCCGATAGACGTTGGAGTCCAGGAGCACAGCAAAAGTGTATTTCGCGACCTCGATGATGAGATAGACCAATTGTGGGCTGAGGCTGTCACCTGTTGGCGTTTAGGAGAACCCCTGTATCTCTCTGGCGATGTTGAACGTCAGGCGATGGAAGAACAGGAAGCCCACAGAGAGACCAGTGCACGTGAAGGACTGATTAGTGAGTTTGTCAACCGCGAGGTGCCGGAGGACTGGCACGCATGGAGCCTTGACCGCAGACGTCAGTATTGGGGCGGCGGGGTTATGGGCGGAATTCGCACAATAACGCGTACACGCGTGTGTGCCTTAGAGGTGTGGTGCGAGGCGTTGGGCGGCGATTTCAAAGGTATGAAATATACGGACGCAGCGGAGATCAATAGTGTGATAGGTGCTATGTCTCACTGGAAACGAACAAAAAACGGTGTCCGTTGCGGGTATTGCGGATTGCAAAAAGCCTTTGAAAAAGAGTGATTTGCCTGTTACTTTCTCTGTTACTTTGCCCGTTACTTTTAGTTTTTTAAAAGTAACAGGTAACAAAAGGTGTTACTTTGTTACTTTGGTGTTACTTTCAAAGTAACAGCGAAAAACCGCATAGCATCAATAGTTTACAGGCTCTTGTTACTTTGTTACTTCTACTCTAATAGAGAGTAATAAATAGGTACATTAGGCACACATATAAACGCCTAATACGCCTAATGTGCCTGTATATGTAGTGCGTACGCGTGTGTACGAGCCGGAAAGTAACAGGATGTTTGAAGGGATGATAAAACCGTGACCGAAGCACAAATAGAAAACCGCCTTGTACGAATGGTACGTGACCGAGGCGGGCTATGCTTTAAATTTACAAGCCCGAACAACCCCGGTGTACCGGACAGGATTGTCATCACCCCAGATGGGCGAACGATATACGTTGAACTCAAAACCAGCATCGGCAGCCTGCAGCGCATCCAGCAGTGGCAGATTTCTGAGATGAGAAAGCGCGGTGCAGATGTTCGGGTAATCAAAGGGCTGGACGCCGCAAAGGCGTTTGTTGAGGAGGTGATGCCGCAATGAAGTTCAATCCACACCCCTATCAGGGTTACTGCATTAACAGAATTATTTCTGACACCGCCCTTGGGCTATTTCTGGATATGGGCTTAGGTTAGCAAAACGGTAATCACCCTATCGGCTATCGCCGACTTGAAATACAACCGCTTTGCCGTAAATCGTGTGTTGGTTATCGCCCCAAAGAAAGTCGCCGAAGCCACGTGGAGCAAAGAGGCGGCTAAGTGGGACCACCTGCACCTGCTGCGCATCGTTACGGTGTTGGGCAGTGGGCAACGACGAATCCGGGCGCTTAACACCCCTGCGGATATCTGGATTATCAACCGGGAGAACGTGCAGTGGCTGGTGGACTACTACCGCAATTCATGGCCGTTTGACATGGTCGTTATCGATGAATCGTCGAGCTTTAAAAACCATCAGGCAAAGCGCTTCAAGTCTCTCAAGTGGGTACGCCCGCACATTAACCGCATCGTGGAGCTGACTGGTACCCCCGCCCCTAACGGACTGATTGACCTATGGGCGCAAATTTATCTACTGGATGGCGGCCAGCGGTTGGGCAAGACAATTACCGGCTTTCGCGAGAGATATTTTAGTCCCGATCAGCGTAACGCGACAACCATCTTTTCATACAAACCCAAGGACGGTGCCGACAACGCCATACAAAGCCTGCTAGGAGATATCTGTGTGTCGATGAAAGCGGAGGACTACCTGCAGCTGCCGGACGTAGTGATTGACGACATCCCTGTGGTGCTGGACCCGAAAGCAAAAAAGCAGTACGACGAACTCGAACGCGAGATGCTGCTGCAGGTGAACGAGGACACCATAGAGGCACCCTTTGCGGCGTCACTGTCCAACAAGCTGCTACAGCTTTGCAACGGCGCTGCATACGATGCAGACCATCGCGTGATAGACATCCACCAGTGCAAAATCGAGGCGTTCATGGAGCTTGTGGAGCAACTAAACGGACAGCCAGCGCTTGTGTTTTACAACTTCCAGCACGACCTTACCCGGCTTGAATCTGCGCTGTCCAAAACCAAACTGCGTGTACGCAGACTATCCACTCCGCAGGATGAAACCGACTGGAACAACCGGCAGATCGATATCCTGCTAGCACATCCTGCGTCGTGCGCCTACGGACTAAACCTGCAGGACGGCGGTAACCATGTCGTGTGGTTTGGTCTGAACTGGTCGCTAGAGCTATACCAGCAAGCAAATAAGCGCCTGCACCGTCAAGGGCAGACGCAGAAGGTTATCATACACCACCTTGCGGTCGTCGGAGGTCGCGACGAAGATGTCGTCGCCGCGTTGGCAGATAAGGGCGCAACGCAGGACCATCTGATCAACAGCCTCAAGGCAAGAATCGAGAAAGTGAAAGGAGCGTGAACCAAATGCCTAAACTACTAACGATAACCCTAACCATCGCCGCCCTCGCCATCCTCCTGACCATCACCGCCTACGCCGCCCCTACGGACGACCTAACCGCCCCATATGACATCCCTACCGTAGAGCAGCTTGCTGGTGCCCTGCGGCATGACCTCGTCCAATACGCCGACGCCTACCTCGAGGCGGCGGAGCGGTACGGGATTAACGTATATTTCTTGGTCTCTAAGGATGCCCTTGAATCCGGCTGGGGAAGGTACCGAGCCGCACCCAACAACCTCGGAGGCTGGACAGCTAACGACGGCGGGTACATGGCGTTTGACAGTGTCGAGGACTACATAGACCACACCGCCCGTAATCTTCGCGATATGTACCTGACGCCTGAGGGGATATATCATACCGGCTACACGCTGGCTGACGTTGGATATTACTATAACGGGTCTAACGAGTGGGCCGAGGCTGTGGCGGGGATTTGGGGGACGGTTGAGAGGAGGGTTGATATATGACGGCAAAACAATATCTTTGCAGATACCAGGAGATTAACCGAGAACTTGATGCGCTGGTCGAGGATTGCGCCCGCCTTCGCAGTCTCGCCGAGCGCGTTGGATGTGGACAGCTGAGTGATATGCCTCGTGGAGGAAGTGCTGATCCATCCGCACAGTTCACTCATGCCGTGGAGCTAATCATCGCCAAGGAGGCGGAAATTAATCGAATGATTGACGCCATGATGACTGTCCGGGGCGAGATTGAGGCAACAATCGATACTGTATCCGATGCCACGCTGCGTACACTGCTGCGATACCGGTACATATGTGGTTGGACTTGGGAGCGGATAGCGGTGGAGATGGATTATAGCTATATGCACATTTGTAGGCTACACGGGAAGGTTCTTGCCGAAATAAAGATGTGATAGAATGTTATATCAATCATGAGTACAATGTAATTATGGACAGTTGCAAGAGGTGCCCGACGGCGCAGCGGGTCAAATGTCAAGAAGAGACGCAGCCTTGTAATGTCCACACAGACGCAACCCGCCAGCAGTAAGCCGCGCAACATAGCGCGCCACGGTCAACAATCCGGGGCATTGCCGACACTGGCGGGGGATTAAAACAAAAACCGCCTAGAAATGGGCGGTTTTTATACAAAAGTTCTCCCTAAATGTAGAATTATTGCATTATATGGTGTATAGTGTAAGGGTATATACTTGAGGGAGGTAACAACAATATGATTAAAAAAATATATTTTTCTCACTACAGAAAATTGAAAGATATTAGCTTGGAGTTTAAAAAAGGTGTTAACATTATTTCTGGTACAAACGGTACATGTAAAACTTCAATTTTGCATGTTGTTAGTAATTCTTTTCAGGCGGTAACTAGGTCGTGTGAATGGCTTCATGATAACCAGGTTATTAATATCATCCGTCAAGTAAATCATCGATTAAATCAAAAAATTGAAACCTTAACCCGGGGAGACAAACAATATAATGACCCTGCTAATGGTGATAAAGGCATACTTTACTCTGTAGAGTATCATGATAACAACCCAACTTTAGAATTTAGAAAGCACAATACTCATTCTGACAATCAAAACAAAGACCGGTATTATCTTAAACCTAAATACAATAGGGGCTCCTTGGAAAAACTCCCTTTCTTACCAGTTATTTATCTTGGATTATTCAGGTTAGTTACTTATGGTGAGTTTCAAAGTGATAATAGTATCAAAATTATTAATAAAAAACTTCCTAAAGAATATTTGGATGAAATAGCTGAAATTTACCGTGGACTAACTAGTATAGAAGTGAGTTCTATTAATCATCAAAATATGGGGGATTTAAAAATAAGAGCGGATTTCGCCACTAATAAGGATGGTGTTGATTCTAATACCATTTCTGCTGGAGAAGATAATTTATATATTATATTGACCGCGCTAGTTTCGTTAAAATATTATTTTTCAAATATCAATAGCCATAATTCGATTGAAAGCATCTTGCTTATAGATGAAATTGATGCTACACTTCATCCAAGTATGCAAGTAAAATTGCTTAACCTACTAAGGGAATATTCTTCAGATTATAAAATACAAATTATTGCAACTTCACATAGTCTGTATCTTTTGGATTATGCGCTAACTCATAAAGATAATGTAATATATCTATATGATAACGATACTGATGTATGTAGTATTCCTGATCCCGATATTTATAAAATTCATATGTACTTAAAAGGACTAACAAAAGCAGATTTATTTGAAAATAAAAAAATACCGATTTTAACAGAAGATAACGAGGCTAGATTTCTCGCTAATATCTTGTTAGATTATTTTTATGATAAATTCGAAGAATTCAAAGATGTAAAAAACTTTTTTTATTTCGTAGAAGCAAATATCGGTGCGGATAATTTGAAAAGCATTTTTACTGACATAAATTTAAAAATAACAACGGGGTTGATTTGCATATTAGATGGTGACAAAAGTGTTGATTATACTAATAGAATAATAGTTTTACCTGGGCATAAATCTCCAGAGGATTTTTTACTTGAATATGCGCAGAAATTATACCTTAGAGATGATAAGTTTTGGAAATCAGATCTTGTGTTGGAAGAAAATATTGGTAAATTGTACTATAAAGATAAATTACTAAATGAGATGGTTGCCATCAATAAAAAAATTGCAGCATTGCAAGAAAATGGGCAAACAATACATGGTGTTAAACGTGAATTGCTAAAACCTTTTTTTATGGATCACAAAAGATTTTTCAAACTTTTGTTCGAATGGTGGTTAAGTGACCCTGAGAACGAAGTTGAAATTGATAAATTTTATAAAGGACTTAATATTCTATTCAAAAAAGTCGCTTTAATTAATGGAATTAATCCTCAGGCGTGGAACTTGTAATTGCTTTTAAGGAGGGGTTGTTTTGCCTTCGTCATATTCGCCGCTGCGTTACCCAGGAGGAAAAGCGCAATTATATAATTATGTTTTAAAAGTACTGGAGTCTAATGATTTGACAGGGAAAACATATTTTGAGCCCTTTGCGGGCGGAGCAGGCCTAGCATTACGTCTCCTTTTTAGCAACAAGGTAAAGCGCATAATTATTAACGACTTAGATCCGGCAATATATGCTATATGGAACTGTATTTTAAATAATACAGAAGAGTTTTGCAACAAGATTCAAAACGTTGAGATATCTGTAGCTGAATGGGATCGACAAAAGCACATATATGAACATTCAATGTTTCCTGACATTAATCTTGCCTTTTCCACTTTTTTTCTAAATAGAACCAATCGTTCAGGTGTAATTAAAGGGGGTATTATTGGTGGCCGTGCACAAGATGGACTATATGCAATTGATGCGAGATTTAATAAGCAGGCTTTGATAACAAAAATAAGAGCAATTGCAGCAAAAAAGGACCAAATAGTACTTACAAATAAGGATGCTCGAGAGCTGATAGACTCTGATTTTTTACAGAAGTATCGCAATGTTTTCATTTATTTTGATCCTCCATATGTAATTAAAGGATCACAGTTATATAAAAATTCATTCACAGAACAAGACCATATAAATTTATATAAATCCATTTCTAAATGCAAAAGGAAATGGATAGTGACGTATGATGTATGCAATTTTATTGAAGACTTATATTCAAAATATCGAGGGACTTACATCGAGTTAAATTATTCCGTAAGTACAAACACAAAGGCAAATGAAGCTATTTATTTCAGCAAAAACTTAATTATGCCAAAATGAAAAGACGCCCCATCACGGAGCGTCTTTTCCTTTTGTCCAAATCAACACGATTGAGAGGTGGTGACGCTTGCCAAGACAGAGAAGCCCAGGGCGCGACAAAGCCAAGCAATTATGGATTGATAGCAATAAGACCCGCCTGCTCAAGGATATCGCCGCCGAACTCGGCGTGTCGGAACAGCAGGTGCGCAAATGGAAGAATCAAGACCAATGGAATAAAGTAACGTTACCAATCTCGAAAAGTAACGTTACCAAACGCAAGCCAGGTGGTCAGCCTAAAAACAAGAACGCCGTCGGCAATGATGGCGGTGCCCCTATCGAAAACAAAAACGCAGAAAAGCATGGTTTCTTCTCGAAGTATCTTCCGGAAGAGACCTTTGCTATTATCCAGCAGATTGATAGCAAGCCGCCGCTTGATATCCTGTGGGAAAACATTCAGATAGCCTACGCCGCTATTATCCGTGCGCAGAACATCATGTATGTTCGCGACAAGGAGGATAGCACTACAACGCAGATCGCGCGTTCCGATGGAGATACATCCTCAAGTGAAAAGTGGGAGGTACAGCAGGCGTGGGATAAGCAGGCGAACTTTCTTAAGGCGCAATCGCGTGCGCAGTCAGAGTTGCGCGGGCTGATCCGTCAGTACGACGATATGCTTCACAAGAACTGGGACCTTGCAACAGAGGAGCAAAAGGCGCGTATCGACGCATTGAGGGCAAAGGTTCGTGTCGACGACAACACGACCGGTGCCCTCCCCGACCTCATAGAAGGATTGAAGCAGAATGAATAAAGTCTACTCCCCGAAGCAGCTTGACCTTATGCGCTTATGGCAGCACAATAAGCTTAAACGCATCAATCTGCTGGAGGGTTCCGTCCGATCGGGCAAGACATGGATATCTCTTGTTCTGTGGGCGTTTTGGGTGGCGACATCCCCTATCGACGGCAACTACCTCATGGTTGCAAAGACGCTAACCAGTTTACGGCGTAACTGCCTTGACCTACTGCAGACGCTCGTCGGAACAAAGTACTTCACATATAGCCTCAGCAAGAAGGAAGGTCGCCTGTTCGGGCGGCTGATATATCTTGAGGGTGTGAACGACGCAAGGGCTGAGAGCAAGATACGCGGCATGACGTTGCAAGGTGCATACTGCGACGAGCTGACGCTGTTCACCGAAGACTTTTTCGCGATGCTTCTATCCCGTCTTTCCGAAGCCGGCGCAAAACTTATCGCCACCACCAACCCCGACAGCCCGTATCACTGGGTAAAAGTCAAATACATGGACCGTCAAGGCGAGTTGAATATGCTTGTCCTGAAATTTTTGATAGATGATAACCCGTTTCTTGACGCCGAGTATGTGGAGAACCTCAAACGCGAGTACACAGGTGTATTCTACGACCGCTTTATCCGCGGTTTGTGGGTAGTGGCTGAGGGACTTATCTACCCCGAGGCGGCAGAGGGCAAATACACGGTGCCTGACGACCCGCAGCGCAAGTACATGCAATATTACATATCCATTGACTACGGCACACTCAACCCGTGCTCTATGGGGCTGTGGGGCTTGTCTGGTGGCGTGTGGTATCGCATCAAAGAGTATTACCATTCAGGACGCGATACCAGCCGACAGTTGACGGACGAGGAGTATTACGACGAGCTTGCCGCACTGGAGGGTGGATTACCCATACGAGCGGTTATCGTAGACCCGTCGGCGGCATCGTTCATCGCGACCATCCGTAGGCATGGCAAATACCATGTTCGGCAAGCTGATAACGCAGTGCTTGATGGCATTCGCAACACTGCGGCGGCAATGCAATCCGGCAAGGTTCGCATCTGCGAGAACTGCACAAACACACTCGCAGAATTCGCTTCATACCGCTGGGACGAAAAATCCGCGGAGGATAAGCCAATCAAAGAGAATGACCATGCGATGGATGATATTCGCTATTTTGTGAATACCGTTGTTGCTAAAGACGGTGGCAAATTCATTAACGTTGAATTATAGGCAGGTGACAACATGCTGACAAACCTAAACTGGCTATCCGACGGGGTATCATACCCCCCTCCCTCGGAAAAGGAGCGCATCGAGCAGTACAAACTCAACGAACAGCTTTTCCTTACCCGGCATGCCGAGGCGTGGAAAAGCGACTTTGAGGAAATCGCCCGACGCCTCCGCAAAAAAAACCATGATGTAAATACGGTTATAAACTATCAGCAGTTGCTCTCTAAGAAGACTGCTGATTTTGTTTGCGGCGAACCGCCCACGCTTGAGACGGAGCAGGACACAGACGCGCTATCGAAACTGCTTGAAAGGCAGCGTTGGGGCGTACGTCTGTATGAGGCGATTATCGACGTGAGCCGCTACGGCAATGCGGTGCTAAAGTTTGTCGGCGACGGGCTGACCGCTGTGTCTCCACTCTACTGGTACCCGGTCGTTGACCCGGCAGACCTTAAGACAATCACGCATCACGTTATCGCATACCCAATCACACCAGATGGCAACGGCAAGATGACTGAGCTGTATGTGGAGATACATACGACTGGGACTATTGAGACCCGTCTGTACGGATTTGATGAGGATAAACGTGAGATTGGCGAGCTGACCAATACTGCGCGCGCCAGTACAGGTTTAACCGATTTTGCCGTGCAGGCATTGACCAACATCACCCACAGCGGCAGCGTGTTTGGTGTGGATGACTATGCAATCATCAATAGCATCGTGGCGGCGATTATGTGGCGTCTGCGCTGCATTGACACGGTGCTGGATAAGCATAGCGAGCCTAGTCTTAGCGGACCCAAGGATGCGCTTACATACGATGAGCGCACGGGACGGTATTTCCTTGACCTGGGCAACTACTTCGCCCGAAACACCCGTGACGACCCTGACGTTCAGTACATTACGTGGGACGGCAGTCTGGAATCGGCATTTACCGAAATCGACAAGCTACTCCAACAGCTCTACACACTGTCCGAGATGGGGCAAGCATTGATGGAGGGAGGCGGCGGAGGCACAGCAGACAGTGGCACGGCGCTGAAACTGCGCATGGTGGCACCGCGTACCAAAGCGGCACGTATTGCTGGAATGAACACCGCGACCATTAAGCAGATTATTGTCATGCTTGCCGGACTAAACGGTATTGCACTCGACTATGACGGATTGACCCTCCACTGGAACGACGGTTTGCCCGTCGACGAAGTAGAGCAGATAAACACCCTTACAACCGCTACCGGCGGCAAGGCAATCATGAGCCAATACTCCGCCATGAAGCGCATGGGGCTGTCTGATGATGAGGTGGAGGCAGAGCTTGAGCAGATGACAGAGGAGCAAGCAGCCTCTACCCCGCCGGTACTCGGTGCGATTGACTTGCACGAGGATGATACAGGCGGTGAGGAGTAATGCCCAAGCCTACGCAGCAGGAGCTTGAAAACCTCGTAAAGCTGTTCCTGTCGGCTCGCGACCAGTTGATTGACACCGTCATAAACTATCGCGGCGTTGGCACCAAGGTGTATGCCAACACCATCCTCAAACAGTTGGAAAAGCAGCTGAAACGCATGGAGCGGCAATCAGCTTACTACGTTGAATCAGTTATCCCCGTCGAGTACCAAAAAGGGCTTGATGAGGTATACGGGTACTTTAAGCGCAACAACCTGATGATGTCCCCGCCAGCTGCTTTTGCACAGCTCCACGGCGACATGATTTACATGGTCGCCCGCGAGATGCAATACCAAATCGGCCAGGGATTGGAGCAGGCAGGGCGTCAGGTTATCCGTTACGTCGAGGACGCTCGAGACGATGCGCTGCGTATGGTTGGGCTGGAGGCGACCGGCGAAAAGCTGGCGTCCGGCTCGACTGTCCGGCAGATGCAGCAGAACCTTGTTGGCAAGCTTCAGTCGCAAGGGTTTATGACTGTACAATATGGCTCTGGCAAGCGTGCGTATCAAGTGTCACTCGATGCCTACGCCGCCATGGTCGCAAGGTCAACCACCCGCGAGGCGGGCAATCTAGCCAGAGAAACACAGCTGACCGCAAACGGTTATGACCTAGTACGCATGACGTCACACTATCCCACCTGTGAGATATGTGCGCAGTTTCAGGGGCGAGTTTACAGTATCTCAGGCGATGACAAGAGGTTTCCACCGCTTTCTCGGGCGTTCTCGTCCGGCTACCGCAACATCCATCCAAATTGCAGGCATAGCGTACACCCGTATATCGAGAGCCTGCAGAGCGAGGAGGACTTAGCAGCCGACATTGCCCGCAGCAACCGCCCATTTGAGGACAATCGCCCTGACGCTGAGCGTGCACTGTACAACAAACAGCAGGTTCGAAACCGGCAGATACGGCAAGACCGGTATCAATACGAGCGATATAGAGCAAGGCTGGGAGATGATGCTCCAAAAAGTTTTCATGCTTTTCGGAAGCTAAAAAACGCCGGCGGGGAGGGATGGGGTATTATCGAAGCTCAATACAAGGGCATGGGGTATTACGACAAGGCGGTTAAGGCTGAGCCTACCATCACTGCCGCAGTAAAAGATGTGGGCGCTTCGGTCGGCATGGATCCTGTCGGACTTGACTACCGTGTAAAAAGCAAAGATTCGTATTTGCGCAAAATTCGTGCAAACTACAATCCCGGCGGTAACGAATACGAGGTCAAGGATATCTTGCGGTACACTCTGACATCTGATGCCGATTCCCTCGCCAACAAAACGACATCCTCCATTGACACCTTTTCCCATAACGGGTATAATACAAGTGAAGTGAAGAACTACTGGCTTGATAAGAATAACCCCTATAACGGGATAAACACTGTGGTGCGTACCCTGAACGGGCAACCGTTTGAAGTTCAGTACCACACTCCGGAAAGCTTTGCGGTGAAAAACGGAGAAATGCACAAGCTGTACGAGCAGTGGAGATCGCTCCCGAAGGATGCCCCTCTTCGGTCTGAACTGGAAACAAAGATGGCGAAGTTGTCCGAATCCATGCAAAAGCCTCCCGGAATAGAAAGGGTGAAATAGATTGCCGACATATTATAAGATACTTGACCTCAACTTGATTGGACGACAGGACAGTATGTTTGACTGCTACATCTACGACCCCGTCAAGGGCTGGGTGTGGGACGCCGAACGCATACTGATGGATCGTATCATCGGCTATGATAACGACGGCATCGGCAGTTCGGACATAATGAACCGCATCGAAAAAATAACCGAGCAAGAAGCATTTGCGCTAATCAATTAAACCATCCTCTTTATCCGAGGGTGGTTTTTTCATGCCCCAGTAATCCCAGCGCTGATGCGCTGATTACAAATACAAACACAAGCGCGGCCTGATGGCGGCGCTATTTTTGCGGCTTGATGCCGCGCAAAGGAGGACTATACCATGCATAAACTCAAAAACCCGCTGCGCATCAGCATGCAACACTTTGCAGAGGGTGGCGATCCGCCTCCTGCAGCACCGCCCGCTGCACCTGCCGGTGACGATAGCAAAACCTACACCGCAGACTATGTAAGAGCTCTGCGGCAGGAGGCAAAGGATAATCGTATCAAGGCAAGCGGGTTCGAAAAAGCTATCCGCACAGCCTTTAGCCTCAAAGATGATGAGGACATCGGCGACATCGGACAACGCCTGACCGCACGCGAAGCAGCAACACTCAAAGCCGCGAATGACCGCTTGATAGCGGCAGAGCTCAAGGCATTGAGTGGATACGACCACAAGCTGCTCGCAAAACTGATTGACCTGTCAGCCGTCAAGGTAGACGAGCAGGGCAATGTTACAGGCGTCAAGGAGGCGGCAGAAGCCGCCGCAAAGGAGTACCCTGTCGTGCTTAAGGACGCGCCTCCCCCGGCAGACCCCAAAGTCCCCGGTTCGGGCGGAAACCCTCCACCCGCACCCGGAGCCCCAAAAACGCCGCTACCCAGCGGTACCGTAATTTTTTAATGACGAAAGGATGATTTTGAATGGCAAGAACCAAGGCGATATCCCTCCTGCAGGCTGCCGCCACAAAGGCTGACCTTAAGGAAATCTACGGCATTGTTATCGACAATGTGCAGAAGGACACCCTGTCCGGCGGTCTGAAATCTCAGGCATACACCGGCAACCCCGCCGCGGGCTCGGTAGAGTTCAAGCGGTTTGTAAACAGCGCATCCAAAGCATACGGCACCGCTCGCGCTGCAGCACAGGGCGAAGTAATCACCGCACCCCCCGTGACCGTCAACGTAGACATCCACCGCGAGATTGTGGAAGAGTGCGCAAAGTTTGACCTCGATACGTTTGGTGTTGGTGCTATCATGGCGCGGCGCGCTGCAAACCACATCGACGCCATGGTGTCCGAGCTCGACATTGCGTTTTTCGCAGCTGCCGCAACCGCCGCTACTGCGGCGACTACCACAGCCACGACCGCAGCCGGAAAACTCGAGGAGGCGGTTATCGCCCTCGAAACTACCAAAAACGATTATGTGCGCGGCATCCCCCGCAACATGATTGCGGCGGTTGTAACCCCCATTTTCTATAGCGAAATCCGCACCGCGCTTGACAGCCTCCCTGCATCCAACGTAGACACCGCAGCTGAGGAGTTTGCAATGTACCACGGCATCCGTGTGTATAACGGGCTTAATCTGCCTGATGGCGTTGACGCTATCGTAATGGCGGTTGGCTCCGTGGCGCAGCCCGTGGTGACAAACCAGTACGGCGAGCCCGAGAAAATCCCGCTGTCCAACGACTTTGCTGTCAGCTTGTTTTACGACTACGGTGTAAAGGCGCTCACCCCCGACCTCATCTACAAGATTGAATCCACCCCGTCTACCCTGGGCGAACTGGATGTCACATCTGCAGCGGGCACAGTGGCTGTCGGCGACACTGTAATCTCTATCAACCCGACAACCCCCACAGCTGGTAACAAGTTTGTCTACAAACTCGGCACTAGCTACACGTCGTTTGCGTATGACGCGCCCCTTACTACCGGCTGGACAGAGCTTGACCACGAGGATGTCGTTGCCGCTGGCGCAAGCACCAAGATTACCGTTGCTGAGGTTACCGCTGACGGCAGAGCTCGCAAGCGCGGTATCGCTGTGCTCGTCAAAAAGACCTCGTAACGGGGTGATGCGTTATGACAGTTGGTACTGACACCTACGTATCCGTAGCGGCTGCAGATGCCTATATCACTTCTCATTATCGCGGCAACAACGCTAACCGTGTCAGGTGGATGACCTTATCCGATGAGGGTAAGGTCATCTTACTTGTTTCAGCATGCGCAGAGATGGATATGCTGCCCTACCAAGGGCGTAAGGCATCCCGCGACCAGCCACTTGCCTTCCCCCGCCTCCCGTTGCAATACGGGCGCTCGCAGGAGCCGCCCGCAGACATCAAGGCGGCACAAATCGAGCTTGCGCTTTGGTTGTCGGACGACGACAAGCAAGCCAACGCAGAGCAGCGACAAGCCTTGCAGGCACAGGGGGTGGAGAGCTTTAGCCTCGGCGACCTAAGCGAGACTTACGCCGCTGGTAGCAAGTCCAACCATCCAGCACTCCTGTGCCCTAAGGCGGCGCGGCTACTCGCTCGCTATCTGTCCGGGGGGTATGAGATGTGTTAGGCTGCTACCTCAACCAAATGGCGCAATACCGCCCCTGTACGGGCACTGACGGGAGAGGGCAACCGATATACGGTGATGCAATCTCCCTGCCCTGCAGGCGACAATCAAAGGCTCAGAACGTCCTCACAGCAACCGGGCAGACCATCCGCACACAGCATGTCTATTACCTGCTTAATCACATTGACGAGGGCGATATGCTCGACGGCAAGGTGGTAATGGGCGTGTCGGAGTGGGAGGGGCTGTTCGGTAAGCCCATCGGCTACAAGGCGGTGATGTGATGGCATCCGGCATCAAAATCAAGCTTAATAGCAAAGCACTAGATAAGCAGCTTGAGCAGGCGATGAGACGCAACCCCAAGGAAACCGTAAGGGCTGCGCAAGATTGCCTGCTGGAGCTTGCCGGACGCAGTGCATCAATCGCGCCCGTCGATACCGGCGACCTGCGGAATGACTGTACAGCTGAGCTTAACGGGCAAACCATTTTTGCCCGCAAAGCACCGACGGCATCAACAGTATCACCCGGGCTATCGGCGGTTGGCTCTGTCGGGTATGACCTACCGTATGCACTTAAGCAACATGAGGAGCTGGGATACAGCCATCCCATGGGAGGGCAGGCGAAGTATCTTGAAGCTCCGTTTAACGCTTTGGAAAAAGCATTTATCGCGCGAATGGAGAAGGTGGTGGATAAGAGTTTAAAATGAACATTCTTGATAAGCTCGCTATGGTGCTCAACAAGCCGAATGTGGTGATGGGCTATATGCCCGCCAAGCCGGATGCAATCATTGCGTTGTTTGAGTACAACCCTCCCCCGCCCGACCACTCCTTTGGCGGCACAGACTACAGCCACAACGTGCAGGTGCGCGTAAGAGACACGACAGCGGCGACCGCTTATGCTACGGCTGGGGCGGTCGCCAATATTTTAGACCGATACCACGACACGGATATCAGCGTTTTGCAATCAACCGCAATCCTCGATATCGGGCTGGATAACAACAACCCGCCGCGTCAGGAGTATACGGTCAACTTTACTGTAAGGAGGTATTAACCTATGGCTTTATACACAGGCGTAACCGGCAAACTCTCGATGAAAAAGGGCAGCTCCGCAGCTGTTGATATCGTTCACATGGCGAGCTTCAATGTGGAGATGTCCAAGGAAATCCTTGAAGTTATCAGCTTCGGCAACGACTACAAGGAGAAGGTGCCCAGCGTCAAGGATTGGTCTGCATCCGCTGACGGCTCGGCGGATTTTGCCGCGGACGGGGGGCAGAAAATGCTGCTGGATGCATTTGAGGACGGCTCCAAGCTGACGGGCAGCTTCTACCTGGACGAGACCACTTTTTTGCAGGGCGACTGCTACGTGGAGTCCCTGTCAATCGACCATGCCGCCGACGGCAAGGCGGACATCAGCATCAGCCTTGCTGGTAGCGACGCGGTCGTGCTGACCGTTCCCTCCGGCGGCGAGTAACAGGCAAACCAAATATCACGGGGCGGGTTAATTCCCGCCCTCACTTTTTAGGAGGACAATAACATGTTTATAACTGTTGGCGATAAAGAAATCGAGCTGTCCACGAAACTTGGCGTGGCTGCGGCAATTGAAAAGAAATTCAAGCTGCCTCTCACTCAGGTGTTTGGGCGGATTGGCGAAGCAGAGATACCAGAGTTGACCGGGGTGTTATCCATCGCTGCCGGGAAAACCAGTGACCCATCTTTTGCGGCTGAACTGCTCGACAATTGGGATTACATCGAGCTGCAGACCGCGGTGCAAGAGCTTCTTGCCAAGCTGATGTTTAGCGGCACCCCCGAGCAGGTAGAATCCAAGCTTGAGAAGTTCCCCGCGAGTGACGAAGGAAAAAACGCGATACGGGAGCTGTTGGGTCTGCCGAAGCTCCCGAGTATCTCTACAGCGAGCAATTAGTCCAGACCGCCTATGCTGTCGGCATACACCCGCCGCAGCTCCGCGACATGGAGCTGTGGGAGCTCTACGCATGCGTTGACGCTTACAACAAGCGCCAGAGTGGAAAGAGCAAGGAACAAATCGCAATATGCTGGCAGACGGCAAACTTTGTAGGCGCCGCCTTTGCAGGTAAGCTCAAACCGCTTAAGCGGTATATCAAGGACAGCACAAAAACGGTCGCCCCGAAGGTCAGTAAGGATGAGTTTGAGCGGCGGCTACAAGCGGCGCAGGAAGGGAGGTTAACGGATGGCACTGAAAAAGCTTAGCGTTGAGGTCGGCATGAACACCTCGCAATTTCAGCGAGGGCTAAAAGGTATGCAGGGCGGACTGAACGGCATGCACGCAGGCATGAAAGCCATGCAAGGCAGGACGTCTGCATTGTCGAGTGGACTGCAGACCATGGGGAGCAGTGGCACTACAGCTATGTCGGCGCTTAAGATGGGCGCAGTTGCTACTGCCGCCGCTATTGCTGGCGTTGTGGTTGTCCTCAAAAAGCTGCTTGATGGATTACTTGCCCTCCTGCGCGCATTTGCCACGTTCGAAAGCAGTGTATACCGGGTTAATAGCCTCTTCGGGGATTCCGCAAAGTACATCCAATACTTTGCCGAGAACACAGCCAAGGCACTCGGTATGTCGGAGAGCGCAGCGTACGAATACGCCGCCACATATGGCAACTTGTTTAGGAGCATCACCGCCGATGCACAGGAAAACAGCAAGGTCACCATTGCTATGCTTAAGGCGTCCGCGGTTGTTGCGTCCAAGACCGGGCGCACCATGGAGGACGTCATGGAGCGCATTCGCTCGGGCTTGTTGGGCAACACAGAGGCGATTGAGGACTTAGGCATCCAGGTAAACGTGGCGATGCTCGAAATGACCGATGCGTTTAAAAAGATAGCCAACGGTCGCACGTGGGAACAACTCACCTTTTACGAGCAGCAGCAAATCCGCACGCTCGGTATCCTTGAGCAGGCTCATCGCAATTTCGGCGATAGTGTGCAAAAGGGCAGTGCGTTTACGATGCAAACGCTGTCTAGCGCATTTAAGGACCTGACCGCGACCGCGGGGGCGTTTGTCAACGCGGGGTTGCAGCCGATTATACAGGGACTTACGCAGCTTGTTCAATGGGCTACGATGGGTCTTAAGGCGTTAGCTGCTCTGTTTGGCTTGCAGCTCGATATTGGCGGCGTTTCTACCGCAGGCACCGAGGCTCAAACAGCGGCGCAGGACGGGTTGACCGAGGCAGTCGAAAAGACTGCAAAGGCACAACAAAAACTAGCCGGATTTGATGAGATTAACACCCTGCCAAAGGCGGCAAGCGGCACGGGCACCACTGTTGGGGCGGGCAACTCGGTTTTCGCTGGATTGCCCGATCCGGAGTTTAAAATCACGGAGCCTGATACTAGCTGGATTGATAAGGTCAAAGAGAAGTTTGAAAAGCTTAAAAAGTTATTTGAGCCCGCAGCAGAAGCTTTTGAGCGTTTAAAAGAAGCTGTTGGTAAAATAACAGAGCCTCTTTTTGCGGGATTAAAATGGGCTTATGATAACATATTCAAACCTTTTGCCGAATGGACAATAAGCGAAGCTTTGCCGCGTTTTCTTGACACTCTCGCCATTGGGCTTGAGATTGTCGGCAAACTAATCGACGAGTGGTTTGAAACGTATAAACAGTTTTACGAAGAGTTTTTAAAGCCTCTCGCTGAGTACGCCGCTCCGAAGTTCCTTGAACTATGGGATAAATTTAACGAAAAGTTCAAGAAGCTATCAGATAGAATACAGAGCAGCAAGGCGTTTGAGGATTTGCGCAGCATTCTAAGTAAAATCTATCCCATTCTTCTTGCTGTCTCTAAAAAGCTCGTGGATGTCTGGGCGTGGTTCGTGGACTTTCAGATGAGTGCAACTTTTATTGAACTCGAATATCGATTCAAAAACCTCGAAGATGCTATTGGCTTTGTGGCAGCAGTTCTAAAAGGGGACTTTTCAGACGCATGGGAGCACTGGAAAAATCTCATGCTTGACAACAAGATTGATAAGTTCCGCGAGCAGTTCGACCTACTAAAAACCAAAATAGCCGAGGTAAAAACAGCTATTCTTGACTGGGTAAATCATCTAAAGGCTCAGTTTAATCAAGCGTTCACTATAATCGAAAACAAGGTCAAAGACTGGTGGGATAATCATGTCGCGCCTTGGTTCACAATCGAAAAGTGGAACGAGCTATTGCAAAACATGGTCAACGGGTTTGCCGATGGGTGGAACGCAGTGTACGACTTTTTCACAATCTCGATACCGCAATGGTGGAACGAGACCATCGCCCCATGGTTTACCGCTGAAAAGTGGATTGAGCTGTGGAATAACGTCAAATCCGGCGTTGCATCGGGGTGGAGTGCCATTGTAACCTTCTTTACGGAAGCAGTACCTAAATGGTGGAACGAAACGATCGCGCCATGGTTCACGAAAGAAAAATGGGTAGAGATTCTTCAAGGTGCAAAAAATGCCTTTGTCTCTGTTTTCGACGATATCAAGAACGGCATAAAAAGCACACTCAACTCAATTATTGGCTTTATCAACAAAGTTATATCTGGCTTAAACACCTTGTCATCGCTCGAAATACCCGCGATAAAAGGCATTACTGATGGTTTCTCATTTAGCCTAAACATTCCTGAAATTCCCCACCTTGCCGAAGGCGGCGTGCTAAGAAAAGGACAGGTCGGCTACCTTGAAGGCGATGGCGACGAGGCTGTTGTGCCGCTTGAGAAAAACACGGGCTGGATTGACGTCCTCGCAAACAAACTCACGGCAGCCATGGGTGGTATGCAGACGGCAGGAGCAGGAAATATCACTGTGCCTGTCTACATCGGCAACGAGCTGATCGAGGAGATTGTGGTCAACGCTGGCAACAACCACAATCGCAAGAATAACGGGAGGGGGTAAGCATTATGGCAATGATATCAATTAACGGTTCCCCCCTCCCCAACCCATCCTCGTATGCTGTCGGCCGTCGTGATGGTGATAGTGAAAGCACGACGCGCGATGAGGCGTGGTATCTGCGCCGCGACCGGGTCAGGGCGGGTATGTATCAAATCGAGGCGACGTGGCAGGGCAAACTTGCGATGATTAACAGCATCGCCTATGCCCTGTCCCCTGACGAATTTAGCGTGACGTTTTTAGACCCGACCACCGGCGGCACGGGCAATGCGACCATGTACGCCGGTGACCGCAAGGCGACACTGTTGTCTCACACGGACGATAGCGCGCCGTCGGGGAGCCTGTGGGAACTGTCCGTATCGCTTATTGAGTATTAAAGGGGTGGTACCGTGTACCCTGTCAGCGAAGCATACATAGACGCGATTAACGCCCGCACCCGTACCACACGGATGTCGGGCGTTATCACTCTGTCAAACAGCACGACTGTAAACATCTCAGACGCAGACATTGTACAGGGTAGCCTGTTTATTATCCGTAAGTCGGTATCGGGTAATGTCTTTGACGTTGGGTCGGTCGTAGCCTCAGAAATGGGCTTGTCACTGCTCAACTACGGCGGCACGGCTTACGCGCTGTCCGGCGCAAGCATAGCCCTATCGTGGGGCATAGAAACCGCAGACGGGTGGATTGATATCCCCCTCGGTATTTGGCGCGTAGACGATGCAAAGCGTAAGCAGCGCATCGTAGCGGTCAAGGCATACGACGGCATGATGCAGCTCGACAAAGACCTTGTAGGTGTCACCAAGACCGGCACACTTTACACGCTCATTGCGTCGCTGTGCGCCCGATGCGGCGTGACACTCGGCATGACCTCGACGCAAGTCGCCGCGCTGCCAAACAGCACTATTACGGTAACTATACCAGACAAATCGTCCATCGAGACCTGCCGCGACCTGCTTATGTGGATAGCACAGCTAACCGGCACGTTTGGCTGCATAGACCGTGCAGGAGCATTGGTGCTAAGACCGCACGGGCAAGCGAGTGCGCGTAGTATCGGTAAGACCGAGCGCATCAGCGCGGATGTGTCAGACGATACGGTTCGCATCACCCAGCTTGCAATGGTCGTTAACGGCACCGCATATGTAAGCAGCGCGGTGATGTGGGATGGCTTTGAGGCGACTTATAGTAGTTGGGATGAGATGGAGGGACTATACCCGAGTTGGGTATCAATCGAATCCGCGAAACAAGGCATGCAACTCGACGAAAATCCGCTTTTGTCCGGCAAAACTTCGACGCTGATTAACACCGTGCTACTGAATCTACTCAGCGCAGTGCAGCAAGTGTCGTACTGCCCCGCAAGCATCGAGTACATCAACGACCCTGCACTTGATTGCGGCGACATTGTGACGCTCACCGATACAGGTGCACCCAGTGGACTTGATGCGCCGGTGCTTATTACCGGGGGCACGTGGCGGTACAGGGGCAAGCATACGCTATCTGCCGCAGGCAAGCCGTCCTTTGACGAGGGCGCGTTGCCGGTCAAATCGCAATCGGAGAAGGTACTGACAGCCGTACGGTCTGAGGTTTATGCCGGAGGTGGTAGCAGCGGACCACAGATATGGATATCGCCATCTGATCCCGATGTCAACGTCATGGCTGAAGGGGACGTGTGGCTGCAATATGGAGGCGAGTGAAATGGGTAGTTTGAGATGGACGGTCCGCCGCACCGAAGAAGATGTTATACACGGGATAACTTACAGTGAAGAAAAACAACTATTTGTAGCTGTCGGGCCTGACATGGTACTTACTTCTCGTGATGCGATTGCATGGCAAAAATATACTGTATTCACCGGACACTGGTCGGATGTCATCTATGCCCACGGGCTTTTTGTCGCAGTTGGTAGCGGTCGGTCATCTGACGGGGATGTCATGACATCCCCGGATGGGGTAAATTGGACTGTACGTAGTGTTCCAAGCGGCGCGAGTTGGAGCTCCATCTCTTACGGGAACGGTATTTTTGTAGCTGTTAGTAACTCGTCTCAGGCACACAAAATAATAACATCTCCTGATGGCATAAATTGGACTTCTAGAAGCTCTCCATTAACATTCGAGCCGACCCCGAGCGTGTGTTTTGGGGCAGGGCTTTTTGTAGTTGTATCCCCTGGATATTTCAGCATGTATCCCCCCAAGGTCATGACATCCCCTGATGGGGTAAACTGGACTGTTCGTAGTGTTCCAAACGGAGGTTGGCGCTCGGTAACATATTACAATGGTGTTTTTGTGGCGGTGGCCTTTCATGACGATTTGTATCACGACCCCATATATGTTATGGCATCTAACAATGGGATAAACTGGACTGTTGGGAATGCACCGCCGGGGAGCTGGGTGTCCATAACTGCGGGCAATGGCATTTATACCGCCGTATCGGGGTTCCCTCCGTATAATATATTTTCGCTTGATGGCATCAATTGGGCTTTGACATATTCACCCAGCGGGAGCTGGGGTGCGGTTACCTATGGCGCCGGTATTTTTGTTGCGGCCTCTTACAGCACCACTGTTTATACGCCAACAATTATGACAGGGCTCATAGTGGATGGTGGAATATATGTCAAACAAAATGGCACAGCCCACAGCGTCCCATATGCCGTCGCAAAGGTCAACGGTGAACTGACGCAGTGCAAAACCTTCGTAAAGCAAAACGGGCAAATCTATCAAATATGAGGTGGTATCATGGCAAGTACAAACAAAACTCCCGGTCTTAACCTATCGCAATATGAAGGCAGCGATAAGTTTGAGCGCGTTGATTACAACGCAGATATGTTAAAAATCGACGAAACCGCCAATACGCTTAATAACGGACTAAATAGTCTTGGGAATGGCCTATCCACTGCGCACAGCCTTGCAGCACAAGCAAACGGAGCAGCACAACAGTCCCTAGGGACTGCTGAATATGCGAGAGAGCAAGCGCAATCCGCCAGAGAGTTTGCCGGTCAAGCAATGAGTCTGGCAAGTAATGCGATGACCTCTGCCGCCGGAATAACTGTAAACAATATACCCCGCACAGATGCTTACGGAGACATCCCCCTCACCCTAGACAACGTGCCTGACGGCGACACGCGCAAGCTAGGTGACGCGCAGAGCATCGCGGGCGTGGCGGTCGACCTTGACGGACTGGGCGAGGGGCAGACGCTGGTCTATGACGGCGAGAGCTTTGTCCCCGCAGACGGCGGCACAGGTGACGCAAGCAGCATTGACGGCATCCCCGTAGACCTTACCGGCATGACAGGCGGGCAAACACTGGTGCTTGAAGACGGAACGCTTGTGCCCGGTTCAGGCGGCGGTGGGAGCAGCGACGACGTGTGGCTGCCCACAGTCAGCGAGGAGGGTGTTATCTCATGGGAGCGGTCACCATCTACTTCTCCGCCAACGTCGCGTAATATCAACGGTTCGCCGGGGGCGGACGGTGCCCCTGGAACGGATGGCGCGCCCGGCGCAGACGGAACCGACGGCGCAAAGTGGTACACAGGCGAAACCGCGCCTACCGGCATCAACACAGGCGACTACTGGCTGTCCTCTGCATCCGAAACGCTCGGCAATGTCTATGAGTACGACGGCGAGGAGTGGGTGCCCAAGACCAACATCAAGGGGCAACTGCAAACCGACGCTCTGCACTTTACCGCAACACTGGACGCGGAGGAGTGGAGCGGTACCGCCCCGTACACGCAGACTGTGACCGTCACGGGTATGCTTGCAGGGTATACGCCCATAGCTGACCTCGTGCTGTACGAGGGTGACGAGGACGCGCAAGAAGAATCGTGGGCGTATGTCAGCAAAATCGAAACCGGCACGGACGAAATAACCGTTACGTGCCGCAAAGAGGTGCCGACGGTAGACCTCAATATTCAGATGGTGGTGGTATAGATGGGACAGGCGATAATTACTAGGCGGGGTGGCGGCTCACCTCAGAAAAAACAAGCTTCTGTTTATTCGCAAAACGCAGATATCGGGGTTGATACGAGCATGACGGTAAGTTTGCTGTCATGTGACGACGGCGACTTAATGCTGGCGTATTTTATGTGCCGAAATGCTCACTCTCTTCCGCCAGGCTGGACCCTCGCGTTTGAAGAAGGGGGGCTATCAGGTACTGGATATACTCAATATATTGGCGTCGCGTATAAGATAAAAACGAGTAGCGACGCGGCAAGCTTTACCATAACCCAAGGCGCATCCGCTCGTATTGGTGCGCAAATATTTAGTATCAAAAACGCAGGCGAACCTTACAGAGTTCTTGCTTATACCTCACCTCCGCTTTCAGAGGTTGGTGCGTACTACGTACTTCCCGATACTGACACCATAGATTTAGTATTGTGGGGGCTTCATAGCACGGCGCCAACCACATTCGGAAATGCTGAGTATGTAACAACGTCGCCAATTATGCCAACTGGTCATTATCTTGGAAACACTAAAACATCAGGAGCAGAAATCGGCGACGACAGCAAAAACCGCCTAATTACCATATGCGATGCGTTGGGAAACAGTGTTGCTAAAAAAATGTATCGCCCTAACGGATCTCCAATCAGCGTAATACAGCTCGTCGCAGTGGGCATCCCATACAACGCATAGGAGGACACCATGGACAACACAATCATAATCGCGTTAATCTCGTTCGCGGGCACAGCCATCGGCAGCGTTTGCGGTGTGCTTGCGTCTAGTCGGCTCACCAATTTTCGGCTGCAAAAGTTAGAGGAGAAAGTCGATAAACACAATCATCTTGTGGAGCGTATGGTTGTCGTGGAGCAATCGTGCAAATCTGCGCACCACAGGATAGATGATATTAAGGAGGACAAATAATCATGAACATCAACTGGAAAGTACGCATCAAGAACCCCGTTTTTTGGGCGCAGATTGCAATTGCGATTATCGCGCCTATCCTCGCATCCCTCGGCTTACAGTGGACGGACATCACAAGCTGGGCAATCTTTGTCGACCTGCTCAGACAGGCGGCATCAAGCCCCGTAATCCTTGTGGCAGTCGCAGTGTCCCTATGGGGTGTCATTAACGACCCGACCACAGCGGGGCTTGCAGACAGCAAGAGGGCACTTACATACGCCGCGCCGTATAAGGATGGTGGTGAGTGATGCCCAAGGTATGTATTGACGCCGGACACGGCACTCCCAATGACCCCGGCGCAGTCAACGGTAAGCGCAGGGAGATGGACGATACCATGCGGCTAACGCAGCTGCTCGACAAGTTGTTTAGAGCGCAGGGGTGGGACACTGTCCTGCCCCGTGTGGACGACAACGCACCCAAATTAGCCGTGCTCACCAGCATGGCGAACAGCAACAAGTGCGACCTGTATCTGTCGATACACCGTAACGCCTTTTCGAACTCGGCAGCAAACGGTGTGGAGATATGGCTGCACTCGCAAGCCCCCCAGAGGTACAAGGATTGGGCGGCGGATATCCTTAAAGCTTTTGGGGATATTGGGTATTACAATCGCGGCGTAAAACTTGGGCACGCGTCTGGAGCAGGTGAGTACGCGATTAACCGCGATACCGTAATGCCCAGCATGCTGCTGGAGGTAGGATTCATAACAAGCGACGGCGACAATTCGTTATTTGATGGCAAGCTGGATGAGACCGCCAACGCCGTTGTGCGGGCGTGCTGTACGTTTGTGGGCGTTGCCTACAAGGATGTAGCACCACCTTCTCTACCCGACAAAACCTACACCCTAGATATAGCTAAGCTGAGGGAGCAGGGGTTTGGCAAGATAGAGATTAAATTATAATGATTAAGGGGGAGCTGCTTAGCGCGGCTCCCCCTGTTTTTTGCGTTAGGGTGTAAACTATCTACTGTCTTCGAGAACTTCTCCACCAAGCGCCATGTATACCCCACGATACACTCCTTCGTCTCGGTAAAGGCGTACTACAACAGTAAAATTATTTCTAATTATAGCCCCAAAGGTATTTTGACTGTCCACGTAGGATTGGAATGTTATGTCTTTGCCTTTTTTCCCTATGCTCCAACCTTCGTAGGGGGACAAAAAGCTTCCGGGAAACTCAGCCGTCGACGGCGACAGTAGTTGGAGCTTGACCGCATCTTCCACATAGGTTTTCAAACTGTCTATGTTAATATCACGCCAATATAAATACTCTGGGTTAGGCTTTCCATTCTCAAACAAAGGCTCGTCATTATTATCTTTAACCAAAACGAGTTTTTCGCCTTGGTATTTCAATGTCAAATGGGTGGAAATAAGACCGTCAATAACAATTACATTGCCTGTGTATCTTCCTTCAAATTCATCCGAGAAGAACACCACCTCCTTCAATGTACCAAAATTGCACTCCTCTGCCGCCGCTATATACTGATCGGCTTGCGTATCACTAAACCCCGCGGCAACAAGTTTGTCAAACCCTCCCGCATTGCGTGTGCGCTGGAGTTTCTTCTCTTCTTCGCTAATAGACGATACCATAGTGCTGGCTGTTTGCGCCCCGGCTAACCTTGAGGTAGCCTCATTGGCTTCGCTGCCATCTGAAGCGGTCTCGTCTATAGATGCGCTCGAACCCACGGTTTTCCTTGCTCCCATATCCCCTCGCGTACCGGCAATGCCCCATGTCCCGATCACAAATATAAACGTCAGTGCAGCGGGCAGGACAAGCCACAAATACCAAGGGCTTCGTTTCTTTTTGGGGAGTGCTCGCACGATCGCCCCCGGCTGCAGAGGCTGCCCACATTTGAGGCAAAACTTACTATCATCCTGGTTAACCGTCGCGCATCTTGGGCAAAACATCTCTTTGTCCTCCTTGTTGGCATATATGCTATTATATACCATATTCCGATATGCGACAAGGATTATGTTGTAGAGCTAATCGTTACTACATAAGAAAACAATATCGTAGGTAAACAATGTTGCGTACCTCCGCAACCATATAAGCACGATAGTTTTGATACGAAACCATCGTGCTTTTTCCTGTTTCGGACTGGCATTCAGAACTCAAATTTGCTATTATAAAATTACAAACAGTTCGTAAAACTTGAATTTGCCAAGGAGAAAATGATGATACCAATTTCTGATATTCTTATTCGTTCAATGAGCGGATATATGTTTATGGTTCCAGTCTTCATGCTGTACTTCTTGTGGCTCAAAAAATCAAGAAGAACACAAAGGCTTCTTCATATCGCTGCGGTGTTTGTGTTTGGTTATTATCTGTTTGGTCTTTTAACTGTCACAGGCATTGGCTTCACCAGCACAATGACTTTTCGTCCAAACATTTCTTGGACTCCTTTTGTCGGCATGATAACTGGGCCAATTGACACCATTCTGAATGTTATTCTGTTTGTCCCGTTGGGATTTTTTCTGCCGCTGTTGTACAAGAAATATCATCACATGAAGACGGTTGCATTGACTGGCTTTCTGTTTTCGTTGGCCGTTGAAATTGTCCAGATGTTTGGCTGGGGTTCTTCTGACATCAACGACTTGATGACAAATACCGCTGGAGCCTGTATTGGATTTTTTGTCTATTGTCTGCTGTCAAGAATCTTGCCCGCCAATCTAAAAAAACAGCTTCAATCCAGCCGAGTTAATGCTGTGGCTGAAGTGCTTTTCTTTGCTATTTCTACATTTGCAATTATGGTTACAGCTCAGACTTGGTTTATCCATGATGTGCTTAATATTCCATAAATTCCAATTTGACGAACAGATAAGTATGGTTTCACCTTCTGTTCCATGGTTACATTTTTGAGTGAAACCAAATGAAACCATTTGAAACCGTATCATTTTTATCAACTGTTTCCATGAAAACCCCCACAAACATTGGTTTGTGGGGGTTTTTTTATGCCTGTCCCGCGTTGTATGACCTCTATAACATGGTGCTTTCCCCATCAACCGACCAGCCTACCACAGCTAGCCGCACTAATCCTTTATCTCACGAAACAGCTCTCCGGCTTTCGTTTTTGCTTCTTCCAATACCTGAACACCCAGCTCGCTTATCGTGTAGTACTTTCGGATCTTCCCATCCACCGTACGGTCTTCTCGTAGCAGCAGCCCGCTTGACTGCATGCCGTGAAGCAGCGGATACAGTGTTCCCGGGCTCATATCATAGCCATGCTCCGCAAGCTCTGCCATCATCCACACACCGTAAAACGGTTCCTTTTTTGCGTGGTGCAGAATGTGAATCTGAATAAAACCCAAAAAGAATTTTCTCAAAATTTTATCCTTCATATACTTGTCTCCTTACTCGCCACTTGGTATTGACTTTCGATATCGATTAATGATAATATAATACCATAAACCGCAGTACAAAGCAAGTGTAGGCGACAAACGCCACAAACATTGGGAGGTGGGTAAAAGAATGAAAACGAAAATCAACACAAATCACCATAATAAAAGACGATGGGGGCAGTTTTTAAAGGATGTCCTCGTTTGTTCCTTGGGTGCCTATGGCGGACCCGAGGCGCATTTTGGTGTTTTTACCGACCAGTTGGTCGTGAAGAAAAACTATCTTACCGAACAGGAACTGGTGGAGCTGATTGCCCTTACCGGTATTTTACCGGGTCCCAGCAGTACGCAAACCCTTGTTGCCATAGGGTATAAGGTGGGTGGTCCACTGCTGGCATTTTTGACTATGCTGGTATGGGCTTTGCCCGCGCTTTTCATTATGACCCTTCTTTCCTTTATGGGTCATCTATTTGATAGGATGAACCTTTCACCCGACGGTCTTCGCTACATCGGTCCGATGGCGGTTGGTTTTATTGTTGTGGCGGCATACCGCATCGGGCGCAAGGTGATTACCGATAAACTCACCCTCGTTTTGCTGCTGATGGGCGGGATTGTCACCTACTTTATTCGTGAGCCGTGGATTTACCCTTTGGTACTGATTCTGGGTGGTGTGGTGAGCGTTGTAAGTTCAAAACAAACCGACCTGTGGAACCGCGTAAAGCTGTCGCCGCCCTGGCGGTATCTGGTTGCTTTTGCCGCCATCGCGGTGGGCGGTATTCTTGTTTCTCTGTTGTGGGATAACAAAATTGTACATTTGTTTGAAAGCTTTTACCGCTACGGTTACCTTGTAATCGGCGGCGGGCAGGTGGTTGTTCCCATGATGTATAGTGAGCTGGTAGAGGCAAGCCGGTATCTATCAAACCAGGAGTTTTTAACCGGCTTCGGTCTTGTGCAGGGCTTACCGGGGCCGATGTTCAGCTTTAGCGCCTATGCGGGTGGCATGGCTGCCCGCGGCTCAAGCATTGCCGTGCAGATACTGGGGAGTATAGCCGGAGGGGTTGGCATCTTCCTTCCGGGACTGCTGCTGATATACTTCATCTACCCCATGTGGAGCAGCTTAAAGAAGATTAAGGGCATTGCCGTGTCTCTAAAAGGGATTACCGCGGTTGCGGGCGGGCTAATCTGTGTGGCTGCAGTAATCTTCATGCAAAAAAGCGGTTTTACACCCGATAACATGATTGTAATGGCATTCACCGTGGTGTTGCTGTTTATCAAAAAAATCCCGGCACCGCTAATTGTGTTGGCGGTACTGACTGCGGGATTTCTTATTCCGGTTCACTGAACTTATAACTAAAAAAAACCGTCACCAATCGGCTTCACCACCGATGAGTGACGGTTTTTGTGATGTTACGAATGAGACCGGCTTGGCTTTTTCCTGTATTCCTATTGCTAATTAGTTATAACAACATTACCGGCTTAACTGAACTTGTTTATTGAAAAACGTCCGATAGCCCCAGCCCAGCATGATGATGACGGTAAGCGCCACTGCGCCCAGTATGCCCAACATAATCGCAATCTGGTATGCAATGGCGGTGGTGGGCAGGGTGCCGGACAGAATCTGTCCGGTCATCATACCGGGCAAAAAGACTATGCCCATGCCCACCATGGAGTTTACCGTAGGCAGGATGGCGGCATCAAACGCGCTGTTCACAACGGTTTTAGACGCATCCTGTGGTGTGGCACCCAGAATCAATGCTTCCTCTACAGCCGCCTTTTGCTGCCCCATTCCGTCGAGCAAGGTCTTTACCCCAAGCGATATCCCGGTCATGGAGTTGCCAATAATCATACCCGAAATCGGAATAAAGTACTGCGGGTCATACCACGGCGAGATGCGGATAACGACCACCAGAAAGTAAACAATACACAACACCGTCCCGATGCTCATGGAGGTTGCGATAACCCATTTAAGCGGCGCTGTAAGCGATTTTTTAAACCGGTTAAACACGGTAAAGATCGCAAACGCTTCCATCAAAACAAGAATGGCGGCGGTAATCAGCGCATTGGGGTTCTCAAACAAATATACCAGCAGGTACCCCACCAGCATCAGCTGCAGCGTCATTCTTACAGACGAAATTACAATCTCTTTTTCCCTTTTGATACCCCTTGCCCTTACAATAATCAAAACGATAATCACAAAGATGTAGGCTAGCGCTACCTGAAGCAGCGTTAAATCAATGGTTTGCTTCATGCTGCTCATCCTCCTTAATACGTCCATGCGCTACCTGTATAATCACATCCGAAAACTGTCGGGCGATGCTGGTTGAATGGGTTACCATCACGAGGGTTTTCCCTTTTGTCTTTACATATTGGGTAATCATATCAACCACCGCGTGGGCTGTGGGCTCGTCCAGTGCGGAAGACGGCTCGTCCAGCAGGTAAACAGAGCTGTCCAGCAATAGCACCCGCCCCAAAACCAGCCGCTGCTTTTCTCCGCCGGATAACGGCTCGGCGGGCGCGTTTAGTCCCTTATCCAGCCGTATCCTTTCAAGCATGTCTGTAAGCACGCCGTCGTCCGGTATCGGACGTTTTTGAAAGCGAAGCCCCGCCGTCAGATTGTCTTTTATGCTGCCTGCAAACAGAATAGGGGTCTGAGAAAGCATGGTAACGCTTCTGCGGTGCGAGATGGAGTCAAGCTCGCATAAATCCTGTCCGTCAAACAGTATCTGCCCACAGGTAGGAGAAAGCATCTTGTTAAGTAGCCGTAAGATTGTCGTTTTCCCGCTGCCGCTGGGCCCGATAAAAGACGTAACCGTACCCCGCTTGATGCGAAGTGAAGGAATATCCAGCACCTCTTTAAATAGAACGTCGCTGAACTCAAACATCCGCTTTACCACCTCTCTTGACTAAAACGCGTAAAAAGCGGCTTGCTTAAACCGCTTTTTACCGCATTTATCATACGCAGTAGTCATTATTTACTTTCCGGTACCTCTTTATTAAACCAATGAGGGGTTTTGTTTGCGATTCGAACAAGTGTAAGCATTACAGGCACCTCAACCAGCACGCCCACTATTGTGGCGAGTGCCACCGGAGAGGTGGGACCGAACAGCGAGATGGCAACCGCCACAGCCAGCTCAAAGAAGTTCGATGCACCAATCATCCCCGCGGGCGCGGCAACATTGTGGGGAAGCTTCAGCATTTTTGAAGCAAGGTAGGCAATAAAGAAAATCAGGAAGGTTTGAATCGTCAGCGGAAGCGCAATTAGCAGGATGTGCAACGGGTTTTCTAAAATGACATTGCCCTGGAACGAGAAGATGATAACGAGTGTAAGCAAAAGCCCGATGACGGTGATGTTGTTGAATTTAGGGAGGAATCTGTTTTCAAAATACTCCTGCCCTTTGTGTTTAATCATCAATACCCGGGTGAGTACCCCCGCCGTTAACGGGATAACCACAAACAATACCACCGACAGAATCAGCGTATCCCACGGAACCGCCACGCCGCTTACACCCAGTAAAAACGCGACAATGGGGGTAAATGCCACTAAGATAATCAGGTCGTTTGTAGCAACCTGCACCACCGTGTAGGCGGGGTTGCCCTTTGTCAGGTGGCTCCACACAAACACCATCGCGGTGCAGGGCGCAGCACCCAGCAAAACCGCTCCCGCCAGATAATCGCGGGCAAGCTCCGCCGGAATAAACGACCGAAACAGGACGTAAAAGAACAGTGCCGCGATACCGTACATGGTAAAGGGCTTAATCAACCAATTTGTCACCCATGTGACAAATAACCCCTTGGGGTTTTTTCCGACGTTTTTAATGCTAATAAAGTCCACCTTCATCATCATCGGGTAGATCATCAGCCAGATCAGTACGGCAATGGGAATGGACACGTTGGCATATTCAAACCTGCCTAAGAAACTGGGTACACCGGGCAAAAACTTCCCGATTAGTACCCCCGCAACCATGCAAAGAATAACCCACACGGTCAGATATTTTTCGAAAAAGCCGATGCCTGTCGCTTTGGTTTTTGCTTTACTCATATCAATCTCTCCTTAATCAATTCGCCCGCATAGGTTTTGGGCTTTGCATGTACCCAATCGCTCTTTGTCCGCGCAATAGGTCGGCAGCGCGTTCCATTGACGGATGAGGTAGTCGCACAGCTCGGGGTTCTCGCTGCAAAACGCCTCGTTTTTCTTGTAGTATGCCCATTGCGCCCGCTTCGTGCTCAATAGAATCCCCGCCCTTTTAAGCACGGCCAGATGACGCGACGCGTTAGACTGGGTGAGCTGTACGCAACCCTCTATCTCGCACACGCACAGCTCGTTGTCCCACACCAGCGCCAGTATGCGCAGCCGCGTTTCATCCGACAACGCCTTAAAAACATCCACCATACCCCTGCCCCGTCCTTTCCCGCACCCGGCGTCCCAAATTCGCCCAATACCCTATCGTATATTCGAATATGCGCTTACACGCATATACTATGCGGCAGATACCGTGCACTTGCCATGGTTGACGTGATTATACTCAACAAACTTCAAAACGAAACCGTTTTGAACCGCACGGAAAACCGTGCGGCGCCCACAAATGTGGGCGGTTTGTGACGTCTATAGTCAATAAACACGCCATCAGGCGTGCGGCAGGTACGATATCTAATTCACTTTTATAATGTCCGAACAAAATCGAGCAAAAGCTTGCGTTTATGGCTTTTACGAAGATTTTTTCGTAGACATTATTAGTGAATTAGATATTCCTGCCGCTTGAAAACAGGGACTGTTTTCAAGTTTGTTGACTATATTTGCTCTGTGTCTTTTTATACTGCTTGTGTCCACCCGAAAGGTTGTACACCCGCAAAAACCCACTGTTAAGCAGAATATTTTGTGCGGCATTACCGGTAACCCCCTTGTTGCAGTACGTTACGGCAACGGCGTTTTTATCAAGCTTTTTCACCTGCGCCCGAAGCGCAGCATGGGGTAGACTCTGGGCCGACGCGATATGCGCACTGTCATACTGTTTTTCCGCCCTTGCGTCAATGAGGGTGTACGGCTCGCCGGACTGTATCAGCGCGTCAAGCTCATCTGGGGTAATCAGCGGTCTGCCCTTTGCGATGGCGTTATCCAGAATCATACCGGTGTACATCACCGGGTCCTTGGTGGTGGAAAAGGGCGGCGCATACGCAAGGTCAAGATGGGACAGATCCTCCGCCTTTGCCTTAAAGGTGATGGCGGTAACAAAGACGTCAATTCGCTTATCTACGCCCTCACTGCCCACGATCTGAACACCCAGCAGCCTGCCGTCGCGCTTATCGGCTATGCCCTTTATCACCATCTCTTTGCCGCCCATATAATCGGGCTTGTTTGGCTTAATGTTATGGCACACCTGCACCTCGTAGCCATGTTCTTTCGCTTCCCTTTCAGAAAGCCCCGTCTGCGCCACCGTCATGTCAAAGATACGGAAGATGCCGGTGCCGAGAATGCCGCGAAAGCGAAGCGATCCGCCCGTTATCGCATCCCCCGCAATCCGCCCCGTTTTGTTGGCGGTAGAGCCTAGCGGGCGGTACAAGGGCTTGCCGGTAACCAGCTGAACCTGCTCGATGCAATCGCCGCAGGCGAAGATATCCGGTATACTGGTCTGCATTTTTTCGTTAACCTGTATGGCACCCGACGCACCAAGCTGGATGCCCGCCGCCTGCGCAAGTGCAGTATTGGGGCGCACGCCCGCCGAAACAAGCACCATATCCGCCTGAATCTGCGTACCGTCTGCAAGAGTAATGCCGTCCCCGGTAACCGCTGTAACCGTAGCACCCAGATGCAGCGTTACACCGTTCTTTTCAAGCTCCTGCTGCACATACACCGCCATGTCGGCATCCAACCCCGGGGTGACCTGCGGCAGCCGTTCTATCAGCGTAACCGCAATACCCAGCTGGTTGAGGTTTTCGCAAACCTCCAGCCCGATAAAGCCCGTTC
Organism: Bacillota bacterium; assembly: GCA_023460535.1. Taxonomy (GTDB): domain Bacteria; phylum Bacillota; class Clostridia; order Oscillospirales; family Ruminococcaceae; genus Acetanaerobacterium. Next base: position 302,907 of record JAEWPV010000007.1, read on the forward strand.
CGATAATCGCGGCGGTCTTCGGCGACTTCTCGGTAAGAAACGCCTTGATACGGTTCATGTCGCCGATGTTGCGCAGGGTAAACACATTATCTCTGTCCGCCCCGTCAATTGGGGGAACCACCGCACCGGCACCGGTCGCTAGCACCAGTGTGTCGTAGCTATCACAAAACACCTCGCCTGTCTCAAGGTTGCTTACCACGATGGATTTTGCAGCGGGGTCAACGGATAGCACCTCGTGCCGGGTTTTAATCTTTACGTTATACTTACTAAGAAAAAACGCCGGGTCGCGCGGTGTCAGCTCCTGCGCACTCTCTACCATTCCACCGATGTAATAGGGCATACCGCAGCCGGAATAGGAGATAAAGATGTCCTTCTCGTAGATGACTATCTCGGCCTGCTCGTTGTTTCTTCTCGCCTTCGCGGCGGCGGAGGTTCCCGCTGCGACCGCACCGATGATTACAATTCTCATTTTTCACCTCTCCTTAACTCGAATTACAGTATTATCAGATCACTGCCAAGCCCCGATGGGGTTAGTTCCAAAATGAGATACGAAGGGTGTGCGGGTGCTTTGGGTCGTGATATCGAACCGGGACTCATTACATATACCGAGCCATGGTTTTTGATGTACGGAATATGGGTATGCCCGCAAATCAGAACGCTGTTTTGAGCCGCGTTATCAAGAAAGTGCTGCGTTGCGGGCGAGTCCTCATACAGATACTCGGTGTTTTTGCTTTGGCTTCCGTGAATGATGGTAATACTCCAACCAAACACACGAAACCCAAACGAAAAGGGTAGCCGCGCAAGATAGGCTTTGCTGTCCGGGTCGCATATGCTCGACTCGGCGGTCATCTCGTCATGGTTGCCTTTTACGGAGATAATTTTACCCTGCCTGCACAACAAGATGATTTCCTTTGCGTTTTGCTCGGTGTCCACAAGATCACCTGTGGAAAAAACGGCATCAATGTTCCTCGTATTTAAATCGTCCAGCGCGTTTTTTAGGCAAGCTATCTCACCATGGATGTCGCCCACAACCGCAATTCTCATTTGATTTACTCCCCTTTATCGTTACATCTCGGGGTACTACTGCCGTTTTTGCAGATGCAATCCTGGTTATCCGTGGTTATGTTCTCCCAAAAGTCCTTGATTGCCTTCGCCTTCTCGGTATTCGTACTGTATTTCATCCACGAGCCTTCCTTTCGGCAGTTTACAAGCCCGCTGTCGCTTAGTATCTTCATGTGGTACGAAAGTGTCGGCTGGGTAATGGCAAACGACTCCAGAATATCGCATGCGCACATCTCCCCGCAGGAGAGCATCTCCACAATCTTAAGCCGGGTTTCATCCGATAGCGCTTTAAACAACAGCGCATACTCGGCGTGCTTCATTTTTCGGTCGTCCTTTCCGTTAGGATATAGAGAACTATCAATATCTTTATTGTAGTTAAGAGATAGAGACCTGTCAATGTCTTTTTCGAATAATACACGAATTTTACAAAAACCTTCGAGCCTTTGCCCGAAGGTTTTTTGATTATAGCTATTAGTTATATTCCCTGATGCGACAAGCTGTCCGCCCGGAGATACTCCAGACGTTTGGTCTTCAGCACCTACCGGCTAGCTTCCTTTTGCAGAATTTTCACAATCTCGTCGGCTTTTAAAACCCTGCCGTACGCCACGACCTTGTTGTTCACAATCAGCGCGGGGGTGGTCATCACGCCGTAGGCGGCAATCTGCGCAAAATCGGTCACATGCTCTATGGCAGGGTCCATACCAAGCTGTGTGAGCGCAAGCTTTGCGTTCTCCTCCAGCTCGTTGCACTTTTTACAACCAGACCCTAAAACCTTTACGGCTGCTGATAGTGCATTATCCTTTGGCGTCCCCGCTGCTGCCTGTTCTCCGTTTTTGCCCTGACAGCCGCAGGATGCCGGCTGTTCTTTTTTCTTGCCGAATAAGCCCATCATGCCATTCTCCTTTACAAAATCATCTCTTCAAGAATTTCTGTGGCGTCACAGACTAGTTTGGGGCAAACTGTTTGAAATAATCCCTGCTCTTTGAGTGTCTCGAGCTGTTCGGGCACGGATAGGTCGTAGCCCAGCAGCTCCTTGCACACAATCGAGCCGTTGCGCTCACAAAAGCGCCCGTTAAACTCCATGGCACGTGCACCGGCCTTTGCCTTTTCTTCCATGTCGCCCGTATGGTAATGCCCCTGCTTGAGCCCGAGCGCCATCAGCGCACCCGAGACCGCACCGCATAACTCACCGCACCTTGCACCACCGCCGAATGAGGACGCGATTTTTAGCGCAAGCTCCTCCGAAATCCCCAGCTCCTCGGCAAAAGGGGCGAGCACCGATTGTGCGCAGTTAAACCCGTGACCAAAATACTCCTGTGCTTTTTGCTTGTAATCCATTGATGTCATCCTCCAAATTTAAAATCCAATATAAAACATGTAAAGACCGATAGCAAGGACGATAGCCCCCATGCCGATTTTCAGCACCGTACTCAGCCTTGCGTATCTTTTGCTTTGTGTGAGTTTTTGAACCAGGCCGATTGACGTTCCCGCAACGATAGCTAGAACCCCATGCCCGATTGAGTAGAGAAGCAGTAAAAGGATTCCCCAAACGATGTTGCCTTTGCCCGCAACAATAGCAAGAAGGGCGATTAAAACAGGCGTAGAACAAGGCGAGGAAAATACCCCCGCGAGTATTCCCGCAATAAACGCGCCGATATGTCCTTTTTTGGTATTTTTTGATACTAGGTAGCTGGACGGTATAATCTCAAATATTCCCCAAGTCTGTAATGCCATCAGCACCATCAGTATCCCCAGTACAATATACCACCAACCCGCTCCGGCACTCATCAGCTTGCCTGCCAGTGACGCAATGACTCCCAATGTCGTAAAGGTAACGGCAGACCCCGCCGCAAACGTCACGGATAATAAAAACGCCTTTTTCGTGTCTTTTTGACCGGTCCCCCCCACATAGCCGATTACCAGCGGAATGCCCGACAAGGCACACGGGGTAAAGGAAGTAAGAACGCCGGCAAAAAGCGCCAGGAGCGGAGCAAGCCAAACGCTTTCTCCAATGAGCGCAGACAGTTGTGCCAGTAACGCGTCCAACTACTCCACCCCCATCTCAGCAAAGATCAGGCGCATCTGGTCTTCGGTAAGCCCCCCTTGATGTGTTGTAAACACGTGTTCGCCTGTTGTTTTTAGGGTATACATCATAAACTCCATGCTTTGCTGCATGCTTTCGCTGGGAACATAAGGTGTGCCGTCCGCATTAAAGAAAACTTGGGTGGGAATAACCGAAACAGGATAGTCGTTTGCGGCGTCCGTGTACTTCCACACGTCAACAAACTGAACAATCGCTTTTCCCTGCCATTCTTCGTTAAGGGTGACGAGAACGGGTGCCATCTGTTGGCAGGGTATGCAGGAATCCGAACCGAAATCGATTACCATCGGCAGCTTGTAGGATTTAAGCGTTTCAAGATCCACCTGTGATACCGCAAGCGGAATGTGTTCAACCGTCAACCCGCCTTCGTTAGCGGCAGAACCTTTTTCGGTTTTGTCGCTAAATGACTTGATAACAAATATCCCCGCAATCAGTAATATGATTGCAGACACCGTTACAATGCGTATGGTGAGAAGTTTCTTTTTGTTGGCGGTCAGTTCATCCATTTTTTTCGACCATTCCTTTCTGGCGTCCGATACCGCAAAGAAGCAATGCGTAGTTAACCACTGTAACGCAACCTTACTGTAGGACGTGATGTGTCTCTACTTCTGCTTTCTGTAGTCTAGGAGTATAGCATTTAAGCTTTTCTCTACCTTATCGTTTTGGCGTTCTCACACATCTGCTCCACCTCTTTTTTTGGGATAAGCTTTGACAGAACGAACGCGATGAGAATGATGCCCGGGATATCCACAAGCAGCCTAGTTATGGCAAACTTAGCGCCAAGGGAGGTAAGCTCAAACAAAAACATCGGTATCTTGGTTGTGGACCACGCGCCGATAAAGATTAGAATGTTACTGAATGTTACGCCCTTTTTCATAAATACCGCCGCAACCGGGAACGCCCCATACAACGGGCCCGCGGCAACCGAGCCAATGATTATGGCTAATACAATACCCTTTATACCGGAACCCTTACCCATATATTTTATCATGGTCTCCCGCGGCACCCAAACATCCAAAAGCCCCAACAGCACAAAGATGGGCGGGATAACAAGCATCATCTCCTTTACGGAAAAGGCGGTAATACCAAGGGCTTTGAACCCCAGCTCCCTGTTTATTACCGTCAGCACGGCAAATGCCGCCGCCACAACCAAAAACACCCGATATCGTTTTAACACCGCCTTCATCATTAACCCACCACCAATCCGATTGCATACGCCACAAGGAACGAAAAGGCAAACGCAAGCCCATTCCTTAACAACGTCGCTCTTTTACCAAAGTATTTAATCTCCACCGGCATGGTAACGATACCCACCATCATCAACGCCGAAACAAACGCGCCAATCTGCATATAGCCCGCCCCGCCCTGCAACAGCATGGCTGCGGTGGGGAACGCGACAAACCCGGGTATTAGGGTAACCGCCCCCGTGATTGCCGCAAGCAACACCCCAAGCCAGCCCGAATCCGCGCCGATGATTTTTGAGATCAGCTCGGTGTTCAGCACCGCAAGCAACAACCCGACCAACAGCAGAACAACCAATAGCTCGGGCAGGATGTTCTCAAAGGATTTCCACGCCTTTTTAAGCGCCTTTTTCGTTTTTTCTTTGTCCTTTGCAAACGATAGCACCAGTAAAACAGCCGCGATGCCGTACAAAATATAGTTGCTCATTCTTATGTCCTCACCCAATCAGCAGGTATCCGAATGCATTGAACAGATACCCGATAACAATAATCCCCAATACAACAATGCCGATAAAAACCGCCAATAGCCTTGGCTTTACCGCCTTGCGGAGCATAATCATGGAGGGCAGACTGAGCGCAGTTACCGCCATCATAAAGGAAAGGATGGTGCCTAAGCCCGCCCCCTTGGCAAACAGACTTTCGGCGACGGGAATGGTTCCGAAGATATCCGCATACATCGGCACACCCACCAGTGCAGCCAGGATAACCGAGAACGGGTTGCCGCTGCCCAGCGCAGACACCACCCACGCCTCGGGTATCAGGTTGTGTATCAGCGCGCCGATGCCCACACCCACAAGGATATAGGGTGCGACCTTTTTCACCGTCGCCTTTACCTGATCGCGGGCATAGACCAGCCGGTCTTTACGCGTTAACTCGGGCGCGTCAATCTCCACCGAGCCTGCCGCTTTTACAAACTCCTCTACATACCGCTCCATGCCAAACTTTTCAATCAGCGACCCGCCGATGACCGCCAGAATCAGCCCGACCACCACATAGGCAACCGCTACCCTTGCGCCGAAGATGCTCATCAATAGGATCAACGAACCGAGATCGACCAGTGGGGACGAGATGAGAAACGAGAAGGTGACCCCAACGGGCAGCCCCGCGCCGGAAAAGCCGATAAACAGCGGAATGGACGAGCAGGAGCAAAAGGGCGTCACCGTTCCCAGCAGCGCGGCTAGCGTATTTGCGGCAAGCCCGCGAAACCGCCCCAGTATCTTTTTCGTCCGCTCGGGAGGAAAATGGCTTTGTATGTATGAAATCATAAAAATCAGTACCGAGAGCAAAACAAAGATCTTTATTACATCGTAAATAAAAAACTGAATGCCGCCACCCAGCCAACCATTCGTGTCAAGCCCGACCGCCGATACCCCGTAGCCGACCAGCTCGTTAAGCCACTGCATGCCCAGTATCTGATTCTGAAAGAAGTCCCAAACCGTTCGTATTACCTGCATATACAATCACCCTTCGCGTTTATGGTTGTCAATTCATGCAGCAGCTCCTCCGCGTGCCGCGTGCCCTCCTCAGACAGGGAATAATGCGTCCATTTGCCGTCCCTTCGAGCGCAGACGACGCCGCTTTCCACGAGTATCTTCATGTGGTGCGACAATGTAGACTGCACAATATTCAGCCGTTCGAGTATCTTACAGGCGCACTTTTCACCGCTTTGCAGCATCTCGAGTATCATCAGTCGGTTTTCGTCGCAAAACGCCTTAAACACTCTTGCGTTAGTTGCATATTTGTTTTCCATCGTAAACCATGTCCTTTCTATGTCTTGTGCCAATAATGGCATAAAAAAGCTGTAACTATTGCAGGGCAAGCGTTGTGTGACGCAGTATCCATTGCGACCCAGTTCGCTCAGTTCTATTTTAATCGATATATTGCAGTATATGCTACACATCGAAATTTGTCAATATGTTTATTACGGTATGTTTAAGTTGTTATTTAAATCTAGGAAAAGATAGGATGGGGCGTTGCTTTCGCAGTGTTAAACTAGTAAATACTACTTAACTTATGGTATAATATTCTAACACCAAGATTCACAAAAATATAACATCTTGTTTGTCAGGAGAGGTTTTGCCTTGAAGCCAATAAGCATTCTATTATCTGTTTTTTGTATCATCATTATGTTATTCGGTTGCCATGCGCCCATCCCGGTAGGGCAACCCGAGCCCGATAGCCAGTTGTCTTCTGCCCGGGAATCCTTACCTCCTTTGCCAAACGACACGCTGTATCCTTTTAATTCTGCTTACACCTGGCTTAGCGGCAGCACCATTCTCGCTGTACCTGATAACGGTATCATTCGCTACATCGATTTAAACAACCAGTTGATTAAAACGGTTACAATACCTGTAGACCCTTTGATTGGGCAGTACCGCTATGCCATCACGGATAACCGCATATTTGTCGCAGGTTTTTACGAAGATAAAGCTTCCCTCGGCTTTCTGTCTGCCTGCAAAACAACAGATGGCGACTGGGTGCTGGCCAATGGCTCCATCTTGGATGGTAGAGGAAAACTGATTCGTGAGTTTTTGCATTATACTGAGACAGAAGCCCCCAACCGCATTATCAGCAGAACATTGTCAGACGGCAGAACGGTGAACGACTGGGAAGACACTAATCTTCTTGACCCTGTTTGGATTAACGAGGATTTGGTCGCGCTTAACGGACATAATCGGTTGTTTTTATACCGGGTTTCTACCAACAAACTCACCCTAGTGGACGATATGAGTGAATGGATGCAGTCTTACGATAAAATGCAGGTTTACTACGGTATTCAAGAAGTGGTTCCCGTCAGCGGCGGATGTGTCTATTTTGCGTGCAAAAACGACGAAAAATCCAATACGGTTCGTTCCGCCTGGTTTGCGGATGAAACGGGATACAAGGAATTGTTTGAGGAGCAAGAATTTTCTGCGATTTATTCTGAAAACGGGGTTTTTGCTATGCTCGATTGGATTAACCACCCCGAGACCGGCAACACCTTAAGTACCCATATATGGTATGCGACAAGCGAACACTTTCAGTTAACCGATGCAGGGTCATATGATGGAAGTGTTCGGTTTGAGACAATCGACGATAATCGCATCGTGTTTTCCTTAGAAAGCGGTGAACCAAATCACTATGTTATGCTCGATACCAAAGACGCCTCTGTAACATGGCTTCCACCCCAAATACCATACCGTACTCATCCCCATATAGTACGTACGCGTAATGTCAACGGCTTTTTACAATACATCTACACCGCTCTTGTAGACGGCGAGTTTCGAAACTGTGTTTATGACACTTCTACAAATACCTCCCACACCCTGAGCGGAAGCCCTTTTTCCTCCGGCGAGCAGGTTTTTAATATGCAAAACACCCATTATATTGAGTTTGTCCCTGACACAAGGGATGCACACAGCCTTAGAATCAGACCAATCCAGCCGGTTTAGCGCAATTACATTTGATGGCACTGAATATATCCACACCAAACAACTCGACCCCCGGCAAAAAGCCGAGGGTCGTTTCTCTTTTCTACCTGTCCGTAAATCGGTTTAAAAACAGCTTGGTGCGTTCCTGCTGCGGGTTGTTGATGACCTCCGTTGCCTCACCCTGCTCGACGATAAACCCGTCGTCCATAAAGATGATGCGGTCGGCGACGTCCCGAGCAAACGCCATCTCGTGGGTGATAATAACCATGGTCATGCGCTCGGCGGCAAGCTCGCGGATAACCTTCAAAATCTCGCCCGTCAGCTCAGGGTCAAGCGCGCTGGTCGGCTCGTCAAAGAACAGGATGTCCGGTCTTAGCGCCAACGCCCGCGCAATGGATACGCGCTGCTGCTGCCCGCCCGAAAGCTGGCAGGGGTAGGCATCTGCCTTGTCCCTTAGCCCCATGCGGTCCAGCAGCTCCATGGCTGTCTCGGTCGCCTGCTGCTTGGGCTGCTTTGCCACGTGTATGGGCGCCTCGGTAATGTTGCGAAGCACCGAAAAGTGCGGAAACAGGTTGAAGTTCTGAAACACCAGCCCAAAATACGAGCGGATGCGCTTTAGGTCTGCGTGCGGCGCGTAAACCGCCCTGCCGCTCTCGGAGGAAACCATCGGTTCTCCCTTGTAGAGGATGGTGCCGCTATCCACCTGCTCAAGCAGGGTGGCGCAGCGCAGCAGGGTGCTTTTGCCCGACCCGGAGGGTCCGATAACAGCAAGCACCTGCCCTTGTGTAACCGTAAGCGAGATGTCTTTTAACACCTCTAAGTCGCCAAACGCCTTGCCGACGTGTTCCATTTCAAGCAAAACCATTCCGGCGACCCTCCTATCTGTAGTAGTTCATACGTTTTTCAATGCATTCCATGCCAAAGGCGACGGCGTAGTTCATGATGTAATAGAACAGCCCTGCCACCGCAAACGGAATAACCGAAACCTGCGCGGAGGCCAGCGCCTTTGCTGCGGTAAACATCTCGCCCACCGAGATAACCATGGCAAGCGAGGTATCCTTCACCAGCGTTATCACCTCGTTGGTCACCGACGGAAGAATGCGCTTTGCCACCTGCGGCAGGATGATGCGCACAAACGTCTGCGCCCTGCCAAATCCAAGCACCTCGGCTGCCTCGTACTGCCCCGGGGACATCGATTCGATGCCGCCGCGGTAGATTTCGGCAAAGTAGGCGGCATAGTTGAGCACAAAACCGATGATAACGGCGTAAAAGCGGTAGGTGCTGGAGATGCTGATGCCAAAGATATAGTATGGTCCGAAATACACCACCATCAGCTGCAGCATCAAGGGGGTACCGCGCATGACCGATATGTAAACCTTTACGACGATACGCACAAAGGCGTTTTTACTCATCCGCCCCAGTGCCACAAGCAACCCCAGCGGCAAAGAAAACACCAGTGTAAGAACAAATATTTGAAGTGTTGTTACAAGCCCCAGCGAAAGCTGCGTAAGCACCGCGGTCATCTGCTGAGAAAGCCCTATACCGCCCGCCGAAAGCAATCCGGATATCATGCGCGTTGTCCTCCCAAAAAGCTACTTTCCGATTGTGGTGATGTCCTTGCCAAACCACTCGTTTGAGATCTTTGCAAGCGTGCCGTCCTTTTCCATAGCAAGCAGGGTTTTTTCCACCTTGTCGCGCAGGGCGGTGTTGCCTAGCTTAAAGCCCACGCCAAACTTCTCGGCACCCACTGCCTCGTCCAGCACACGGTAACCGGCGCCCTTCTTCTCGATGTTATAGCGCGCGACAATCTCATCCATTACAACCGCGTCTACAGCGCCCGATTCCAGCTCCATCAGGGCGTTTAGGTTGGTGGTGGTCTTTACAAGCTGTGCAGGCAGGCTGGCAAAAGCGGTGTTGCCCTGGATGGCAGACAACGCGCTGGAATCGTCCTGTACCGCGATAACCTTCCCCGCCACATCCGCAAACGTTTGAATCGGCGAGCCTTCCAGCACCACAACAATCTGGTTGTTGTTCATGTAGGGCTGTGTCCAGGTATATTCGTCCTCACGGCCGTTGATGGTAAAGCCGTTCCACACACAATCGATGTTGCCCGAATCAAGCTCCATATTCTTTGCCGTCCACTCAATGGGCTGAAGCTTAAGCTCCATATTCATGCGTTTTGCAACCTCCGCCGCAAGGTCAAGGTCAAAGCCCACATACGAGCCGTCGTCCGCCACAAAGCCCATGGGCGGGAACTCCTTGTCAAAGCCCACCGTAAAGGTTGCGCTGCCCGAGGCTGAGGTACAGCCTGCAAGCAACAGGGTAAACATCAGTGCACTTAAGATAACCGCTAAAAATCGTTTCATTATTGTCCCTCCAAAAATACTATAAGGCGGCATAATGCGCTGCCGCCTTACCATTGTAGTACAATAGTATAGTAAAGTAAACGGTTTTAACTGGAGATTGTTAAAAATTCGTCAACTCTTTTGTTTTTACCACCAACGCCACAATGCTTTTGGGTGTACGCCAGCATTCCCTGCTTACCTGCGAGGGCTGTATCTCGACTCCGAACGTGTCCTCCAGCTCTGCGAGCAGGGTGATTATCGCTAGGGAGTCGAGCAAGCCGGAGTCGAGCAGCTCAAGGCTGTCGTCGCTGCATATCAAAGGCTCCCCGCACACGCGGGCAAGCAGCTCGGTTACCTGTGTCTTTATCTCATCCATTACCGGTTTCCTTCCAAATCCGTTTCGATTTTTACAAGGGCGGCGCGGTCGCATTTTCCGTTTGTCGTCAGCGGCAGGCTGTCGGATATACGCACCCGCTCGGGAATCATGTAGTCGGGTAGATGCTGCCGCAACGCCGCTTTTATGCCCTGCGTCGTCAGTCTTACCCCCTGTTCGGGGCAGACGTAGGCGCACAGGTACTGCCGCGTACCCGGTACAAGCACAACGGCGCAGCGGCGCACCCCGCAAAGACGTAGCAGATTACGCTCAATATCCTGCAGTTCCACGCGGTAGCCCCGGTGCTTTATTTGATCGTCGCGCCGTCCCGTGAAAAACAGCGTACCGTCCTTTCGGTAGCCGTAGTCTCCCGTCAGGTAGGCGCACTCCCCCCTAAAACGGATAAAACCGCCCTGCTCGGTGCCGACATAGCCCGCACCCACACCCGTGCCCGTCACCAAAAGCTGCCCGATTTCCCCTTCTGCAAGGGGGCGGCGTTGTTCATCCACAACGTAGATATTCGTGCCGTCAAGCTCGGTGCCCACCGGCAGCAGCTCCTGCTCCAACCATTTGGGGGAAAGCTCGCAGATGGTGACCGCCACCGTGGTCTCAGTGGGCCCATAGGCGTTAAACAGCCGGATGGAGGGAAAGCGTTCAAACAGCCGCCTTGCCGTTGCAGGGCAAAGCGTTTCGCCGCAAAAAAAGATGGCTTTTAGCTGTGGCAACAGGTTAGCAGCAAAGCCACGGTCGGCAAGGCACAGCTCGGCAAACGACGGCGTCATCACCGCGGTGCCCGCTCCGCTTTCCTTAAGGCGGGCAAACAGCGACGGAATATCCTGCATCACGGCGCGTTCCAGAACAAACAGCGTCTTTCCCATACACAGCGCCCCGTACAGGTCGGCAACCGAAAGGTCAAACGAAAACGCCGCTTGGTTAAGCACCGTGTCGCCCTGCCACAGACCATCCACGGCACAAAGCGCGCCGACAAACCCGTCCGCGTTGCGGCGGGTAATCTTTACACCCTTGGGCTGCCCAGTGCTACCTGAGGTGAACAAAATGTAAAACAGATCGTCCTCATCCATAGGCACGGGGGTATATTGTGCAACGCAGCCATCATTTTCGCATACGGCTGCTATCTCTTGTTGGGCAAGCATCGGTGTTGCGTCGATTGTTATCGGCGAAACGGCAAGCACAAGCTGTGCGCCCGAAAGCTCCGCTATGCGCCGTACACGCTCAGGCGGGATGCTCTCGTCCACCGGAACATATGCCCTGCCGGACAGCGCGCACGCCAAAAAACACACCGGCATCAGCGGCTGCTTGTGCCCGTATACCAAAACGGGTGCCTTGGGCTGAACCCTATCGTCGATTGCCCGTGCCAGCCGCCCGGCGCGTTCGGCAAGCTGTGCATAGGTCAGGCTGCCGCTTACACATTGGTATGCCATCTTTTGGGGACTGATACGGCTGTATTGCAGAATGCGCTCAATCAGCATAGGCTTCCTCTTTGCTCCGTATCTCCCCGGCGGGGATTAGACTGTGGTCATACAGCACACGGGAATGGTTGTTTAGTATCAGCTCGCGGTTTAAGGTCTCGCCTGTTTTGCGGTCGATGGTGCGCTTGTATACCCGGCTTACCCTGTAATAATCGTCACCCTCGCGCACAAAGCAGCAGCCCTCCTCCTCGATGCGGTAGCGCGTAAGAAACGGCTGCCCGCAGCGCAGCTCGCCGCACAGGTCGTCTTTATCCTGCCAGACGCGCAGCTGCACCGTGCGGTCGGTGTTGTTGCGAAAACGGTAGTCCACATTCTTATAAAATACCGACGTTCCCGTACCAAACGGCACGCGTCTGCCGCTGTCGGGGAACAATGCGTCGGTGTGATGGTGCAGCTCGGTCACGGTAAGGGGGCTGTTAAGCACCAGCCAATGCACAAGGTTTGCAAGCTGGCACAGCCCGCCGCCCGTGTCGCTTTCGCTTTTGCCGTTTACAATCGTCATGCCCGTGAGGTACCCCCGCCGGCTCGACACCTTACCCACCAGCCGCCAGAACGAAAACGTCTCCCCGGGGCGGATAAGCAGACCGTCCATATGCCGTGCCGCAAGCGCAAGATTCGTAACCTTATTGCGCTGCAGGTGTTCGTCCACGCCGTGCAAAGGGCGCAGCATCAAAGAGCGGTGCCCCTTTACAATACAGGGCAGGCTCTCGTTGCCGTATGTATGCGCAAACCGCTCCCCGCCCAAACAGTCTTTTACATCACGCACCAGATACTCCTTGATAAGCGAGATGCGGTAGCACACCGGTCCGTACTCGCAAAAGCGTTTGCGCCGCTTATGTACGGGGGTCTTGTTGCCAGTCAGATTCATTCTAACGCAAAATCCTTTTTACATATTTTGCTTTATTGTAACACAAGAATGTGAAAAGTGTAAATAAACAAAGTAGCGAAGTGTTGCACTATTTTGTCTTATAATAAAAAATGGCCAGCTGGGTGCGGTCGCGCAGGGCAAGCTTGTCGAGTATGACGCTGATGCTGTTGCGAACCGTGCCCTCGCTTAAATATAACTGCGCGGCGATCTCGCGGTTGGATTGCCCCTGTGCCACTAGCTCGATTATCTCGCGTTCCTTCTCGGTCACACCAAGTGCAGTCAAGCTTTGGGGTGCGTCCTTTTTACCGATGAGAGACGGCAGCTTTGCGGTGATGTCGTCGCCAAACACCGTCTGCCCGCTGTGCACCGCGTGCAATGCGGGCACAATGCTTTCAAAGTTTTGCTTTAAAATATACCCCTTTGCGCCGATTTTCAGCGCCTTAATGATATACTCATCGTCGGCAAAGGTGGTTAAAAACAAAATGCGTGCCTGACTGTGCCGGGCAAGAATCCGCTCGGCAGCCTCCAGCCCCGTCATGGTCTGCATACGGATATCCATGAGCAGTACGTCGGGCGCAAACCGCTCGTACAACGCAATCGCCTCTTTGCCGTCGGCTCCCGTTGCCAGCACATCAATACCGGCATCCGCCTTTACAATGGTGGAAAGCGAAAGTGTCACCAGCTTGTCGTCGTCCACAATCACAATCTTCATTCGCCCGGTCGCTCCTTTTGTGCGGTCGCAGATTGCGTCCGCTTAATGCTGATAAACAGCTCAAAGCCGTGCTGAGTGCTGATGTTAAGTATCCCGCCCAGCGTCTCGACGCGGTCGCGGATATTTTTTAGCCCCATACCCTCGTCCCCACACCGCTTTTCCGCCTTGTTAGAACCGTTGTCGCGAACCACCAGCTGGTACAGCGCGGGGTGCTCATACACCCCAACCTCGGCGCGGGTGGCATCAGAATGACGTGCAATGTTGGACAACGCCTCCTTGACGATGGCGATAAATGCGTACTTAATTTGGCGATCGGGGCTTTCGACCACATTGTAGTCGAGTGTGACGGCGCAAACCTCAAACCGCTCAACCAGCGATTGCAGCTCGGCAAACAGGTCTATCGATTCGTCGTGCAGGTCGTGAATGGCGCTGCGCACATTGTCCATGCCCTTTGAAAGGGTTTCATGCAGGCGTGTTAGCCCCTCGCGCTGTGCTTCGTCCCGGCTTGTGGCAAGCAGTGCACCCGTCTGTAAAATCGAGCTGGAAAGCAGATGCCCCACCGTGTCGTGCATCTCACGCGCAATGCGGTTGCGTTCATGTAAGGTGGCAAGGTTAATCTCGTACTCCTGCTTTTCAAGAAGCTCCCTGTTCTTTTCTGCAAGAGATGTGGAAAGCTCCTTTGTGCTGTCGCGCAGGGTGATGCTCTCCCTTTTCTGCGTTTGAAGCAGGGTGCTTTGCCGGTTTATTAAGAAAGACAACAGTAAAAACACCCCAAGCTGCACAAAGGTAGCAACATCCGGCTGCCCCAGACGCAGCATAAGGGGAACCACCGCCGCGGCCTTGACCCATGCAGGCTTTATTGTCCATATGTCGTAGCACGCAAACGGCAAAAAAAACAGCAGTGGCTGGTACAGGGTCGCCCCAATGCAAAACGCGGCAAACAGCCCAGCCTTCATTTTATCTGAGCGCAGATATTCGCACGCGGCGGAGTAGGTAACCGCCACAATGAGCGGAATCACGGCGTAAAAATCCACACCATACCGAATATATGCCGCCGCGCACAGCAAAAACACGATTATTTTATCAAGCAGCCTGTTTGTCATGCGGGCACCCCTTTTCATTGGAACTTGTTCACCCCAAATAGTACCACAAACTGCCTTGTGTCACAACAGGCATTACATCTGTCATGCCGAGTTAGGAGTAAGCTCACTGTTACCCGGCACGGCTGTGCGCTACAATAGTGCCATACCAACAACAGTTTGAAAGGGTTGAATTAACGATGGTGGTAAAAACACAAAACCTCGTCAAGCGCTACGGCGACTTAATTGCACTGGATCATCTGAATTTAGAGGTGCGCGAGGGAGAGATATTCGGTTTGCTAGGCCCCAACGGCTCGGGCAAAACAACGGCAATCAACTGCATTTTGTCACTGCTTAAATACGATAAGGGTACCATCGAGGTGTTTGGCAAGCCGATGTCGCCTGCCGCGTACGACATTAAGCGCGACATCGGCATCATCATGCAAAACGTCGCAGTGTTTGAGGAACTGACGGTTCTCGAAAACATACGGTACTTTTGCGGGCTGTATGTAACCGATAAGAAAAAGCGCGAAGCACTGGTGGAAGAAGCCATAGAGTTTGTAGGACTTAACGATTTTCGCAAGTTCTACCCCAAGAAGCTCAGCGGCGGTCTGTTGCGCCGCCTGAACATCGCTTGCGGCATCGCACACAAGCCAAAGCTAATTATTCTTGACGAGCCGACAGTGGCGGTAGACCCGCAAAGCCGCAACGCAATACTCGAAGGCATTATGCGCCTAAATCGCGAGGGTGCCACCGTCATCTACACCTCCCACTATATGGAGGAGGTCGAGCAGATCTGTTCGCGCATTGCGATTATGGATAAGGGACGCATTGTAGCCGCCGGCACAAAAGAAGAGCTGAAAGCCATGATTAACACAGGTGAGAAAATTACCGTCGAGGTGTTTGGCGTAAGCTGCGAGAAGGTGGAGCAGGGTATTCGCACCCTACCGGGCATTAGCAGCGCACGGTGCGACGGCTCGGTCATTCACATTAAAAGCCAGCGGGCGCGCAGCAGCCTGTATGATGTAATGGAATACCTAAAGCAAGAGGGCATTGGCTATGGCAAAATTTTCTGCGAGCTGCCTACGCTAAACGATGTATTCCTTGAAATTACCGGCAAACAGCTTCGAGACTAAAGGAGGGAACCGCATGTTCTGGCATATTTTTACCTACCGCCTGCGCTGTATTACCCGCGATGTTACCACCTTGTTTTGGAGCGCCGCGTTCCCCATACTGCTTGCTACGCTGTTTGGTATGGCATTCTCAAACCTCAACGCACCCGAAACCTTTAGCCAAATCCCCGTAGCGGTGGTGGATAACGCCGCCTACCAAAGCGACGAAGCATTGAAAACGGCGCTGGAGGCTACCATGGGCGACGAGCGGATGTTTACCATCACCCTGTGCGATGAGCAGGAGGCGATGCGTCTGCTTGACAGCAAGGCCGTAACCGGCGTCTTACAGCTATCCGGCGACGGCACGCTATCGGTATCGGTGTCTGACACAGGCATCCATCAAACCATTATTAAAAGCTTTGCCGACAGCTATATACAGCTAAAAAGCGCGTATACCGCAATAGCAACAAAAAACCCCGCCGCTTTCGCCCTGCTGATGCAGCAGGAGTTTGAGCACACGGAGTATGTATCAAATGTTCCGCTGGGCGCTTCGGTACCCGACAACACGGTGGTGTATTACTTTGCGCTGATTGCAATGGCGTGCATGTACGGCAGCTTTCAGGGGATGACCACCGTTTCAGGCATACAGGCAAACCAATCCGATATCGCGGCACGCAACAATCTGGTGCCCACGCATAAGCTTAAGCTGTTTGGCGCGTCGCTGTGCGCCACCCTGTTTGTACAGCTGCTTTCGGTTTTGGCTTTAATTGCGTACCTGGCCCTTGTTATCGGCGTACAGTTTGGCGACCGTCTGGGGTATATCATTCTGGCAAGTGCTGCGGGCACGATGCTGGGTGTCTCATTCGGCGCCTTAATCGGTGCACTGCTTAAACGCCGCGAGGGCATAAAGGTTGCGATCTTAATCGGAATCTCGATGATAAGCACCTTCCTTGCGGGTTTGATGTATGTGGATATGAAGTATATTGTGGCAAAAAACATGCCCGTGCTGTCTTATCTTAACCCCGCAAACCTGGTTGCGGATGCGTTTTACGCGCTGTACTACTACGATACCCTTGACCGGTTCTTCTTAAATATTGGTCTGCTGTGCGGCTTTTCGGGCGTGTTTTTCCTGATTGTATTTGCTGTAATGAGGAGGCAGAAGTATGCAAGTCTTTAAGGTCTATTTTAAAATTATACAAAAAAACCTGCCTCAGATGGCCGTATACCTTGTCGTGTTTGTCGCCTTAGCGACGATGTTTACCACCCTTGCCCCCACAACGACAATAGAGAGCTTTACCGAAACCAAAAGCAGTATTGCTATCATCAATGAGGACACCGGCGCGGAGTTTGCCTCGCAGCTCACCGAATATCTAAAGTCCCACGCGGTTGTAAAGGATGTGGGGAGCGAGAAGGAACAGCTGATGGATGCGCTTTTCTTTCGGGAGGTCAGTTACATCCTGCGCATTCCCAAAGGTTTCTCCGAGTCCTTTCTAAGCGGGGATAACACAAACCCGCTGCAAAAGTCCGTCCCCCCCGACTCCAACACCTCGGTACAGATGGATACTCTGATTAACCGTTACCTTTCGCTTGCCGCGCTTTATAATAAGGCGCTGCCCGACCTTGACATGGGGGAGCTTACGCAGTACATCACCGCCGACCTTGCGAATGAGGCGGACGTCGGTTTAGTCTCTAAGCAGGAGATTAGAAAATCCGAGAGCCTGCCGTACTACTTCCGCTATTTTTCCTACTCGATCATGGCCATTATGATTTTGGGTGTTACCTCGATTATGATGGTGTTTGGACAAAAGGACCTCAAGCGGCGTGGCTACGCCTCGCCCATTAAAATCCTCAGCATCAACCTTCAGCTTGTACTGGGCAACCTGGTATTTGCCGCTACCGCCTGGGCTATCATGTGTGGATTTGGGTTTGTGCTGTATCCAAATGAAATCAGTGCAAAAACCATTGCTCCCATGCTGCTTAACTCGTTTGTTTACACCCTGGTTTGCCTGGCCATGAGCCTATTCTGCGGAAACATTGTAAAAACAAAAAACGCGCAGTCGGCACTTGCAAACGTTCTTGCATTGGGTTTGTGCTTTATCTCGGGCGTATTTGTTCCGCAGGAGCTTTTGGGCACAACGGTTCAGCGGATTGCAAGCTTTACCCCCACCTACTGGTATGTTAACGCCATCAAAGAGATGTCAGGCGGCTTTACCGCGCAAGGGGCATATGCCATGCTGATACAGTTCGGGTTTGCCGTGGCGTTTTTAACCATTTCTCTGGCGATTACCCGTTACCGCAGCACCTCAGATCAATAAGCAATCACCTACCCTGCAAAGGAGGCGGCACGTGCCGTCTCCTTTTTTTCGTTTGCTCTTAAACGCAACGAAAAATATAACGCATCTATTGAACCGCATGCGTATAACCGCGCAGCCATAAACGTATTTATTGTTAAGCCTGTAAACCATAAGACCGGTGCGTTTTATAACCATCGGTTGGTACATGCCGTATAGCTGCAGGATGCCCTGCAATTTTCTTGTAATATCCAGTATTTTGTGCTACACTTTATTAGTATTTAAGCAATGTTACGCCGTTTATTCTGTATCGCTTATTAACTTCAATAAGGTTAATTGGCAGTAGTCCCGTTCTGCGAAAAGTACGATGAGGAGGAACACACAAATGTCAAACAGCGTATGTACATCCTGCGGCGCGCCGCTTGACCCCGATGGTAAGTTCTGCCCCGGCTGCGGTGCTTCTGTTATGGCGGTAGCCGCCCCCATGCAGTCCACGCCGCCTGCTCCGCCGCCTCCACCTCCACCTCCACCGCCCCAGTATCAGCAGCCCGTGTACCAACAACCGGTTTATCAGCAACCGCAGCCCACATATCGCGCGCCTGCACCCGGTGCGGCTGCCGCCCCGGTGCTGTCTGTTGGCAGCTATATCGGCATGATGTTGCTTGCGTGTATCCCCGTTGTGGGCTTTATTCTTCTTTTGGTGTGGGCATTTGGTTCCACCGAAAACCCAAACAAAAAGAACTACGCCAGAGCGGTGCTGATTATAAGCGTGATTGCCTTAGCTTTATACCTGTTAATATTCCTTATTGCAGGTGGTGCCATTGCCGCAATAATGAGTCAGGTTTCGTATTAGCTTATACATAAAGCAAAGTCCCCGGTACGCGGTATCGGGGACTTTATTTTATGCGGGCGGAGCCTTCTTTTTGGTGTGCTTTGCCCCGCCCTGTAGCTCGGGCACCGGTCGAAAATCATTTTTAGGGATATGCGTTTTGCGGTTGCTTTCGGTACCGTGGGGGTCTTTGGGGTCGGGTCTTCTCATGCCTGCCTTAGCCATAATGCTGTTTATCCTTTCCCATAATCAAAGCCGCTTTATACGTCGTTGTTGGGCACCGACTGCTTCTTTGCGTTTCTGTTCTGGTTTTGGTTTTCTCGGGTGATGGGGGTTTGTCCGTTTGCCTTGCGCACCCGCACACGTTTTTTATCGGGTTGACTATCCTTTGGCATATCGTGCTCCTCCTGTTTGGCTGTACTCGTACGCTGTGTTAATTTGTGCTGCGCGGCGCGGGTGCCGTACAAAAGGCAAAACCCATGTCGTCGAGCGTGTCTTTAATTGCGTCTGTGCCGGTGGCAGTGTCGTCAAAATCTACCGCAACGCGCCCGTTGCCTGCGTTAACGCTAACCGAGGTTACCCCGGATATGGTGTCCAGCCCCTGTTTAATTCTGCTTACATCCCGCCTGCCACTGAGGTTTTCCACCTGAAAATATGCGCTTTGCGTAGCCATAGCATTCCTCCCGTTTTCAGTCGTTATACTTATCTTTGTTTAAGAAATATGCAAAAAATCGAGCAAAAGCTTTGATTTATGCGGTTTTGCGAAGATTTTTTGTCACCATTTCTAACGAAGATTAGTATTAAATACGCCTAAGTATAGTATGTGCAGGCACCCAGATGCTATTCTACGCAAAAACAGCCGTCCGCCATTTCGTTTTGGCTCTGGACGACTGTTTTTATTTTTTCTATTTTGTTTTCCACAACAATCGATTTTGCTCAAACCTACAATCAAGCCTGTCCTCATCGTGCAGGTAGGACAGATACGATCGCAGGGTACTGCCCACCAGCACGTACTGGTTAAAATCCAGCGTCAAGGCGTACCGGTCAAACACCTGTTTTAGCACGTCCTCAAACATCAGCGGCGTTTGGCAGATGGTAAGGATTACGCCGATGATCTCCTGTACCTTGGCGCGGTTCGCCTCGACGAGCGGCGTTAAATCGGTACACGCAGGTGCGTGCGCCGGCACAAACAGCGACGCTTGTATCGTACCCAGCAGATCAAGCGTCTCAAAAAACGCGCGCACATCGTACAAAAACGCCAGATGGTACTTGTTTAGGGTGTGCTCGCCAAACAGGCTGTCCGCCGCAAAAAACACCCCGTCCGCCGTTTGGTAGCCCACCATGTCAAAGAAATGCCCCGGCAGGCGGATGCAGGTAAGCCCTTCGGGCAGCGCGTCCTCGGGCACAGCGTCGGGCTTGCAGGGCGGCGCCATTAAAAATTTATTGCGCAGCTCCTTGCAGGGGTAGCCGCCGTACAAAAAGGACGGCTCCAGCTCGGTAAACCGCATAAACGCGTTCTCAAGCGCCGTGCAGATGATTTTGCAGCCCGTCTTTTGCTGCAAAAACGCGTTGCCGCCCGCATGGTCAGCGTTGGAATGGGTGTTTGCAATGCCCGCAAGCGTAAGACCCAGCGTCTCGATATGGCGCAGCGCCTTTTTTGCCGCCTCCTTGTCGTTGCCGCTGTCAATCAGATAAGCGTGCGTGCCGTCGGGGGTATACAATCCCATCTTGGCGGGACAGTCGATATACCAGGTGCGCTCGCCCGCCTGTATCAGTTCATACATCCGTTTTACTTCCTTTCCTTTGTTGTCCGCTGTATCGTCAGCGCCACACCAGCCGCTGGGTGACGGTATCCGAGTAGATCTGCGTGCCCATTGTGTGGGCGACGTGCACCACACCGGCGTAGTCTGCGGCATCGGGCACCAGCTCGGTGAGCAGATTGTTGCCTTGGGTCAGCTTCTCCGTATTCAGCCCCGACTGTCCCGTACCGCCGAACACCGCCGCGTAGAAGATGCCTGTCTCCACCAGGTCCTGAAAGAAGTGGCTGCCGTACGAAAGCTCGGGCATCATGCCCTCGGCGGGGGACGCCACCTCGCACAGCACAGCGCAGTTGCTTATCTCCGAAAACCGAACGGGAACGCCGAGCGACGGCGTGGTGGTTCCCCACCGTCCGGGGCCGATTAGAATAAAGCCTTTGCCCTTTAGCGCGGTATTGAGCACGCCCATCAGCCTTGCAACCGCATACTTCTCCCGCTCGGGCAGCGCAAGGTATTTGCCGGCATGAATGTATACCGCGTAATCGAGCGCAAGCCGCACATTGCCGCCCATAAACGAGCCGTCAGACCACAGGATGCAGTCGGCGTTATCGGTGATTTGGGGCATCTCCACGGTTTTGCCCAGCCCTCTGGTTTGCAGCGGGCGGCACTGTACCAGATTAACGTGAAAACCGCCCTGCTCGTCAAAGTTTGCGGTAAACTCAATGTCCACGGGGTAGTCGTATACACCGCTCAGCAGCGCAAGCATCTCGCGCATGACTTCGGGAAACCGCGTTGTCGATAGCAGGCGCTCAAACCCGAGCAGGTAGGGCACCGTTTTGGGACGCATGCCCCGCTCTCGCATCACGCGCATCGCGTCGTAATCCGGCTCGGCAAACAGCCCGCGGTCGGTACGGATATCCACACTCAGCACCTCGTCCAACGGCTTTGACACCAGCGCGTTCTCGGCAAGGTCTATTACATCCACACTGTGCTGCGAAAAACGGCGTTCGTCCCCGTGGGCAATCAGCGGCGGACGGGTGGGCATATCAAGGCACACAATCCGCGCATAATCCCCCGTCACCCGGTCCACCGCGCGGGTGCCAAGCCCGAACACAAGGCGCAGCATGCCGGCACTCATGTCAATGCTTTTATCCCACACGTACAGGTTGGAGGAGTTGCCCACCCCCGCAATGTGCGGAAAAAACAGCTCGCCGTGGTAGTCGCCCGACACGCGCTGAATAAGCAGCGCCATCTGTTCGTCGCGGTCCAGCAGCCCCCTGCTTTGGCGGTAGGCGAGCGCGTCCTCGTTCATCATGCTCGCGTACACCCGGCGTACCGCCTGCTCAAACGCAAGGTAGCGTTCCTCCGGCGTGCCTTGGTTTGCGCAGAAAATGCTCTCGTACTTGCCCGCAAACGCGTTGCCAAAGTCGTCCTCCAGCAAGGAGCTGGAGCGCACGATAATGGGCGACTGCCCAAAGTATTCAAGCATCTGCAAAAACTGCTCGCGCATCGCGGCGGGGAACTGCCCCTGCAGCAGCTTTTCGCGCAGCTCGGGTGCGTGCTTGTAGTAGCCTTCGGGGGTTTTTTGCTTTACCCTTAGCCGCCACCAGCCGTTTTGCACAATATAGGTGTAAAACACATCCGAACCCAGATAGAACGAATCGTGCTGCTCGAGCAAAGGGCGAAACAGCGTGCCGTTTTCGGTTTGCAGTATCTTTCGCGCAAGCAGCATGCCCACCGTCTTGCCACCCACGAACCCGGTGCCAATCTGCCTGCGCTTAATCTTCAGCAGGTCGGCAAGGGAAAAGTATCGCCCACACAGCTCCCGTATACGCGCATGCCTGCCGATAAGCAGGTTTAAAATCAGCTCCTTGGTTTCGGATTGCTCCCATTCCGGGCGGGAAAGTGCTGCCTGTGCCTCGCGGAAGGTCACCTCCCAGTAATCTAGCCGCTCGTTAGCCGGGGTGTGCTGCCAAAACAGCGCCGCGTTCTCGGCGCTGGAGGTAATGGACACCACGCCGTCCTCACCCAAACGGTGGGGCAAAAACATGGTGGGGGAATACCGCTCCCACACCTTAAGGGGATGGATATAGTAGCTCTCGTCCACATGGTACAGGTCGATAAGCACCTGCGTGGTTTCGCGTATGCGCGCAATTGTATCGTTGGTGTGCAAACTGCGCAGGATGGCAAAGTACGCCACCGTGTCGAGCTCGAACAGGTAGGGGCAGGTTATTTTAAAGAAGTTGCCGGTCATCAGGTCGGAGTGCCAGCTGGTCAACAGCTCGCTTAAGCAGTCAAACACATAAAAGGCAAAGCGTCCCTCGTCGGTGATAATCTCGTGAATGCGGGTGGCAAACGCCTCGAAGCCGTCGTCCGCCGCAATCTCGTACAACGCTGCCCCCGCGCCGTCATCCAGTATGGGGGCGTGCGACCCAAAGCGGATGTACACAAGCCTGCGCCCGTCGCTGTTCGCCTGACGGGCAAACGCCGCCGCCAGCGTACGGTAATCGTCCACCGAATCGGTCTGCCACACCACGTTATCGCCAAGGCGCAGGTAATCAATCGCCTCGTCCACGCCCGGGTTGCCGGTGCTTACACGGTTGTTAATCGCCACCATCTGTATGCCCTCCTTGTTGCCTGTCGTGCTGTTATGTATCGGTCCTGTCGCATTTATATGATCTGACGGTTCTTCCACCTACCGCTTGCCAGGCGGATGGAGAACACCACCGCGCGAAACAGCCAGTCGCTGCCCATGCCAAGCCAAACGCCCAACGCACCGAAGCCCAGCAGGTTACTAAACAGATACCCGCCACCCACGCGGAACACCCACATGGATAGAATGGCGACCGTCATCGTGAAATTCACGTCGTTTGCCGCACGCAGTCCGCTGGGCAGCACAAACGCCACCGACCAGAACAGCACACCCAGAATACTTACGCAAATCACCATCTGTCGCGCAAGGGCGGTGCCCTCCGCGCTTAGGTCGTAAAGCTTTAGTATGGGGTTCATCGTAAGGATAAGCACCACATATACAACCATTACCAGCAGCTGCGAGACGGCGGTAAGCCGCTTCATGTAGTACGACGCCTGCTTGTAATCCCGCGCGCCGATGCACCGCCCCACAACCGTAATGGCCGCCATGCTGATGGACGAGCCCGCAAGCATAGAGATAGACGCAAAATTTGCCGCCACGGCGTTTGCGGCAATGGCGGTGGTGCCAAACGCGGTAACCATGCCCTGCACCATAATTTTACCGATGTGAAACATGCCGTTTTCCAGCCCGTTGGGTACACCAATCTTTAATATCCGCTTAATGGTGTCAAACTCAAACCGCAGCGGGAATAGCTTGCCAAAATGAATGACATAGCGGGGCTTGCTCAGCAGCATAAACAGCAACACGGCACCCACTACTCTCGAGACGAGCGAGGCAATCCCTGCCCCCGCAACCCCCATATGAAAGCCGTAGATCAGCAGCGCGTTGCCCGCAACGTTAATCAGATTCATCAGCACCGACGAGAGCATCGATACCCGTGAGTTGTTCATGGCGCGAAACAGCGCTGCGCAAGCGTTAAACGTCGCGATAAACGGATAAGACAACGCCGACAGGTAAAAATAGACCTGCGCGTCGCGCATGACGTCCAACTCGATTCTGCCGTACAAAAGCGACAGGATCTGGCGGTTGGCGGCAAGCCCTACGGCGGCGATAACCGCCGAGAACATTAATGTAACCAAAAACAGCTGCTTTGCCGAACGGTTTGCGCCGTCTGCATCCTCCCTGCCCAGATATTGTGCGGTGATGATTGCGCCGCCCGTGGCAAGCGCCGTAAAGATATTTATCAGCAGCAGGTTCACGGCATCCACCAGCGCAACGCCCGATACCGCCGCCTCACTCACCTGCGCCACCATCAGGGTGTCGGCTATGCCGATGGTAGCAGCAAACACCTGCTCGATAATCAGCGGCACGATCAGCCTGGTGAGGTCTTTTCGTGAAAACATCAAGACAATTATCCCCTTAACCAAATAGTTTAGTACGTTTATAGCAACGAATCAAAGCGTTTTGGGGAGCGTTGCAGCAATTACAGCAGCTCAAACTCACTGCGGCAAAAGCGAACCAACCCCTCGTCGCGCATCACGCCAAGCTCGCGCGAAAGCGCGCTTCGGTCCACACACAGGTAATCCGCCAGCTCGGTGCGGGAAAACGGGATGACAAACCGCACCGCCCCCTGCTTGCGCGACTGCATCCCGAGGTAGGTGGTAATGCGCTCGCGAATCGTTTTTTTCGACAACAGCTCCAGTCGCTCATGCATCAAAAGATTTTTGCGTGCAAGCAGGTGCATCATGTTCTCTACCAGCATCGAGTGATGTGCACACCCCCGCGGGCACACCGATACAATACCCGTAGCAGGCAACCAAAGCACCTCGCATGCCTCCGCCGCCGCAACCGACACCGGGCTGTGTAACGTACCCGCACACGCAAACGATTCGGCAAACAGCTCGCCCCGCTCAATCTTCGCAATGATGGTTCGCACGCCGTTTGCATCCTCACGCTCAATCTGCACCCCGCCCGAGAGCACAATGCCAAGCTCGGGTACGCTGTCGCCCGAAAGCAACAAAAACTCGCCTTTTGCATAGGGCTTAAGCCGGGCGCGCAGGCAGGTGAGCACGTCTGTAATGCCCTGCTTGTCCATGCGCGAAAACAGCGGGCTTTTGCCTAGCGTGTCAAGATATTGCGTCATCCCACCCATTCCACCTTCTTTTTATACTTTTTCAGTATATTTTTATTTTGGTTGCATATGCAACAGACTCACCGTCTTCATTATAGTACAGTAGGGTTGTAAACACAAGCACCTTTGGTTAGAGAGATCGCTAAGTGAATAGAAAGGCTGGTATTACGATATGGTTAGACAGATGATAAAGATTGATGAAGCGCTTTGCAACGGCTGCGGTCTGTGCGTTCAGGCCTGCCACGAGGGCGCCATTGCCATGGTGGACGGCAAGGCAAAGCTGATGCGCGAGGATTACTGCGACGGTCTTGGCAACTGCCTGCCCGTCTGCCCCACCGGTGCGATAAGCTTTGAGGAACGCGAGGCACCCGCGTTTGTTCTCCCGCCCGAGCCGGCACCACACACACAACCGCCCATGGGCGGCTGCCCCGGCTCCCGCGCGTCCGCTATAAAGCGCGCACCCCAGGCGGCAGAGCAACCCACCGCACCGCCTGCCGCCGATACCCCATCGCAGCTGATGCAATGGCCGGTACAGATTAAGCTGGTACCCGTTAACACCCCGTACCTTGACGGCGCACATCTGCTGATTGCCGCCGACTGCGCGGCGTACGCACACAGCGCGTTTCACAACAACTTTATGCGCGGCAAGGTTACCATCATCGGCTGCCCCAAGCTTGACGAGGGCGATTATAGCGAAAAGCTGACCGAGATGATTGCGCGCAACAACATCAAAAGCGTGACGATTGTACGCATGGAGGTTCCGTGCTGCGGCGGTCTTTCGTATGCCGCACAGCAGGCGCTGCAAAACAGCGGTAAGTTTATCCCCTGGCGTGTCGTCACCATTGCGACGGACGGTACAATCCTAGAGGATTAGCAAGCCCCCCTAGCGGCGCATAGCCGCGCAGATCTATGAAAGAATAGAAACAAATAAAACAGATAAGGGAGATTGTATTATGCACAGCGAGATGTTTTGTTTTCAGTGCGAGCAGACAGCGGGCGGCAAGGCCTGCACCGTAAAGGGGGTCTGCGGCAAGGAGAGCTCCACCGCAAACCTGCAGGATGAGCTGACCGGCGTGCTGGTTGCCATCGCAAAAGCGGCAAAGGAGAAGCGCACCCCCGAGACCGACAAGCTGCTGATGGACGGACTGTTCACCGCAATTACCAACGTAAACTTTGACGACGGCGCCCTGCAGCGCATGATCGCAAAGACCCGCGAGGCCCTGGCTAAGCTTGACCCCGCCCAAAAGGAGTACTCGCTCGAGGAGCTGTGGGGCGACAACGAGGACATCCGCTCGCTCAAAAGCCTGATTCTATTCGGCATCCGCGGCATGGCTGCCTATGCGTATCACGCGGCGGCACTGGGCTACACCGACGACGAGGTAAACACCTTCTTCTATAAATCTTTGGCGGCTATTGGCAGCGACACCGCGCAGGACGAGCTGCTTGCCCTAGTCACCCAGACCGGTCTTGTCAACCTAACCTGCATGGCACTGCTTGATAAGGCAAACACCGAAACCTACGGCACCCCTGTTCCCACAAAGGTTCCCATGACCATTGAAAAGGGACCGTTTATCGTCATTTCGGGTCACGACCTGCACGACCTGTACCTGCTGCTGAAGCAGACCGAGGGCAAGGGCGTTAACATCTACACCCACGGCGAGATGCTGCCCGCCCACGCGTACCCCGAGCTGAAGAAGTACCCGCAGCTTAAGGGCAACTTCGGTACGGCATGGCAGAACCAGCAAAAGGAGTTTGTTAACATCCCGGGTCCCGTATTGTTTACCACCAATTGCATCATGCCGGTGCGCGACAGCTACCGCGACCGCATCTTTACCACCGCGGTGGTGGCATACCCCGACATGGTTCACATCGGGGAGGAAAAGGACTTCACCCCCGTCATCAACAAGGCGCTTGAGCTTGGCGGCTACGCCGAGGATACGGTGATGACCGGCATTAACGGCGGCAGTATGCTGACCACCGGCTTTGCAAGGGGATCCGTACTGGCGGCGGCAGACACCGTAATCGACGCGGTTAAGTCGGGTGCCATCAGCCACTTCTTTTTGGTTGGCGGCTGCGACGGCGCACGCCCCGGACGCAACTACTATACCGATTTTGTCAAGCAGGCACCGTCCGATTCGATTATCCTCACCCTTGCTTGCGGCAAATATCGCTTTAACGATCTGGATCTCGGCACCATTGGCGGCTTACCCCGTATTATGGATATGGGGCAGTGCAACGACGCGTACAGCGCCATCGAGGTTGCGCTTGCGCTTACCAAGGCGTTCGACTGCGGCGTAAACGAGCTGCCGCTGACACTGGTGCTTTCGTGGTACGAGCAAAAGGCGGTATGCGTACTGCTTACCCTGCTCGCACTCGGCATCAAAAACATCCTGATTGGACCATCGCTGCCCGCGTTTGTCTCCCCCAATGTGCTTAACGTACTGGTGGAAAACTACGGGCTGACCCCCATCACCACCCCCGAGGAGGATTTGGCTCGCATCTTGGGCAAATAAAAGGGTTTCCTGTAGCGAATAAACGCCGATTCTGTCTTTCTGTTCCGTTTGTGATGTTGTCACGGAGAAAAATCTGCCAATTGCTATAATGGTATCAGATAGAACAACACATCATCTCAAACGGAAAGGGAGATGGATATGTCAATCAACGTAACAAAGGAAAACTTCAAAAGAGAGGTATTGCAGTCCGACAAGCCGGTACTCATCGATTTCTGGGCACCGTGGTGCGGTCCCTGCCGCAGGGTAGCCCCGATTGTGGATGAGATTGGCGAGGAAACCTCGGGAACGATAAAAGTAGGGAAAATAAACATTGACGAGCAACCCGAGCTTGCCGAGCATTTTCAGATTATGAGTATCCCCACCATCATCGTGATGAAGGGCGGAAAGGTACAGTCCTCCGCAGTCGGGGCAAAAAGCAAACGCGCAATCCTAGAGATGCTCAGCTAGCCTCATCAAAAGCCAGCCTCTGCCGCCATGGTATCGCCTAAGTACCTACATAGTGCGGCTCCTTCGATAGTCGGTTTTGGCACAGCCACCACCCACCGCAGTGCTTTTCACCATTTACTTTCACAAAATCACACCCTACACACTCCTTTTACTTTCACTTCACAAAATAGTTTAACCCCCAAAAAGACAACGTTATTCTCACCTTTTGCAGTACCACGCCAAGGCCGCCTTATAAAAATGATTGTCTCCTCCATAACACTTTCTCATTCGCAGCGGTGCTCCGTGTCCCCCACACGGAGCACCGCTGTTTTATTTTTTATTATTCTGTAGTATAATAAAGGTAAGATGTCGGGTAGTTATTAGGATGCAAACGGGAAAGGTGTGGTTGAAATGGCTCTGACCAATGTCGGAATTGCATTTTTGCATGATGTACTCCCTTTTTGGGATAAGCTGACTGCCGAGCAGCAGCGTGAGATTGAGCAGACCGCTACGGGCAGAACCTACCGCAAAGGAGAAAGCCTGCACAACGGCGCTACCGATTGCTCCGGCATGCTGATTATCAGAAGCGGGCAGGTGCGCGCGTTTATCCTTTCCCCCCAGGGCAAAGAGATTACCCTTTACCGCTTGCTGGAGCGAGATACCTGCCTATTAACCGCCTCCTGCATCCTAAAAAACATTAGTTTTCAGATTAATATTGAGGCGGAGCGTGACACCGAGGCGATGTTTATCCCCACACGAGTATACCAAACGCTCAGCCACAGTTCGATTGCCGTGGCGGACTACGCAAACCAGCTGATGTCCTCCCGCCTATCGGATGTAATGTGGGTGATGGAGCAGGTGCTGTTCTCTAGTTTTGATAAGCGCCTTGCAAACTTTTTGCTTGAGCAGGCGGTGATGGACGGCGGCGACACACTCGAGATTACACACGAAGTGATTGCACGGCATCTCGGCTCCGCCCGCGAGGTGGTAACGAGGATGCTAAAATACTTTCAGTCCGAGGGCATGGTGTCGCTCTCGCGCGGAGGCATTACCCTGACCGACACCGAAAAGCTCGAACGGCTGACGGAGGAGTAGCCGTCACCCGTAACACAATTAAAATTAGCGATGGGCAAAACGACTAACGAAAATGAGGAAAAGGACGGGTGGAGATCAGAACGAGTGGAAAGCGAGTGCAAAAGGGCAA
>JAEWPV010000008.1 GCA_023460535.1 Bacillota bacterium
CTTGGTCTTTTTATAGCACTTGGCTGTATTAAAGACTAAGGATAAAATGTAAAGAAAACAACTGTAAAGTCACTTAATAACAAGGATTTTGCTATAAACTTTACATTTTGCCTAACTTTACATTTCACATATCTTTAGATGGAATGCTATATTCAGTTCCTTATGAATGCCAAGCTGGTCAAGAAGTCCCTTGTAGAACCATCTAGGAGTCAGCTTGGAATCTGACAGATACAGTGCCTGTATTTTGTAGCCGTTTTTAATCAATCGTTTTAGGCGGTCATGATGAAGTATGCAAATCCAGTGCTGTTAATCATTGATGAATGGCTGTTGCTAAACCCAACCGAAAATGAGCGCAAGGATATCTTTGAAATACTTCATAGACGTCGTAAGAAATCATCCACTATCTTCTGTTCTCAATACAAAGCAGAGGGCTGGTATGAGCAACTTGGAGGAAGTGGTAGTCCTCTTGCAGATGCAATACTTGATCGTATTGTACATGATGCATACAAAATTAACATTGAAAGCATTGACCCATCAAAAGACATCTCAATGAGAGAGGTATATGGGTTAGATAAATCACTAAGCGAGTAACCTTGCATAAAGCGGTTTCCAAGTCTCCGGAACTGCGGTTTCACCGCACAAGAATATTCACAATGACCACTTCGTTAAAACTGGAACAGGTAAACCTGTTTGCTTGTACTTGTCCGGCTCGTATAATTGTGTTAACACCATCACCGGGGGGCGCACTACCCCCGTTATATCTCGGGATACAGTCCCAGGGGCTGTTATAGTAACTTCTGATGCAAATTTCTTTTCCTGTTTGATCCCCTGCTTAAAGTTGGGATACCCTTTTTAGACATAGCGTATGTTTCGCTTTGATGGTATCCATTCTTTTCTGCCCATTTTAGATAGCTGTTTACAAACTGCTTTTCATTTTTGTTTGAAATATTGTCATAATGCCAATATTCCTCAACAAAGTCAGACAGTTTATCTTTTCCAGAACCTTCATGCCACCCTTTCAACAGCGACTTAATGCCTGGCATAGTATAGTCCAACATGTTTGTCAGCATATGGACACTTTCTATCCTCATTTTCATATAGTGGGCATATTGTCTGCCTAACAGTTTTTTCAGCAAATTTGATTTTGGAGGATTAATGATAACGGTAAATTTAATATTTACCAACTGGTGTATCAAGATATTACGTTGGAATTAAACTCTTAATATATGCTTCTCGAGATAGTAAAAATCTAACTAAGAAAGTTTTAATTTAAATAATATAAGTATTGTTCAAATGAATTACAATTTTTCAATAAGGAGAACAAAATTTTCTTCTTTACCCTTACTTGACATATATGTAACAATAGTGTAAAATTTCCAAAAGGATCCTTTTAAAAATTATCAACAAGGAGATGACTTAATGAAAAAATTAATTTCAATGTTTTTAGTAGTATCGTTATGTTTATCATTATCAATTACTTCCTTTGCAACTGAAAATGTTAATAAGGATGAATCCGATCAGAATAAAGCTTTTAAGGTTTTTCAACAAGATAAGATAAAAAAGTCAAAGTTAAGGTTAGAAAAATTTAAAAAGGATAAAGACTTTGTTGTAACTTATGAAAATGATGATGGTAATTATACTATTGTTCCATCTGAAAATGTAACCAATAAAAAAGAATACATAGCAAAGTTGCATGAGGTTAAAGCACAAGATGATGAATACTCTTTGGTAGGCGATGATATACGGGGTTACTCAGATGGATCGCTTTTCGTAGGTTTTACTTCAACCGCATATGGAGATTGGAATTATATACCTGTTGCTGGAAGTGATTGTATAACCTTCAATGGGAGTTCTGATGCATGGTGGGACGGATATTCTCCTGCGAGGGCTAATTCAATCAATTGTAGTGATACATTTAATGTTGGATATGTTGGATTATCGCTTAGCATAGGTAGTGGTGCAATAGGTGGAACCGTAACTTCTAATAATTCAGGTTGCACACTTACTTATACTCCAGCACAAAATACTTGGAGTGTAGACCATAACTTTAGTAATGTAACAGGCTATGCTTATGTTATTACATCTATTACTGAGTATTCTAGTGCTACATTTACATTTGGCACTTCTTCATACGCGCTTCAAGCAAACATGCGTGTCGTAACTCCACATTAATTATTAAAAAATTATAAAAAATAGAGGAGAACCTAAAAATTCTCCTCTATAAGGAGAAAGCTTTTATGAAAAAGTGGTTCAAAGTTTGTATATCTTTAGGTTTAGTATTAATAATACTGATATCAGGAATTTTAATTTACTATAGAGATAATAAGAACACAATTACATACCAATATAATAATAATTTATCTCAGAATTTAAGTTTTATAAGTAATACAGCCGTGAATAATACACTAAGTAAATGCTATTATGAGAGTAAAGATTTTGCAGGGTTTAGTTCCGCAACAATGACAAGTACGCCCAATATTTATCTTATAGATTGGACATTATCAATTATGAAAAAATTTGATTTTTCTAATGATGCATATTTGGGAATAAAATCTTGTTACGAAAGTATAGATATTAATAAAATACAATATGAGGAATTAGAAAAATTGAGATTGATTTCAAGTATTAATAAAAGCTTGAATATTAGTAATTATAATAAAGCAGAGACTCTTATATTATTAATGAAACACTACAATGATGATGATTCATTATTTTATTGGAAAGATAAAAATGAAGATATTAGTAATAAACTTTTAGCTACCTGTATTATTTTACAAATACTGGGAAATCTTGATATTAATATAGGACAGAGAGAAAAAATAAAACTTAAGTTACTTGATTTATACTCAAAAGATGAATATTTCACGTATGGAGATATTAAAAGCAATTTAATAGATAAAGGTGGCTGTATAATAAAAAGTTTAATTTTATTAGGCGTAAAATATAATAATAGTATTAAAAACCGAGAAGATTGGATAACGTACTATAACGATGAAGTTTATGATATAGTATCTTTTGATCCGTTTTCACTAGAAATATTAAAAGAATTAATATCATTAAATAATTTCTTTGGTAAGGAATTGCCTAAAAACCCAAAGTTTATGGAAAAACTATTTAAAGAGAAACAAAGTTTTGAAGGGTTAGGCTACGGAAATAATTCTTTTAATGTTGACCCTCACTATATAGATGTATTACTAGAGATTTCTTCCTACAATAATTTTGAATTTCCTTTTAAAGTTGAATTATTTAAGTATATTAATGATAGTATTATTAGTAAATTTGTAAAGTTTGGAGATTGTAAGATAGCAATTTCAGACAATTATTATGGAATAGTGCTAGCAAATAAGTTTGGATTTATTTATGACAAAATTAAAGTATTTAATTTTTTGAATTCATGGTATACGAAAAATATTGAAGAAAATAGTGGTATAAACAGTACCGACAAATTGGTTGATTTGTACTATCTTTTATTAAGTTACAATGAGTTTCAAGTTAAAATTGAGAACGATGGTGAAATTATATATAGCGTGAATAATTTTTTAAATAACATAGAATATACTAGTGAATCAGTTTTAAAGGACATAACCTATATTAAAATTGGCTTGGATATTATTAATATGCTTAATGAAAAGCCCTCCAATAATGTTAAAGAAAAACTTAAAACTTTGTTAAATAATATAAGTGAAGATGATAAATTTTATACCAATATTACTGTAACAGACATATACGAAATAAATCAATATATAAATTGTAATGCCAAAGCAAAAATAAATACTAAAATATTAGAAAATTTAGAAAAGTTAAAATTAGATGGAGGATATAAATTTAGACAAATTAATAATAATGAATATATAGGTGAACCTGATATTATCTCTACATCTAAAGCCATCAAAGTAAAAAATAACTTAATTGGAATCACTTTCGAAGATAAAATACAATTAAATGATTTTATTTCAAACTTAAAAAGTAATGAAAATATATTTAAAGTGTCCGAAAATTCTCAAACAACTGACTTACGTATTATTTATGAAGGATGCAAAATCCTATATATGATAGGTGAATAATGACAACTAATAAAATTTATTTTGTTATTTTTATAATAATTTGTTTATCTTTTTGCAATTTGACTTTAAATATATTAAAGTTAAGTAATATAAAAAATGTTACTTCACAAGGGCTAGATATAAGAAAGTACATTGGATTGAATAATGTAAAATATAAAAAATTCTCAGGTAAAGACATAACAGTTGCAATTATTGATTCTGGGATATCATTACATAATGATATCAATGTGGATAGAATAAAGGTATTTAAAGATTTTATAAACTACAAGGAATCAGCATATGATGACTATGGTCATGGAACTGCCATTGCCGGGATAATAGGTGCAAATGGGCAACTTAAAGGAATAGCACCAAATGTCGACTTTGTGATTGTAAAAACTTTAGATTCAGATGGAAAAGCAGATAGAGATACACTATGCAAGGCTATCGATTGGGTTAAAGATAATATGGAAATTTATAATGTTAAGGTTGTTAATATTTCGGCCGGGGTTATACCGTTTCCGAATTTCTCTAATGACCCTTTGACTAGCAGCATAGATAAACTGAAGGAAAAAGGAGTAATTGTCGTTTGTTCAGCTGGCAATAATGGTCCTTATAAAAAATCGATATTGTCTCCAGGTAATAACCCAAAAGTTATAACAGTTGGTAGTTGTAAAAATAATAAAACATATAGTTATTTAGATGATTATATAACACAATTTTCAAGTAGAGGTGATTTTGCTAATGGATTATGTAAGCCTGATATTGTTACGATGGGAGTAGACATATACTCCCTAGATTTTAAAGATAAAAACGGGTACTCAATTCATTCGGGTACTTCTTATTCTACTGGTATTGTAACTGGAGTAATAGCTATACTTCTTGAAAAATATCAAAATAGTCAAATAAGTTATATTGAGAAATTAATTAAGAGCAACACATTTGAATTTTATAGTACCAGCGTTGATTCCCAGGGTAAAGGAGCATTAAAGCTTAAATAAATTAAAATTGATATACTGATAAAGTTTATAAATTTAGATTATTAGAGGGATAGGAGAAGATAAACTTGAAAAAAATCAAATTATTTATTTTATTAGCTTTTTTATTAATTATAACGTCATGTACATCGAAAGAAATTACTAGTAATAATGGTTTAACTATTACTAGTATAATATCAAGTATTGGCGCGGCTAATGAAACCCAAGACCAATTTCAAATCCAAAGTTTTAAGTATACAATTACTTTGACTAATAATGAGAAAGAAGATATAAAAATTGAAACTTTAACTCCAGTCCTTACGGAAGGTTTTTCAAAAATTATTTATGATAATAATGTTACATTGAAGATAAATCAAATAGTTAAAAAAAATAGTAGCCTAAATATATCAGGAGAAATAATCTTCAATGCTAAAGGCCTTGAAAAAAAAGATATTATAGGTTTAAAACCTTTTGTTAAGGAGGTCAAAATTATTCAAGAAAGAGTAATACGGAAATCTTTCTAGCTTGTTGAATCCGGAGTAAAGAAATATGGAGAAAAGAAGGTAAAGAGATGGATCAATTATATAAGAAATCTTAGTATTAAATGTAATTCTTAATGGCAAAGTCAAAATATTTTGGTACTACATAAGTGCAATAACTAATTCAAGGTATGGTATAACTCTTACACTTTTATAGTACCAAGGCTGAATTGCAGAGAAATTTCCACCCGCATTTAAAATGTGAAAAACAATAACATTCATAAGGAACTCCTTAAAAACGGAGTCAGTAAAAAGCTCTTATGGACAGAATACATGGATCAGAGAAAAGCTGAAGGACTTTAATGCGAAACTCTTTCAAAAGAAAGAGGGCAGCCGGTTAAGTCTCTTCCGCGACGAAGAACTGCCATTACTGGCTACATTACCTGCCACCCCGTATGAACTGGCGGACTGGAAACAGCTCACCGTTCAGTTCAATTATCATGTAAAATGTTGTGCTTAACATTTTATGTGAAATGGAAAGTTAGGTAAAATGTAAAGTTAAAGAAGAAATGTTCTCACTATACATCACTTTTCTTCAATTGACTTTACATTTTACCCGCAACAATTAGGCTTAACAGAGAGATTTCAACCAATCCATAAGGGAGTCATCCGAATGCCATTCAGGAACCTCATTTTTCCTGAATTCAGGATATGCAGCTTCAATAGCTTGTCGTTTCTGTGTGCTGTCACATCTGGCATAAATTTCGGTTGTAGATATTTCTACATGCCCAAGATAATCCCTGATATAGATTAGAGGGACACCTGCCTGTAGCATATGCATACTTTTGCTATGACGAAATCCATGCGGGGATACTGTTTCAGGTATCAGTGCCGGATGTGTGCTCCGTGCTAATGCAGCATATTTACTTAATATATAAGCAATCCCTGCCCGGGTTAACTTAGATTTATTACAGTTATAGAACAATGGGGCTCTTGAAATATCTTTAACAACACTGTGAAACTCTTGAAGGTATCTACGGATTAATCCTACTGTTGGTTTCATTATCGGAATGATGCGTGTCTTACACCCCTTTCCTGTTAAACGAAGTGTAGACGGTTTTTCAAAACGGACATCATTTACACAGAGATCTGCTATCTCCTGAACCCTCGCAGCACTATCATACATAACGCTTAACAAAGTTAGATCACGGAGTCCAGATTTCGAGACTGCATCAATGGAGTCCAAGATTGCTTTTACGCCATCTAATGTAAGATATTCCACCCCTTTTTCTGGACACTTTTTCGGAGGAATTGCTAAAATCTGCTGGCATTGGTACATATAATCTGGAGTTTGCATCTGTAAATAACTAAAAAATGACTTTA
>JAEWPV010000009.1 GCA_023460535.1 Bacillota bacterium
GGTTGGTATCAAACGGATTATTTTAGAATATCTATTCTCATCATATACATTCCTCAATAGCTCAGTTGGTAGAGCATGCGGCTGTTAACCGCAGGGTCGTTGGTTCGAGTCCAACTTGGGGAGCCACGAAAACCCGTAAGCGTAATGCTTACGGGTTTTTGTATTATTGCTCTCTATCAACGCTCTATCTAGCTGAGGCAAAAACACGCACAAAAGAGCATGTAAGCAAGGTGATTGCCTACATGCTCTTTATCATACCATCAAACGACCGTATCGTTTTTCAGATGCTTTGCTCCCAAAGGTCGCCGACAAAACCGTCAATAATACTGGCGCCCGCCCAAGGCATCAAGCTAAACCAAGTGCTGGCGTAAGAACCATCCATATATTTTTGTGTCACAAGCCCCTCGCAGTGACAAAACCGTTCCGACATCCAACCAATTTTTCCGTGATCATACTCTCTGTCATAGGTGTTATAGGTTTGGCATCCCCATAACACGGTGTCCTTCATGCGCTGTTGGATATAGGGATCATTTCGCTGGGTGCAATAATACAGCATTTCGTCTACAACATTGCTGGACATCGGATGAATATGCGGGTTTGCCGTGGAGGTAACGCTTCCTCCGCAGCTTGACCAGCCTATCTTTCCAAGCGGAGGGAGTTTAACAGGGGAGTTGTAGCAAAATTTGAACGTAAACTCGTAACGCAACGCATCGCACATATGGTCAAGATACGTCTCATCTCCAGTGAGCTGATGAAGGAATTTTACCGCCTTAAGGTAGGCTAGTACGCCCTCCGAGTCCACCGCCTTTACGGTGTCAAGCGGCGCGCCATAGCACTCCATCTTAGCTATATATGCATTGTAGTAATGTGCTTCGCTCTCCACTAAGCTGTTTAAATCGCTTAATTCGCCGGTAATACAACAATAATATGCCAGTGCCGCCATACACCAGGCTCCGCTGAACGCGTCGTACTCAAGTCCGGCACCGGTCTCGGCAGAAATGATGTAGGCGTACTCCGCATCGGTATTTTTGGTCTTCTCAAGCTGAGTCAGAACCTCTTTTACATAGCGCAACCAATTTTCGTGGATGGTG
The DNA here is from genome assembly GCA_023460535.1 of Bacillota bacterium. GTDB lineage: Bacteria > Bacillota > Clostridia > Oscillospirales > Ruminococcaceae > Acetanaerobacterium. The sequence goes on from JAEWPV010000009.1 coordinate 1,092, forward strand.
CCGTTTAGCGTTTTTTCATATTCGTATGCACGCAGCATGTAATACATCGCTTGACCGATTAGATATGAGGTATGACCGCTCGTGTGCATCCCGTCAAACCACCAGCCGTGAACGCTCCAAACGCCATCATCATAGGCGTCAAATGGAAGTCCGGTTTTGGGATTGGTGGCGTTGTTGATAATGTTCTCAATGCATAAAATCGCCTGATTGCGCATCGCTTCGTTATTAAGGCGCAGTCCGGCAATCAGCATCGGACCGGCAACAGCCATTCCGCAAGTCCATGCGATGCTCATGATCTTTACATAATCAAGTGTGTCGCTGTCTTTGGTTTCATAGATGATTGTTGAGTAGTTTGCGTCATCATTCACCCAGCCGTATTGGGATATCGCTCCAGCCAAATCGGCCACTGCAATCTGATGATTGCCAACTCGTCTGGGGAACTGATGATAATGATGATACACAGACTGGATTACATCATTAACAGATAGGATCGTATCGGATTGCTTGCAATAGATCGTGAGGTCTAATTCAATGGCTTCCTCTGCCGCTATTTCAAAACAGTTGTCAGACAGTCCCGCCCGTTCAAAAACGGTTCTGGACTGTACAAACAACCATGGAGCGTTTTCATAACCCAGCGTATAACCGATGGTGCCGTTTTCTATCGAGCAGGTAAAGCCACAGTATTGATAAAAATTGCCGCTAACGCCGGGCTCCCAACCCTTTTTCTCGCCTTGTGCGTGAATGAAATACGGACTGGCGGATAAACCGTAAACACAGCCATCATCATAAACAGCCGTTACGGGATGTGAAAGCCGATCGCTGCGAACCATCCACCATGGCGAGGAGGGGCGTTTCATCTCCTTGCGAATTCGGGGATACTCATGCAGCACCTCCTGCGGACTTTCGCCCCGATTTCTGCCATACATAAAAGCAGGCATAAAAAACCGCGGGTTCACATTTTTAAACGGAAGCTCAATATGGATAACGCCGCTCCAACAAACGGGACGTGTGTTACGCAGTGTAACATGAATAGTCTGACCGTTCACAGAATCGTCAGATTGCATGGGCTCAGTCATGTGTATGGTTAATCCATGGTTATCAAGCGGTGTATACAAGGTGTCATCCTGATTTTTGCTGCGAGCGGTACAGATGAAGTTCATTTGTGCCATAGCCTCCGTTAGGTTTATTGTATTTGATTACTGAAGTCACATCATTATAGCAAATTAAAGCATGGTGGTCAAAGCTTTTTCGCTCTTTAAAATCTCTTCAGTAAAATCGGTTAAGTGTTTCTAAAATCGTTAATTTATTAGGTAACTCAACCGATTATAAATATAATGGCTTTAAAAAGAAGGGGTTATACGATGCGTCTCGTTTACAAGAAAACATCCTTAGAAGATCTAGACGTTCTTACACAAACAAGAATCGTTGTGTTAAGAGCGGCGAACGGCTTGGACGACACCGTCGACATGTCGGCAGTAGAGGCGGAGTCTCGCCGGTATTATCAACAGGCACTAAAAACCGGGGAGCATATCGCCTACTTGGTTTATGACAAAGAACAAGTTGTCGCAACCGGCGGCATTAGCTTTTATCAGGTGCAGCCGACCTACCACAACCAAACGGGGCGCAAAGCGTACATTATGAACATGTATACCATGCCACAATACAGACGTAAGGGAATAGCCCTTGAGATGCTTCGACTACTGGTGAAGGAAGGTAAGCAAAAAGGGGTTTCCCACATCAGCCTGGAGGCGACCGACATGGGAAAACCCTTATATCAAAAATATGGATTTGTAACTATGCAAAACGAAATGATTCTATTAAATGACAAATAGCCCGTCGTCGGTTGCAGCGCAAAACAGCTTCTTTTATCTGAAAAACGTACTATCCGATGCGTTTTTTTGCATCCATCAGCTTATTTCGCTTTGCGGATATTTTTAAGCCCGCGAGTACGGAGGATATTTCAAAGGTGCTGTGATAGGCTCTTGACCGGTTGCTTACCACCACAACGGTAAGCGTTATCAGGGGGAACTGCTCGGTCACACCACGCCTGTTTGTGGCAATGATATACCCGTTGTTCACGTCGGCTTCATTGTAAAAAGCAAGCACCTCTGTCTCGAACTCCTTGATAATCCCGTTATAGTACTCCTCATCCACCAGCTCGTTTAGGATTACAACAAAGTCGTCTCCGCCAATATGCCCGACGAATTGGCAGCAGGGGATGTTGCGCTTAAGAATATCGGCTAACAGCTTGATAATCATGTCGCCGCTTTCAAACCCGTATTTGTCATTATAGGCTTTAAAGTTATCAATATCGATATAGGCGATGCTGTATTTTTGCTCGCTCTCCAGATAATGCTTTATCTTTTGTTCTATCATCAGGTTGCCCGGCAAGCCGGACAGCGGGTTTTGCTGCTTTGCTTCGGATACCTCTATTTCTATGCATTTCTCAAGAAGATCCTTTATGGTCACGGTACCAATGTATTTATTATCCTTGGTAAAAACAATAAAATCGTATAGCCTTTCATTGCAGCGCGACATGGCTGCGGCAGATACTACATTCACCGGGGTCTTGCTGTCAACAGATAAAAAGCTGCGATCCATTAAAAGCGAGATAGGCTTGTTTTGATTCAGCGTGTAGCCGTAGCGTCCACTCAATTTAAGTGCCAGCTTTTCTTTTGTAATAATACCCACGGGGATGCCGTTGTCCACCACACACAAACCCATCATATTCGAGTTTTTGTTCATCCGGTCGTAAACCTCAAAAACCATCTCGCAGGAGGATATCGTGGCGGTGGTACTGCATAGCCCGCGTATGGTTGTATTCAAAAAGCTGTCGCGCAGCTGCTGGTTTTTCCTTGCGTTAATCTCCTTAATTGCTTGTAAAACATCGGGGTTTATCGCGGTAAGCACAGTGCTTGGCCTTTGAATCAAATACCCTTGCCCATACGGCACACCCAGGTTCACCAGCGTCTCCAGCTCCTCGGCGCTCTCAATCCCCTCCGCAATCAGCATGACGTTGGAAACGCTTGAAAACTCCACCATTCCCTTTACCAACGCATACTTTAGGCTATCCTTATGGATATCGCGAATCAACTTCATATCAAGCTTAATGTAATTGGGGCAAACGTCGCTGATTAGGTTAAGCCCCGAGTACCCGGCTCCGGCATCGTCAATCGCAATCAGGTACCCCTGATTTTTATAGTGACTGATGGTGGAGCGAAACCCGACCATATCGTGAATTACATTTCTTTCGGTTATCTCAAAAATCAAATTGTCGGGGGTAATTTTGTACTGCTCCAAAAAGTCCTTTGTAATGCCCTTTTTATAGTTGTCGTCCAGCATGATGTTCGGGTTTACATTCAAAAACAGCTTTTTGTTATAGGGGGGAATCATATGAATATAGGCGGCTTCCAGCGCCGTCGTTCTGCACAGCAGCTCCAAATCCCACAGACGGTTATATGCTTCCGCCGCTGTAAAAAGCATATCGGGGCTTGTAAAAACACTCTCGCAGGTAATCCTGCTCAAGGCCTCGTGACCTAAAATGCTGCCATCTCTGATTGAGATAATGGGCTGAAACACAGTCCTTATCTTTTTTTCGCGTATAATCTTGTCCAGTTCATCCTTAGTGCTGCAGCTCATCGTGCATCCTTCTGTTCCTGACAAATTGTTAATACTCCTTGATGGGAGTGACACCCGTGTCAACCATTCTATTGTTTCAAGGCTAATTTTAGTTTATAAACGAAAAGGATGATAGCAGATATCGGTATAACTTGTGTAAAGTAATTGCAAAAAAGTTGTGGTCGTGTCTTATCAACCTGTTGTTGTCTGTGTATAAAATGCCATGTATACCACCTGATATCAAATCAAACCAGACAAATTAAACAGAGCGTATGGTCTTCTGTGTAGAGAAGGCTGATACGCTCTGTTTTTATTAAATTATGCTGTCACGGCTGTGCCTATTTTATCAGTTGCAGCTCGCCCCATTTTTCCGGGCTTTGGTAGGAGTTGTCGGTCGGGTCACAGAATTTCATTATGCTCACGCGAGCGCCAGAAGCATCGCTGTCGTTTACCTGTGCGTCAAAGCCCATCTTCATCCCTTCCTTTGCGAGGGCAACCAGCGGGATGGCGAGCTCGATCAGATAACCGCCATCGGTACGCTTAGCGGCAGATTGAAAGCCGGTTTTGTCGGGAATGGTTCCAAACGATTCTTCCCCGTCAAAATTTACGCGGTACTGGCCGTCATCCGTTTCGTAAAACGCGCCCTTGTTGTTGCTTTCGCCAAGAAAAATCTCGATGGAGTCGTGCTCATAAACATTTTCAGACAGCTTGTTCAGCACCGAATCGGTGACCTCAAACAATACATAAACGAACGATTCATCCCACAGCATGCGCACGCTACCCTTAGCGCCCTCCCATGCCATAACGGGGACATTAACCGCCTCGGCTTCGCAGTCGTTCCACAACGCATCAATCTCCGCGTCGATTTTAGGGGTTCCGTACTTCGCCTTGGCAGATCGTACCGGCGCCTTTTGGGTGGTGTCATGAAGGCTTAGGTACTTTTCGGGGTCAAGCACGGCATATGCCGCCTGCTTTGGCGAATAATCCGCATGAAACAGGCAGGGGAAACGATCGTTTCGCCAGCTCTTGTTATCTACATATCCCCAAAATGTCACGCGGGCAATCGAGTCCTTGTGCTCCTTAAATACCTTAAATAGCCTGGCATACGCAATTCCTTGGCGTATCTCCTGCTCTTTCGTTAGTCCGGTGGTGGCGTTTGCGCCGGGAAAAGCGACGTCAAGCTCGGTAATGCTCACCTCAACACCCAACGACGCGAACAGTTCGATGTTGCTTTTAACCGCGCCGGCGGAGGTGCTTACCGTGTAATGCCCCTGCATCCCAATGCCGTCAACCGGTACGCCCTTTTCACGCAGGTCCTTGACCATGGCGTGTACGACATCCGCCTTTTGCTTGTTGTCAAGATTGTAGTCGTTGTAGTACAGTTTCAAATCGGGGTCTGCCTCCCGCGCGAACTGAAATGCCATCCCGATATACTCGGGACCGATTGATTCAAGCCACTGTGTCTTACGCAGGCAGGCGGTCCAGTCTCCGTCCGCGGGCAGGGTCATGTTGTCCTCCACCGCCTCGTTCACAACATCCCAAGCAACCAGCTGGCCCTTGTAGTTACCAACAATCGATGTGATATGGCTGCGAAGCTGTTCAATCGCTTCATCCCGATTGTCCGTTCTGCCAAGCCAGTTCCCGGTTTGCTGATGCCAAGCAAGGGTATGACCTATAACGGCAAGACCGTTATCCGCCGCAAACTTAAGCATGGTATCCGATTCTGAGAAGTGAAAATTGCCTTTTTGGGGCTGCATGTACTCCGGCTTCATTATGTTCTCGGGCGTAATCGTATTAAAATGCTTTAACGTCAGTTCCATATCCTTGCCGCTGCGGCTGGCATCGGTGTATACGGTGCCCAGCAAAAAATAATCCTTGTACGCCTCGTACAGAGAAAACTCCTCCGGCCAATCGCCAATATCCGGCTCCTCCGGTTCAGGCGTCACCTCCTCAGATACGGCTGAGGATTCGTCAAGGCTGCTGCTAGGTGCGGGTGTGCTTGCGCAACCGGGCAACAGCATGGCTAAGACAAGACAAAAGATGCAAGCAAGGGCGGGTATGCTCCGGCTTAATCGGGTCATCATTTCTTTTTCCTCTCATCAAGTTCTATCCCACTGCCGCCGCGTATGCCATAAGAAAGGAAAGCACAAAGCCGTGCCGATTTGCGCGCGGTATTGTGCTTTAAAAAGTTCTGATACGCATATAATCGGGTTACATATAAGGAAGACGCTCGCTGCATTGCAAAGTAATCTTCCTAGGTCGGCAGAACATAGCTAATTCACATATAATGTCTACGATAAAATCTTTGTAAAAACCATAAATGTAAGCGTTTGCTCGATTTTGTGCGGACATTATAGAAGCAAGCTATGAAGGGACGATAACCATATTATAACACAACTACCGCTTTCGTCAATTGGTACACACAGGAAGATTAGTAAATATAAAACATGTTGACATTTCTTGTGTTTAAGCATACAATGACCATATAAACAATACTGGTCAAACGGACGGTGATACCATGCCAAAGGCATTTATAGAGTCGGAGCGGCAACAGATTATGCTTGCCCTGCGTACCGCGGCGGAACAATCCATTCTGCGGGTGGGGATAAAGAAAACCACGGTAGACGAGTTGGCAAAGGCCGCACGGATTCCCAAAGGGACGTTTTACCTGTTTTATTCCTCTAAAGAACAGCTGGTTTTCGAGGTTATTATGCAATGGCACGAGCAAATACACCAAAATATCATCAATGCTTTTACTGCGATGGGCAATCGATTTACCGCAGATGAGCTGACCGAGGTAGTCTGTCGCGGGTTTCAAGCCATGAATGAAACTGCGCTACCCGCGCTGATGCGAACCGGCGAGCTTGATACCCTAATCCGCAAGCTACCCGAACAGATTGTACAGGAGCATTTTAAGCAGGATGATGACCAGCTCTCCTATCTGTTTGATATTCTGCCTCATATCAGCGAGCACAAGAAACAGGTGTTTTCCGCCGCCATGCGCATGCTGTTCTTTTCAATGGAACACCCGCGGGAGATCGGCGAGGAGCTTTTTGAAGAAACGCTTCGGCTTTGCATCAGGGGTCTGATAATACAACTTTTGGAGGAAGAGCAATGATTACGATTCTCGAGCTAACCTTTGGCTACACAAAACAACCGGTTATTAAGGATGTTTCATTTAAAGTGAACAAGGGGGAAATCTTCGGCTTTTTGGGACCGTCTGGGGCGGGGAAAAGTACCCTGCAGAAGATATTAATCGGTCTTTTGCCCGGCTATCGCGGCAGCGTAACGGTGTTTGAAACCGAGGTAAAAAAGGTATCAAAGGATTTTTACGAGAGAATCGGCATCGATTTTGAGTTCCCCACGCTGTACGAAAAGCTGACAGCGCGCCAGAATCTGTCGTTTTTCGCCTCGTTGTATTCGGGCAAAACCAGAGATATCGACACATTACTCAAGAGTGTTGATCTGCAAAACGACGCGGATAAAAAGGTGTGCGACTTCTCTAAGGGGATGAAAAGCAGGTTAAACTTTCTGCGTTCCTTAATCAACGACCCCGATATTTTGTTTTTGGATGAACCGACCAGCGGGCTGGACCCCACCAACGCGCGGTTGGTGAAGGATGCGATTATAAGAGAAAAGAAAAACGGTAAAACTGTTATCCTCACCACGCACAATATGCTCGACGCGCAGGAGCTTTGCGACCGTGTGGCGTTTATCGTAAACGGCGAGGTCAAAGCAATGGATACACCCCGCGCGCTGATTATGAATAAGGGTGCGGCAAGGGTACACTATACCTACATAGAAAACGGGCAGGAGCAGGCTGGCGAGTGCGCCCTTGCCGATACCGCCCGAGATGAACTGCTTGCCGCCGCATTAAAAGAAGGTCGCCTTACAACCATTCACTCCACCGAGCCGAACCTTGGCGATATCTTCATTGATATAACGGGGAGGGTGCTGGTATGAGACTGTGGCGGTTAACGGCATCCGATGTACGTTTTCAGTGGAAATACGGTTTTTATTTTGTGTACGCCATTTTTAGTGCCCTATATCTATTGTCTCTCTTAACCCTTCCACAGCCCGCCCGGCAGACAGCCGCTATTGTAATGGTGTTTACCGACCCCGCGGCAATCGGTTTGTTCTTTATGGGCGCCATTGTGCTGCTAGAAAAAAGTCAGGGCGTAAACTGTGCGCTTGCGGTGTCTCCGGTGCGGATAGGCGAGTATATCGCGGCAAAGGTGCTCTCCCTTTCCGCTATCGGGCTGCTGGTTGGTCTGCTGCTCGCAGTGGTGGGGGGAATAAAGAACCTTGCCCTGTGCGCGGTGGGTATCCTGCTCGCTTCGTTTTTATTTTCGTTGTGCGGTATCATTGTCGCCATCAAGGTAACGACATTGAATCAGTTTCTTCTCTACACCATCCCGTTTGAACTCCTAATCTGCCTGCCGCCCGCGCTACTGTTTTTCGGCATTCGTCACCCCGCTATGGCGGTGCTTCCCGGGGTTGCGGCGGTGTATCTAATTAGCGGAGATGCATCTGTGTGGCTTATTAGCGTTACCTCTTTGTGCGTTTGGATTTGGATTGCGTTTGCGGTATGCCGCAAGGCGGTGCATAAGAATTTCACCGTGATGGGAGGTGCGGATGTTTGAAGCCGGTTACTGTAATCACAAAGCAGTTTTTTCAAGAGATTCTAAGCGACGCCATGCTGGTTGCCGTTTTGTTTGCCCCCATACTGATGGGGCTGATGTTCCGGTTCGGTATTCCGGCACTAGAGGGGTATCTGTGTTCGCTCACTAATAAAACATCGCTTATCGCCCCGTATTATTTCCTACTTGACGAGCTGATGTGCATTGCAACCCCCATAATGTTTGCGTTTACGGGCGTTATGGTTATCCTGTCCGAAGCGGATTCGGGTATTACCCGGGCAATCGCGGTTACCCCCGTAGGAAAAGACGGATATCTCTTTTCTCGTATAGTACTGCCGGCTGTTGCATCCTCCGTTTATGGGCTGTTTATCACAATACTATTTCGTATCAGCGGCATGTCACTAGCAATAATCGCGTTGCTGTCACTCCTTTCCGCGCCGATGGGCATTGCAATCTCGATGATGGTCGTCTCTCTTGCCAAAAACAAAGTGGAGGGAATGGCGCTTACCAAAATGTCGGGGCTAATGATTATGGGGCTTCCCGTCGCTATGTTTGTGCCCGCGCCGTTGCAGTATCTGGCGGGCATCTTCCCAAGCTTTTGGATGACAAAGATGATAATCACCGAAAACTACCTGTTTTTACTGCCCATTGTATTTGTTACGGCGGCGTGGATTCTGTTTTTCTGGAAGCGGTTTCACAATAAGGTACTCAGTTAGCCTTCGGTAATGTTTTGGAGTCCTTTTGCTCTTTTTGAGCTCTATTTGCTGCTTACCACAACTTTTATTATAGAGCCCCTTTTCATAAATGGCGTTGTAATGTAAATAGTATAAAGGGATGGTTTGTTAAGACCATCCCTTTCATTCGTTAAATAGATAGGTGGCGATACGATGCAAAGGCGAATCGACTTTTCTCCTCCGGATATCGGACAGCTGGAGATTGACGAGGTCACCGCGGTGCTGCGCTCCGGTTGGATTACCACCGGGGCAAAGACCAGACAGCTTGAGCAGGAGCTGGCGGCGTTTTGCGGCACCCGACGCGTGGTGTGCCTGAACTCCGCCACCGCCGCACTGGAGCTGACCCTGCGTGTATTGGGCGTTGGCGCTGGGGATGAAGTTATCACAAGCCCCTACACCTATTCCGCTTCGGCGAGCGTGATACTCCATGTCGGCGCGGTTGCGGTATTTGTGGATACCGCCCCGAACTCGTTCTTGGTTGATTACAATCAAGTAGAACAAGCGTTTACCGATAAAACAAAGGCTATTATCGGCGTGGATGTCGCCGGTATGATGTGTGACTATCCCAGGCTAATTGATATCGCACAGCAAAAAAACGCGCTGTTTTTACCAAACAGCGCGCTGCAAAACACAATCGGGCGGGCGGCAGTGATAGCGGACGCCGCACATTCTCTGGGCGCAACGGCTAACGGACAACAAAGCGGTTGTGCGGCCGACTTCACCGCGTTTTCGTTTCACGCCGTCAAGAACCTGACCACAGCTGAAGGGGGTGCTGCGACATGGCGCCCTGCAATCTCAATAGATGACCAAACGCTTTACCGGCAGTTCTCTCTGCTTGCCCTGCACGGACAGAGCAAGGACGCGTTTGCCAAGGCGGAAAAGGGCTGCTGGGAGTACGACATTCTTATTCCCGGCTATAAGCACAACCTGCCCGACGTATTGGCAGCCATCGGGGTGGCGCAGTTAAGCCGCTACCCCACACTGCTTGCCCGTCGCAAGCAGCTGGTAGCGCAGTACAACAGCGTGCTTTGTGACAGCCGTTTTATCCTGCCAAAGCACCAGACTGGGCACTCTGAATCAAGCCGGCACCTGTATCCGGTTCGCATTAAAGGCTGTGACGAAGGCAGGCGAAACCACATCATCCAAAGCCTCAGCGAAAAGGGTATTGCCGCTAACGTCCACTACAAGCCCCTGCCCATGCTAACTGCATACAAAACGCTGGGATACCGCATTGCCGATTACCCAAACGCCTTCGCGCAGTACCAAAACGAGATTACCCTGCCGCTGCATACCCTGCTAACCGACGACGACGTAACCTATATCGCACAGGGACTAATGGACGCATGCGACGAGGTGCTGTAAGCTATTGTGTCAAACGCTGTTTCGTCCAGTTATCGTGTAAAAATGCAAAGGTTCCCTTCGGGGTGTTAAGCCCCTTTTCCATTAGGTCTGCAATACCAATCAGTTTTAAGAGAATGTCCTGCTCCGTCCAGTCAAACACACCGGGATCGAGTAAAAACACAAACACACACAGCAGTGTCTCGGCGTACTGCTCGGGGTAATCACAGCAAAACATCCCCTCCCGGTTCCCTTGGGCAAGAATGCCCGTTACCATAGGCGAGAGTGCTTTAAGTATGTGCGCCATAGATTTTTGGTGTATTGCGGCATTCTGCGGCAGGTGCAACAGCTTGTCTACGGTAAAGTCCACGGCGGTGTTGCGGTAAACATACAGCAACAGCTTCATCTTCTCCATCGCATTCTGGTTACTCTGCGCCAACGCTGTTGCGCAGGCGCAAATAACCGCATCATATTGGCGCTGGGTCAGGGCATCCAGCGCCTCTTCTTTATTTTTAAAGTAATAATACATGCCGCCTTTTGCAATCCCCGCCTTTTTTGCGATATCCGCTACCGAGGCGGTGCCCGCGTTGCCCTCGCGGAGTAGTTCCTGCAGGGCGTCCAGTATTCGTTCCCGTTTGTCCATGTATACCGTGCTCCTCTCAAAATCCGGGATCACTTATCCGCTTGTCGGGGCCAATAAACTAAGTATACCATAAAAATCAGCAGTTGACTACCGTTCAAAAATGCAGTACAATCATAAAGTTGAACAAAGTTCAAAAACATTGGAGGGTTTTATCTTGATCAAACTGATTGTAATGCTTGTACTGCTGGTTTTGGTAGCGGTGCTCGTAGTTGCCTGTGTAGTAAATGCCGTCGTGGTAGCTGTAAGGCGAGGCCATTCCGGTAAGGCAGTCGCATCGTTCACACGTCTAAAGAGGTGTGCCGCAGTTACCGCTGCCGCAATGCTAATCTGTGCAGGGCTGGTTTTCGTCACTCAGCTTACCGCATCCACACCGGCTATCCGCGAAAACGGTAAAAGGGTAGAGGGTAGTATCTCCGAGTTAATATCAATAAACATCAACCGCCACAGGGAATGGATTAGTATTCGCGGTTATGACACAAGCAAACCGATTCTTTTGTTCTTGGCTGGCGGTCCCGGTGGAACGCAGATGGCGGCGCAGCGCTACAACCTGCCAGAGCTGGAAAAGCATTTTGTGGTTGTGAACTGGGATCAGCCCGGTGCGGGCAAATCCTATTCCGCAGTACCAAAGGCTCAGCTGACGCCCGAAGTTTACATAAAAGACGGAATTTCTCTCACACAATATCTGCTGAAGCGGTTTGGGCAGCAAAAGCTGTATCTTGTGGGGGAATCCTGGGGCAGTGCGCTTGGTATATTTATGGCGCAGCAACGCCCCGACCTATATCACGCGGTGGTCGGAACCGGACAGATGGTTGCGTTTGTCGAAACAGAACACATTGATTACCGTCTGGCACTCGAGCATGCCCGGCAGCGTGGAGATGAGAAAACGGTGGCTACCCTGATGGAGAATGGGGAACCGCCATACTACGGAAAGGATGTCACCTGGAAAAGCGCCGTGTATCTTGGCTATCTAAACAATGTAATGAGTGCCAATCCAAACATACATAACAACGGGTTTCATACGTTAAGGGACCTCACCGCCCCGGAATATGGATTGCTCGATTCGGTTAACTACATTAGAGGAATCGTCACGGTGTTTAATCATGTTTATCCGCAGCTTTACAACCTCGACCTTCGAACGGACTACGCAAAACTCGAGGTACCTGTCTACTTTTTTTTAGGCAGGCACGACCTGAATGCGCCACTCTCCCTTGCCGAGGAGTATTTTGAGTTGCTTGATGCGCCACACAAGGATTTGGTGTGGTTTGAGCATTCTGGGCATTGCCCATGGATTAACGAAAGCGAACGGTTTGTTGAAGAATTGGTTGGGGTGCAACAGCGACATAACGGTTAACCTGTTCTCATAAATAATAGTTAAAAAGCTGCGAAGCGTCAGTGGGTTTTGACGCTTCGCAGCTTTTGCTTATTACGAGTACCGCACAAGGCCGACTTATAGACCTTGCAGAACCTCAAACACTTCGTCAATGTCGGGCAGCTGTGCAATGGGGTAAACCTTTACCCACTTTACAATTCCGTTTTCGTCAATGATGATGTTTGCCCGCTGGGACATACCGAATTCTTCAATGAAGATGCCGTACTCCTTTGCGACCGCTCCATGTGGGTAAAAGTCACTAAGTAGGGGTACATTGCGAATGCTCAGCACCGCCGCCCACGCCTTTTTTCCGGCACTGGGGTCAACGCTAAGACCTAGAGGTACAGTGTTTAGGGCAGCAAACTTCTCGTAATGGGTTTCCAGCGCGCGCATCTGATCGGTGCAAACACCGGTCCACGCAATCGGGTGCCAGCTAAGCAGCACCTTCTTGCCACGGTAGTCCGAAAGGCGAACCTCCTGCTCTTGGGTGTCCAGCAGTACAAAATCCGGCGCGACGGTTCCGACCTTAATCTCATTCAACATAGTGTAGCACCTCTTTTTTCTGTTCGTTGTGTATTAACATTATCTATACTATACCACATTGGTGTTGTAAATACAAGAATAATTATCGTTATTTTTTAGTTTAAATGTGAAGGCTGATTGTTAACACAGTAAAGCTGCAAACGGAATCCAGTTCAGCTTTCAAAGCGAAGCAAAAATACAGGCTATTGTGTAGTCATATACCTTTTGCTTGGTTTCAGCAACCTGTTACTTTTTGCGGTTAGGTCTCTCTCCGCTCGTCAAATTACAACATCCTTATTGATTTTACTCTATAAAAGCGTTATACTGACTGTGGTCACCTGAGCGATTACCATATTGTGTTTAAGTATCATTCTTATTCTAACTTAAACAGGCAGAATTCAGAACATAAAGAAGTATGACCTGTAATATTTGGAGGGGTTGCCATGAAAAGAATAACCGCTTTCATTTCCACAGTACTGTGCTTAATACTTGTATTTCCGTTTACTTCCCTGCGCGCGGGGACAACGGTAACGGTTAACAGTGATGCGGAGCTATTAAGCGCGCTCAGCAATTCTGCCAATACCGAAATCATCTCAAACGGTGCGTTGGCGAACCTGAGTTTTACCGTACCCGCAGGGGTGACGCTCACCCTTAACATCGGTGGATATGTCGAAACAAGAAATGGAACCTTAACTAACCATGGCAACGTAATCATTAATATGAGCAAATATTGGACATCAGATATGTACGGTGAACCGGTACAGCAATATAATCAGTTTATCAGCTACAACACCATACATAACTACGGAAACATAACAATTAACGGAAGGTATTACAATTGCAGCATGCCGGGGTTTGGTACGGGTACCATCAATAATTATCCAGATGGTGTGTTTACCATAGGTAGCGGTTCCCGACTGACAAACGAATCAGGTGCGGTCATTCACAATCAGGGCACCATTCGCTTTTTGGGTACGCTTGTTGACAACGGCGGCACGTTTATCAACGATGGGGAAGTAGACCAGCCTGTCGGATTGTTCAAAGACGGTATGCTGGTGGGCAGCTACTCTACGCTCTATGATGCCTTCATAAACGCGAATATGTCAGGGAATAATTACGAGGTCCGCATTACTCAGGACATAACGGTAGATTGCTCCCAATACTCTCTTACGCCCTACCCGATGGTATCAAACGTTACGCTTTCCGGCAAAAAGAACGATGGCACGCTCAGTACCGTTACGTTTACCGGAGGAAATTATTCACCCACAACATATATGATACTTAAAGACATTAATATTGTGTGCACCTCTGGGTATAACGCGTTTTCGGGCAAAAACATCGGACTGCAAGGGGAGGTGCACCTGCCAGCGGGAACAACCTATTCAACAGTAACCGTATCGGGATCGTCGGTGGCGTCAATTGATACGCTGACCTGTTCGACGCTCAATGTTGCAGCGTCAACCGTATTTACAGCTGGTAGTATTACTGCTCCTAACATCTCACTAAATGCTGCATCCTCGCTTTCAGCGAACAATGTTACATCAACAACCTCTGTATCTCTCGCGAGCGGAAGCAAGCTGACAGCAACCACAGCCACCGTGAAGAACCTCGTTTTAAACGGAGGACGGGCGACAATCAACAACACCGGCTTGCTCAATATTATGGGCGCCGTCAGCGGCAGCGGAGGCACTGTTGTCCTTCCATTACCGACAAGTCATAGCGGTGAGATTAGCAGCATGACGTTTGATATTGCTTCTTCAGTCGGAGGTTCAACCGCCATCACCATAGAACCGATTTCCGGGCTTTCGATATCCAACAACACAAAGCTTATCTTACTCAAAAACACTGCAATTGCACCACAACGATTTGCGTACAGCGACCCCGCGCAGATTTTCACAAAAACCACGCTGGATGGACTTACCTATCTATCCCTACGGGATGCGCCCTATCCATCCGCCCTTACACAGACACCAGTTGCACCCATTACATATGGTGAGTCGACCTCGCTAACGGTAACGGCGAGAAGAAGTTCCACGTTGGAAGCGCTTACAGGCAATATCGCTTTTTATAAAGGAAGCACCGCCATAGCCGGTAACCTGCTGGGAACCGTGCCGCTATCAGACGGAATTGCTTCGTATCCGCTTACATCCACACAGCTTAACCTGATTGGAAGCAACTCGTTTCTCGCGGTTTATTCCGACCCGAGTAACATTAATGAAGGTTCAAGCATTCTTTGCTCGGTCAATGTTACTACAAAAGCACTTACTGTTACGGGAGCGAATGTAAACAATAAGTCCTATGACGGAACAATAGTAGCTCAACTAAACAGCATTGCTCTTGAGGGGATTATCGGCAGTGATGCTGTTTTAGCCTCAGGCGTTGCTGTTTTTACCGATTCTTTCGTAGGTACCAATAAGAATGTGAATCTCAGCAGCGTTACCCTTTCGGGCGCGGGTGCATTCCGTTACACGGTTGCTTCAAGTATCGATGACGTTGCAACCACCGCCTCTATTAACAAGGCACTGCCGATGCTTAATGTGCGGGCAGAGCCGAACACCGATCTTGCGCCGGGGGAAAGCATTACGCTGACCGCCGAGATTAACGGAGTACCCGCCGGTGCAGCGCCTACTGGAAGCATTACCTTTAAAGCTGGAGCGACCGAACTAGCCACAGTCGTGATTGACGCAACAACGGCGCAGTTTATATGGAATGCTGGCACTGACGGGTCACACACCCTAACGGCTGAATATAACGGAGACGACTGTTACTTAACGGTCGCTCACTCCATCACACTGGATTTATCAAAACGTACGCAAGCGGCCTTTTCGGTAGACGGAATTCCAAGTACGGTTACCTATGGCGACAGCGACTTCTCCATTTCGCCGGTAGGCGGCAACGGAAGTGGGGTTGTAAGCTTTGAGGTCATTTCCGGTAGCGCTGTCTCCGTGAACAGCTTGGGGAGAATTAGCATAAACAGTGTGGGCGATACAGTTATAAGGGTAACAAAAGCAGGAGATACAACCTACAATCCGGTGAGTATCAACGTAACCATTGCGGTGAATAAAGCACACCCCACACTGGATGAGGCACCTGTGGCGAGCAGTGTTTACCGGGGGCGAACGCTGGCGGAATCGGTCATTGAAGCTGGGCGGGTTGTCGGCGCTTTCGGAGAAGCGCTGGACGGAGCCTTTGCTTGGGTAGACACTGGCACGGCGGTTACAGACGAAGGTAGCTTTAATGCGATATTTGTCCCCACCAGCGAAAACTACAATCCCCTGCCCCTGACAATAACGGTCGGTTTAAAAAGAGCGGTACCTACAATAACAGAAATGCCCAAGGCAAGCCGGGTTGATATCGGGAGCGACCTGTCTAGGTCTACGCTCACAGGCGGAATCGCAACAGGACTTGACAACATATTGCTATCGGGCAGTTTTGCGTGGGAAAATCCGGATGAAAAGGTGACAAGCGCCAAAGGGTTTCGTGCCGTGTTTACCCCTGACAATATTGCTGATTATGACGTACTCGTTCTTGACGTTATGGTTCCCGTAAATACGGCGCACAGTTCTGCCGGTACCGAAGAAACCGGCTATGTCAGCGACCCAGACATTGAAACATACGGTAGTACTATTTGGGTAAATATTACTCGCAGCACGAGGATTACGTCCTTACAGGCAGACATGCTTATCAAATACAACAGGGAGCACCCCATTGTGTTTAGCGGCAGTGATTATACCATTACCTTTGATGTTGGAGAGTTTCAGCCCGACGATACCGCTTATGACTTCGGAGCATCATTTCGTTTTGGAGAAAGTGAAAATGCCACTATAAATGCGCTAGTCAGAAACAGCCTAATACTGACCGTTTCATACAATCATTCCGGCAGGCTCCCGGGCAAAGCCAGAATCAAGTTTTATGTAGGTACCCAGTATGTGGGCAAGACCGTTTATTATTATCTATACAACCCCAGTAGCAATAGACTGGAGTTTTCACAGGCGATGATCGTCAATTCACAGGGGTATGCTGAGGTGATGCAAACGCACTGCTCCACCTATCTTGTTGCCGATAAGCGCATCGATGACGTTGTTTCTATCCCCGAAACCGGCGCTTATTGCTGGATGAACAACGTATTGGGATGGCTGTTTGCCGGTCTGACAACCGTGTTCGGTTCCGCCGAATAGAATGTAATAATTAAGATGCGGTATTACCTCCGTTATTTGTTTAGAATAGCGGTCATATCATAAAGACGAAAGACCGTTTTGCCGACAATTTGTCATCGGCAGGACGGTCTTTTTGACTATGTAATTTCTTGTAACATTAACATAATCCGCCACCGTCCAATTGTTTGCAGTTTAAATTGAATAATGTGCGCAGTGGCGCAAATAATACTACTATCATCGGGGGAAGGGAATGTACGACGATATCTTCGCTACTGTGATACCAAAGTGCGTTCCGTTATTTTTACTGGGTAACGTTTTTCCACAATTATAAATATTGATTAGGGAGGAAACACAATCAATGAAAGCGACAGGAATTGTAAGACGCATTGATGATTTGGGGCGTGTCGTCATACCAAAAGAAATCAGACGAACTATGCGTATAAGGGAGGGTGACCCATTACTGATAACATTGAGTAAAGAGGACTTTTTCTGTACAGCAATGTTAGAATTAGGGAAGCGGTTGATGATGCTGTAGACTACATATCGGACTAAAAGAAAGGCAAGGCATAACAAGTAAGGAATAGTTGAATACCGATACATCGATTTTTCTATACTTACCCGACTCCTTTTTTGTCAGAAAAAGGAGAGCAGCCTTCTCTGTGTCAATTATCATCTCAAGAAAGTTTCGTTGCTTTACAGCGGTATTTATAACATATTAAACTATTACCTTTGACCTCGGTTGCATACTGCCGAGAGATTCATCAAAAATGCCCTCGCAGGCAAACATGAGATAGCCGTGAAAGTCCAGTATTGCTGGGTTCTCACGGCTATTTTGCGTGGGTGTGATTTTATCATTTTTAAGCAGAAGATTTAGTATAGCACATTGCCGCCATTTTCAGATTTGAGAGGATGATGCGTATCATTGTCTGACGCCATGCTTCCATACCCTGGCTACAGGCGGAACGAGATTGCTAAGTGCCCGAAGCGTAGTAAGAATGTCCACAATAGTGCGTCCGAAGCGGCGGATGCTCTTTGTAAGAATGAGGTAATTCCCCGTTCATCGCATCATTTAATAAATTCTGAAAGCCTTTGCGGGATTAACTTGTATGGTTACAAATAATGTTTACTTTTGCACTCGAAAAGTCAAGACTATTTATTAATCTGTTTTTTATTGAAGGTTGGTATATATTGTCGTATAATGAAATTATAGCATCAGTTTAAGTGTGATGGCCACAACAACCTACTTTCCGTTTTATCGGATAGCATTCGAGCTATAATAAATTACAATATTTTAAGACGACATTATATCAAATTAGGCATAATAATTCATTACTAAATGGAGGAAACACCTGGATGGCAAACGGGAATAACACAGCCGACATCGGCTTTGAACAGCAAATTTGGGCGGCGGCAGATATCCTGCGTGGGAACATGGACGCAGCCGAATACAAGCATGTCGTACTGGGATTGATTTTTCTGAAGTACATTTCGGACAAGTTTGACGAGCGTTATAACCAGCTCAAGGACGATAAGGACGACGTGGAGGATAAGGACGCATACACCGAGGTAAATGTCTTTTATGTACCCCCTGTTGCCCGTTGGAATGTAATTGCTGAATGGGCGCATAAAACCGGAACAATTAAAGATGAGAACGGCAAAGAAGAGTTTTTTGATATCGGCGGTATCATTGACCGGGCAATGCGGGCAATTGAAAAAGAAAATAAACGCCTTAAAGATATTCTGCCAAAGAATTACGCTCGCAGCGAACTAGACAAGCGCCGCCTTGGCAATGTTGTAGACCTGTTTACCAATATTAAAATGATTGAACATGGTGACTGCAAGGACATCCTGGGTCGCGCTTATGAATACTGTCTATCCAAATTTGCCGAGCAGGAGGGCAAACGAGCGGGTGAATTCTACACGCCGTCCTGTGTGGTGCATACACTTGTTGAGGTTCTGCAGCCGTTCGAGGGGCGCGTGTACGACCCCTGCTGTGGTTCGGGCGGCATGTTTGTGCAGTCGGCGAAATTTGTTACCAATCATTCCGGCAACATCGGCAACCTCTCTATCTATGGGCAGGATGCCAACCCCACCACCCGCAAAATGGCACTGATGAACCTTGCCATTCGCGGAATAGAGGCAGACCTTGGCGGCTACAACGCCGATACCTTTCACAATGACCTGCACCCTACGCTGAAAGCGGACTTTATCATGGCAAACCCACCGTTTAACCTTTCGGATTGGAACGGTGGTTCTCTCAATGACGACCCGCGCTGGAAGTATGGTCTGCCACCCTCGGGCAACGCCAACTTTGCGTGGCTACAGCATATGATTCATCACCTTGCGCCAAACGGTAAAATCGGTATGGTGCTTGCCAACGGTTCTCTTTCGTCCCAAAGCGGCGGCGAGGGGGAGATTCGGCGTAAGATTGTAGAGGACGACCTTGTAGAGGGCATTATTGCAATGCCCACACAGCTATTTTACACCACGCAAATTCCCGTATCGCTGTGGTTTCTTAGCCGCAACAAGGCACAAAAGGGCAAAACGCTGTTTATCGACGCCCGCAAGATGGGCACGATGGTTAACCGCCGTCTGCGCGAGATGACCGCCGAGGACATCGCGAAGATAGCCGCCACCTTCGAGGCGTTCGACAATGGAACGCTGGAGAATGAAAAGGGTTACTGCGCCGCCGTGTCCACTGAAGAAATCGCCAAGCAGGACTACATATTAACCCCCGGGCGTTATGTTGGCATAGAAGAGCAGGAAGATGACGGAGAACCGTTTGAAGAGAAGATGGCGCGACTGACGGGTGAGCTTTCGGAGATGTTCAAGCGTTCCCATGAGTTAGAGGAAGAAATCCGCAAACGATTGGGGGCGATAGGGTATGACATATAGAACGGCAACAATTGGCGACATTGCTTCTGTGCAAACGGGACCATTTGGAAGCCAACTTCACAATAAGGACTATGTGCCTGTCGGAACACCTATCGTGACTGTTGAACACTTGGGGCAAAGGAAGATGACCCGCCAGAACTTGCCTTGCGTTTCAGATGATGACAAACAAAGGCTATTAAAATATACGCTTGAATATGGTGACTTAGTATTTAGTCGTGTTGGTTCTGTGGATAGATGCTCGTTGGTAAGCGAAGAAGAGAATGGGTGGTTGTTTTCTGGACGATGTTTGCGTGTAAGACCGAATGACCCAAACGAAATCTACCACAAATACCTATACTGCTTTTTCAGTTTGGAATCGACTAAAGACTTTGTACGTAACATTGCCGTAGGCGCAACGATGCCGTCTGTTAATACCCGTTTACTTTCTGAAGTGCCTATAACATTCCCGAGCATAGAGGAGCAGCGAAAAATCGCCGACACAATCTCCGCACTTGACGACAAAATTGAAATCAACACAAAGATAAATCATCATTTAGAGCAGATGGCGCAGGCGATTTTTTTAGATCTTTGCAGCGAAGGCGAAAATGCGGTGTTGTCCGACATCTTGACCGTCTGTTATGGAAAAGACCACAAAAAAATTAGTGAAGGAGAGGTACCCTGCTATGGTTCCGGTGGCATTATGCGTTATGTTGATGAAGCCCTCTATAGTGGTGAATCTGTCCTTATTCCTCGAAAAGGTTCGCTGAACAACGTTCTTTATATCAATGAGCCATTTTGGACAGTAGACACAATGTTTTATACAAATATGAAACGTCCTAACGTAGCAAAGTTCGTATATTTCACTGTGCGCAAACTCGACTTGGCTGGAATGAATGTTGGCTCTGCTGTACCGAGTATGACGACTGCTGTCCTCAATGCTTTAGAAATCGTGCTGCCGAGCAAAGACAACCTCGAAATCTTTGAGGAAACAGTCAGCCCGATGTTCTTGCAAATGAAAGCTAACAATACAGAATCCGCTCGCCTTGCAGCTCTGCGAGACGCTTTGCTCCCAAAACTCATATCGGGCGAGTTGTCCGTTGCCGACCTTGGCGACGCTAAATGATGATTTAAAATTCAAAGAGGGCTTAAAATGAAAGTTTTTTTAAAACCCATATTTCAATGGGTCATAGACCAATACGAGCTGTTCGAGAATCCAGTATACAACTGGGTTGTTGCCTTAATCATCGGCGTAATTGGTTTTAAAATAGCTTGGAATTTCGTAGGTAACCGTTACCGAAACGGGTCAATCAATGGACGAGCTGTAGGTTCAATTCTTCACTGGGTAGTACGGTTCATAGCAGTATCTATGATGTATCTACTGGTAGCGACTGTAATATGGATTATCAAACTCTTTTTGTCCGTCCCTTGGTGGGGCTGGCTTATAGTATTTGGCGTTTTGATTGTCATAGCAATCATCGTATTCATTGTAAAACGACACAGATCCCGCATTGTCACAACACCTAATAGGGAGGAAAACTAGATGCCCTACACCGAAGCCAACTACGAAAACGCAGTGATAGAAGTATTCCGCGATACCTTAGGCTATGGCTACGCCTACGGCCCAAATGTTACGAGGGATTACACCGAGCCGCTCTTTATGGACGAGCTGCTGCCCGCCTTGCGGCGACTGAATACAAAGCTGCCGGAAGTCGCACTGCAAGAGGCGGTCTATAAGCTGCGTAATTTCGAAGGTGGCACGGTGCTGCAAAAAAACGTTCAATTCATGGACTACCTCCAAAACGGCGTGCCGGTGGGTTTTTTCGATAATGGCGAGCAGCGCTCCGCCCTTGTCACCCTTGCAGATTTTAATCATGCACAGAACAACACCTTTACCGTGGCAAACCAATGGACTATATTAGAAAACAGCGAAAAACGCCCCGATGTCATCGTGTTTCTCAACGGCTTGCCCGTGGTGGTGTTCGAGTTAAAGTCCCCCTCCCGCGAGGAAACGGACGCGACCGAGGCGTTTTTGCAACTGCGCAACTATATGCACGGGATACCCTCCCTGTTCATCTACAACGCCTTCCTTGTTATGAGCGACCTATCCACCTCCAAAGCCGGCACCATTACAGCGGGCGAAGACCGTTTTTTGGAGTGGAAGACCAAGGACGGCAGCTACGAAAACACCCAGTACGCCCAGTTCGACACCTTTATTGAAGGGATGTTTGACAAAGCGAGGCTGCTTGATATTATAAAGAACTTCATCTGCTTTTCCGGCGATGCAAAAATCCTTGGGGCGTACCATCAGTATTTCGCCGTGCGCAAAGCAGCAGCGTCCACCGCCAAAGCCACCAAAACTGATGGCAAGGGCGGTGTATTTTGGCATACCCAGGGCAGCGGTAAGTCGCTTTCCATGGTGTTCTATGCCCACCTGCTGCAAGAGGTGTTGAACTCCCCAACAATAATTGTACTGACCGATCGCAACGATTTAGACGACCAGTTGTTCGGGCAGTTCTCAAAGTGTGCCCATTTTTTGCATCAAACGCCAGTGCAGGCTGAGAATCGGGTTCATCTAAAGGAATTGCTTGCAGGGCGGCAAGCAAACGGCATCATCTTTACCACCGCCCAAAAATTCGAAGAAAGCGCTGAGCTTTTGTCTGACCGCCGCAATGTGGTTGTCATGGCGGATGAGGCCCACCGCAGCCAGTTTATTGACGAAAAGGTGGACAGCAAAACCGGCAAAATGCAGAAATCCTTTGGGCTAATTATCAGAGAAAGCCTACCCAACGCTACATACATCGGTTTTACAGGTACACCCATATCAAGCAAAGACCGTTCCACCATTGAGGTGTTCGGCAACTATATTGACATCTACGACATGACCCAAGCGGTAGAAGACGGGGCCACACGCCCTGTTTACTACGAAAGCCGCGTTATTCACCTAAAGCTCAACGAGGATATACTACGTATTATAGATGCCGAGTACGACATCATGGCACAAAACGCCGAAGAGTATGCAATTGATAAAAGCAAAAAAGAGCTCGGAAAGATGGAAAGCATTCTGGGCGCGGAACAGACGATTAGCGCGCTATGTGAGGACATCATCAAGCATTATGAAGAGAACCGTCAGCACGAGCTCACCGGCAAGGCAATGATTGTCGCTTATTCCCGAGCTATTGCCATGGGTATCTACCACACATTGCTCCACCTTCGCCCCGAGTGGACAGAGAAGATCGGCGTAGTGATGACCGATAGCAACAAAGACCCCGAGGCATGGCGCGGTGTTATAGGCAACAAGCGTCACCGAGATGAGATGGCAAAACGATTCAAAGACGACAACGACCCGCTAAAAATCGCCATTGTGGTGGATATGTGGCTGACGGGTTTCGATGTGCCGTCCCTAGCCACTATGTACGTCTACAAGCCCATGGCGGGGCACAACCTAATGCAAGCAATAGCCCGTGTAAATCGGGTTTATAAGAACAAAGAAGGCGGCTTGGTGGTTGATTACGTTGGCATTGCATCCGCATTAAAGCATGCGATGAATGATTATACCAATCGTGATAAGAACAACTACGGCGATACAGATATCGCTAAAACCGCTCTGCCGAAATTCATTATGAAGTTGGAAGTCTGCCGAGATTTATTCCATGGTTTTGATTATTCCGGTTTTATGGGTAAAAGGGCAACCGACCTTTCCCGCGCCAAATCCATCAGCGGCGGTGTAAACTTTCTTTCCGGTGTAGATAAAGAAAAGTGCAAAGAATCGTTTATTAAAGAAGCAATGCTGTTGCGACAAGCGTTATCCCTTTGTCGTTCCTTGCTAAGTTCCGAACAACGCTATGAAGCCGCTTATTTTGAAGCGGTGAGGACACTCCTCACCCGTATCACTGGTACAGGCAAGCCGCTATCCCTGAAAGAAATAAATGCCCACATCAACGAACTGTTAAAAGCGAGCATTCAGAGTGAAGGCGTTATCAACCTATTTTCCGATGTGAATATGGGCTTTTCCTTGTTCGATCCAAAGTTTCTTGAGGAAATCTCTAAAATGAAGGAGCGCAACCTTGCTGTTGAAATCTTAAAGAAACTGCTTGCCGAGCAGGTGTCACTGTATCGTAGAACAAACCTTGTAAAATCTGAAAAGTTCTCCGAACTGCTGTCACGCGCCATGAAAGCATACCTAAACGGGATGCTGTCCAACGAAGAAGTTATCGCTGAGTTAATGAAGATGGCTAAAGACATGGGGAATGCCCAAGCGGAAGGCGATGCACTCGGGCTTACGGATGAAGAAATGGCATTCTATGACGCGATAACGCGCCCCCAAGCGGTAAAGGATTTTTACGAAAGCGAAGAGCTTTTTGCGATGACCCATGAGCTTACCGAGATGTTGCGCAGAAGCCGAACGATTGATTGGCAGAAAAAAGAGTCTGCTCGCGCCGGCATGCGCCGCATGGTAAAAAAGCTATTGAAAAAATATAAATACCCGCCCGATGGCATGGAAGATGCAATTACCACCGTCATTGGGCAGTGCGAGATGTGGACGGATAATTGAATAGGATGCAACAATGAATACATTTATAAGCAACAATTACAAATAACTTGGCGGAATGTGTCAGTATTTGATACCGCTTTATCAGATACCTTGCTGCTGAACCAGTACGAGATGGGTAACACCATTATAGTAGAAGCTGGTTTGGACAGCCTAGACGGACTTGATGATGTGATGGATATTATTGAACAGGCGTCCCGTAAGCAGGATGTGTAGTGTGTTTTTTCATTTTATGTAACACCTCTTCCTATTACATATTTCCACTTTATAATGCAAACAACCCAAACACAATGCTATTCAAAGTCGATTTATTTGCGGTTAAAGTAAACCTTGAATAATAAAAAGGCCCGCAAAGCTCGGAGTGCAAAGCCGAACGTTGTGGGCTATATACGTGGACTGCGTTTAGAAAATGGGGTTAATATCACATATTCAATACTGATGCAGCCATTCCCAGCGGGTCTTCAGCAATTACCCACTGTTCTGCAGAAATCATGTACAGATAAGAGGTAAACTCCTCGTCATCAATTACACCTTCATACTTAGGGTTTTCAATAGAACACGGCCAATAATAAAACCGTCCGGGTGTCAAGTCTATACAATTAGGGGTGGCCTTTCCGACATACTTGAGAATAGACCAGTTTTCTTTGATGTTCATTTGATGGATGAATTCCTTGTAAGTAGAAAGTAATTCTCCAAATGTATTTAGTTTATGATTAGTGACTCCATATTTATTTATGTACAAGTCTATTTGTACATCGAACTCATAATAGCTATTATAACCATACGGAATAAGCCCTTCGCCTTCTGGCAATAGTTTATCAATATCATTCAATAGATCTGAAGGATAGCTAAATACTTCACCTCCAATTGTTTGACACAACGGAAGTAAATTATATTTTTCGTGAGCTTTAGGTATATACGCCATATTTGTCTCCCAACCCAAATCATACTACGGTGTTAAGTTGTACCGCA
This sequence comes from Bacillota bacterium, assembly GCA_023460535.1. Lineage (GTDB taxonomy): Bacteria > Bacillota > Clostridia > Oscillospirales > Ruminococcaceae > Acetanaerobacterium. The sequence goes on from JAEWPV010000009.1 coordinate 26,508, forward strand.
TTATTATCGTAGTAATTTCTTGACATTATTGTATCGTTTCGATACAATAATGTCAAGAAATGGAGGGGATTTTACGATGGACTTTGTTTCAGCTTTTCGCAATAGCAAACTGTTTTCAAAAGAAGAGCTTATAGAATCATTTAAGTTGACAATGGAGTATATTGAATTTGATGAAGATACGGGCTATACGCAGGATGCTATACAGAAAAAGATGCAAATATGCAAAAAGTTTCTTTCCACTCTCGAAAAGTGTAAATTACCCAGATTGACAGAACTCTGGTGGTATTACGAATATGAATTTACTGGAGACGGAATTGAGCTGTATTTGTGTACAGCCGATGAGAGTGATATAGAACTCGATGAAGACAGTAGAATTATTTCCAGCATGTCATCTACCATTGAAAGCACTTTACTGAAGGTAGCATGTGATTATTTAACCGTTGAGCAATTTGCCGATATTCAAGGGGTTTCCCCTGTAACTGTACGTCAATGGATTCGTCGGGGGAAACTGAGAAATGCGAAAAAGAATGGTAGAGACTGGCTTATTCCTTCACTCGAGGATAAACCCTATCGAGGGTATGAATCGGTTCAATACTTTCTTACAGAACCTCTGCAAATAGATGAATTTCCACTAGTGGCAGCGTCGGATTGTATTTGGATTCATCAAGACCATCATGAGAAAACAGTTTACCTTTGTACTTTTGCAAATTTTAAAACACATTTCCGTCAAAAGATTGAGCTCAACAGGCAAGAGGTCGAAAGGTTAGAATTATCGCTAATTTCATCGGGGAAAGCAAAACCTGGGAGCAAAATGCAGTTTGTCCCCGCTATTAAGCGTCAGTTACTAATCTAGTTATTGATAATAGTTAGTCCCGTAAGCTGGACAGAACAAACCAATCTAGTTTACATGTTTAGCATACTATAATATTATAGGTTGAGTTTTGATATTACAGTTCTAGTATCCACCGCAACTCTTTGCAATCCTCAATACAAGCGCTAGTTCCGTCATACTTTTTTGAAACGCTGGGGATATTAAAGAAATAGCTGACAAATAAAAGTTGAGGTTCAACCCGAAAAAAGAAGTTAAGTATTTCTAAAAGATTTATGTTTTCTACGGCTTTGAACGAGAGCCTCTAATCAACTTATCGTCACGACTGTGAAAACACACGTGTTGCTGCGTATTATAGACAAACTTGCTGCATTTGCATTTTTTAGGGTGAGTTGAGGGAGCAAACTTATGGCAGATGTTATTATTCATAGGGGCGGGCATGAAATCGGTGGCACCGCAATTGAAATAAGGACGAAAAATGCGCGTGTTCTTTTCGATTTAGGCTTACCATTAGATTCTAATGCTATCGATGAGATAGACGTTACGAGCATGAGGAAAAACGGCGTATTACCAAAAATACAGGGTCTATACAATAATGATGTTCCAGCCTTTGATGCTATTGTGTTATCCCATGCTCATATTGATCACTATGGACTTATTAGCTTCGCGCATTCCAGTATTCCGGTATATTTATCTTGCGGGAGCAAAGTGCTTATGGATATAAGCGCAAGTTTTCTTGGTTATAAGGCTCCAAGTAACGAGCAATTTACATATACAATGTACCAGCCTTTTTACATTGCTAATATCAAAATTATACCGTATCTTGTTGACCACTCGGCCTTTGACGCCGCAGCATTTGAGATTATCGCGGGCGGTCAGCGCATCGTATATACAGGCGATTTTCGCTGGCATGGGAGAAAGAAAGGTTGCTTTGAACGATTTGTGAGACAAGTTGCGCCGTCGCCCCACATATTACTCTGCGAAGGGACGACGCTAGGACGTAATCACGAAACAGCACAAACAGAATCGGAATTAGAAAAGGAAATCATGCAATGCTTAAAGAGTACCGACGGAATAGCGTTATTTCAATGCGCGTCTCAGAACATTGACCGTCTTGTTACTTTCTGCCGCGCTGCACAAAGCGCTGGTCGAATAATGGTAATTGACCACTATACGGCTGCTATTCTCACTGAACTAAATAAGCTGGGAAACAAGTTGCCAACTGTGGGTAATCACCCGAATTTGAGCGTATTCCTGCCAAAGGATGAGAGAAAAACGCTAATGCTTGTGCGCCCATCTATGTTAAGGAAGATTGCCGAAAACGATAAAATACAAAACGGCGTGTTCATATACTCCCTGTGGAAAGGCTACCGAGACGAAACAAAGCAGAAAGATTTTGAGTCGTTCCTTATCGAGCGTGGTTTTACTATTAAAGTTGCGCATACGAGCGGACATGCAGATGTCGATACAATACGCACTTTGTTGTCAACACTTAATCCAAAACAGTTTATTCCTATCCACACATTTTCGCCTGAACGTTTCACAGAGTTTTCGGACAAGGTGCGAATAGTACGTGATGGAGAGGTAATCAAATGCCAATAGCAGAGTTATGTTCTGTGATTGTTTTCTTTCGGTTCCTATATCAAATGCGAAGTATGGCGCAAACACATTGGGAACTAAGAATCTCTTTGACTAGTTATAGCGTTCGAAGGGAATTATCAGTTCCCCAAATGTAACAAAGAGTTTTTTGGAGGTGAATAGATAAACTATTGAACTTTATAACATAAACAAGGAGAAGCATGTTCATGGGGAAAGCATACACGAAGGATGAGCTTCTGACTAAGGTGAAAGAAGGGTTGAAGCCTGAAACCGTCTCGGAGTTCTATAAACAGGATTACATAAATTACACAGGCAACATTCCCGACTCGAGAGAGAAGTACACTGAGGTAATCGCCGAATGCCTTTTAGGCAATCATAGCGCGCTCAAGAAAATTGAGATGATTACAAGGGAAGGCTCTTATAATACTCGGCACGATTGGAAACCCTTTGACCCTGTCTCGCCCCGTACTGAGGAGCAGATTGCGCGAAGCATGTTGGGTAAAGTATACGATTACATAGGAAAGATCATTGACTATCAGACACCGCTAAAAAATGTGCAGGGTGATGTTGCTGGAAAAATCGATCTACTGTCATGGAACGAGGCTCAAGGATGCGCCTATATCCTTGAGTTAAAAGTGCAAAACAGTGCAGAAACGTTGCTGCGATGTGTGTTGGAGATTGAAACCTACAGCCGTATTGTGGATTCGAAAAAAATCCTGAGCGATTTCGGACATGAAGGATCAACTCTGCGCAAGGCGGTGCTTGTCTATCAAAATGATAATAGCCGCCCTCACCTCGACTTTATTAGCGATAGAAATGTAAAAGAGCTGATGAATACCCTAGGTGTGGATTTATTTGTGTTGGACGAGCGCGGCGAAAAAATCATAGCGGCCCACTATTATGAAAAGTTAGAGGTGTAAATATGGCGATGATTACGTCTGGGAATTTAAAAAATGTGTTACTTGTGAATACTGGAGCGGAGCGAGAGATACAAGCCTATCAGGCAGGGACGTGCGGTATAAGATCAAGATAACCGACAGCGATACTGGACTCTGCAATAGCAAGTATGCAGCTAAAAGAGGCAAGCCAGTAAGTAGCGGCAATACTGGATGTATTAGATGGGTTAGGTGGAGCAAGTTAAAAAAGTAAAGTGCATGCTTTTATTAACTTAGAAACAAAGTTTTTCAATGTTATGAACACGTTTTTCACATCGAAAAAATTGGTGAAGCGGGATGCATGCCCTGTTTAAATGAACGAATAAATCCTCTCAAGTTGAAGTCGTTTTGTCGTTGTAATAGACCCTCGAAGTTGATTGCGCCTTCATTGCAATCAGATTCGGGTGTCTTAGGTTGTAATAAACTCCAGATGGAGCATCAAAAATTCCATTGACTTGCAATAAAAGTCATCCTGTAATGTTCGTGAAAAGCGAGAGCGGTTACGGTGCGGAGCTGATGACGTGGGGATTCCCGAAGTATCAGGGTAGCGGCGTGATTATCAACGCCCGCGCGGAAACGGCAAGTGAAAAGCGCACCTTTTCAGGCGCGCTTGCGGCAAGACGTTGCGTGATACTATCCACGGGCTTTTTTGAATGGACGCATACGCCGGGGCAGAAGAAAGAGAAGTATCAGTTTAACGACCCCCAAAGCCCCGTGCTATACATGGCGGGGCTATACACCCCTGCGTCGGTCGCCGGTGAGCTGCCGCGCTATGTCATCCTCACCACCGCGGCGAACGAATCCGTGCGGGATATTCACGACCGCATGCCGGTGATTCTGCGCAAAGAGGAAATAGGGGAGTGGGTGGCACGGCGTGAGCGTGTGAATGAGGTTCTGTTCCGGGTGCCGATGGGGTTGGAGAAACGATTGGTGGGGTAGTATAAACATATCAATAAGCATTTGGTTTTCCGATAAATAAAGGGGGACACGTGAACGCATTTTATCCCCTTTTTCGTCAGAAAAAGGGGAGCAGCATGTTGATACGTAAAGGGGGTTTTTAGTCCATATTCAGTGCTTAGTAAACACAAAACGAACCATGAGAAACATGTACTTTTATGTTTTTAAGCCTCTAAAAAACATGTACTTTTGCCTGTTTTTCAGAAAATGAAAAGTACATGTTTTTCGAAGTGGTATAAACCCAGTTATATCAACGGTTTGAGCGTGTTTTTTAGCATCAAGTACGGGGGGTGTGGCGGGACACATACCCCGTTTTGCGAGATGGTATCAGACCCCGTCAAAATTACTTGCGGTATGATGTTTTTCTTTTTGGCATAGTGAATGATATCTGTGTTAGTGGATTATAAAGTGATGAGTTTCAAAGCTTTATCCGTGCCCCCGGCAAAGGCTAGACAAGATATTGGCTAGCCTTTGCCGGGGGTCCGGATTTGTAAGCGTTTATTCGTGAACAGGGCTAAACGATATGAACGAATACATTCTGGCGAGTGACTTATGTTATCGAAATAAGCCCCCCGAACCTGATTGCGCCATCATTGCAATCAGGTTCGGGGGGGTAGTTGGATTAGGTCATAATGAGGTACATCAGTTTGTTGTTTTAAATTTTGATTTGGTACATTTCATGTCTACCACTAAAGGTGATCATTCATGGGGTAATATGGGCGAATCTGACGGTGCCTATCTCAAGTCATTATTCATTGTGTGCTATGCTGACTCGTTAATCTGTCTATCGTTTGTTCCATCTTTCAGGGCTGTTTTTGCATCGTCACGATATTTACAAACACATCCAATGCAAGGACGGAGTGAACTTGTTTTCTTCCAGTGCAATCATACGTTGCAAGATGGTATACAGAAATCACCCAGTGCTCCTGTTATTTAATTAATTGGGGAAAATAGATAAAATTCTACTATTTAATTTACTTTTGTATTTTTTCCAATATAATAACAAGTGTAATGGGTTTTTACAACCGCTTGCAGGGCAGAAGAAACGATTACAAGGTGATATCATTATGACCAAGACAAATATATCTAAGATTGTATTTAAATGTGCGGCACTTGAATAGGTAGTTCATCATATATAAAACTTTTATGGATATATTTCGAAAAATGTTGACGTGAGGGCATATGAATGGAAAAATATACGGCTACTTATACGGGTATCAAAAATTGCTTTGTTATACAAAACATAGATGGGCCGGATTATGTAGACCAATATTACAGTCTCTTATGTGTTACAAAGAATATATTGATGAGGGGTCGAGTTAGCCGCCCCTCTCAATATTTGTTATCTGAACTGGGGGAGCTAAGCCATACAGAGCAGAATGACAAGCCTGTGATGCTTTTATCACAGGAGATGCCGAAATGGAATCAACGCATTAAGGGAAGCCGTGAAACCAATGACTATCCTGCTGAGGATTTCTTTATCAATATTATACCAGAATTTCTCCCGGAACATAAATTTGTTCAGGGATTGTTGCTTCCAGAAGCCCGCATTGAGGATATAACACCGAACACTCCGAATAATTTCAAAAATCAACAGGTCGATTTCTTTTTGCCGCAAGCAAATCTTGTCATTGAAATAGATGGAGAGCAGCATAAGGAAAAAACACAGTTCTATAAAGATATAGAAAGAGATAGTTATCTTAAAAAGAACGGAATAGAAGTTCTGAGAATAACAGCTTCTTCCATAAGAAACAGAGATGAAGAGTTGATAACTTCTATTGAGACGTTCAAAGAACTTTTAATTCAGAATCAAATCATAAAGGAATATGCTCTGATTTATCGTGATCACAATTATTATGAATCCTTTACACATCATTTGATTTATGATGTAGTAATGCGTTTCCAGATCCTTTTAGTAACGATGCTGCAGAAAAATGTGATTTCGTTTTCTGATCCTGAATGGGAATTTTGTCTGATCAGTAAATTCCCTGATGCACACAAACTGCTACATATTGCTTTTGAAGATGTTGTTTTGTGGTTCGATCATTTGTGCCGTCTTAGTAAATTGGAATTTTGTAAACCAACCATTAAAATCAATAAAAAGAAGATGAAAACCCCTATCAAGGTTGATATGGATATTTTCAAAAGATGGACGGATGAGAATCTTAGCAACCCAGATACAATCTACATTCGAAATGACTATTTCGATAATAAGGATTATTTCCAAGTAAGCACGTCTGAATCGATTCGATATCGCGTTGAAATGAATGAAACCTATTCGGACGAGCCTAACCTGAAATTTTTTCTAAAAAATCTATTTGAATATGATGACTTTAACGATGGCCAGCTGCCGATTATTGCACATGCCTTGAATTTAAATGATACCATTGGTATTCTACCTACAGGGTCAGGTAAATCTCTTTGTTACCAGTTTTGCTGCCTTTTGCAGCCTACTGTTAATTTTGTGGTTTCACCGATTTTATCGCTTATATATGATCAAAAGGAAAACCTCGATGAGTTTGGAATAACCAGAACAGCCTATATTACCAGTGATCAAACGGGGGAAGAGAAAGGGGGTATCATCACCCATTTTGGTAAAGGGAGCTATCTGCTCGTTTGGATTTCACCCGAACGATTTCAAACTAATGATTTTCGTAAAGCATTGCAGGAAATCAATATTAAACTGAATTTCTCCTATGCGGTAATTGATGAGGTGCACTGCCTTTCTGAGTGGGGACACGATTTTCGCACCTCTTATCTCAATCTCGCAAAAACCATACGAAGATATTGCCCGCAAGCAACTTTCTTGGGACTTACGGCTACCGCCTCTCAGTTTGTTCTGGAAGACTTAAAAAGGGAGTTTGAGATAAACGCCGAATCCATAAAATCTGTATCATCCATGAGCAGAAAAGAGCTGACATTTCATGTTTTAAAGTCAGATCGTTCAGCGAAGTATAATATCCTACTGCAACTTTTAAAATGCTTTAAAGAAAAGAATGGTGAGGTGTTTGAATTAAAAGGCGACCAATCAATCTGTGGCCTTATTTTTACGGTAACTGCTAACGGAAAAAGAGGGTGCAAAAGCCTTGCATATCTTTTATCAAGCGATTTAAAAATAGCTGTTGAAGCGTATTATGCCGGCTTAGACCATGATTTTGGAAAAGGAAAGAAAAAGGCAGTTCAAGATGGTTTTAAGCAGAACCGTACAGCACTTATGGTAGCTACTAAAGCTTTCGGAATGGGCGTAAACAAGAAAAATATATGCTATACGATTCATTATGGACTACCATGGTCTATTGAAGCGTTTTATCAGGAGGCCGGTCGCGCTGGGAGAGCGGGACAAGCATCCGATTGTTATATACTCTACTCTCCCGAGCAGTGTGAAAAAGAAGTAATCGAACAAATCTTTGCGCTGAATACAACGATGGAGCAGTTGGAGCAGCTTAGAGAAAAACTTGCAAGTGATCTATCCTCGCTTATGTTTTTATGGCAGCAAAATAATGATGGTATAGATGCAGATCTTGGTATGATGCGTTGGGTAATGAACTACCTGCATAAGAAAAGCACCACAACAATTGCTTGCGATAAAAACCACAAAAAGAGTGCGGTCGAGAAAGCAATCTATCGCTTAACATTACTTGGGTTCTTAAATGATTGGACGGTTGTTTCATGGGGGGAAGATACCGGAAGGTTTGAAGTCATGTTTAATGACTACTCCCTAGAGAGCATTCGAGACACTTTCACTGATTACATCCGCAGATACGATCCAGTTTTCTCTCTGGATAATAATGCTGATAGGTATCAAACATATCAAAATATCATAAATGATAACACATTAAAGCCATATGTCAGGTATATGAAGGCGCTGCTGCAATGGAGCTATGATAATATCGTTTATAGCCGAAGACAATCCATCAACAACATCAGGGTGCTATGCGAAAGTAACATGGATAGCGATCAAATAAAGCTATATGTTGATCAATACTTTAAGTTCTCTGAAACAACTATTTTTCTGGACAATATTGTAGCAAAACCCAACGATTATTCAACATGGTTTGATATTCTTTATACTAAAAATACAAAGGAAGATTTTCATATTGTTTTTGATGCCATAACCAAAGAAAAGGCTGAAGAAATCCTTATCTCCTTACAACGCTATCTGGAGAGCTATCGTTATAATACTGGGCTCAACTTTGTTTATGGATTTTTGCGAATTAAGTGTAATCAGTTTTATGGTTCAGATGCACCAGATCGTCTGAATGATGCATTTAACACTATAGATGGGTTTGATGTACAAAAGCAGGAACAGATTTTCGCTAAATGCCTTGAATTTGGCTCGACCATGGAGGATGAAAGTAGAATAATCCTTGGAGAGTATCTTGCTAATCGATATCCGGATATGGCGAAAAGAATCTATATGGAATTACAAGACTACGGTTCACTTTCTGTGGCATTGTCGGGAATGGCGGAAAGAGTAAATGCAATAAAGGAGAAGTTTATATGGTAGACTTACAAAGACTCGATTCTATTATTGATGATTTGGGTGAAAGCACAGCCAACTTTCTCAACATTTCGAATATTACCGAAAAGGTGCAGCAGACTGTATTATTAGTTGATGAAAGCGTCTCTAATTTAAGTAATGTTATAAACGAAGTTCATGATTTAAATACCAATCAATCCGCTATGCAGGAAGCTATCAGTACAACTTATCAAAATCTTGAGGAGCATTTCAAGACGGTTCAGCTTCAAAATGCCCAACTTACCAGCCAGGTTAACACGCTGTTGTTGGAAATCAAGAATGAAGGTTATTCCTTAAACAAACAGCTTGAAGTTGCATTGCTAGCCAAAATGGAAATATTGAAATCTGATATCCTGCTAGAAAACAGAAGCAAAGCATTGGAAACACAAGAAATTATCGCGAAATCATACAAGGCTCTATTAGATGACCAAAAGGACTTGGCACAATCGCTTAAAATCGTTTCCAAGAGATTGAAGACTTCTTATGCAATCGGAGGAGCCGGTATTTTGGTTGCTGTACTAATATTACTGCTGACATTGTTGAAATAGTTTGTATTACGTTTTCGCAGGAAAAAAGATTAGCCTGTGAGTGTCTGGTTGTGGCGGATTCAATATAAAGAAAACCCGAAGTCCGGCTACAAGGACCAACAGCAGGGGGAGGCAGAGCCTGATAAACTTGCATCATGATGCGGTTCCACAAAGTCTCTTTCATACGAATACTATAATCCCGCAATCATTTTATGATTGCGGGATTATTTTTTTATTTTCACAAAAAGACTCTATATAGATGTAGGGCGTTCCGTTTGCTAATTAAAAAGCTCAATCAGATTAAAACGGCAAAGATATGGCAAACGTATGATTTAAGAAGGGAGAGACGTTACATGAGGATTGAAATTAACAAGCAAAACAGAATTATATCCGTATGGTTTAGCAATGAAGAAAAGAACAGCAGTTTACCAGCTAAACTCAGACATCAGTATTCTTTTTTAATGAAACAAGGGTATCTGGTAGCGGAGTATTACTCAGGCAAACAGGAGCTACTGGAATGCACACGCAATCTTCTGGTTCATAACATCCGCAACAAGTGCAGTAATAACATCTGCTCATAAATAATGATTGAGTTACAGGTTGCAGGATATGTTTGCAATCTGTATGTACATATAGTACAATGTTATATGTATATTTCGACAAAGGAGAGATTACATTGGTGGAGACATATAACATTGCGGGTTATTGCCGTATCTCTGTTGACGATGAACTTGATAGAGATAATACATCAATTGAAAACCAGAAGGCTATTATACAAGATTTCACTACGAAAAAATTTCCGGGCAGCACAGTGGATTTTTATGAGGATCGAGATCGCTCCGGCTATACGTTTGAACAACGTGAGGGTTATCAAAAAATGCGTCTGCTCCTCATGAATCATCAATATGACATCCTGATTGTAAAGGATTTTTCTCGTTTTGCGCGAAGGAATAGCAGGGGACTCGTTGAGCTTGAAGATTTAAGGGATCAAGGTGTTCGTATTATTTCAATTGGAGATAGTATAGACTATCCTACCTATGATGACTGGACGGCAATTCAATTCCGCTTCTTGATTAACGAAATGCCTGTAACAGATACAAGCAAAAAAGTAAAATCAGTCATTGCCCGTCGTCAAAATGATGCAAAATGGATCTGCGCAGTTCCGTACGGTTATATCATAACCAACACAAAAACCATGACGTTTGAAGTAGATCCACCCGCTGCTGAGGTTGTACGCTTAATCTACAATCTTTATAACGAAGGTTGGGGATATAAAAAGATTGCAAATCATTTGACCGATTTAAAAATCCAAACACCGCGCATGAATGAAAGGGCACGTAAGGAGATGGCGGGTGAGGAAACCAACATTATAGCAAAACCGCAATGGAGCATTGTCACAGTCCAAGGAATTTTAGATAACGACTTCTATATCGGTACCTTGCGCCAGGGAAAATACACACGAAAGAAGATTAACGGACAGGATAAGAAACTTGATGAGTCTGATCACATCGTGTTTGAAAATCACCACGAGTCAATTATTGATTTTCGTGTATTTGCAAGGACGCGTGAGCAACGAAAGCTGCGAACGTCCTCTAACTATCGTGGCATAAAGAAATATGACAACGATTATTCAGGATTTCTGGTTTGTGGTGATTGTGGCAGCCCGATGTTTTCTATGAGCAGGAATGATCTAAAACCGGCCTATACATGTGGCGCCTATCATCGCAGAGGCTTAAAAGGATGCACGAGCCACCATACTCGTGTAGAAATACTGGATCACTTACTTAAAGAGTACATCAGAAAAATCAAAGAGAATTCTGCCGATATGCTAGAGACTTTGAATGACTCCATTAAAAAGGAAAGTACAGAAGTAAAGCATAATGAGCAGACGGCATCGATTCTTAATCGACAGCTTGAGGATTCATATGAAGAACTCAAAGCTACCAAACGCCAACGAATTCGCGACCTTATGAAGAAGCCGGATAACGAAGCAATCATAGAACAAACCTATGATGAATTGGAGGCCGAATTAGAAGATCGGATAGCGGGGCTGAAGAATCAGATTAAACTCACCGAGAATAAACGTAATACAATTATTCAAATTAACCGTATTGCAAAAACCGCGATGGAAATTCTTGATGAGATTCTTCTGAAGGATAAGCTTGATAAAAGGGATCTGGGCTTTCTCATTGAAAAGATATATGTCTATGAAGACCACATCCAAATCGAGTTGAAATCTGATATCGACCATCTGCTTCAGAGCGGAGAGTTATCGTGTGATGAGGATACGAAGGTTGTGGTAGATAAAAAGACAAAAAACGTTGTTGTTACTTCAAAAAAGCAAACAGATAGGGGCACTTCAACCAATGTTATCAGTGGCGGCGACCCCCTAGAGATATATACCGATAACGACGGTGAGGTTATCTTTAAAAAGTATTCCCCCATTGGGGAGCTTTCATCCTTCGCCACACAGTATGCCGACGTGCTGTACAAAACAGGCGGCGAGCCGGTGGTGGTGTGTGACCGCGATCATGTCATTGCGGTTTCGGGTATACCCAAAAAGGAGCTCATTGAACGCCGGGTCTCTCCGCAGCTTGAAGAGCTGATGGAGCAACGCAAAACCTACTCCTACTCCGGCAAGGATCAGCGCAAGATGCAGCCTGTGGAAGGTGTCGAGCGCTATGCGCTGGTTTGCGCGCCAATTATCGCCTCCGGCGACGTGGCAGGCTCTGTTATGTATCTGTGCGGAGACACACCCAATCCCGTCACCGACGTGGAAGTTAAGCTGGTGCAGGCGGCAGCGTCGTTTTTGGGAAAACAGATGGAAGAATAGTCGCATTTTGTATGATTGCTTGCTCACACACAATTTAGTTCATAATAATGTAAGATAACGCTTGCAAAACAAGTGCGATTATGGTATCGTTATAAAGGTAATTAAAGTTCGTGTGAAAGAGTGGGAAGCCCCACTCTTTCCTGCGTTATACGGTCTGAGGGTACGGTGTATAAATAAGCGGTTGCGGTACCGTCCACCTCATCCCCGATGGAATGGAGGATTTGTTTGGCAAAGCAAAAGCACAAAAGCACGGTTGAGGTTGTGACCGAAATCTGCGCACCCGTTGCGCAAAAAATGGGTTTAAGTATATGGGACATCCGGTTTGAAAAAGAGGGTGCCTCATGGTTTTTGCGCGTGTTTATCGATAAAGAGGGCGGCGTTACCATACAAGACTGTGAAGCGATGAGCACCGCAATAGACCCGCTGATTGACAAGGCGGACCCCATCGACCAGAGCTATTATCTGGAGGTTTCGTCACCCGGCATAGACCGCGCGCTTTGCAAGCCATGGCATTTTGAACAGTATATCGGCAGCATAGTGGACGTGCGAACCATCCGCCCCGTGGACGGTCTGCGCGACTTTACCGGTACACTGGAAGGGTATGAGGATGGAGAGGCTCGCGTTGCGGTGCAAGGCGGCAGCGTGATGACATTTAAAAAGGACGAGACAGCCTATATCCGCCTGAATATTGATGAGTTTGATTTTGGAGGAACAGACGAAAATGAGTAACGAGTTCTTTGACGCGCTTACCCTGCTCGAAAAAGAAAAGGGTATCCCCGCTGATTATCTGATCGAAAAGATTAAAAATGCGATACTCAACGCGGTAAAGCGCGACTACGGTGCGTCGGACAATGTAATCGTAGAAATCGACCCCGTCAAGGGCGCGTTCCATGTCGCGATACGCAAAGAGGTGGTTGACGAGGTAGAAAACCCCGCAACCCAAATTCAAAAAGAAGACGCCAAGCAGTATGCAAAGCGCGGCAAGCTGGACGATTACGTGGATATCGCGCTGGAAACCAAACAGTTTGGTCGAATCGCGGCGCAAACCGCCAAGCATATTATCCGCCAGGGCATCCGGGAGGCGGAACGCGGACAGATGTATCAGGACTTCCAGAGCAAGCATCACGAGATTGTCACCGCGGTGGTACTTAAGCTTGACCCCAGAAAGGGCAGTGCTACGCTTGAAATTGGCAGAAACGAAGCCATGCTTCCCAAAAGCGAGATGGTTCCCGGCGAGCAGCTGCGCGAAGGTGACCGCATCAAGGTGTATGTAGTTAACGTCGAGAATACCGAAAAGGGTCCTCGCGTTATGATATCCCGTACCCATCCGGGCTTGGTCAAACGTCTTTTTGAGATGGAGGTTCCCGAAATCTACGACGGTACCGTTGAAATCAAAGCGGTTTCCCGCGAGGCAGGCTCCAGAACCAAGCTTGCCGTCTACAGCAAGGATGAAAATGTAGACGCCGTGGGTGCGTGTATTGGTCCAAAGGGTACCCGCGTGTCCCGCATTGTGGATGAACTGGGTGGCGAGAAGATTGATGTGGTACGCTTCAGCGAAACCGCCGAGGAGTTTATCGCCGAGGCTCTTTCGCCTGCCGATGTGGTAAAGGTCGAGATTATCGACGAGATCGCTCGTGCCTGCCGCGTCACCGTGCCGGACAATCAATTGTCGCTGGCCATCGGCAACAAGGGGCAGAATGCCCGACTTGCCGCAAGACTGACAGGCTATAAGATTGACATCCGCCCCGAGAGCGGGTTCTACGGCGAGGAAGAAACCACCGCGCCGGCGGAATAAAGCACAGCAACAACCCCAAGCACCGAAAGGTAGGATGACAATGCAGGCAAAGCGGTTGCCGTTGCGCATGTGCACCGGCTGCGGAGAAATGAAGCCCAAGCGTGAGCTTGTGCGGGTGGTTAAGAGCGCTGCGGGCGATATCAGTCTTGACTTAACCGGAAAAAAGGCGGGCAGAGGCGCGTACGTGTGCCGGGATATTGCCTGCTTGAAGAAGGCGCGTAAGTCAAGACGCATAGAAAAATCCTTCGCCTGCCAAATACCGGAGGAAGTCTACGACCGGCTCGAAAAGGAGATGACGGACGATGACAAGTGACATAAACGACCGTCTGCTTTCCATGATTGGAATGAGCAGAAGGGCGGGTAAGCTGACCGCCGGGTTTGACACCGTGGTGGAAGCGGTGCGCACAGGCAGCATTCGAAGCGTGTTTTACGCGTCCGATGTCTCGGCAAAGACGGTAAAAGAGCTCAATTATGTCTGCGCGCAGGAGAACGCACAAACCATCCCACTTCCGGTGACGATGGATGAGATACGAAGGATAACCGCAAAGCGTCTAGGCATATTTGCCATAACCGATGCGGGGCTGCAAAGGAAAATCAGCGAGATGATCCTTAGTGATGGAGGTAAGATATGATAAAATACAGATTATTTGAGGTAGCCAAAGATATGGGGCTAACCAGCAAGGACCTGATGGATTTCCTTGCGCCGAAGATGGAGCTTGATAAAAAACACATGACCGTTCTTGACGAGCGTGCGATGAACATGGTGTTTGACCATTTCACAAAAAAGCATGCCGTCAACGAGTTCAACCTCCCCGTGCCCTCGCAGGAAAAGGTCGCGGCACCCCTGCCCGGAGCCCAGAACAGTGCGGTGCAGGCTAAAAACAAGCCCGCTGCGCCCCAGCCCGGCAGCAGACCCGCGCCCGTACAGCAAAACAAAGGTCAGCCTAAGCAGACCCGTCATGTAGACACCCGCTCTGCTACCGTTGACCTTGAGAAGTACAACGAAAAGTACGAAAAGATTGCGCCGTCCAGTGCCACCGTTAAGGATAACGTACAGGCAAATAAGCAAAAGCTTACCCAGCGTTCCGCTCAGCGCGGCAGACGTCGTTACGGCCCTCGCGAGACCGAGGCGGATAAGATGCGCAAGCTTGAGATGATTAAGAAAAAGCGTCAGGAGCTTAAGGTATCCATTCCCGATGTAATCACCGTAGGTGAGCTTGCCCTGCGTCTGACCGTTACCGCAAGCGAGGTTATCAAAAAGCTGATGCACCTTGGCACCATGGCAACGATCAATCAGGAGATTGATTTTGACACTGCAGCCATGGTGGTAATGGAGTTTGGCGCGAAGGTGGAAAAGGAGATCGTCGTCACCATCGAGGAGCGTCTGATCGACGACACCGAGGACTCGGCGGAGGATCTTGAGGATCGCAGCCCCGTCGTTGTTGTAATGGGTCACGTTGACCACGGCAAGACCTCGCTGCTCGACGCCATCCGCGACGCCAACGTTATTGCTACCGAGGCGGGCGGCATTACCCAGCACATAGGCGCTTACCGCGTTAAGGTAAACGACCAATACATTACGTTTTTGGATACGCCCGGACACGAGGCGTTTACTTCCATGCGCGCCCGCGGTGCGCAGGTTACCGATATCGCCATTCTTGTTGTGGCTGCGGACGACGGCATTATGCCCCAGACCGTAGAGGCAATAAACCACGCAAAAGCGGCGGGGGTATCCATTATCGTCGCCGTGAACAAGATGGATAAACCCGATGCCAACCCCGACAGGGTGATGCAGCAGCTCACCGAGTACGAACTGGTACCCGAGGAGTGGGGCGGCGACATCATCTGCGTGCCGGTTTCCGCGCTGAAGAAAACGGGCATCGACCAACTGCTTGAAATGGTTCTGCTTGTGGCGGATATGAAGGAGCTCAAAGCAAACCCCGCTCGCCTTGGCAAAGGTACTGTTATCGAGGCGAAGCTGGATAAAGGCCGCGGACCCGTTGCGACCCTGCTTGTACAAAACGGCACCCTGCATGTGGGCGATCTCGTCATTGCGGGCACCGCCACCGGCCGCGTTCGCGCAATGCTAGACGACCACGGTGCGCCGATTAAGACCGCCGGTCCCTGTGTTCCGGTTGAGATTACCGGTCTTGGCGAAGTGCCTGCGGCGGGCGATATCTTTAACGTGGTCGAGGATGAGCAGCTTGCCAGAAAGCTGGTTGACGAACGTCGTCACACCGCTAAGGAGGAGCAGTTCTCCCGTTATACCCGCGTAACACTTGACAACCTGTTCGCGCAGATTGCCGAAGGCTCTGTCAAGGATCTCAATATCATCGTCAAGGGCGATGTGGCAGGCTCGGTTGAGGCGGTGCGTCAGACTCTTGAAAAGCTGTCTAACGACGAGGTGCGTGTGCGTGTCATCCACGGCGGCGTAGGTGCCGTCAACGAGTCGGATGTCATGCTTGCCGATGCGTCCAACGCGATTATTGTCGGCTTTAACGTTCGCCCCGACCCCGTAGCGCGTACCAATTCCGAGAATATGGGCGTGGAGCTGCGTTTGTACCGTGTCATCTACGACGCGGTGGACGATGTCAAGGCGGCAATGAAGGGCATGCTCGCGCCCAAGTTCCGTGACGTGGATCTCGGTCGCGCCGAGGTTCGCCAGACCATCCGCATCACCAACGTCGGCACCATCGCTGGTTGCTATGTGCTTGATGGCAAGATTACAAGGGCGGCAAACATCCGCATCGTGCGCGACGGCATCGTCATCGCCGATGACAAGATCCTTTCGCTCAAACGCTTTAAGGACGATGTCAAGGAGGTTGCGACCGGCTACGAGTGTGGTATTGGCCTAACGAAATTCAACGACATCAAGGAAGGCGACGTCCTTGAGGCTTATATTGTAGAGGAATACAGAGAAGACTAACCCTTAAGTATACCCATATCTTTTCGAAAGGCGGATTGCTCCACTATGGCAGGCTATAAGGTAGGTAGAAACAGCGAGGATATTCGAAGAGAGCTATCGGATATCATGCGCTCGCTCAAGGACCCGCGCATCACTGGGCTTCTCAGCATTGTTCGGGTGGAGCTTTCGGGCGATATGTCCCATGCAAAGGTATATGTCAGCTCAATGGACGGCTATGAAGCCGCGTGCGAGGCGGTTAAAGGGCTGCAGCATGCGTCCGGCTTTATCCGCAGGGAGATTAACAATCGCTTAAGCCTGCGCACCTCGCCTGACCTGAAGTTTATTGCGGATAATTCCATCGAGCACGGCGCCGAGATTAACCGCATGCTCAAGGAGCTGCTGCCCGAAGACGGGCAGCCAGACGAGCACAAATCATCGCAAGAACAGTCAGATTAAGCCCGAAAGGCATGGTTAACGGAGCATGAACAACATCAGCGTCAAAGAGGTTTGCAATACCCTACTTAGCAGCGACAACATCTTAATTGTTACCCATCAAAGCCCGGACGGTGATACGTTTGGCAGCGGCTATGCGTTGTATTTTGCGCTAAAGCAGTTGGGTAAGCGCGCCCGCGTGGTGTGCTCGGATGAGCCGCCCGAGCGTTACATGTTCCTGCTGGAAGGGTATCGGCACGATGAGTTTGAGCCGGAGCTGATTGTTGCGGTGGATTTGGCAGACCGCCAGCTGTTTGGGGAAAAGTACATGCATCTTGCGGACAAGGTGGATATCTGCATCGACCATCACCCCTCCAACACCCGGTATGCCCGCAGGGTATTACTGCGCCCGCATGCGTCAGCTACCTGCGAAATTATGTACGATGTCATCAAAAAGCTGGGCGTGACCTTTGACGTGCAGATAAGCACCTGTATCTATACAGGCATTGCGACCGATACCGGTTGCTTCCGCTTTTCTAACACCACCGCCAAGGCGCACCTGATTGCGGCACGCATGATGGCATGCGGCGTAAATACCGCCCAGATTAACCGCTGGATGTTTGAAACAAAGAGCGTCAGCCGCATCATGATAGAGCGCCAGGTGCTTGAATCCATCGAATACTATTTCGACCATAAATGTGCGCTGATTTATATCACGCAGGCGATGCTTGCCGCTTCGGGAGCCGAGGAAAGCGAGCTGGAGGGAATTTCCACGCTGCCGCGTCAGATCTCGGGGGTACAGATTGGTGTGATGCTGCGCGAGAAAGAAACGGGCGAGTTTAAGATATCTATCCGCACCAACGAGGGTTTTGATGCCTCGAAAATCTGCGGAGAGTTGGGCGGAGGCGGTCATATGAAGGCGGCCGGCTGCGTGGTGCCCGGAGATTTGGATAACGCCAAACGCACTATTGTGCAGACCATAGAGAAATATATGCAATATAGTCAATAAACTTGAATACAGTTCCTGTTTTCAAGCGGCAGGTACCTGCCGCACGCCTGAGGGCGTGTTTATTGACTATAGACTCCACAAAACGCCCACATTTGTGGGCGCCGCACGGTACCCGTGCGGTTCAAAACGGTTTCGCTTTGAAGTTTGTTCAGTATAATTGCGTGCAGTTTAGGGGGGCTAAGGGTGGACGGTATCCTGTTGGTGAATAAGCCGCAGAAATTTACCTCCTTTGATGTGGTGGCAAAGCTGCGTGGAATTCTAAAAACGAAAAAGATAGGGCACGGCGGCACGCTTGACCCGATGGCGACCGGCGTGCTTCCGGTGTTTGTCGGCAGTGCCACAGGTGCGTGCGACCTTGTACCCGAAACCGGCAAAACCTACATAGCGGGGCTGCGGCTCGGCGTTGCTACCGATACGCAGGATATCTGGGGCAAGGTACTGCAAAACAGTGCATTTAGTGTCACCCTCGAACAGTTTTCGCAGATTGCAGGACGGTTTGTGGGCGACACAATGCAGACTCCGCCGATGTATTCCGCCGTAAAGGTGGGCGGCAAGCGGCTGTATGAGTTGGCGCGACGCGGCGAGGAGATTGAACGTCCCGCACGGCTTATCACCATTCATTCCTTGTTTATCCGCTCGGCAGATATCAAGACAGGGGAGTTCACGATAGAGGTGAGCTGTTCAAAGGGTACCTACATCCGCACCCTTTGTGCGGATATCGGAGACATGCTTGGCTGCGGCGCGGTTCTGACGTCGCTGATGCGTACCGCCGCGTTGGGTTTTTCTCTGGAGCAGTGCCTAACCCTTGACGAGATAGAGCAGCACGCAGCCCGCGGCGAAGCGCAGGACATGCTTATCCCCACAGAGCGTGCGTTTTTAAGCCTGCCCGCCCTGCATTTAAACGACGATCAGACACGACGCTTTCAAAACGGCGTAAAGCTTGCGCTGGATATTGCGGAAATGGGCGACGTACGGGTATACGGACATGACGGCAGATTCCTTGGCATCGGCACGGGAGAAGCTAATACCGGTAAACTGCGGATAATAAAGTTTTTTAAGTGATGCCACAATGATTATAATTGCACAACGACCAAAGGAGAGCATCCGCATTGGATATTATCGATACACTTTCAGCACGGGCAATCGACAGCACTACAGCCATTGCGCTTGGCTACTTTGACGGGGTGCATCTGGGTCACCGCGCGGTGATAAGTAGCGCGCAAAGCCGCAAACAGGCTGGCCTTTCCACCTGTGTTTTTTCGTTTGCGGTCACCACCCATAACCCGAAAAGCGGCAAGGGGCGTCTCAACATCGCGACAGACACGCTAAAACACGAACAGATGCGGCGCCTTGGCGTCGATTACTATATCGTACCCGACTTTTCTGAGCTGATGGGGCTGTCCGCGCCCGATTTTGTCAACCTGCTAATCACTCATTTTGGTGTACGGGAGGTTTATTGCGGCGCAAACTTCCGTTTTGGCAAAGGCGCGTCAGGCGATGCAGTTCTGCTTCGCGAGCTATGCCAACGTCAGGGGGCGCAGGTGTTTTTGGTGCCGGACGTATTATTGGACGGGCAGCCGGTAAGCAGCTCGCGCATTCGTTTGCTGCTCGGGCAGGGTGATGTAAAAAAGGCGGGGGAACTGCTCGGCAGGCCGTACTCGTTTGATTTTGTCGTCACGCAGGGGCGTCGCCTTGGGCGCAGCATCGGGGCACCCACCATCAATCAGTATTTTGAACCGCACCTTCTGGTGCCGCGTTATGGCGTGTACGCTTCTTATGTTTGCATCGGCGGCAAGCGTCTACCGGCGGTTACCAACATCGGCGTGCGCCCGACGGTGGATACACAAAGCCCGCCGCTCAGCGAAACCTGCATCCTTGATTTTGACGGGGATTTGTATGGCAAACGGGTCGAGGTGCATCTGGTTCGCTACCTACGCCCGGAACAACGGTTTGACTCGGTGGACAAGCTAAAAATCGCCGTCGAACAGGATATCCAATCGGTACGCAAGCATTTTAACGAGTGGTTTTCCGAGGTCTCCTCAGTCAGTACGAATAACGAACTGCCATGTTAATATCAGGCTTGCCATGTTAATATCAGGCTTGGGTATTTACATAATTATATGGGTATGCTATAATAAACCCCGTGGTATGCGCATGCGGTCACGTGACGGTCTGTGCATATCAATTACCCTACTCCCGGCTCAGGGGTCAAGCCTATTTTTAGGAGTTTGCCCCGCCCTGTGCTGCGACTAGGGACATATTTAAAAAGGGGTGCAACCACGATGCTGAAAGAGCAAAAAACGCAGATTATCCTTGATAACGCAAAGAGCGAAGGCGATACCGGCTCGCCCGAGGTACAGATTGCCATTCTCACCAAGAGAATCAACGACCTCACCGAACACTTAAAAATCCACAAGAACGACCATCACTCCCGCAGAGGTCTGTTAAAGATGGTAGGTCGCCGTCGTAATCTTCTCAACTACCTGATGAAGAAGGATGTTGAAAGATACCGCGAGATTATTAAGAAGCTGGGTCTTCGTAAGTAAAAGACATTGGGAGGCAGGCGGAATATTCCGCCTGCCTTTTGGACGTTTTGTTTGGGTAATGCCGCAGGGTTAGCAGTGAATCGGGTGCTTCGGCGTGCCGGTCGAAGCATCGGATTTATTGCTAAACCACGGCTGCCCCATAACATAGGAAGTACATAACATAAGATGGAGGTAGCATATGTTTAAAACCTTTGAGACAACCTTTGCAGGCAGACCCTTGCTGGTGGAGACCGGCAAAATGTGCGGGCTATCCAACGGCTCTTGCATGGTGCGCTACGGCGAAACCGTGGTGCTGTGTAACGTAACCGCTTCTAAAAAGCCCCGTGACGGCATCGATTTCTTCCCCCTTTCGGTGGATTTTGAAGAGAAGCTCTATTCGGTGGGGCGCATCCCCGGTTCTTTCTTAAAGAGAGAGGGAAGACCGACCGATAAAGCGGTTCTTGCTTCCCGCCTTGTCGACCGTCCCATTCGTCCTTTGTTCCCTAAGGATATGCGCAACGATGTGTCTGTTGTCATGACCGTGCTCAGCACCGACCCCGACTACTCCCCCGAGATCGTCGGCATGATTGGAACATCTATAGCGATTTCCATCTCCGATATTCCGTGGGCAGGTCCCATCGGCGGCGTAAACGTCGGCTTGGTGGACGGCGAGATTGTAATTAACCCCAACTCCGCGCAGCGCCAGAACGGCGACATGTTGGTAACCGTTGCGGCTACCAGTAAAAAGGTTGTCATGATTGAGGCAGGCGCTAACGAGGTTCCCGAGGATGTGATGCTTGCGGGTATTGCAAAAGCACATGAAGAGATTAAAGAGATTATCAAGTTTATCGACAGCATTGTCGCCGAGATTGGCAAGCCCAAGTTTGCGTTTGAGTCGATGGAGGTTGACCACGACCTCTTTGAGGCAATCAAGGCCTACGCCATTGACAAGGTGAAGTTTGCGCTGGATACCGACGACAAGAACGTGCGCGACGCGCGTTTTGCCCCCGTTGCCGAGGAGGTAACCGCAAAGTTCTCCGCAGAATATCCCGAGCTTTCGGCGCAGATTCCCGAAGCGCTGTACAAGCTGCAGAAATATGTTGTTCGCCGCTGGCTGCTCGACGAGGGCAAGCGTGTGGACGGTCGTGGCATAGACGAGATTCGTCCTTTGTCCGCAGAGGTTGGTTTGTTGCCCCGCGTTCACGGGTCCGGACTGTTTACCAGAGGTCAGACCCAGGTGCTTACCATAACCACATTAGGTCAGGTTCGAGATGCCCAGATTCTTGACGGCATCGACGAGGCAGACAGCAAGCGTTATATGCACCAATACAACTTCCCGTCCTACTCGGTCGGCGAAACCCGTCCCAGCCGCGGTCCCGGTCGTCGTGAGATTGGTCACGGCGCGCTTGCCGAGCGTGCGCTTGAGCCGGTAATTCCTTCCGTGCAGGATTTCCCCTATGCAATCCGCATTGTGTCCGAGGTGCTTTCGTCCAACGGCTCCACCTCGCAGGGTGCGATTTGTGCATCCACGCTTTCGTTGATGGATGCCGGTGTGCCGATTAAGGCACCGGTTGCAGGTATCTCCTGCGGTCTGATTACCGAGGGAGACCGCTTCATGACCATGGTTGATATTCAGGGTGTTGAGGATTTCTTCGGCGATATGGACTTTAAGGTCGGCGGCACCCACAAGGGCATCACCGCCATCCAGGTAGATATTAAGAATGATGGCTTGACCCCCGAAGTGATTGCCGAGGCACTGGATAAGTGCCGCAAGGCGCGCCTGTATATCCTTGACGAGGTCATGGCGAAGGCAATCGACGAGCCGCGCAAGGAGCTTTCCAAGTACGCACCCAAGATGCTGACAATAAAGATAGACGTGGACAAGATTCGCGACGTCATCGGTCAGGGCGGCAAGGTGATTCAGAAGATCTGCGCCGAGTGCGATGTTAAGATTGATGTGGAAGAGGACGGCAGCGTGTACGTTTCCTCCATCGATATCGACAATGCCCGCCGTGCCATCCGCGTAATCCAGACCATCGTAATGGACCCCGAGGTGGGTGCATTGTATAAGGGCAGGGTAACCCGCCTGATGAACTTCGGCGCGTTTGTCGAAATTGCCCCCGGCAAGGAAGGTCTTGTGCACATCTCTAAGCTTGACACCAAGCGTGTGGAGAAGGTAGAGGATGTTGTGTCGGTAGGCGACGAGGTCGTGGTAAAGGTAACCGAGATCGACCAGCAGGGACGCGTGAACCTCTCCCGCCGCGATGCACTGCAGGATATGGCAGCGAAGAAAGAGAATAAGGAATAAACCCTTATTGACTCGATAGTACTAATTTAATTACGCACGGGTGAATCAACGATTCGCCCGTGCGTTTGTTGTATAATATTGCGCTGTATAAGCTTTGGGCGGCGGTGCACGCGGGCAAAAGAAAATGGCGTCAAGCCA
Source organism: Bacillota bacterium (assembly GCA_023460535.1). Classification (GTDB taxonomy): domain Bacteria; phylum Bacillota; class Clostridia; order Oscillospirales; family Ruminococcaceae; genus Acetanaerobacterium. The sequence continues at coordinate 49,819 of JAEWPV010000009.1, forward strand.
ACGAAATATTTTCGTAAATACAATGTAATTAATGATAGAATTCTTGTAATGTACCATGTGGTGTGGTAAAATATATAAAAGTTAAGACAGAAAAACCCAAAATAATACAAACCACATTTTACATTCTAGGTAAAAGCCGAACTATTTGTCCGTAATTAGAATTGGAGAGCACGTCTATGAGAATCCCGCTGAATGGAAAACTGAGTGTGCTGCATGAATTTGAGGATCATAAGCTGGAGCAGGAATATTCCCGTGCTCAGATCATACAGTCTCTAAAATATATGCGTACCTTGGCGTTTTGCCTTGGTATTATTTTCTTTCTGTTTATCATCGTGGACTATATGGCAAACAGTTTGCCGGCGACGGTTTTATTTATTTTAGGTAACCGCGTGCTAATTTGTCTGTGTGCGTTTGGTTTGTATTTTTACTTAAGCGTATCAAAGCAGTACGAGCGCTTTTATTATCTGTACAATATTACGATTGCGCTTTCCTCAGTTTCCTTTTTTCTAATCTGCCTGAGCTACGAACGACCAAACTATCTGTTACAGGTTATGGGGCTCATTTCGATTGTTCTTGTTGTATTTATGGTACCAAACCGCTGGTTTAGCAAGCTGTTGGTGGCAAGTGGGATTACGATAGCGTTTTTCGTGATAATCGCCTTTTCCCGTCCGGATATAGCGGGGAATGATTTTTTTGCTGGCGTAGTTTATGCGCTTTTCATCTTAGCGCTTCGTGCAATAAGCACCTACAAAAACGAGTCGCAGCGGCGTCTTTTGTATCTTAACGGCAGACAGCTAGAGATACTGTCAAAAACCGACTCCATGACAGGGCTTTATAACCGCGAAACCCTCAGTGAGGATCTTGAGTATCGAATTTCTCAGGTGAAATCGAGTGGAGATGATTTTGGCATTGTGCTGTTTGACATCGATGATTTTAAGGCGATTAACGATACATACGGTCATCTGATGGGCGACAAGGTGCTTCTTGAGATAGTGAACATGGTAGAGCAGCAGCTTACGGAAGACTGCCCGATGTACCGTTGGGGCGGCGAGGAGTTTATCATCATCTTCCCCGACTGTTCTCATTACAACTGTGTGGAGCTTTCAGATAAGCTATGCCGAGGCATTGATAATCTAAAATTGGATGAGGTTCGGGTTACCTGCAGCTTTGGTATTGCCTGTTATCATATCGGTGATACCATACAAACTATGCTTGCACGCGCGGATAATAACCTATACACGGCAAAGAGCGCGGGCAAGAACTGCGTCATGTCCCACGGTGTTCGCTGCGCGGAGCGGTGTGCACAGCACTGTGCTTTGGTTTAGTTTACTCCTATGCGCTTTCTACATCAACATTAAAGCCGCGAACCATTGCGTTGGTTCGCGGCTTTAATCTCAGCAATCGAACTGTTGGTTTTTTAGTGTCTGGTTCGGATACGGCTCATTTTGCTGCGGCGGCTTGCAATAATCGAGCCGACAATCATGATGATTAGCAGCAGTACAAATACACTGACCCCGATGTAGAACCACACAGTCTTGGTGGCGGCCTTTAAAATCTCGTACCAGTACAGCACCTCGCTGCGCTCGGCATCGTCTTCCGCCAGCAGGTTTATACTTCCGACGCGCGACCCCATAACCATCAGTTCAACCGTACCGACGACATCCCCCTTTTTCACCGGAGCGTTGACAAAGGAGGGGACATTAAAACGCTGAATTACATCCCCGTCGCCCACAGTTCTGGGTACTAACGCAGTAAAGCTTGTTTCCGGCCGCAGATGCAGGTAATCCTTATCCCAGTTCAGCTTTAATTCCACCTCGGCAATCGGCTGTTCGTTGTTCAGCAGTTCCTTGACCTCAAACGAATCAAACGCCCACTGGTACAGCTGTTTGGTGTCCTCAAACGCCTTGTTTTGGGAGTGTCGTGCGCCTGTCTCATCATAGATGGGTGCCCCCAGCAGCACAATCAGGTAGGTGTAACCGTCCTTTGTGGCGGTCGAGATAAAACAGCGTCCCGCTTCGTCGGTTGTTCCGGTTTTTACACCGCGAATATACTGGTAGTACATGTCCGACCCGGGAACCTGCATGCGGTTGGTGGTGCTGATATACTCCTGCCCGCGCTTGTTGGAAGCCACAAGGGTATAGGAGTTGGTGGTCGCGATCTCCATAAAACCGGGGATCTGCATCGCATATTTTGCTATCAGGTACATATCCTGTGCGGTAGTATATTGGTCCTCATCGTGCAGCCCGTGGGGATTAACGTAATGCGTGCTGACGGCGCCCAGCTCCTGTGCCTTCTGGTTCATCATGGCAACAAAATCAGAGCGAGATCCGCCCACATAAGAGGCAACGATGCTCGCCGCTTCGTTAGCGGAAGGCAGCAGCATACAGTACAGCAGGTCGCGCATCGAGCGATCCTCGCCCGGTATTATCCCGGCGGAGGAAATGTCGGAGCTTTTCAATCCCATTTTAATAAACTCATCCCATACGGTGGCACCGCAACGAACCATTGTGTTGTCGAGGTCGGTGGTGTTCTCAAACGCAAGGATGGTCGTCATCAGCTTGGTAAGCGATGCGGGATACATCTTCTTGTTCGCGTTTTTCTGGTACACAACGGTATCGGTATCCAAATTCACCACATAAACCGCCTCGGCAGAAACCTCAAAGGGCGGGGTGTAATCCGCATATACAGAAAAAAACGGTGCAAACAGGGCGATAAGCACCATAAAAATGACAGCGGTACTCAGTTTTCTCATGTAGACAATCACTCCGTAAGTGTGTATTATATAAGTATTGGCAAAAAATCTGACAAGCTCTTTTTATTATAGCAGAGAATGCGCAAAATAAAAAGGACAACTTGTCCCTGCGCCGCGCTTCGTTTGCGGCAGGTCGTTTATTTTCCGCATAAGTCCATTGCCAAACCAAAAGGTCGGCTCGACCAATAGAAAGGACATGAACCAAACGATGAAGGAACAGCTTGCAAATTTAGGCTTTGATACCTTGACAATTCACGCGGGGCAGCAGCCCGACGGAGACACCCATTCCATGTGCGCACCCATCTACCAAACAACCGCGTATGAGTTTGAAAGCGCGCAGCATGCTCGCGAGCTGTTTGAGCTCAAGGCAAGCGGAAATATATATTCCCGTATCATGAACCCCACCTGCGACACACTCGAACGTCGGGTAGCGGCACTTGACGGCGGCATTGCGGCGCTTTCCATGTCGTCAGGTCACGCGGCTATCTATGCCACCATGTTAAACCTCGCCAAGGCAGGGGATGAGATTGTATCGTCCATAAACATCTACGGCGGTGCCATCAACCTGCTTGGCGTAACGCTAAAGAATATTGGCATAAACGTTAAGTTTGTTAACGCCGATAACATTGAGGAATGGGAGAACGCCATTACGGACAAAACCCGCGCGTTCTTTGTTGAGATTGTCGGCAACCCCAACGCAAACGTCGCAGACATCGCGGCGATTGCGGATGTGGCGCACCGTAACGGTATCCCACTGATTGCCGACTCCACCTTTACCACGCCCTATCTGTGCCGCCCCATCGAGTTCGGCGCGGATATCGTGATTCACTCAGCCACAAAGTTTTTGGGCGGGCACGGTACCTCCATGGCGGGCATCATTGTGGACAGCGGTAACTTCAACTTTGCGGGTAACCCGCGTTTCCCACAATACAACGAACCGGACGTGAGCTACCACGGGCTGGTTTTCGCGCGCGACTGCGGCAACGCGGGCTTTATTACCCGTCTGCGTGTCTTGATGCTGCGCGATTTGGGCGCATGCCTGTCGCCGTTTAACGCGTTTATGATTCTGCAGGGCATAGAGACCCTGCCGCTACGCATGCAACGCCACTGCGACAACGCGTTAAAGGTGGCGCAGTTCTTAGAAAAGCACGACGCGGTATCGTTTATCAACTACCCGGGTCTTGCGAGCAGCAAGTATAGTACCCTTGTAAAGAAGCAGATGCCCAAGGGCGCCGGTGCGGTGTTCACATTTGGGCTAAAAGGCGGCAGGGAAGCCGGTGCCAAATTTATCGATAGCCTTAAGCTCATAGCAAACGTAGCGAACGTGGGAGATGTCCGGTCCCTGGTCATTCATCCCGCCACCACCACGCACAGCCAGCTTTCGGACGAGCAACTGCGCGCGGTGGATATTTCCGCGGACACGGTTCGGCTGTCGATTGGCATTGAGGATGTGAACGACATCATTGCCGACCTCGATCAGGCTATCCGAGCCGCGAAGTAATACGATTTAAGCGGAGTTGCGTGGCACTCGTGCGGGCAAACTCCCGTTTTCGCGGATGTTTTACGGTATAGTGAGGTGGACTTTTAGTGATTTATATCACGGGCGATACGCACGGCGACATCGGTCGGTTTAAAAGCAAGGCGGTTCGGCGGCTAAAGAAGCAGGATTATCTGATTATCTGCGGTGATTTCGGATTTGTTTGGGACGGAAGTAAGCCGGAGCAAAAACAGCTTGCGTGGATTGCCAAGCGGCGTTTTACCACCCTGTTTCTGGACGGTGTTCACGAGAATCGACGGCTGCTTGATACCTACCCGCAGGAAGAGAAGTTCGGCGGGTCGGTGCGCCGGCTGGGCCAACGGTTGTTTTTGCTCGAACGCGGGCAGGTGTTTACCATCGACGGAAAACGCATCTTTGCCATGGGTGGCGGTGAAAGCGATGAAAGCGTGGTGCAAGACACACTCGACATTACATGGCCGGAGGATTTGCCCACCACCAAAGAGATCGTAGACGCCGCAAATCGGCTTGCCGAAGTGGATTATCAGGTGGATTATGTAGTGACCTATGAGGCAGCGACCACAATCAAGAACGCGATGAACATCCGCCAGAACACCATAAACCCACTCAATACCTTTCTCGACCGTGTCATGCGCCGCTGTACATATCAAAGATGGTTTTTTGGCTGTTACCACATAGACCGTAAACTCAGCGGTACCCACCGCGCGGTGTTTAAGGATGTAGTGCCCATAGAGCAAGACGGGAAGACTACTGCGAAATAACAACCTATAACGTCTACGATAAAATCCATAATTTCAAGCTTTTACTCGATTTTTGCGACATCAATATAGTGAATAGCTATAGAAAAAATGACCGTGTAACCCGGTGTGGGTTACACGGTCAAACGTATTGTTTCTTACTTACTTTATCTCTATCGAGACGATGGTAACATCCTCAAGCGGCTTGTCGTTTTGGTCGGCCTTAACGTTTACAATCGCGTCCACCACATCCATGCCCTCAATTACATGACCGAACACGGTGTGCTTCTTATCAAGCCACGGCGTACCGCCGTTCTCTTTGTATTTTTCGATTACCTGAGATGGAAACCCAACCGCGCTCATCTGTGCCAGAAGATCAGCGGAAACAGTCGGAGCCTGAACGATAAAGAACTGGCTGCCGTTGGTGTTTGCGCCGCTGTTAGCCATCGAAAGCGCGCCACGGAAGTTCCAAAGGTTATCCGAAAACTCATCGGCAAACGGTGTGCCCCAAATGCTCTGGCCGCCGTAGCCGTCCATAAAGTCGGTGTCGCCGGTCTGAATCATAAAGTCCTGGATAACGCGGTGAAAGCGCACCCCGTCATACTTGCCCTCTTTGGCAAGGGATATAAAGTTCTCAACTGCCTTGGGCGCCTCATCGGGGAACAATACCACCTTGATATCGCCCATCGAGGTCTTAATTGTTGCGGTCTGTGCATTCTTTGAAACCTCTTTATACTGCTTTAAAACCATATTGCCTCCACACCCCGCTAATAATAATACCGACGCAGTCAAAAGAACCAGCGTCTTTGCAATGCCTGAACGAATGCTTGTCATTAATTTGCCCCTTTCCGGCAGCCTTATTGATGCAGCCGAATAATCATAACAGTTTGTGCCGTATGGAACCATCGTGCCGAATGGTAACACAACCCTTATTATATCGGATTCTCCCGTCACTGGCAAGCGGATTATGACCGCTCAAGCACCCTTTTTGCGCATATTTAATATGTTGTAAGGATGAAAGAAGTAAAGCGGGCTTTGGCAAATGAACTGCAAATAAAAAACAAGGCTTTGATGTTTGCGCAAATCAGGCTCCGGCACCTAAATAATTAAAACAAGGCTCCGACAGTTGAGCGGAGCAAGCTTTGGCAAATGAAATCGCAAATAAAAACAAGGCTTTGACGTTTGCCAAAGCCTTGCAGTATGATTGTTTTATTCCAGAACTCTGGGTTTGCGGCATATTAAGATGAAAGCACCTTAGCCTTTCAGGAGACCGAGGGTTATCTGCAAGCCTACCTGTGTGATACGTTGCCGCTATTCGTTACTAAAATCAAAGCACATGGGCATCATTCCCTTAGAATTGATATAATACAAACTGTTGTAATGGGATTAAACGCAGCTGCGATAATCCAAACTGGAAGGAGATTAGGAAAGAGATTGCCGCGGCAAATGAAAGAAGTGCGAGGAGGTTGCCACCTAAGTCGTTTTGAAGAATGAGTCAATCACAAATCAATGCCGGCACTAAGGGGGTAACTGGTAATAATCCCGCTGTATTAACCGGGCAAGCACTTTTGGATTCGCCTTGTAATCAACACAATTGGCTGCGTTGCGCGCACTGCGAAGGACTGTAAGCCGGAGGTGTGGTCGCCAACAAAAACTATACTCTTTTGCAGCGCGCTGGTCCCGATGCGGGAGTAGTCTGTTCTGTTTCTTCCTTGTACATTGGAACCGCCCCCTTTAATCAGTTTAGAAAGATGTGCTCAAGGTTTACCGAGGTGTTGCGTCTTTGCCTGCAACCTGCGGCAACTGTTTTTGAACCCCTTCTCTCTGTATCTATAATATAGCACGAAGTTTGTTAAAAGTCAATATATTTTATAAACAATATAGCGATAATATAGATATAATGTAATAACAATATTTGCTGTTGACATCGTTCATTATTTCGAATACAATTTAAGCAGACACAAAAAAACCCTTCGTGCCTGTGCCGCTTTGGTGCAGTGCAAATAATAATTTGAGCTTTATATTAAGCCAATGGAGGTTGTCATGGCAGACGAAATGGACTTTGGAACAAACGTACTTTCCCTTACCGACGAAGAAGGTGTAGAACACGAGTTTGAGATTCTCGACGAGCTGGAGGTTGACGACAGGCACTATGTCGCGTTGATTCCCGCCGGTTCAAACGGGGATGAGGACGAAGAGGAAGAAGGTCAGCTCATCGTACTCCGCAGTGAGGAAGAAGACGGTGAGGAGTATCTTGCTTATATAGAGGACGAAGAAGAATTCAACCGCGTAGCGGCAATGTTTGTGGAACGTCTTTCCGAGGAGTACGACTTCGAGGACTAACACAAAGCACCGGTCGCTCGTATCCTGCCCTGTTCGATAATGTACGGCTTTTTAAATCCAACAAGCGTAAAAAGGGAACGCGGCTCCAAATGCGGACTGCAGACCTCCCGGTGGCGAAAGTCATTGGAAGAAGGGAGCGAGAAGCCTTTGGGAGCGTACCCACCTGTCGGGCGACGGGTTTAGCGTTGCCGTGCAGCGGCCGGGCGGGTGACTTTGAACAATACCGCAGACCTGGTGTGTCTGTGCACAGGAACAAAGCGGAATAAACAAGGGCGGTCATGGAACAATAAGTTTCATGACCGCCCTTTGTCGTATCGATTTGGCGTTCTATATATAAAAGGAGGCAATGTCTGTGAAACGATGGGCAGCAATCGCTTTGGGGTTTGCCACCGGGCTGCTGAATGGATTGTTTGGGGCGGGCGGGGGTATGGCAGCGGTTCCAATGCTAAAGATGGCGGGGTTGCCGCCCAAAAGCGCCCATGCCACCGCCATTGCCATTACGATGCCGCTTTCGGTGCTCAGCGGCGTGTTGTATCTTCAAAGCGGTGAGTTTGCTATAAGCGACGCGCTGCGCTTTATTCCGGCAGGCATCGCAGGGGCCGTTGTGGGCGCGTTTTTACTGGGGCGGGTGGCCAACGCATGGCTGCGCCGCATTTTCGGTGCGCTTATTCTGGTTGCAGCAATCCGCCTTTTGGTAAGATGACAGAGCTGTTATACGCCTCTCTTGCGGGCTTTTTTGCTGCCGTGCTGGGCGCGCTTGGCATGGGCGGGGGCGGCGTGCTGCTCATCTACCTCACCGCCGCGGCAGGCATTACGCAGATGAAGGCACAGGGGATTAACCTTTTGTTCTTTATCCCAATCGCGGCGGTCGCGCTCTTGATTCACGCAAGGCATAAGCTGCTTGCATACCGCCTTGCGTTAATCGGCATCCTATCGGGTGTTGTCGGGGTATTTGCGGGCTATGCCATCGCAAGAATGATAGGGGATCGTTCTCTTTCTAAAGCCTTTGGTGTTTTCCTGTTTGTGCTTGGATTACGCGAGCTGTTTGGAGACATCATACAAAAAAAAAATAAAACAAAACATCATAAAAAAAACGGGGAAGCTTAGCGCTTCTCCCGTTATTGTTAATTATGTGTCCACCACAACATCCGCCTCGGGGGCGTTTTTGCGTACCGACTCAATGCCGTTTTCGCAGCTTTGCTTGCTTTTATAGCCTTCGCTTACGGCAATAATCTCGCCGTTACGCGCCTTTAAACGAAAACGAAACTCGCCGCTTTTATCTGCGTACAGCTCAAACTTGGGGTTCACCGCCTTCGGACAGTCCTCAACGGTTTGATCCTCGTAATACGCGATGGGCGCGTTTTTTATTACGCTTTCAATCCCTGTTTTACAACTGGCAAGGGAGGTGTAATTTTCGCTGGTGGCAATTGATTGTCCGTTTGCCGCAAACAGATTAAAACGAAACGCGCCGGACGGGGTAGTCTTAATCACAAATTTACCTCTTGGCATGATAAGCACTCCATGTTAAGCAGCCGTACGGCATGCGGATTAAGGGCGTACCGTGGTTTTGCAGAGGTTGCGGCAAAGATGTCAGGTGCTTGTTGCACCACTATTGTGACTATACCATGTTGTATGGCAATAGTCAATAACGCACAATTGGTGATAGCGGAAAAAGAGCAAGATACTGGGTGGAAGAGCCTGTGCCTTCTCAGGTTGAAATAAACAATTAATCAAATAATAAAACATGCAATTTAATTATGAAAATAAGACCTAATATCATTGCGGACAAAGCAAAAATATGCTAATATAAGCTTATAGGAAAAGGCAGTAACCCAGCTGCATTTTGCGGCAGTGGTGCTTTTTTCTACCTCTATGCGGCTGTATCGCTAGGGAACAACGTGTGTCAGATACCATTCTGTGCGGCACAGCTTTAGCCGCGCAGGCAAAAAGAAAGGGCGTGCAAGAAATGACGAATGAACCAAAATTTTTCCGGTGTAAAATGTGCGGCAACCTGGTAGGGCTGGTAATTAACGGCGGCGGAACACTGGTATGCTGCGGTGAGGAGATGGAGGAGCTAAAAGCCAATACGGTGGATGCCTCCAAAGAAAAGCATGTCCCCGTGTTTGAGAAAACCGGCTCAAAGGTATCAGTTAAGGTTGGCAGTGTGGAGCACCCGATGCTCGAGGAGCATCACATTGAGTGGATCTATCTCAACACCTCCAAGGGCGGTCAAAGAAAGAGCCTAAAAGTAGGCGGCGCGCCTGCTGCCGAGTTTGTACTGGCTGACGACGAAGAGCTGATCTCGGTTTACGAGTTCTGCAACCTGCACGGTCTGTGGGTCGCTAAGGGAAACTAATTGAATTGATGTTAACACAATAAAGGATCCTCCCGTTGCCTTTATGGCAGTGGGAGGATTTTTATAACTAATTAGGTGTACTTATAACAAAGCAACAAAGCACGGTAGTGTGTTTAAAAAATCATGCGATGGTGAAGATATTATTAGTTACTATATCAATTGTGTGTGATAACACAAAATATAGTTGATTTAGGTGCGCAAATAGAGTATGCTTATACTATAAAGCATACCAAAATGATATATTATTAAGAAGGGTAGGGTTTATTGTGGCAGAGTTTAAAAAGGGAAAATGGCAGGAGCATATTGATGTAAGAGATTTTATTGTAAAAAACTACACGCCATACGACGGCGACGATACTTTTCTTGCCGCGCCTACCGATAATACCGTAGCGCTTTGGGATAAAGTGAAGATAATTATGGAAAAGGAACGTAAGGCCGGCGGTGTGCTTGATATTGACGAGCACAATATCTCTACCATTACATCCCATAACGCTGGGTATATCGACCCGGAGCTTGAGCAGGTGGTGGGTTTGCAGACAGACGAACCTCTTAAGCGTGCTATTATGCCGTTTGGCGGTATTCGCATGGTACACTCCTCGCTGGAGGCGTACGGACGCGAGATGCCCCCCGAAGTTGATCATGTTTTTAAGTACCGTAAAACCCACAACGACGGTGTGTTTGATGCCTATACCGACAATATGAAGGCGGCACGACGCAGCGGAATTATTACAGGGCTACCCGATGCCTACGGCCGCGGACGCATTATCGGCGATTATCGCCGTGTTTCACTGTATGGTGTGGATGAACTGATCGCCCAGAAAAAACAGGCGAAGGCAGATTATGTGTTTGACATTATCAACGAGGATGTCATTCGTCAGCGCGAGGAGATTTCCGAGCAAATTCGTGCGCTAGAGGAGCTTAAAGAGATGGCCGCAAGCTACGGCATTGACATCTCAAAGCCGGCGGTCGACACCAAGCAAGCGGTTCAGTGGCTGTATTTTGGCTATCTTGCCGCAATTAAGGAGCAGAACGGTGCGGCGATGTCGCTGGGTCGTGTGTCCACCTTTCTGGATATCTACGCGCAGCGGGATATAGCCGAAGGCAGGTATACCGAGCAGGAGATACAGGAGTTTATTGACCATTTTGTCATGAAGCTGCGTATGGTTCGCTTCCTGCGCACCCCGTCATACGATGAGCTGTTTTCGGGCGATCCCACTTGGGTGACCGAGGCGATTGGCGGCATGTGTGCAGACGGCAGACATATGGTTACCAAAACGAGTTTCCGCTTCCTTCACACCCTTGTGAATTTGGGCGCGGCGCCAGAGCCGAACATGACGGTGCTGTGGAGCGAGCGTCTGCCCGAGCACTTCAAACGGTTCTGTGCCCGTATTTCGATGGAAACCTCGTCGATTCAGTACGAGAACGATGATATCATGCGCCCGGAGTTCGGCGACGATTACGGCATAGCGTGCTGCGTATCCGCTATGAAGATAGGCAAGATGATGCAGTTCTTCGGCGCGCGTGCCAACCTTGCAAAGGCGTTGCTGTATGCCTTAAACGGCGGTCGTGATGAAAAAAGCGGGGCACAGGTGGGTCCCGAAATGGCACCGATTGTCTCGGATGAGACGCTCGATTTTGACGAGGTATGGCGCAAGTACGACGCAGTCTGCCGCTGGTTGTCGCGGCTGTATATCAACACCTTGAATATCATCCACTATATGCATGATAAGTACTGCTACGAGCGCATCCAAATGGCGCTGCACGATGAGGAGATTATCCGCACCTCTGCCTGCGGGCTTGCGGGGCTGTCGGTTGTGGTTGACTCGTTAAGTGCGATTAAGTACGCGAAGGTACACCCCATCCGCAACGAGCAGGGACTGACGGTGGATTTTGAGATTGAAGGCGATTTCCCCACATTTGGCAACAACGACCCGCGCGCCAACGAGCTGGCCCGTCAGGTAACGGAGCACTTTATGAGCAAGCTTGCAAAGCATCGCACCTATCGTCATTCCATCCCCACAATGAGCATATTGACGATTACCTCCAACGTGGTATATGGTAAGAAGACGGGCGCAACCCCTGACGGACGAAAAGCGGGTGAGCCGTTTGCCCCCGGCGCAAACCCTATGCACGGGCGTGACAAGAACGGTTGCGTTGCCTCCATGATGTCGGTTGCTTCTTTGCCGTACAACTATTCGAAAGACGGGATTTCCTACACCTTTTCAATCGTCCCCGCAGCGCTTGGCAAGGATGCGAATCAGGCGGAGAATAACCTCGTGTCTCTGATGGATGGTTATTTCAATGAGGGTGGACATCATATTAACGTAAACATCATCAACCGCGAGATACTGCTTGATGCGATGGAGCATCCGGAGCTTTACCCGCAGCTCACAATTCGTGTTTCCGGGTATGCCGTGAACTTTATTAAGCTCACCCGCGAACAGCAGCTCGACGTAATAAACCGCACATTCCACACCCGATTCTAATGGATTAAAGGAAGGGGATTTCATGCAGTTCGAGTTAAAGGGGCGCATCCATTCGGTTGAGACCTTTGGCGCAGTCGACGGTCCGGGTGTACGGTTTGTCGTATTCCTTCAGGGCTGTCCGCTCCGCTGCCTCTATTGTCATAATCCCGATTCCTGGAATACGAACAGCGGCAGAGAGATAACCGTCGCAGAACTACTTGCCGAGATTATCCGTTACAAGAGCTTTATCAAGGACGGCGGGGTCACACTCTCAGGAGGAGAACCATTGTTGCAGCACGAGTTTGCCAAGGAGCTGCTTATGGCTTGTCGTAAGGAGGGGCTTCACACCGCGATTGATACCTCGGGCTGTATTCCCGTTTCGGTATGCTCTGGGGCGATTGACGAAGCGGACTTAGTATTGCTCGACATCAAGGCGGTCGATACCCTGCGTTCCAAGGAGCTCAGCGGTATGGGCAACGAAAACGCGCTTGAGTTACTGCGATACTGCGAAGAAACGAACAAGCCGGTATGGGTTCGCCATGTTTTGCTGCCGGGCTGGACATTGGACACCCAGCAAGCGCATCAAATGGGACAGTTGCTTGCGCCGTTTCGGTGCGTAAAAAAGGTGGAGCTGTTGCCGTTTCACAAAATGGGTGAGTTTAAGTGGGCGGAGCTGAAGCTGGAGTACACACTGGCTGACACCCTGCCTCCCGAACCCCAGCAGGTAGAAGAGATAAAGAAAATCCTGCAAAGCTACGGATTGACCGGATAAAGGTAAGCTGCCATGCTGGATTTTTGCAGCTGCTTTATGGAATGCTGAAAAACCGCTGAAGGTTGCATTATTTTGCAGCAGCCCTATAGATGCTCTTTGAGCGCGATTCGTTTACCTCACATTATAAAGATTCAACAAAAAAGGCAATGTGCCCGCTTCATTTTTTGAAGCGGGCACACTGCCTTTTTGAGTAAAGATGTAAAAGAAGTAAGCAGTTTAAAGGGGACACAGCTAAAGGATAAACAGAGCAACCATAATAAAATGCATTAACGAACCCAGCATTACAAAGATGTGAAAGATCTCATGAAAACCAAATTCTTTGCTGATGTTAGGGCGCTTAATACCGTAAATGATTGCGCCGATGGAATAGAACACACCGCCCAAGATAAGAAACAACCTGCCCCCGAACGAAAAGAGCGAAATTGCAGGAATATCAAGAAGAATTGACCAACCAAGTAATAGATAGATTGCAACCGATATAATACGTGGGCAATCAATCCACAGGATTTTTAAGATCATTCCCAGCAGGGCAACCGCCCATATACCTGCGCAAAAATAGGTGCCCTTAGGCTGCGTAAATACCACCAGGCAAACCGGTGTATAGGTTCCGGCAATCAGAACATAGATCATCGAGTGGTCAACCTTGCGAAGCAAACGCCGAACCCCAGAGGTTTCATCGGCATAATGGTACGCGGCGCTTGCGCTGTAAAGCGCAACCAAAGAGGTGCAATAAATAATAGCGGCTGCTAATTGCAGTCCGGTTATGTCAGTAAAAATAAAGGGCTTTGCAACCACTAACGCGGTGCCGGCCACACCGAGCAGCGCCCCAATTAAGTGCGTTAAAAAGCTTACCTTGTCATTTGCTCGATTATACATACAGAATATCCCCCAACAAAGAAAACACCATACAGAAAACATAGTAATAAAAACTAGATGTTATAATTATTGTAACACAATATTTCAAAAAAGCAAGTGGTTTTTGCAACGTGTATGTGTTAGCAGTATGATGCAACCACCTTGATGATACTCGATACCATTTTCACAGCAGCCGCATAATATGTAATGGTTGCCTTACAAAGAAAACCCAAACTTAAATCGAAATGAAGGTGTATCGTTTTATGGAGGCAAATTTTAAGTCGGCATATGAAGAAGCAGTCAAGCAGACGGAAGAGATGCGAAACGCAATGAACATATTGTCTAACGCCGCGCTAAAGCAAAAGCTTTTTCAGGCGCTAGCCGCAGTGAAAGAGCAGATTTCGGCGGTAGAAAAAATTGCGGCAAAGACCGTATCAAAGGCGGAGTATGAGGCGGAGATGGCAAAACGCATTGCCGCACTCGGTCAGGCCCTGAACCTGGTGACGGTTGCAGCGAAAAAGAATGCGTTGAGCGAGCGCTTTGCACGTCTGCAAAGTAGCGTAAGTCAGATGACCGCGTTAGTGGGCACGGTGCAAAGACCGCAGCAGCAGAACAACAACCGGGCTAGACGCGGGTATCGCTAACATGCTGAGCGGGTTTACAATCCGTCTGATTTGCCGTATACTAAAGAACAGAAAAGACAAGGGACAATGGGGTGAGTCGTATGGGCGAGCTGAAAATTGGTACAAAACGGTTAATGCTGCTCCCAATTTCGTATAACTGTATGACCGAGCTGCTGGACGGCACCCAAACCGAGCTTGAAAGACAAGGCTATCTCCTGTGCGAGGATTGGATCACGCTTGAGGTGTTGCGATATTTTGACATCATCCGTTCCTTTATGTCTCCAACTCTTCCCCCGGATGGCTATTTTACGTGGGCTGTCATAGAACGGGGAAGCCGACTCGTCATTGGTGACGTAGGTTTTAAGGGTCCTCCCAATGAATTAGGGGCAGTAGACATCGGCTACGGAATCGCGCCGTGCGCGCGGGGGAAGGGATATGCCACCGAGGCGGTACTGGCTGCCATGGCATGGGCGTTTGAACAACCGCGTGTTAGACGGATATTGGCAGAATGTTTGCAGGATAACGCGGCGTCGATACATATCCTGAAGAAAATAGGCATGAAAGAAATGTTTTGCGAGGACAATGAGATATTCTTTGAATTAAAGCGCGAGGATTTTGTGAATAAGCTCTAGCCGGAATACACGACAGCGTCGTTTGCAATCATGCTACGGCGCTGCCTTTGTTATAGGGACATTGAATGTTTACAATTGCCATGCAAAAACAACTAAATAATTACCGATTCCTGCCGATAAATGCTGTGTAGGCAAAATGAAATAATACATTACAATAGGCATCCTCAAAGGGAGGTATTTATATGTTTAGTTCTGTAGCAGGAATTGGCACAAATGCAACATCGGCGAAAAAAAGCGCGTATGGAATAGGCGGTCTTGTTTCGGGTATTGACACAAGCGGGCTTATCAAATCCCTTACCGCTACGGCGCAAACCAAGATTGATATGGCGATGCAGAAGAAGCAGAAGATTCAGTGGAAGCAGGAGTCCTATAATTCTGTTATCGACAAGCTCAACACGTTTAAAAGCAGCTATTTTGATATACTGGGCACAAACAATCTTTCCAGCACCTCCGGCTTTAATACCTGGCAGACAACCTCCAGCTCTTCGGCGGTAACCGCCACCTCAACCTCCGCCAATACGGGCGCGAAGATATCCATCTCTTCGGTGGATCAGGTTGCGAGTGCCTACACCGTGCAAAGCGGCGCGGCAGTATCAGGTCCCATCCTTTCAACGGGTAATCTCGAGTCGTTCAAGAACAAGACCCTCACTATCACGCTGGATGGCGTGAGTAAAACCGTTAGCTTTGGGGACGACCCGCAGGCGGCGCTTGTGTCTGCGTTTGGTATGTCCTCCTCTGGGGTTACCCCGCGCGTCCAACTTACCGAGACGCCGGACGGGGTGCAGATTTCCACCGGCGGCAGCAGCAAACTTGTTATAACCGGTGATTCCGCAACGCTTTCAGCTCTTGGGTTAAAATCCGGCGTGTCCAATCGGGTGGATATCACAAAAACCGTTGCTTCGACGTCGTTTGCGGCGGAGCTTTTGGGCAACAGCTTTGAATTTACCATTAACGGAACTGCGTTTTCATTTGATTCTTCCAGCTCCGTTATGAATATCATTAACACCATCAACTCCAGTGCGGCGGGCGTAAAAATCACCTATTCCGATATTGACGACACATTTACCCTATCAGCCAAGGAATTGGGCACCGGAGACAATATTACGATAAATCAGACAAAAGGCAACCTTCTTTCCGCTATGCTCGGTGTCAGCGCATCAGGCGTAACGCAGATTGGCGGCAAGACCGTCGCCGAGCAATCGGTTGTATCGTCTCAAGCCGACCTGCTCAGTACAGATTGGGCAAGCCTTGCGGGAAAATCGTTTGATATCACCATCGGTGGCGTAACCAAAACCATTTCGCTCATTGAGCCGGATGACGCGCTTTTGGATGAAGAAAAGCTGGCAGTCGTCGCGCAATCGCTTAGCGATCAAATTAAAACGGCGTTCGGTAACGCTGATGTGCGGTTTGAGGTAACGGGCACAACGTTAACCCTAGCGGCCGATAACAACCGTGTTGTTTCCCTCGGCACCGTAGATGAAGACGGTCTAGAGACCGCACTGCTCGACGCGCTGGGCTTTGCGGACGGAACCACCAATGCCTCGTCTACAGCCAGTACGCTCTCGGCACTAGGCATTTCGTCAGCCGGTACCCTTACATTCGGTTCGGATACAGTTGCTTATACTGCCGATACAACCATTGACGAGCTGATAAACGACATCAATGCCCTTACCGCTACCACCGGCATAACCGCTTCGTTTGCAGACGGCGTGTTTTCCTTCCAATCGGACGGTACCACTCCCATGGCATTTTCAGACAGCGGCAACGCCATGAACACGTTGTTGGGAACCTCCGCTTTTGACGGTGGTGCTGCTGACGCGGTGGTCACGACCGGAACGAACGCGGTGATAACCTTAGAAGACGGCACGGTGATTGAGCGCAACACCAACAACTTTGCCGTAAACGGTGTGTTGCTTCAGATCAACGAGAAGACCAACGAAAAGATAACCATCTCCTCCACACAGGATATGGACACGCTGGTCAATACCATGAAGAAGTTTGCGGAGGACTATAACACCTTGGCATCCGCCGTGAAAAAGCTAATTACCGAAGAAGTCTACAAGAGCTATCCCCCGTTAACCGACGCCCAGCGCGAGGATATGACTGAAAGTCAGATTAAGCTGTGGGAAGAGAAAGCAAGAAGTGGAGTACTTAAAAACGACTCCAACCTGAACTCTTTGCTTCTGGATATGGAGACTCTGTTGAACTCCGTATCAGAGACTACTGGCTACTCGCTCGAAAAGCTGGGCTTTGAGTTTTCCGTCAGCCTCACAGAGGGGACAAAGCTTTCACTTAACGAGGAGAAATTCCGTCAGATATTAAGCGAAGACCACGATGGGGTCACCAGCTTCTTCGCCCAAGCTAAAACAGGGTTTTCCGACCAATTTGCCAGTATTATTGACGATTACGCAAAGTCCAGCCTGGTTGAACCCGGTAAGTTAGTACGGGTTGCCGGCTCCTCCGTCTATGTCGACGGCGAGTATAAAAAGCAGCTTGAGGAACTGGAAGAAAAGATTACGCTGCTCAAAAACAAGCTTATTGAGGAAGAAACCCGCTTGTGGAAGAAGTTCTCCGCGATGGAGAAGGCGTTATCACAGTTAAGCAGCCAAAGCTCTTGGCTTACTTCATTAACAGGCACCGGTTCATAGCTTTTTGTGCCATAACGCTTAAAGGCTCGTCGCAATCCGGCTTGCGGCGGTAAGCGTATAATAATCCATGCCGGAGAAATGGGGACAACGATGAATCCATCGGCATATGCGCAATACAAACAACAGTCTATCGTAACACTTACCCCGGGAGAAATAATAGTTAAACTCTATGACGAAGCCATTAAGCGCTGTAACTTTTCGGTTAAGTATCTGGAAGAAAAGGATTATGAAGCGGCAAACCTCTCTCTTAAAAAGGCGCAGGATATCCTGTCTTATCTAAAGTCCTCGCTCGATTCTAGTTACGATATCTCAAGCAATCTTTCACAGCTGTACGATTACTCCAAAACTCAACTTGTTACAGCGAACATTAAAAAAGACCCGCAGCCCGTCATGGAGGTCATTCCTATCCTGAAAGAGCTGCGCGAGGCGTTCGACACAGCCGAAAAGTCTACTCGTAAAAACTAACAGGGGGAAACGCGGATGGCGATCAGTCCAAATGACATCACGGCGTTGACCGAAAGCTTTAGCTGTATGTTGGCGGCAATACGCGAGTATCAGCAACTAACCGTACAACTGTTAAACAGCGAGATTGAGCAGGCGGATGAGCTGCTCATAGAGCGTCAGCGTTTGATTGACAACATAAATCTCATTGAGAGCGCCATTCACGACGTGTTGTACCAGGTTTCGGGTGCTGCTGTGGATGATAACTTCGGCAGGGCGCTTGGTAAGCTGAACGGAGTTTCTCACGCAGAACTGGACGGGGTAATCGCTCTGGCGAATCAGCTCCGTGAGACGTTTCGTGATGTGTCAGTGATTGACGCAAAGCTCATAAGCAATGTGGAAAAGCAGAGAGAAGCGATGATGGAGGAGCTAAAGAATATCACAGACCGCAAGCGTGTCGCTCATGCACCGTATTTTGACGCGAAGGCTCAGCCGGTTGGCAGCGCTTATGACAAAAAGAAATAAGGTCAATACATAAAAATGAACGTGTCCCATACCGGTCTCGGTGCAGGGCACGTTCTTTATTTACTTCCCGTAAAAAGTTGGGCAAACCCGAAAAACGCATGTGGATAGATTAGCGGCGGTTAAGTCGCCTCATTTTTGAGCGAGTTAAGATGTAACATGACAAAGTTAGGAAGAATCAAACCAAGACGTTAGTTGTAAACAGATGCGCGCAACCCATGAACCCAAATGGGCTTGTGTAACGTAATTTAGTGAAGTGAACAAAGGGATATTCATGCATGGATACACATATAGAGGATAAGTAGTAATATGCGATATTGTTAATCCGAACTATCATACATAAGTGAAAACTAATGCAGGATTATTCCAAACTTGTTACACAACATATCTTTTGTTTCATAATGCCAAAGTACAGGTGCGATTCATGCAAATATAAACACATTTCATGCAAAACGCTGCCTTTTGTGCAGATTATCTGATACAGTGTATGGCAAATACAGTCTAAATATGTTTAGCAAATCGTTTATGCAATAACCCTAAAGGAGGGCAAGACAAATCGTTATCTGACTGCCTAATGAAACTATACAAGGAGGATTTCACAATGGTACCAACTATTATCATTATTCTTGCAATTGTTGTGGTAATTGTACTCTGGCTGATTTCTACCCAGCGCAGACTGGTAGTGCTTGATGAAAACATCAGCAATGCAATGAGCCAGATCGGGGTACAGATGTCAAGCCGCTTTGACGCACTGACGGCTCTTTTGGACTTAACAAAAGGCTACGCCAAGCATGAAAGCGAAACGCTTATTGAAACAATCAAGTCAAGAAGAAGTGTGATTACGGCTACCTCAACGCCGGATAATGTGCTAAAGCAAGAAGGCGTTATATCCGAAGCATTGGGGCGAATTGCGATGGTAACGGAGCAATACCCCGAGCTAAAAGCCAATCAGAATTACATTAAAACAATGGAGTCTGTAGAGAAGTTCGAGAACATGGTACGTAACAGCCGTCTGATATACAATGACAGTGTTACCAAGCTTAACCGTGAAATCCGCATGTTTCCGGTTTCCGCGATTGCCGGGATGTTAGGCTTTGGGCAGAGAGATTATTTGGAGGCGCAAGAAGCCAAAGCCGATATGCCTAGCATGAAGTGAGGTGCGCTATGCGAAAATCATTAAGCAGCCTTTTTTTATGCTTCGTTCTGTTGGCAATCCTCACCATTCCTGTATTTGCGGGTAATCGGGTGAATACCATTGATGTTCAGGCCGTTATCGATAAGGATGGCTCGATGTACATCACGCAGATATGGGAAGGAGACTTTGAGGAAGGAACAGAGAGCTATATTCCAATCAATGCGCCTGATTATCTGATAATCAGTGATTTAAAGGTATCTGACCAACAGGGCGTTTACGATACCGTACCCCTGTGGAACATGGATTGGAGCTTTGAGCAAAAGGCGAATAAATGCGGCGTTCTTGATACAAATAGTGGTTATGAGATCTGCTTTGGTCTTAGCCAGTATGGTCAAAACCGCTATTACATAGAGTATAAGCTCGAGAATGCGGTAGGCAGCTACAGCGACAGGGATGGTGTAAACTTCCGATTCGTCAATGACGGGATGAACACCACTCCTACCGATGTAACAGTTCGAATCCGGCTTGCAGACGGCACACCCATTACCGACGAGATTGCCGATATCTGGGGCTTTGGCTTTGAAGGGGAGGTGTTGTTTGAGGATGGCGAAATCATTGCCCAAACAAACACCCCAATTCAACCACAAAACCATGTGACAATACTGCTTTCTTTTGACAAGGGAGTCCTAACCCCCACCAGACAAACCACGGAATCATTTGAAGAAGTGAAAGCGAAAGCATTTGAGGGCAGCGATTACGATAATCCTGAACAGATCGAAGAAGAAGCATCCGGTTTAGAAGCGATTCTCGTTATGCTGCTTTCTATCGGGCTTCCCATCGGATTTTTTGTTTTTCTTCACAAAATAAAAAAAAGAAACGCTGCTAAAAAGCGAAAAATGCTCTTTGAACGGTTCGGTTATTTCAGGGATATTCCCAACGAAGGAAACTTAAGTGCCACCTATACGTTAGGCCGACTTTATGAAGAGTGTGAGGATGGTGCCATTCTTGCCACAGGCATGCTTCGACTCATCATGCTCGGGTGCCTTTCCCCTGTTTCTACACAGGAGGTAGGCTTAATGGGCAAGACCAAAGAAACCGTCAGCCTGCGACTGATGGGTACCCGGCACAGTGAAATGAACGAGTATGATGAGTACCTTTATACGGTATTGGAGGGAGCCGCCGGCTCAGATGCCGTCTTACAGGCAAAAGAACTCGAACGCTTTGCGAATCAGAATGATAAGCTGCTTCGTGCTTATATCCAAAAGCAGGATAGCGCGGGCAGGATATATTTGAATCAAAAGCACTGTATGAGTAGTTGGAACACCCCCGCCAGACTCACCGACCTGACACCTACCGGCGAAAAGGAGTTTGGCGAACTGATTGGATTAAAGCAGTATTTGCAGGATTTTTCTCTGATTGCGGAGCGCGGCATAAAGGAAATTTCGGTTTGGAGAGAGCTGCTAACCTATGCCATGCTTTTTGGCATAGCAGAGCAGGTAGCAGGGCAGATGAAAGAACTGTATCCGCAAATCGCATCAGAACTAACAGAATATAGCCAAAGCATGATTACAGCATATTCGTACCATCATCTACTTTTCAACAGCATGAGAAAAGCCGAGTTACAACGCGAGCAGGAACAGCGCAGCGGAGGCGGTGGTGGCTTCTCGTCCATTGGCGGCGGCGGCGGGTCCATCGGCGGCGGTTCTGGCGGAGGAACACGATAAGTATTAACTTACGGAGGAGAAAATTATGGGTCTGTTTTCTAAAAAGCCCCCTTGTCCCGTCTGTGGCGGCAAAATCTCGTGGCTTTTGCCGTCTAAAATCGAGGGCGAATATATCTGTGACACCTGCCACAATAAAATTGATATGGATACCGAAAAGTCCATGCATCTGACAATGCAAGACTTCAAAGAATATTTGTTATTTTACGACCAAAACAAACTATTAAAGGACCAGTTCGTTATTTCAGAGCAGATTGATTTCGGCTTATGGGATACTAAAATTATCTTTGACTACGAGAACAAGCTGTTTTGTATGAGCAAGAATCCCGACAAGACCGTATTTGAAAGCAGCCAACTGAAATCGGTTTCTATTAAAGAGGATAGCACGCCCCTGTTTGATATCTCGGCTGAGGGTATAAAGCGTTATACCAGTACCGTTCCGGAGCGCGCAATGGCGCTTGCTCCACAAATCACCCAGTATATAATGAACAGGCAGCTTGCCAGAACAATAGACAAACTGGACGACGGCAAGCAAAACAACACCACTCACATGCAGTTTATAGATATACCCGAACCATTTCGGGCGTTTAATGTGGAGCTGCATTTCAATCATCCCTACTGGACAGTAATCAAATGTGATATGGACGGACCGAGATTTTCAAACGACCACCCCGATGTGAACGACTATATCCGCTCTTATCAAAGAAGCTATGCGGAAATTGAAAAGCTGGTAAATGCATTTAAGACGGTTGCCTTTTTCAATGCGACGGAGCAATATATATCCCTTGGCGCAGGGGGCGTGCAAACAGTAAATACCACCAACACACCCCCTGTAGATGCCATAGAGGAGATTAAAAAGTACAAGGCATTGATGGAGGACGGTATCATCACGTCGGAGGAGTTTAATTTAAAGAAAAAGTTGCTGATGGGGTTATAATCGCGAAAAAGACGAACCTCTGGTTTTGCATTAATCCGACAATAAACTTTCCGTCCTGCGGGAATTTATCCTCACAATAAATGAACGAAAAAGGGGCTGCGGCATTTGCTTGTTTTACTGCAGCCCTTTTGTTTCTTTATATATGTTAAATCAATCGCTGTAATTTTCTCTGCATAGGATGTACCTATTTGCGTCGCAAACTTCGCAGAAGTTTGTCTTTAATTTTATATTTTGATATTGACTTATAGGTTGAAAGTGTGGTATTATAGAACACGCGATAACGAATATGCGGATATGGCGGAATTGGCAGACGCGCTAGATTCAGGTTCTAGTGGTAGCAATACTGTGCAGGTTCAAGTCCTGTTATCCGCACCAAACATTGTAACACGGGAAAGTCTATTAAGCAATAGGCTTTTTCGTGGTATAACGTTATATATCTGGGAACAGAGCATGGTGCACACGCCCTGCTCCCGATACAAAATATGTTTTGAACGCGAGCATAACAAACCGTCTTTTTCAAGGTCCCGCAGCTCCGCATATACCGCTCTTGCCAAAGTAGCGCATACAGCAGATTCTCCCCTCATTACTATGAGCAGCCGTCACCGGTCGTTATCATTATTTCACTGTGCGAATCATGGCAACAGGCAATTTGTCGCTCGTACCTTTGATGTCATCGCTTTGACGATCTTAAATAGGATCGCAGGTAGTCATCGCGTTACATCTATTGTCGCTACGACGGAATAATCCGTCGGCGGTTCTTCACCGCGGCGCACAGCTGAATGAGCTTATTATGCTCCTAGACAGCAGGTGGTCCTTAGCAATGTGTTACGACCACAAAGCATAGGCTGCTGACGTTTGTCAAGGTGCTAGTTTTATACAGCAACCATTGTTGATAGCATCCTACACACTAAGGCGTAGAATCGGGTTGCTGTGTCTATCTTGAACGCATAAAGCGTATCAAGCAAAAAAGGAAGCCTTCTGGATGTCATTTAAGACGAGCATCCAAAAGGCTTGTACAAGTGTATGTCCACATGCTACAATAGTAGCACGCAAAACACCTTCCATAAGCCTTTAAGATGTGTTCTCATCTTATCGGCGTATGCATGCACGTTGTTGCTAGCAACGTGCATGCTGTGGGGGTTTTTGTAATTATTTTCAGTCTATCATAGAATTTGTTGGAATGCAAGTGCTATAAAAGAAGAATATGTAATTTACCTGGCTCACGACTTAGATTGTGGGTCTTTTTGTTTGGTATCAATTGACATGGAAAATGTGGAAGGTTATAATGAATTTAGTCGAATTATCAAGTTTTGGAATTGTATATTGTAGCAATAAGGCGAAGCTCGGCTACATATCAATTATGACTACAATAAGTTCTTTGAGTAAAATGCAAATTAGTACATTCAAAAATAAACACAGTGTTTTGCTAAATGAAAAGGAGATGGATAATATGTGGACTCGCAATATGTATACTGGACCTGGGGAGGCGCATACACCGGACCCGGTGGTGGAATGTACACTGGACCCGGTGGCGGCGCATACACCGGACCAGGCGGAGGAATGTACACGGGGCCCGGCGGAGGTGCATACACCGGACCGGGTGGAGGATTATATACTGGCCCAGGCGGGGGCGCGTATACTGGACCGGGTGGTGGCGCATATATTGGACCCGGTGGGGGATTATACACTGGACCAGGCGGTGGATTACACACTGGGCCAGGTGGCGGAATGTACACGGGGCCAGATTCAAATCCGTTTAAAGCTATATTTCCACCTTGGCCGATGTTTGCAAAAGAATTACGTAAAATTGGTATGATAAATGAAGCCAAAATGATCGAAGATGCCTTAAGAAGTATTGGATGGAGAGCTTAATTATTTTTAGAGCAAAACATCGCAATAATTTGCGCTATTCATACTTAGAAGATATTCGCCTATAAACGAATTTCACCTAATGGTGCGTCCAGCGTTGTTGAATACGCCCGCTGAACATCACATTGTGTTTAAACCTTACCACCCCTACCCAACAAATCGTTTCCCCAACCCCATAGGCACCCGGAACAACATCTCATTCACACGCTCGCGCCGTGCCACCCAGTCCTCGATTTCATCCCTGCGCAAAATCACCGGCATGCGGTCGTGAATCTCTCGTATTGAATCGTTCGCCGCGGTGGTGAGGATAACATATCGCGGCAGCTCACCAGCTGCCGATGCAGGGGTGTATAGCCCCGCCATGTACAGCACGGGGCTTTGGGGGTCGTTAAAAAGATACTTCTTTTTCTTCTGTCCCGGTGTATGCGTCCATTCAAAAAAGCCCGTTGAGGGTATTACACAACGTCTTGCCGCAAGCGCGCCTGAAAAGGTGCGCTTTTCGCTTGCCGTTTCCGCTCGGGCGTTGATAATCACACCGCTGCCCTGGTACTTTTGGAATCCCCAGGTCATCAGCTCCGCGCCGTAGCCGCTCTCGCTTTTCACGAACACCGGTGCGGCGTTGGTTGGGTAGATCTCTCCGTTTGGCATACTACCCTCGCCGTATTTGCGGTCGATCTCCCGCGTGATGTTTCTAATCTCCTCGATTTCCTTATCGCTCATTACAATGTATCGTCCGCACATTACGTTTTACCCTCCACAAACCATCTGGTTTCTTCCAAAAACAAAAAGGTCTCTTTGCCCGCAATCCGGCAGGTATAACGAATGCCCGCGCCGCCTGCCTTCAGCGACGCCGCCCTGCGGATGTCGAGCACTCTGTCTATATAATACAGCGAACCATCCTCCCACTGCAAATACAACGGCATAATGGTGCCGTCTGTGTTAAACCGTGCGGCTACATCGACATATACCTTTCTCGCCATCGCAGCATTCCTCCATTAAAAGTATCCGACCGGGTGGATGATGTGGTCTTCTTTTGGGGCAAAGCCCGATAATCGCGTGTCAGTGAGCAACACAGCCCGCTGTACGGCATAGGCGCCAAAGCGCTGACGCAGGGTGTCCATGGTTTCCTCCAGCCGTTTGTATTGCTCCCGTTTGTTTTCATCACAGCATAAAGATAGCTGGATGCAGCTGTTTGCCCCAACCAGATCATTGCCACGAACGCCAATACTGCGGATCGGGCGCTCCCATTTATAGCTTTTCGTAAACAACTCCATCGCCGTTTTATGGATCTCACTCGCAAGGTCGGTGGGTGTTTCTATCTTTCGTTGCTTTTGATAGCTCCGCAGCTCATTGTCCCGCACATGGATGGATACCGTCTCGCATTTCAGTCCCTGCTCCCGCATCCGTGCGGCGACGCTCTCGCTGAGCACATAGGTGATGATCTTGACATCCTGCTCGTTGACCAAGTCGCGCGGGGTGGTTGTGCTGTTTCCGATGCTCTTGATGGGTGAGACGCAGTCAAATTCATTGACCTCGGCACGGTCTCGCCCGTTTGCAAAGATGTGTAGCACGGCACCCATCTTACCAAAGCAACCAAGAAGAAAATCCTCACGGGCATTGGCGAGCTGTCCGATGGTATGGATACCATAATCCCTTAGTTTTCGCTGTGTCGCCGGTCCGACATACAAGAGGTCCCCTGCAGGCAGCGGCCAGACGATATCCTTGTAATTCTCCTTTGTGATAACGGTAATGGCGTCCGGCTTTTTGTAGTCGCTGCCGAGTTTCGCAAATATCTTGTTCCAGCTCACGCCGATGGATACGGTTATGCCCAGCTCATACTTGATGCGCTGCCTTATCTTCTCGGCAATCTCCTCACCGGAACCCAGCAATCCTAGGCTGCCGGTCACATCCGCCCACACCTCATCCAATCCAAACGGCTCTACTTTATCGGAATAGTCAAGGTATATCTCCCGAGCAAGCTTGGCAAACCGCAGGTACAACGGATAGTTGGGTGGCAAAACTACAAGGTTCGGGCATTTCTGTCGCGCCTGCCACAGAGCTTCTCCCGTTCGGACGTTATACCGCTTTGCAAGATTGTTCTTTGCAAGGATGATGCCGTGCCGAGCTTCCACATCCCCGCCGACGGCTACCGGCTTATCGCGCAGCTCCGGCCGGTGCAGGCACTCGATGGAGGCGTAGCAATTGTTGATGTCAATATGCAAGATTACGCGCTCCAAATCCCCACCCCCGAACGTCATAAGAACATATGTTCTATACTCATAATATATTCGAGAATGGGGATTGTCAATATTAATATTTTTTCCACACATTCGACATTATATTATTTAAATTTAACTATACTGTATCTTGTTAAAATATATATAAATTAGAATATTGTGTTACAATATGGCAAATTATATTTACAATTATAATTATATGTAATATAATAGATAGATTGTAAAATAAAGTGCGCCACCCAAGGCTGGGTAAAAAGGTAGCCCACAATGAAACCTTCGTGTAGAATGAGGTTGTTCAGACACCATTCAGACGGAGGCAACAATATGAGCTACCACCATCTTAGCACATTCGAACACGGACGCATAGATGAGTTATTGAAATTAGGGTATTCCCATCGAGAAATTGCAACTAGGCTTGGTAGACACCATTCCTGCATAGACCGAGAGCTAAAACGCAATAAAAGGGGCGCAGGCTATGATTGTGTGTAAGCCCAGTCAGTCTACCATGCTCGCCGATGCAATTCTAAGCCCCTGGGCAAACGTTCAGACAGTCTAGTATCAATTATTGAGGAAAAGCTTTCCGCTACATGGTCACCAGAGCAAATCGCCAACACGGTAACGCTCGGCGTTGTTAGCTTCAAAACCATTTACAATTGGCTCTACGCCGGGAAGTTGTACGATGCGGATATTCGGTATTTGCGCCACAAGGGAAAGCGCAGAAAAGCAGAGAGACGCGGTAAGTTTTCCATGGGAACACCAATTTCGGAACGTCCGGAAGAAGTAAAGCATCGCCAAACCTTCGGTCACTGGGAGCTGGACACCATGGTCTCAAGCCGTGGCGAAAGCAAGGGCTGCTTCGCTACCTTTGTTGAGTGCAAGAGCCGACTTTATACGGCACTATTGATTCCAGACAGGACGACCGCATCCATGGAGCGAGCAATCTCACAGCTATACCGTACATTGCCGGAAGGTGCTTTCAAAACCGGCACAACCGACCGTGGCAAAGAGTTTGCCTGTTACGGCAAAATTCAATCGGAACTGGCTCTGCCTCTCTATTTTGCCGATGCCTACTCATCTTGGCAAAGAGGCAGTAATGAGAACTCCAACGGTCTGCTAAGAGAGTTCTATCCCAAGAAAACTGATTTAGGGAAGGTTAAGCAGTATGAGTTGGCTCACAACCTGCTCCTCATTAACAGTCGTCCAAGAAAATGTCTCGGTTGGAAATCTCCCATTCAAGTATTTCTATACGAAGTGGCGCACTTGACTTGACAATTCATCAATATAAAAAATCTAATACATTTTGTTGTTTGCTTGTATAGGTGTATTCCGACTTATTCCAAAGTACACGGAGTATGTTTGAATAAATTAATTAGCGATGGGCAAAACGACTAACGAAAATGAGGAAAAGGACGGGTGGAGATCAGAACGAGTGGAAAGCGAGTGCAAAAGGGCAAAGCAAAGCTGACCATTACGGTCAAAAGCAATGATGTATTCA
>JAEWPV010000010.1 GCA_023460535.1 Bacillota bacterium
AAGCAAAGGGACTGCGCGAAGCAAAGGGACTGCGCGAAGCAAAGGGACTGCGCGAAGCAAAGGGACTGCGCGAAGCAAAGGGACTGCGCGAAGCAAAGGGACTGCGCGAAGCAAAGGGACTGTGTGAAGCAAAAGGACTGCGTGAAGCAAAAGGACTGCTTGAAGCGTCTTGCAATCTCTTTATTTACATAATTTAATATTGTTTACCATGTAAGGGCATTGTAAAAGGCTTTAAATTCGTCAGTTTAAAGCCTTTATTGTATTTTAATAATGCAACAATCGCCATTATCCGGCTTTCTGAAGTGGTTCGGCGTGTTTGTTAGTCCGAGTAGATAGTCGATGCTGACGTTATATAATTCTGCTAATTTAATAATGACTTCAACGGGTATTTTAGTTTCCCCTATTTCATATCTGGCGTATTGTGGTTGTTTCATTCCAAGAAGGTTGCTTAATTGTTGTTGCGTTAAATCGTGGTCTTCGCGTAGGTCTTTGAGCCTTTGTAACTTATCCATTAATGACAACCTCCTTTTTTGTTGATATTCCCAATTTTATCATATAATCATTTAATTATATTGACTTTATAACAAATCAGTTATAATATGGTGTTAATAACTATTTAGTTATAATATGTTAATGAGGTGAACTAATGAAAGGTTTTGCTATTGGCAGAGTGCTTGAGCCTGAGCACGTTGTTACTCAAAAGGGCGCGGAAAAATATAACTTCGGCTTGCTTGTCGGAAAAGCGTCGGCACAGCATGATATCTGGAAACCCGATGATGGTAAGTCTTCGGCAGTTTATGAAGCTTGTACCAAGCTGAAGGACGGTGACCTTGTTATCGTGACCTTTGGTTCTGGAGTTGGTAAAGACGGGCGGCTGCGTGAGTACATAAACGATATTCGCCTTTGCCCTGCGGATATTCCGAAGCGTCTGCGCGAGGTTTTTGCTGAAGCTAAGGGTGCGTAGTATGAGAAAAATTACTGTCCCCCTTATCCTGTCATTGATGGTTATCTTTGCGGTCAGTGTGAACGCTGTCCGCATAGATAAACCGTTAACTGATTATCCTCCTGCGTTTATGTTGTCTTTGGATGGCGTAAATCCTCCCGATAACGGTTCAAAAGATGCCGTGAAGTTGGATGATGAATCATTCGAAGATGAGGCGGATGAGGATGAACCCTCGGAAAAAGATTCTAGTAGCGAAGAATCAACTTTTGACGATGAACTGCCCGATGAACCGGAAGATTCTTCGGATGAAGAAAACGGGTTGCCCCTTGACGGTGAAATGGTCCAGGGGGATGAGATTGAAAGTGTTTCGGCAGAAGATGTGCGAATGATACGCCTATACATGGAAGTTGGTTTGTTTGCTCTTGTCCCGTTTTTTGTGGCAGTTCTCATGCTTTTTCTTATCTGTTTGTGGTTTTATAAGACATTTATTCGGTAGTCGAGGGTGTACCACCCCTTGATATATATTTTTCTATAGGAGGTAGTCCAGATGGACGGAACTACAGGCGTAGCAATTACTACGGAAATGCTCTCCCCTCTTGTTGATGGTATTACCGCAAATATCGGTGTCATTCTCCCGATTGGCATCGCTCTCTTTGCTATTATCATCGGCATCAGCCTTTTGCCCAAACTTGTCAAAAAGTTTTTGAAGGGTTAAACCGGCATGGGAATGGACTGGGTTTGCCCAGTCCATTTTCATTTTAAGAAAGGTGGTCTGTTAATGAGTTGGGTCGTTTGGGATACATCATATCTGCAACATTTCTATACAGCAATAAAAACTGCCATAGGAAATGCCACGAATATTGGTTTGATAATTTTTGCAATAATTATCGGAGTGCTTATAGCTATTGCGATAGTTCGTAAGTTTACAAAGACATAAGGAGATAAATATGCGTCGAATAACTGCTGTGCTTCTTGTTGTTTCCCTCTTGATGCTCTTATCTATCACGGTTTTAGCCGCGACTATGCCAACTGTCGGATTTAGCACTGAGAACGGTAATACGGTTCTTAGCGTAGTTGATACGGCAAGTTGTAGTGAATCTCAGAAAGACTTTTTACTGGAGTTTATGTCTACGTCTCAACCGCGAACATTGACTTACAACTATACGTCAGCATCGGATACACATAATATAACTTTTGCTATTTATCCATCATCATTCACGGCTTTTAATTCTACTTTTTTTCAAGAGTTTTCATCTAGCTATCTAAGTATATATCCCCCAAGCACATCGCGCTTTATGAATTTTAAGTACCAAAATGGTTCTTGGGTGCCTACAAATACAATTGTAACAACTGTAAATGCCAATCAGTCTATTATTGCCCGAGCAGTTATATTTAGCGATATCCCTGGTCTTCCATCATCGTATCAATATGATTATTCCGGTAACTTTATTATGCGTGATAATGACGGTTTGTTGTCTTCTGGTGATGGTGAAAGTAGCGGCGGTGTGAGTGATCCTGATATCCCGAGCGCGCCGCCTGCGGTCGATTTTCCTATTATTGACCGAGTAGAAAATGAATACGTTCCTTATGATACCACTGTATGGAACACATTCCTTGATTGGGTTAAAAATTCTATTGGTAGTGCAACGAATATTGGTTTTATCCTTTTTGCGTATATATTCGGTATTCTTCTTGTGATTTCAATAGTACGGAAATTTACTAAAGGTTAATTAGGGGTGGTTGTATGCGTCGGGCATTGGCATTATGTATTGTCTTCGTTATAGTTTTAACTTTGTCTGTTCCTGCGTTCTGTTTATGGGTCGATAATATTGGTGCTTTCTATTTGGAAGATGACAACACGGTTTTTGGCGATATAGCCGTAAGTGGGACGGGAGAAGAAGAATACTATCAGGCAATTAAAGAAAACGGACGGAATTATTTAATGCTTGCCCCCGATGGCACGTACTATTTCGGCATTTTTCCGTCAGGTTCTACAGTCACATTTCAACAGACTTCGGCTTATTATTTTAATGTTACTTGTTCTCAAAATGTGAGTGGAATTAAGCTGATTTATAATGGTACACGCGAAATATCTGTTGGTGCACGTTACTTGGTTGCCGCCAATGTACCCATGCAGTTTAGGCTTATTATTGGTGGGTCGTATTTCGTTGATAATGAAATACCAATACAGGACTGGGAATTAATAGCTGAGTATAACGGAAATTTGATTATGCGTGACGATTTAGCCGGAAGCGGTTCTGTCGGCTTTTGGCAGTCGATTCTTGATTGGCTTATATCCTTTTGGGATAAATTCAAGGCATTTTTTATAGGTCTTTTTGTGCCTGAGGATGGCTATTTTCAATCGTGGTTTCAAGCAATAAAATCAGCTTTTGAAAGTAAAATAGGTGGGTTGTCTATAGTCTTTGCAAGTATATCAGACGCATTTAATCGGTTGTCTACGGCAACCGAAACGGATAGCCAGTTAGTATTCACTGTGCCTGATAACTCTTTATGGAATGGATTTAACGGTATTTCAGTTGATTTTCTTGTTTCAGCTCGTCCATATATGCGTTGGATTCGTCCAGTATTTAATGGAATTATACTTATTTTTACCGTTGTTCTTTGTTACCGAAAATTGATAACAATTATCAAGACATAGTGAGGGATTAAATATGATAATACAATTGATTCTTGACTTGCTAAAGATGTTCTTGTTATTCATTATATCCCTTTTCCCGACATTGCCTGATATGCAGTCGTTGGCTAATTCTGTAAATGCCGTAACAGATGTGCTGATGTCGATTAATTCATTTGTGTCGGTTCGGCTAGCGGGTGGCTGTGTTTTTGCATTGTTGGTTTTTATGAATGTTGATTTCATGTGGAGCATCATTATGTGGGTCGTTAAGAAAATACCGGGGGTGGAATAATGGGTTTAGATATGTATTCAATCGTATCGAATATGTTCGCTCCTATAATAGAGTTCATTAGAAATTTGATTCTTACTGTTCTTTTTTCTTCTCTAGGCGCAGTTTTATTATTCATTCTCGGATTTTTCGTGGTTCATCGTGTTAACCCTTTTCGACTGACATCAAAAAGGCTGTCTGCTCTTAGCATTCGTTTTAAGTTATATGATCTAATACGTTGGCTTCTCTGGGATTATATTACCAGAGATGAAAGAGCGCGTTACTTTAAAGAATATGGATTTACTCTGTATGTCGGTCGGCAGGGTAGCGGGAAAACTATATCAATGGTTCAGTATTTGAATGAACAGAAAGTTTTGCATCCTAAAAGCCTTATCGTAACTAATTTTAAGTACGATAAAGCCGACTATTTAATGACAAACTGGCGTGATTTGTTGGAAATCCGTAATGGTACGGATGGAGTGATATTCGCAATTGATGAAATTCATAGCGAATATAGTTCAGCTTCTTGGAAGGATTTTCCCGAATCAATACTGTCTGAAATTAGTCAGCAACGGAAACAGCGAATAAAAATAGTTTCAACTTCGCAAGTTTATGCCCGTGTTGCAAAGCCAATAAGAGAACAGGCTTTCTCTGTTGTCGCATGTGATACATATTTCGGTCGATGGACTTTTAACAAGGAATATGATGCCGCTGAGTATTCTACCTCTGATACGCCTTATCAGGTTAAAAAGAAGGTAAAACCATTACGAAAATCAAGTTTCATTCAATCGAATTATCTTCGTTCCTGCTATGATACATTTGAAAAAATCAAGCGAATGGAAAAGCTTGAATTTATACCGCGCGGTGAACGCCATTAGCATGCGCATTGATTTATTGTTTATCATTTTGCGTACGCAAAATGATAAACATAAACAATCGCCGCTACAAGCATCTCTACGAAAACATACAAAGGTGGTACATGTATGGATATTTTATTAGATTGGGTCAGCTTTACACTTATGCCTGATAAGGAGGACGGTGCAAGGCTGTTCTCTTTTGCTCGGAATGGTCTATGGGAATTTCTTAGACTAGACGAAGAGCATTCGAATTTCGCGAAGCTTCGCGGGGTCAATGGCTACTATGAGCGTTATACATATAACGGTGTAACAATACAGTATCCAAAAGTGGAACGTGTTAATGATATCGGCGTGAATGTTGTCTTGTCGGGTGAGGGTTGCCGCTACATAGAAAGCCTTGTAGCGTGGCAAGCCGATGGCGGCTTTAGTTGGGCAATGTTCTTTGATAGGCTTCTATCATTACAAGCCCGATATAAAGTCAACGTATGCCGCCTTGATGTTGCGGTTGATGATAAGGCGGATAGTTCCGATAACGGCAAGCTGAATCTTGATGCAATACATCGCACCGCTGCACTTGGTAATTATGTGAGTAAGTCCCGTACCTTTAATAGTGTGGTGACACGCGAGGGTTTTGAGAAGTCGAATTATGTGTACGATGAAAATGGACAAGTCCTCGGATATCGTCACATGAAACCCATGGGAAAGACGCTCTATTTTGGTTCTCGCGGCAGTAACGCTTATATTCGTATCTACGATAAAGCCGCCGAACAGGGCGTAGACGGTCACTGGGTGCGCTTTGAGATGGAACTAAAACAACGCAATGCAATGTACATTGTAAAACATATTATTTCAGAGGGCGAAAACTTTGGTCGGTTCTTTGCAAGCTTCGTTTATAGATATTTGCGTTTCGTTAATATGGACGATAGCAATATAAGCCGCTGTAGCGTTGTCGACTGGTGGAAAGCCTTTTTAGGTGACGTTGAGAAGCTCCGTATCGTCCTAGGTGAGTTCGAAGCAAAAACAATAGATAAGATGATAAATGTCTTAACAAAGTCATGGTCAACGAACCTTTATTGCTTACTGAAAACGGTCGGCGCTGATTTCCTGCTTGATAATATCATTGCATCCGGCGCGGGACGATTATCTAAGAAGCATAAAGATGCTATCGGTAATTTCTTTTATGAACAAGGACAAGGGGGTGTGCCTGATGGTGTATACACGAGATGATGTACTTAAACTGTACCGTGCGGGGCTTACGGTCGCACAGATTTCTGCACGAGTTCATGTAGCTACTCGCATATTTTCACGCCCTCGAGCGGCTCGTAAGTGGGTTGAACGGATAATTTATGAAGATTCTCTTAAAAAGTGTGGTGATCTAAATGTTATTTACTGATTGGTGCAATGCTTATTTTTTGATTAAGCAGAATAAAGTAAAGGTGTCAACTTGGCAAAACAAGTACTTTTATAATTATCGCCGCTATATATTGCCGATGTTTGGGGAGCGGCAGATTGAGGAAATAAAGCCGTATGAATTGGAGGTTTTCTTTTACTCTGATGAAGTTCGAAGTAAGTCCTCTGCTGTTAAACAAAAGCTGTATTCCCTGCTGTACGGTATCTTTCAGAAGGCATATGACAATGACATTATATCCAAAAATCCTATGGTGGCGGTTGAGCTGCCTGAGTATAAGGCGGTCAAGGAAAAGCGTGTTTATAGTCAGGCGCAATCTGATTTACTTTATTCTTTTTGTAAACAGCATCGTTATGGTGCGAGTATTGCCTTGATGCTAAAGGCAGGATTGCGGCGTGGTGAAGTGCTTGGCTTACGCCATTGTGATGTATTGCGAAAGGAAAAGCTTATTACCGTTTTTCAAGCTGTTATGGAACAGGGTGGGCGTGGTGTTATAACAACGCCTAAAACTGGTAGTAGTGTTCGTACACTGCCTGTAAGCTCCGATTTGATTGATTTTTGTCTTAGTCGAGCAAGTTCTGGTAGTGGTGATAATTTGCTATATCCGAATAGTGAGGGTTCTGCGGTTAGTCCTCACAATTGGCATAATCGGCAATATAAAGTGTTCATGGATGAATTCACCGAATCTTACCCTGAAATCTCTGCATTACGCCCTCATGAGTTAAGGCACACTTGCGGTACTTTGCTTTATCAGTCTGGCGTTGATATCCGTACTATTCAGAAATTCATGGGACACGCAAGTATTGAGGTAACGAGCGCGATATATATTCATGATGATGTGGAGCATATGCGTTCGGCTCTTGGCGTCGATTTTTGAGCACTTCTTTTGTGAGTACTTCCTTTTTGAGTTTTTGCGCCCAAAAGTGGCAAACAAAAACCCGCACAAACGTGATGTTTATGCGGGTTGATGGAGCTGATGAACAGATTCGAACTGTCGACCTCTTCCTTACCAAGGAAGTGCTCTGCCGTCTGAGCTACATCAGCATATTAAAATGGCGACCTGAAGGGGACTCGAACCCCTGACCTCTAGCGTGACAGGCTAGCGTTCTAACCAACTGAACTACCAGGCCGTATGGCAGGGGCAGAAGGACTTGAACCCTCGGCACGTGGTTTTGGAGACCACTGCTCTACCAACTGAGCTATACCCCTAAATAATGGTGGGCCTTCAGGGACTCGAACCCCGGACCAACCGGTTATGAGCCGGTGGCTCTGACCAACTGAGCTAAAGGCCCATAAATACCGCCCAAATGAATCTATTTCAAGCAATCATTATATTCAAGTGGCTCCCCAAGTTGGACTCGAACCAACGACCCTGCGGTTAACAGCCGCATGCTCTACCAACTGAGCTATTGAGGAATGTATATGATGAGAATAGATATTCTAAAATAATCCGTTTGATACCAACC
>JAEWPV010000011.1 GCA_023460535.1 Bacillota bacterium
TGAATACATCATTGCTTTTGACCGTAATGGTCAGCTTTGCTTTGCCCTTTTGCACTCGCTTTCCACTCGTTCTGATCTCCACCCGTCCTTTTCCTCATTTTCGTTAGTCGTTTTGCCCATCGCTAAAAATGCTTACATATACATTTTGCGTAAAAGAACAGTTAACATACATAAACCAAGCACTTTATGTGTATGAATACCCACTACAGAAAAGGAAATGATACCAAATATGTGGGGTGATGAGTTATGAATATGGCTATTGGCAAAAGTATCCCGCGCTTAGAGGCTTGGGACAAGGTAACCGGAAAAGCGCAATATACAGACGACCTGCCCGTAACCGGGCTGTTATGTGCCCGGCTGTTAACGAGCATTCAGGCGCATGCTAAAATTAGACGAATCGATACCGCAAAGGCACAAGGGGTCATGGGGGTTAAGTCAATTCTAACGGGTGAAGCCTGTCCACATCTATTCGGACCATTGTTGCAAGACCGTCCCGCGCTTGCACAGGGCGTGGTTCGCTATGCGGGGGAACCCATTGCGATTGTGGTTGCCGTCGATGAAGCGACCGCGGAATACGCGGTGAGGTTGATTGAGGTGGAGTATGAGGCGCTGCCGGTTGTGTTAACCCCTTCCGCTTCTTTGGCCGAGGGCGCTATTCTCATTCACACGCATCCCGAAAACTATAAAAGGGTTGCACAGGATGTTTATCCCCAGAACGACAGTAACATCGCAAGCAGCTATCGCATTCATAAAGGAGACGCTGCCACCGCTGTGCAGCGCAGTGAGGTTATTGTACGTCAGCGGTTTTCACTTCCCTCGTCCGACCATCTGGCCATGGAGGTCCGCACCGCAAGGGCGGAAATATCGGCAGATGGCAAGGTGATTATCACAACCTCATCACAAGCGCCCTATACGGTGAAAAGCCAGATCGCGGACATCTTTTTACTGGACGAAGGCAAAATTCAAATAAAGGTTCCGTTTCTCGGCGGCGGGTTTGGCGGTAAAGCCCCAGTTATGTTGGAAGTTCTTGTGTTTTTAGCATCTAAAAGTGTCGGCGGAAAGCCGGTTCGGTTGACAATTCCCCGAGAGCAGGATATGGCTGCCCCACCCAGCCGCATCGGTCTGGAAGCTGAGATCAGCATCGGCGCAACAAAGGAGGGGTTGTTGCAAGGAGCCCAGTTAACCTACTGGGTGGACTGCGGTGCATATACCGATATTTCGCCATATATGACCAAAGCGATTGCGGTGGACTGTACCGGCCCTTATCATATAGAAAATCTGTCCTGTGATTCGTATTGTGTTTATACCAACCACACCTACGCAACCTCATACCGCAGCTTTGCGCATGAATCGTATACCTTTTGCATGGAACGTACGTTGGACATGCTTGCGCGCAAATGCAAGCTAGACCCGTTGGAGCTTCGCATAAAAAATGCGATTAGACCGGGAAGCCTTACCCCCACTCAGGTAATGTGCTCCTACGACTTAATGGGTGATCTGCCGCAATGCTTGGATAAGCTTCGCATGCTTTCGCAATGGGACAGCGGTGCCCCTGTTGCGATAAAGGAGAATACGGTACGCGCCAAAGGGATATCGTGCTTATGGAAGACGGAAAACCCGCCGACTAACGCTATATCCGGCGCTTTGATTACCTTTAACGCGGATGGAAGCGTAAACCTGAACACAGGGGTTGTGGAGATGGGGTCGGGCGGACAAACCCATCTGGCGCAGATTCTAGCAGAGCGGTTGTGCATCGACCCCACACAGGTGCATGTTGTGATGCCCGTTGATACCAAGGTAATGCCTGAACACTGGAAAACCGTAGCAAGTATGACGGAATACATGGCGGGAAATGCGGTGCTTCGGGCTGCAGATGATATTCTGGCGCAGCTGCGCAGCAACGGTGCGCAAGCTCTGAGCTGCCCGGTTGAGGATGTGGAGGTTGCTCATTCCAGAGTGTATTCCAAAAAGAATCCCGAGCGGTTTATTGCATTTAAAAACATCGTGCATGGCTACAAGGAGGAGGACGACACCTCAATTGGGGAGCCGGTGTTGGGACGCGGCGGATTTATGCTTAAGGGACTAAGCCATCTGGATAGCCAGACCGGCGCCGGGAAGTCCGGTCCTGCGTGGACCGTCGGTGCACAGGTGGTAGAGGTTGAAGCAAACCTAAAAACCTTTACCTATCGCATCCTCAATGCATCCACCGTTATGGATGTGGGAACGGTTATTAACCCCGAAGCAATGCGTGCGATGGTTGCGGGCGGTATGGCAATGGGCATTAGTATGTCCAGCCGCGAGGCATATCGATATAACCAGTACGGAGTGCTCACGACACCCAATCTGCGTACCTATAAGCTGCTTCACATTGGGCAAGAACCGGATTATCGGGTGGAGTTCGTCCAAACACCGCAAACCGATTCTCCGTACGGCGTTCGAAGCTACTCGGAACACGGTATTATTGGAATCCCCGCAGCGCTTGCCAACGCGTTATCCGCAGCGTTTGGCACAGAGATTACGACATTGCCCCTGACGCCGGAAATGCTGTGGCGGTTATCCAAGGAGGACAGACAATGATACCCTTTGACTTTGCGTATTATAGACCCGCATCTTTGCAGGAGACGGTCTTGGTCTATGCCCAGCTAAAAAACGACAATCAATACCCTTACTATTACAGCGGCGGAAGTGAGATTATTACGATGAGCCGCGCAGGCAGCATCCGTCCGGATGCTGTCATTGATATAAAGGATATTCCGGAATGCAATGTTTTGGAGCAAAAAGAGGGTAGTCTGACGATTGGTGCTGCGTGTACGCTAAGTCGCATTAAGGAATCGGGGTTGTTCCCTTTGCTGGGTCTTGCCTGCGGGCGGATTGCGGACCACACAAACCAGTGCCGCATCACACTTGGCGGTAATCTGTGCGGAACAATTATCTATCGCGAAGCGAGTCTTCCCTTGCTGCTTTCAGACGCGGACATCACCCTTCATGGGGCACAGGGCCAAAGAACGGTACCGTTTCACAGCGTGTTTGACGGACAGATGAACTTGCTCCCCGGTGAGTTTGTAGTACAGGTGCACATTCCCCTATGGGCTTTGCAGGCAAACCATGTACACATTAAGCATACCACCAACGAGATGATTGATTACCCGCTGGTAAATATAACCGCTCTGTGGAAAGAAAACCGGATGCGCATTGCGTTCTCGGGGCTTGTATCGGGTCCGTTTCGTGATAAGCAGATAGAAACTATACTAAATGAACACCGTACACCGATTACTAAGCGCGTGAAAGACGCGGCAGACCTGCTGCCTCACCCCCCCCGTAACGATGTGGAAGGCTCGGGCGATTACCGGATATTTGTACTAAAAAACACGCTGCGCACTCTGTTGGAGGAATATGAGAATGGTTCAGTATGAAGAAAAATCTGTGATAGAGTTGGATGTTAACGGCGATAAGCGCAGCGTCTTGGTAAGACCTTCCGATTTATTGTTGGATGTATTGCGCGAGCAGCTTGGACTAACAGGCGCAAAGGCAGGCTGCAGAAACGGAGATTGTGGCACCTGCACCGTAAACGTGGACGGATGGCCTGTTAAGTCCTGCCTGATGCTAGCCGTGGAAGCGGTGGGCCATACCATTGTAACTGTGGAAGGGCTAAACGGGATTTCTCCCGTTCAAAAAGCGTTTGTAGATGCCAGCGCGTTTCAATGCGGCTACTGTACCTCCGGCTTTTTAATGGTGTGTCATGCACTAAAAACACAACACCCCACCATGCCGGACGAGATTATTATAGAGGACTGGCTGCAAGCAAACCTATGCCGCTGCACCAGTTATCAGGAGATACGGCGCGCGGTGCACGCAATGTATGAAGCCCACTAATATCGCACTTGAACGATGCGAAAAACCGCTACTTGTATGGGAAACGCAACAAGCCTACGTTACGGCAGTTATGACATTTAGGCAGTAAAACACAACGAGCCACCAACGAAAGCAGTCGAAACGGTTCGACGATTGTTTCGTTGGTGGCTTTTCCTGCTTTATGGCGGGATGAAGTAATTCTCGTTTTGTGTTCGCTGAAACCATGTACTGCGCAGTTTGCCTGCGCAAGCATCTGCTACTGCACACTGCTCTTTGTGTAAAACTTCAGGTATTCCTTTATACTGTCCTTTTGCAGGGTATGCCCGCCGTCATACAGACGAAACTCGGACGAAATGCCCCGCTGTTGCAGCGCTTCATGCAAGGACTGCAATCCGACGGAAAACGGGTCGTTTTCATTTCCTGCATCTAGGTATACCCGAAGCTTGTCAAAGCCCTTGTCTTTGTCGTAACGCTGGATATCATTAAGCTCATCCACGTTGTCGTTCGGAAACAACCATTTTTCAAGCTGCCTGTCGGAATAGTCCCTTGATATTACCGCCGCGCTGTACCCGCCCACCTTGGAAAACAGCTCGGTGTGGCGAAACGCGATGCGAAGGGCCAGCATGCCCCCCATCGAAAAGCCCCCGATATATCTTGCGCTGGCAGACACGTTGGTGTCGTAGTTTGTGTCGATGTACGGCACCAGTTCCTTGCAAAGAAATTGATCCATATTTGCCTCGCCAAGCATTCCATCCTTAGCGAGGTCGTCTTGAATCTCTTTGAGCGTGGCGTCGCGTGCACGGGGAAACACCATAATCAACGGCTCGATCTCACCGCTGTCAATCAACTGGTCGGCAATCTCCGCAATGCCGTTATCCACCCACATTGTGTGACTTGAGCCATGCCCGTGCAGACCGTACCACACGGGATACCTGTGCCCGCCGCCGTAGCCCTTTGGCAGATAGACAAGACAGGGCACCTGTGTGCCCATATAATCGCTTTCCAGCGACAGGGTTATAACCTGAGACTGCGCTAAGCGCTCGCCAAAGCCCGAGGCATGCACAGCTTTGTTGCCATCGGCACAGGCGCAAAATAGTGCAGCCGCGAGCAAGAGGGCAACCACCACACGAGCTGCCACGGGTATTTTTACTGCGTTATCACGAGCGTATGTCATAATCGTTCGGCTTTTATCGTAATACTCTTTGTAGCTTGCCGATTGCTAAATGAATAAAACCGAGCTTCACCTCTCTTGACTATGATTATACAGGATATTTTAGGAATATCAATCCACCGTGGATTTGCTTTTGCTTTTCTTTAGTGTTATAATTCAGGCAAATATTGAAACAGTTCGGTCTAAACACCTCCTTGCAGCAAACGGAGGAGTCCTTATGAGCGAATGGTACGAACGACCTTCCCTCTCAGAAAAACTAAAGCTGCTGGAGGTTTTTACAGGCAGATGGGAGTCGAGCGACATCCACGAACCGATGCCCTGGATGAAAGATGGCGGAATGGGAAAAACCGTGAACACCTTTTCAAGGGGTTTGTAAGACTTTTGCTACCTTTGCGATATTTCTGCCGACACCCCGTTTGGAAATCTGAAGGGGCACGGTATCTATTTCTATGATTCCGAATCGGATCAATTCCGGATTGAATGGTATGATAACTTTGGAAACCACATGACAGGGGCGGGTGATTTTTTAGAGGAGACCCACTCGCTTGTGCTGGTAGAGCACTACCGCATGAATGGAGTAGGTGTGACGGAACGACACACAGCAAGGCCGCTATCCGCTGACTGCTATACGCATTTTGTAGAGACCATGATGGATGGTGCGTTTCGGCTCACAAGCACACTGACCTATAAAAAGTGTGTCGCTATTACAAATTCGGGCTTTTGACAGCGGATGAAACAACTGCCCAAAGAAACAGGTTGGTGCAGACTGAGTACATGAACCGCTCCAATGTAACTTCGATATAACTATGCTTACCACATAAAAGGGGAACCGCTGCGAGCAACGGTTCCCTCTTTATGTGTTATGGAGATAATCCTGTGTTATTTTAAGTCAAAGGGTTTTAGGAACTTATACACCTCTTGTGCCGTTGCCCCCATTCCCATGGTTACGGTGGCGTAGACCCAACCCTCTACCCTTTGCGGGTCGACCCCCGCTAATATGAGCGGCTCGGGATTGAGTACGAACACGATATCCTTGTCCTGATTGCTATTGTCCACCGTGTTTACATCCAGGTCTTTTGCCCATTCAAACAGGTTGCCGTCTCCCATATCGACGTTGTAATGATCCATCGCCGAATGGTAGCCGATTATACTGTCAAAGCTGTCTGCCAGCTGCCGGTACGCGGCAAGCGGCGTTGTCTGCGCTTGATTGCGAGGGGAATCCTTGCCAAGCTTTGAGCCGACGAGGATAACATCCCCTTCCACCGTGTAGTTATCGGGCAGGTTGTCCGGGATTAGTCCGGCGTTAATAAAGGGGCTTGCGTCAAACGCTAGCAGCACATCGTACAGCAGGCTTTTGCTGTAATCGGCACTCCAAACAAACCGCACCGTGCCGTCCGGTGCCGCAAGCGACCATCCGGCGTTTTGCTCATCCACACTTACTTTATCGTCAGCCACCTTTAGCACTGCTTCAAACGACTCGGCGGAGTACGCCCCCACCACATCCAGCCTTGCGCAGGCCGTGCTGAGAACCAGCAGCGTAGCCAGCGCAAAAACCGCCGTTAATTTAATATTCTTCATGTTAATGCACCTGCCGTTTCTCTTTTTTATAAATTGATGCCTTAAACCGCTTTAGGCGCAGCGCGTTTGTCAGTACAGACACCGAGCTAAGGCTCATTGCCGCCGCCGCAAACATCGGGTTAAGCAGCGGTCCGCCGAACAGATAGAGCAACCCAGCCGCGATTGGTATACCGATTACGTTGTAACCAAACGCCCAAAACAGGTTTTGCTTAATATTGCGAATGGTCTTTTTGCTTAGCAGTATCGCCGTGGGTACATCCATCAGATCTGAGCGCATCAACACAATGTCCGCTGATTCCATCGCCACGTCGGTACCCGAGCCGATGGCGATGCCGATATCCGCCTGTGCAAGTGCCGGCGCGTCGTTGATTCCGTCGCCAACCATGGCAACCCTGCGACCCTGTGCCTGCAGTTTTTTGACCTCGCCAGACTTATCCTGCGGCAGCACCTCTGCCAGCACGCGGTCAATTCCCACCTGCTTTGCTATGGCGGCGGCGGTTTTTTGGTTATCTCCGGTAATCATTGCCACCTCAATACCCATATCATGCAGCTGCCGGATCGCGCCGCGGCTGCTTTGCTTTACCACATCGGCAACCGCCACAATGCCATAGAGCGCTTGGTTTACCGCTACATACATCGGGGTTTTACCCTCTGCGGCAAGCCTGTCGCCGTCGGTCTCCATGGTTACCAGGGCAATCCCGTGCTCCTCCATCAGTTTTCGATTTCCTGCCAGTACGGTTTGCCCATCAATCGTTGCTTGTATGCCCCGTCCCGTGAGCGAGAGAAACTCCTGTGCGGTGGTAAGCATTAACCCTTTGTCCTGTGCGCCGCGGACAATCGCCTGACCCAGCGGATGCTCCGAGCCCTTTTCTGCCGAGGCCGTCAGCCGCAGTAGCGTTTCCGGGTCTACTCCCTCTGCGGGAAGCACATCGGTTACGGCGGGCTTGCCCTCGGTAATCGTGCCCGTTTTATCAAGAATCACGGTGCCGATTTTATGAGCGATCTCCAGCGCTTCGCCACTTTTGATTAAGATGCCGTTCTCCGCACCTTTGCCGGTGCCCACCATAATGGCGGTGGGGGTTGCAAGCCCCAGCGCGCAGGGACAGGCGATGACCAGCACCGAGATGAAGATGGTAAGCGCAAACTCAACATCCCCGCCGGTACCGAAAAACCATGCGATGCCCGCAAGCACGGCAATGGCGCACACAACCGGAACAAAGTAACCGGACACGATATCCGCCATCTTGGCAATGGGTGCCTTAGAGCCTTGCGCGTCTTCTACAAGACGAATTATCTGTGCCAGCGCGGTTTCGCTACCCACCTTTTCGGCTTTGAACTGTATGGTTCCCGTTGTGTTCAGCGACGCGGTGTAGACCGGATCCCCTGCCTTTTTATCCACCGGCATGCTCTCGCCGGTAAGCATCGACTCGTCGATTGCAGAATGCCCTTGCAGCACCGTGCCGTCTACCGGAAGCTTTGCCCCGGGCTTAACGACAATGATGTCGCCGATTTCCACCTCTTCGATGGGGATTTCCTTCTCTTCGCCGTTATACAGGATGATTGCCGTTTTGGGTGCAAGACCCATCAGCTTTTTTATTGCCTCACCCGTTCTGCCCTTGGACACCGCCTCGAGTGTTTTACCCAGCAGAATTAGTGTGATAATCACGCCCGCCGTTTCGTAGTACAGGTGGTCGGCAGCAATAAAGTCTCCCTGGGTAACCTTCCGCGTGTTGTATGCACTGTATAGTACCGCCGCAGATGTACCCACCGCAATCAGTGAATCCATGTTTGGGCTGCGTTTCCACAATGCCGTAAAGCCCACGGTGTAGAATCGGTAGCCCACCGCAAGTACCGGCACCACCAGCATAAGCTGGGTTAG
Source organism: Bacillota bacterium (assembly GCA_023460535.1). Classification (GTDB taxonomy): domain Bacteria; phylum Bacillota; class Clostridia; order Oscillospirales; family Ruminococcaceae; genus Acetanaerobacterium. The sequence goes on from JAEWPV010000011.1 coordinate 8,481, forward strand.
GGCAAATACCAGCGGGTATCGCATCGGGTCCAACCCTGCCGGAAACGGCAAACGCACGAATGAAATCATGGGGGCCATGGCAATGTATAAAAGCGGGAGCGAAAACACGGCGGAGATGATAAACTTCGTCCAAAGCACCGTGATATCCTTTTGCTTTCTTCTACGATCTTCATCCGCCGCATCGGTTTTTTCCAGCTCCAGCGCCTTATAGCCGCTCTCTTCAATTGCCTGTCGAATCTCCGACAGTCTGATTACCTGCGGGTCGTAGGAGACCGTAGCCTTTTCGGTGGCAATATTAACGGACACGGCAGTGACGCCGTTTTGTTTTTTGATGACCTTTTCAACCCGCTGGGCGCAAGCGGCACAGGTCATGCCGCCGATTGGAATGGTCACGCCGGAGGAGGTATTCTCCACAGCCTCGTATCCGAGCTTAGTTACAACCTCTTTGACAGCGTCGATGGTCACAATTCCGGCATCGTACTCTACAAACAACTTTTCGCTTGCAAGGTTTACCGATGCCTGCGTAACACCCGAAAGCTTTAAAACCGTTTTTTCTATTCTTTGCGCACAAACGGCACAGGTCATACCCCTAATACCAAGTACCCGATTATCCATAAGAATCACCTCTTGTCTTGTTTTGCACTACACGTCGTTCTTGACGCTTCTATCTGCTTATGCTATTATTATGACATTAAGTATATATAATTCAAGTACTTACTTTATTGTGGTATAGTATCAATTTGTATAGTATAAGGAGGACACGGACTATGACCTGCGATAACAACGGCTACAACTGCCCCGTGGGCGCTACGCTGGACATCATCGGCGGAAAATACAAGTCGCTTATCCTGTGGCACTTAATCGGCAAAACGCTTCGCTTTGGCGAGCTGAGCAGGTACATTCCTCAGGCGACGCCCAAAATGCTTACCCAGCAGCTTCGGGAGCTGGAGGAGGATCAGCTGATTATCCGCACCGTATACCCTGTTGTCCCGCCCAAGGTGGAGTACCGACTGTCCGATTTGGGCAACAGCATTCGTCCGATTTTGGAGGCAATGTATACCTGGGGTACGGATTATCTGCGGCAGAGCGGCAAAGAGGTGAGCTGCTCTATGAAGCTGGATGCCTGAGTGTTATTAATAAATGCGTCGTTGTCTGTTAAAAAACCAAGCCCTCCAAATTGGACGGCTTGGTTTTATGATGTTTATTATGCTCTTAATCCGCTATAGATTATGATTGACCACCAAAGGCAACTCCGTCAGAAAAGCGCAGTTGCGTTTTGCTGATAATCAAAGCGCCCTTTTCTTCATTAACATCCTTAATACAAAAATCGTGCTGTCGATTGCTCTGTTTTTGCCTTTCCATGAGTTTGATAGACCAAACAAATGGTGTTTCTTGGGGTATTCCCACAACCCGTCTTGATTTCTTTGTGCCATAATCCAATCGGCGTAGGTATCTGCATACCTTTGCCACCCATTGAATTGCGAAATCAACGATAGAGCGCGTATCCAGTGGCAAAACTCCTGACTGTCTGCGCCTTGCGCATGGAGCGAAACCAGTTCGCCCGGTTTTTTATTGTACACATAATACAGGTTGTCCGCTACATTCATGCCATAATCCACCATAGCTTGATCGGCGCACGTGCTTAAATGCGTTTTACCATTTCGTGGCGCAAGCAGCAATAAGCAATATAGATTGAATGGCTGTATGATCCGTTTGGTTTTAAAGCCAAAGTGTTGACACTGTGCTTTTGCGTAAGCCTGATGGTCATACGAGTCTTTCAACGGGGCAAATAAATCGCTGCGAATACGCTTCTCGGTGTCGGCTCCTCCACTGCGAATCAATCCATTAACCAGTGCTGTTTCTGTGAAATCCGCCCATCGTGTTCTGTGTGAAATTAGGTTTTCATTGGTATTATCCAGTAACGAAAGCGTCGCTGAAACACAGAGGGGCATAAACATTTCCGGCCACCAACGAATATTATCCTGTTTCTCAAAGCGATCGTAGGGTTCTTCTCTTCGTATTAGCTTAATCATGTACTCTTTTACTCTATTCAGACAATCGTGATCGCTATCAAGCCCATACCATAAAAGCTTGCGGATAAATCCTTCCGTATCACTATGAAAAGGCGACCAAAACCCTTTGCTGTTCTGGCTCTGCTCGATTCTTTTAACAAAGGGGTGTTCACATACTCTTTCATAAGCGTTTTGATATTCGATGCAGCCGGGAGTGTACCCTTTAAATTCTTTAAGTAAAACAAGCTTGGGGATAGGGTCGGGGTTACAGTCCAACAGTTTATCAACAATGTCGTTATAGTCTCTGTCCATTATATCCCCCTTATAAATATAAATTCTTTCTATCGTTATCTTCCTGCTTATGGTGAATTGATGTTATCCTTATTATACCACAAAAGCAAAAATGTAATATGTTCATATTCAGAAGAACTGGGGGTAAATAGGCGGTAAATTAAATTATGTAAACAATTAAGCCACCCAGTCAAAACTGACGGATGGCTTAATCATGCGGTTTTTTATGGAGCAGATAACGGGAATCGAACCCGTAACCTCAGCTTGGGAAGCTGATGTTTTGCCATTAAACTACATCTGCACGGTTCCGCGGCGTTTGCCGCGGCTGTTTGCAACAAATATTATCTCGCAAAACGGGCTACTTGTCAAGACCAAAATGGCGGCAAAGGGTATGCAGCACGCTGTTTTTGCAAATAATAATCACCTTATCCCCCGAATACAGCGTGGTGTTGCCGCGCGGGATGATAATTTGATCGCCGCGAGAGATGGATACGATTACCGACTCCTCGGGCATCTTCAGTTCCGCAAGTTTTTTGCCGTTGTGCTTAAAGTCACGCGGCAATTCAATCTCGGATAGGGACGTTTCGCCGCGATTGAGCGCCATCAGCTGCTTAATTGCGGCGGCATCCACCTCACGCTCAAGCAGACGCGCGATATTATCGGTGCTGCTGATGGGAATATCCACCCCCAGCGCCTTCATCACCTTTACATTTTTGGGGTTGTTTACGCGGGCTACGGTACGCTTAATTCCAAACGAGCGCTTGGCTATCTGGCATGCCACCAGATTGTTTTCATCCTGACCCGTCACGCCGATTAGCGCATCCGCCTCGTGCGCACCCGCCTCCTCCAGCGCGTGTATGGTGGTGCCGTCTCCGCAGATTACCGTTACATCCAGATCGTTTGCCATGCGATGGCACAGCTCGCGGTCCAACTCAATCATTTTTGGTTCATGTCCGTGTTCCAGCAGCGTTTTTGCAAGGTAGTACCCCACCTTACCGCCACCAACTACGATTACAGTCATTTGCTATGACCTTGCCTTTCGTAATGATTCCTTTGTTTATAGTATTGTGGCATAGGTTAATCCGCTTTGGTAACATACACAAGCTTATCGGTATCGGTTAGCTTGTAGCTTGTGTTACTGGCAAGGGTAATCGCCATATTGTCGTGTAAAACGCCAAACAGCATCTCGTCCGTACCCGATTCGAGATCGCCAAGCGGCTTACCCACATATGCCTTGGGCAGCGGAAGCATGGTGTAGTTCAGCGTGGAGCAGCCAATGGACTGGTGACGGGTTTCGATCCCTTCTACCAGTGCCGATTTTACCGCGTTGACGGTAAGATTGGTGGGGCATACGGTGCTGATGCCAAAATCCGCAAATAGCTCTTCCCGCTCGGGATCATACATTCTTGTAATAACCTTGGGTACGTGAAACATTTCTTTTGCAATCTGGCACGCCATAATATTCACGTTATCATCCGACGTAACCGCCGCAACCGCATCGCACGACTCAATCCCTGCGCTGCGCAATACATCCTCATCAATGGGGATACCGGAAACGGTGTAGCCATCAAAGGCATCATCCAATGCCTCAAAGCTGCGTGGGTCGCGATCCACCACCGCTACGGTGTGCCCTTCCTCTGACAATATGCTCGCAAGACGAGCACCCACCTTTCGGCAACCGATTATTAATATGTTCATCGACGTTAGTATCCTTTCTTGTTAAAACCAAGAGACAACGAATAAGAACTTTTGTATGCTATCACACAACCTGAATGACTATATTATATACCGTTTTGCAAAAATATCAACCGTTCAGCAGGGCGACATACTCCTCTAGGCACAGGTTGTGCTCGGTCATATAGCGGGCATTCTCCACACCCACGAAGCGATAGTGCCATGGCTCGTAGGTAATGCCGGTAATATCCTGCTTATCCTTTGCATAGCGCAGAACAAAGCCGTACTGCACGCAGTTTTGAATCAGCCATTTAAACTCATCGGTGTTCTCAAACGTATCATACAGATCGTCATTCTTGCTGTACCAGTCGGCAGATACCACATCCACCGCAAGCCCTGATTGATGCTCGCTTGTTCCGGGTATCGCAACCCAACGTGCCGCCTCGTTCTTTGCGTCTGCATTGGAGTAGCCTGCATTAACATACTGCGCTACCTTTTCGGCGTAAAGGCGCTCCTGCGTGGATTGCTTACGAAAGGTAGAGATTACCGACAAAGAGACACCGTTTGATTTTGCGGCCTTCATAAAAGCGCGAAGGTCGTCTGCCGCGCGTACATCGAACTTGTAGGAGCCGATGGTCTCCTCCAGTTCTACGGTGAAACCCTCTGGCAGGGGATTATTGCGGTTAACTAAAATTAGTCTCCAGTCGCTGTTGTCAGCGGGCAACGGTGCTTCCTCCTCGCCCTTAGTATCTTTATCAGAAGACTCCGGTGTATCCTGAGGGATTGACTCGTCATACGCAGGAACCGATTGCGCTGCGGATTCGGGTTTTTGGGACAAAGTTCCTTGCGGCTCAGAACCGCCTGCGCTGCCTAACCCATAACTGCACGCGGTCAGCATAATCAGAGCAGCGATTGAGATGCCAATAAGGCGAAACGTATTCATTTTAACTCGCTTCTTTCTTCTGAGTATTGTATACTTAATCTGTGATCGTTTTGATTAGATTTACTGCCCGCCAAAGAAATACCCGAGCAAAATCAGCCCCACAAGCACCGCGATTGTCATAAGGACAATCTTCCATATCGGCTGATTGTTGCGGTTATTCCAACTAGAGTTAAAGTCCAAGCTATGTTCCTCCCCTATGTGTGATGCGGTAAGCCGATGGTTTTTGTACGTTAGGTATGCAGAGATAACATTCTTCAGATAATACATAAATGAATGAAAAGGCGCTTTTGATCGTTAACCGATACGCCGATACTGATGGAGGTTTGCATTTGACTACATTATAAGTCATTTGCGCATGAGATGCAAATTTCACACCCCCCTGCGCGATTTTCATCTTGACAAGGCGTTCATTTTCCTGTATTATTATGATAATCGATAATAATTATCAATACTATACTCTTTTCAGGGGGCGGGTGAATATGAAACACACCAAGCAAAAGGATTTAATCTACAATGCGGTTGTGGGTAGCCACAATCATCCTAGCGCGGACGATGTATATAACCTGTTAAAGCCCGAAAACCCCGGACTTAGTCTTGCAACGGTGTACCGTAATTTAAATACCTTTGCGGATAAGGGAATGCTACTGAGAATACCGATGCCAAGCGGCGGTGCGCGGTTTGACGGCACGTTGGATACGCATTACCATATGGTTTGTGAGCGGTGTGGACAGCTTTACGACATCTCGCTTGACCACCTAAACACCCTGACGCAGGATGTTTTGGGTCAAAGCGGGTTTGAGGTTCATTCCTATAACCTATTGATTTACGGTGTGTGCAAGAATTGCCGCGAAGCGATGTAGTTCATGCCTTTAAGCTCGACTTACGGGTGTATTACCTACTGATTCGGGCTTTTAATACAATATAAATGAAAGTGAGTGGCTGGAAATGAAAGACTTAAAAGGATCAAAAACCGAAAAAAACCTGATGGCGGCCTTCGGCGGTGAATCGCAGGCCAGAAACAAGTACACCTTCTATGCTTCCAAGGCAAAAAAGGAAGGCTATGAGCAGATAGCGGCGTTGTTTACCGAGACTGCAAATAACGAAAAAGAGCACGCGAAGATTTGGTTTAAGTTGCTGCACGATGGCAATGTTCCCGACACTCTTACAAACCTAGCGGATGCCGCTGCCGGCGAGAACTATGAGTGGACCGATATGTACGCCACCTTTGCCAAGGAGGCGCATGAGGAAGGCTTTGAGCGCATTGCGTACCTGTTTGAAGGCGTAGCGAAGATTGAGAAGGAGCACGAGGAGCGGTATCTTGCCCTGAAGAGCAACATCGAAGAAGCAAAGGTGTTTGCCCGTGAGGAGAAGGTTTACTGGATCTGCCTAAACTGCGGTCACATCTACTACGGGGAGAAGGCACCCGAGAAGTGCCCCATCTGCGAACATCCCAAAGCATACTTCCAGATGAGAGGCAAGGATTACTAATATCCTTCCCCAAAAGTATACTGCCTGTACCGGGTCTGCATGAACATCATGCAGACCCTTTTTTATGCCATTGCTGCGAAACCCAATGAGCATCATTAATCATGCACCCATCACTATTTGCGATAATTTAATATTGTTTTACGATAAATTATTATTGACATGTTCCTTATCATCTGCTATACTTGTCGCATACTACAAAGGAGGAATGTCAAGATGAACGAGGGCTTTTCCTTAGCAAAATCAATTCAATTTATAAAGCGGTTACTTAATGTAGGGTTGTGGGTTGGTATTGGTGCCTTTGCAATCATTATACTCATCCCGCTGGTTGCGCCCCAACTAACCTTAGGGTCCGGCTTTGCATTCAACGGCTTCGTGCTGAGCACCCCCAATCATACAAGAACACTTACGACAATACAGTATCTAATTCAAATCGTTAATTTTGGGTGCGGACTTCTCTGCCTTTTGCTGCTGCGCGGTATCGTTAGCTCCATTACCCCGGATACTCCCTTTGTGTTAAAGAATGCCACCAGAATACAACTGATTGCGATCATTTTGCTGGTACAGGTGTACCTATCACAAGGCTTAAACTACCTGTATGTGTCCCAAATGAATACTGCGATTGTTGACAGCGCATTGTATTTAAAACCTCAGTTTACGTTGCTTCCTGACGGTGCTCTACTTGGGGTTTGTATTGTGCTGTTGGCAAAGGTTTATCGTTACGGCTGTACACTACAGCACGAGCATGACACTACAGTATAAGGAGGGGTTAAACGTGCCAATTATTACACGTCTTGACCGCGTTATGGCCGACAGAAAAATGTCGCTGAACGAGTTAAGCGAACGCGTGGGTATTACAATAGCCAACCTTTCCAACCTAAAAAACGCAAAAATCAGCGCCGTGAAGCTTGGCACAATGGAGGCAATCTGCAAGGCGTTGGACTGCCAGCCGGGCGACTTGTTTGAGTATAAGCCGTAATGTGTGCCGGTGGTTTTCCTAAATGAACGACACCCTTTTACCAGCTCTGCTCGGTAAAAGGGTGTTTGTATAACCATATCCTATGTCAGCAGCTTTGCATCGGGGTTTGCTACGGGGGCTTTCAGCTTATCGTCAAAGCTCTCGCCTTGGCGCAAAAGACGCGCCATAACGACGAACCGGTACTCTCCGGTAGTGCCGTGCTTAACCGAACAGGTGGATAGGGTGAGGATTCGATCGTCTCTTGTAACCTCCACGTCAAAGTCGTATAACGAGCCCTGGCGCGCTTTATCGATGATTCGGTCAAACTCCGTATCGCTGGGATGAGTTGCTATGTAACGAAACGAGGTGTGTGTATAAAACACCGCAAATACACGCCACACCAGGTCATCCTCTCTGGTGCTGAAATAGATGTTTGGCGTGTTCTTTGCAAACTCCTCTTTAGTAAACCCAAACAGCTGCGAAAACCGCTTGCCGTCGGGGTTATCCTTTAAATCGCTGTGCCCATAGATGATGGTGTTGGGTGCAAGCTCCTCTGTTTCATCCAGCGGGGCGTCGCAGTCCGCAAAGTAGCAACCGTAGATGTCGTCCTGCCTTTGTTCGTTGCGCCGGATGTAGTAGCTGTTGTCAAACGCCTGCAAAACGACGTTGTTGATGTCGGTACCCGGAATATACAGCCAACCGACCGCATCGCGGTTCTTTTGCGCCGCTTTGCTTATCTGAGAAAGAAAGCTGTTTTCCGGCGGCTTTGCCTCCTCGGGCGGGGCGCTCACAAACAGAGGCTGCTGCTCGTTTTGTTGTGATGATACCGGCTTTACTGAGGTGGTGTAAAACAGCGACTCCATGCCGCAGGCGCACAACAAAAGGGATGCAAGGCAGATTGCCAAAAGTCTGAAAGCTGTTTGAGCCGTGATAGGTCGCATGGAGCGTTCCTCCTTTAGCGGCCGGTATCGGGGTTGACCTTATCGGCATCGCTTACCCCGATGTTGACCTCCTTAGATTTATCCACCGAGCCGTTTAAGCGTTTACCGGCTAGAAGGTAGTCGGAAAAATGGTCTACACGAAACGCTATGCTGCCGCGCGCATTGGCTTTTACCGTGCCATAGTATTCAATGCGGTCCATGGTGGGGTTATAGTAATGAAGGTACAGTGTCTCGTTCTTATACCGCAACCCAAGGTCTACCTGAAGCGTACCGGCAGCGGGTAATACCCCGTGGTGCTTGAAGTATAAAAATACAAGCGGTCGGGCGGCATCCGATTCGTTGAGCATTGAGAGAATCTTTTCTTCGTTGGGTGAGGTAAAGCTCATTGAAAGGTTGTAGGTTTCGGCGAACGGAATAATCTTGTTGATATCCGAACCCTTAAAGGTAAGCGAATAATCGGTGCCCTGAAAGATAATTGTGGTATCGGGGTTCTTCTCCAACTCCTTAAACAGGTCGGATGAAATTACGGTGTATTTGGTGATGTCGACATAGATGGTTTTGGACTTTTTAAAGTCCACCTGATCGGTGCCGATGGGTTTCATTCCGCTGCCCTGCCCACCCGCAGTACGGTTCACGGTCAGGGTATAGGTCTTTTTGGTCTTTCCGTCGTCCGCCGTTACCTCAATTGAGAACTTGTTATTGCCGTTTTTAAGTGCCTCCGAGAAGTTGCCCTGGTAATCGCCGATATATTTGGAGCCGAGCTTAACGGCAACCGTCGCGCGGGAATCAGCCGGAACGGGGATGATGTCAATATAATCCACCGTGGAATCCACCGGAACGTTATAGGTGGATATTGCACTTTTAAAGGCAGGCGACATATCCCCCTCGTTAACCTTTAAGCTTGATAAATCCGCATTGGTGCTGCGAATACGCAATGCGTCGTTGGTGACGGTTACGGTATAGGTTCTTCTGGTGACCTTGTCCTCCGCGGTTACGACGACCGTTATCACCGTCACTTCGGATAGCTGTATGGATTTGCTTGCCGTACCGCTGCGCACCGTTACCCCATCTACAGTAATCGTGGCATTCTTGTGGGTGGCGGTCGGTGTGACCGAAAGCGCTGTCGTATTCTCGTCCGCGGTTGCGGTATAGTTGATCTGCGTAGAAGAAAACAGCGGCGTTAAGGCAAGCGTACCGACCTTAAGACCCATCAGCGTCGCGTCGGTGCTGGGGGCAAGGCGTTTGACCGACAGCGTATAGGTGGTAACCGTTCTTCCGTCCTCAGCCGTCACCCGAATCGAAATCGGCGCGGTTATTTCCACATCCAGGTTGATTCGATACCCGCTTTCGACGGTTACGTTCTCATTGTTTATTTGCATGGTTGCGTAGGGGTTTCGCGGTGTGGGATACACCGTCACAAATCGCACCGAGTTATCAACCAGCACGGTTTCGTAGCTTTCCACGTAGGTATCAAACGCAAAATCCACGGTTTTTGTGGTGTGATCCTTGATGACGATGGATTGCAGCATGGAGTCGTTCGCCGGCGCCATTCTTGCAATCATCAGCCGGTAATCGTTCGTGCTGCCGTCCTCCGCGGTCACCGTAATGGTAACGAGCTGCGATTCCAAATCATCGGCAAATGAGATGTATCGGTTCCGGTCAAACCAGTTGCCCGTCTCTTGCGGTTCGGGGTCGATGGTAACCATCGATTTTAGATGGGAGGTTGTGGTTTCGATTGTGATATCCTTGACGTTGTAGGCAAGCTCCATGCCGTAATCCCGAATGTTGGGGTCAAACGTCTTGTTTTGGGCGTTGCCTATTCTGAAATACGGTAGAACATTGCCCTTTTTGTCACGCACCGTAAAGTTCTTAAGCGCCGTATCATTGCTTTGAGGCAGCCGCTCGATGTAAACCTGATAGGTGGTCTGGGTCAGGTTTTCGGCCGTGACAATCAGTTCAAAGGTAAATGTGGTCTTATTCGGGTTGTCCGGTACCGATAGCTCGTACGGGGGACTGGTTACCCCCGAGCGTATGGTGTCGATTACCACGCCGTCGCACTTAACGACAATATCCGAGCTTGCCTTTGTATCGGTCTTGGTTGCGCGGAAACGGACGGACTGAACCCAGTTACCCACCGAGAGGGCATAGCTTTTGGTGGTTGGACTAAATACTAGTCCGGTACCGGGGGCGCTGTTGCCCGCTGTATCAATCTCAAAAAGCTCAAGGCTTTTGAGCGATGAATCCTTATTGGGGGACGAATCTACCACCTGTGCGTTAAACTTTATCTCGCTGATTAACAGCTCGGAGGTAGGGGTGGATGCGTAGTATCGCACGGTGACAACCGTTGTGCCCACCTGTTTTGGGTACAGCTTAAGCCCCACCACCCCATCAAATGCTTCGTTGGAGCTTGGGTTAAGCAAACGGGAGTTCCACGCGTATAAATCCTGATAGCTGCCCGCGGTGGTTCCCGTATAGTTTGCGGACAGGATATTGGTGTTGGATGAAGTGATGGTGACATAGTCGGCTCTGCCGCCGCGCGCACCGTATCGTAGTTGTAAAAACAGTGGATGATATGCACCCGTCTGCATGTTGTGCCCCGGCACCGAGCCGTCATAAAGATCAAGCCACACCGGCGTAGTGGATATCGGTGCGGTTGTGACGGGATTCCCGGTTTCATCGACTTGGGTTACAATATGTACGCCGGGTGGGGTTCCCTTACCCTTAACCACTACACGCAATGGGTGGTCTTCTTGATATGCGGTGGGGTCTCCCTCCACGGTTCCTGCCGGCAGGTAAATAATGCTTGCGGTAAGGGTTCCCACAACATCCTCTTCCCGTCGAGTTACCTTTGCAATTTTATGGGTTGAAATCAAAGGGTTTGTTATAGCTATTACAGGATTCTCCGGGAGCGATACCGGATCGTCCCAATTCCAGTCAAAGTTAACCTCGACACCGTATACCATCGCCTTTTTGATTAAGGAAAAGTTCTCGGTGATGTAGTCAAGGTCGTTGTAGGCTGCAAACGTCATGTATGGGTCGCGTTGGTCGGGATTACTGAGCGCACGTTTGATGTCGCCGACCAGTTCCTCTTTGCTTTTTATCGATACCACAAGCGTGTCGGATTTCGCAGTCTTAAAGCTGATGTCAAACTCACTGTTCGAAGTAATCTCGTAGGGGGTTATCAGCTGAATAGTCAGTGAGCTTGTTCCCTTTCGAAAAGTAAGGTTGTAGTACCATTCGTTGTTATTGAGGTTTCCTCTGGAGGAGGTGACGGAATCAAACTCCGCAAACGCACCGGTCGGGGTGCGCCCGCCGGTGTTGATGATTGAGAAGGCGGGAATTCCTGACGGCACCGCGTCGGCCCTAATGGCGATGGTGCTGTCCTGCTTAATCAGGTTGTTTTGGTCACTGGTTACACGCGCCTCGGTTTTAACCGCTTCTGACTCGCTGTAATAGTAATAAAAAACCGCATCGCCAGTGGCGTTTAACGTATAGTAATCACCCACAATGGTAAACACACCGCTGACACCCAGCGCCGCGTTAAGTGTATCGTTGGTTTCATTGATCCAAACCGTGTTCGATGGGACCTCATTGTTATTGCTGTCGCGGATAATCAGACGGCTCAGAAACAGGTTTGCGGGCTTATTGTGTTGCAAGTCCACGCCGCGTCCCTCAACAATGGTAATCTGTGTTGTTGTTTTGCCGTCTCGCTTAAAAAACAGCCAATTGTTTGTCGTTTCAGCAGAATATACCGTTGTTAACGGAGCAAATGTGGTCAATAGTATGGCGAAAGCTATAATGATAATCCCTATTCGCGTGTATCTTCTCATACCCGCTCACCTCCGTGTCGGCGGTGCGGCCGACTTTATCCAATCCTGCTTATTACAAGGTTATACTCTGTTTTGTATATCGGCATAAGCGCGCAGAACTTAAGCTATAATTCGACTGTCTGTTCCTGCGTTATACCGCTATTTATTGTAACATTTGCGGTTAATGCTTAATAAAGGAGATTATCCACACTAAACATTATACCATATTTAGTAGAATAAATCACCCTTCTTTCCCCTTTTAATGCAAAGTACTTATTGCTACGATAAATAGCATTGCATCCCCCCAATAAATCAACTGTCGCGTACGGAAAAGCCGAACATCATGCAGGAAATTTGACGCGAAACGGCACTGTATTATTCAGTCAATATCTGTTATAATGACTGTAATTGAGCAGTTCTTTTGTAACCGGATACGGTACAATTTTTAGAATATATTGCGGTCTAGTGGCCGATTACTGCATGGAGGGATTATTATGATGTTTAAGCGGTTATTTTGCTTGCTTTTGGCATGTATTGTTTTACTTGCAGGCTGTGCAAAACAAAGTGAAAAATTTGAACACAAACCCGCATTCGAGACGGCCAGTGCCAGCGTGTTTTTAATAGAGCTGACAAGCGGCGATATCATCTATGATAAAGCACCGGATGACCGCGCTACCCCCTATGCGTTAACGCAGATGCTGACGGCCTTGCTTGCGATTGAGGAGACCGAGGATTTATCCGCAGGGGTGGCTTCCTCCATCAAACTGGAGAACGGCGAACAGGGTGAAACCAGCTACACGATGGAACAGCTGCTGCGTTACAGTATTTTAAGCTCCAACACGCAGGCAGCGCAGCTAATCGCCTTTACGGTAGGCGGCGGCGACCAGAACAGCTTTATCTCGCGCATAAACGAGCGCGCGCGCGGCCTAGGCACCAATTCCACCAATTTTTCGGATGCCAGTGGCGACGATACCTCCAACAACTACACCACCGCTCGCGACATTGCGATGGTTGCAAGCAAGGTATACCAAAACAATATCTACATGTCGATTGCGGGCGAAACCACCTACACCCTTCCCTCCTCTGAAACGCATGACGAAGATACGATACAAAACGTAAATGGGGTTGAGAACACCTCAAATGAGCAAACCTACATAGAGGGCGCACGGGGTATCAAGTACAGCGTGGGCCCGGATGGCACTTCCAATCTGATATGCGTGATGGAGCAAAACGGAATGAAGCTGCTGTTGGTGTTGCTGGGTGCACCGGCGCAGGGAGACCAAACCGCATTTGCCGATGCAAGGGGTTTGTTTGAATGGGCGCTTTCTACCTGCAAGCTGGTAAAGGCACCGAAAGCGGGTGAGCCTGTGACGGAGGTGGCTGTTAAGGAGGGCTTTATGCAGACCTCGGCACCCGTTTCCCTTGCCAAAAAGCTTGATTCCATCGTACCCAAATCGGCGGTTTCCGAGGATGTATATGTTTTGTGCCGTGTTCCTGCACAAATAGCCACCACCGTTCACAAGGGCGACGTGGTGGGAATTGCCGATATCCTGTATGAAAACGAGCTGCTGCTCTCGGTCAACCTAATGGCGGATAAGGCTGTTACCGAAAAGGGTTCTGCTCCAACGTGGGTTACCGTGCTGCTTACCATACTCGGTATCGTTGCGGGTTTGTTTGTGCTGCTTGTTGTCATTCGGCAGATTAACATGATGCGCTACCGAAAGAAGAAGCTGCGCATGCTGGATGAAAAACGCCGTCGCATGCGTGGAGAGCTGGAAAACGCGCAAGGTTCTCCCCGTCCACCAATGAAACGATGAGAGACGGAGGGTGTGCTATGCCCAAACACCCGTTTCTATTTTCTTTGGACACCCAAACCGACGGCATCCTACGCCGTCACCTGACCCCTCATGCCCTGTTGCGTCCTTATATTGCGCATTATACCATTATGCTGCCGTATACTTCTGTTGTTTCCCTGCCGCTTACGCTTGTACCGGACGTAAGCGGCTGTATTGTATGCAGTATTGAAGAGCACCAAATCGTCTCCTTGCTTTGGGGACCAACCACAAAAACCGTGGTTGTCGGTGCGCAGGAGTCTGCTTCGCCCTGCCACCTTTTTGTGGAGTTTTTACCGGGCGGAGCACACCGGTTAACCGGCTATCCGCAACAGGAGTTTGTCGATTGCATCATCCCCCTGCGCGAGTGTCTTCCCACATTACACATGGCGTTATGCGAAGCGATAACAAGCGCACGGGATGAAAGTGAATTATCAAGACTGCTCGATTCTTTGTTTCTTTCCATTCTTTTCGCGAATGCACCTGCTGTACCCGGTACGATTACCCCGTTTATTCATTCTGTTGCCCCCACTGCGTCGGTAAAGACGCTTGCCGATGCGGTATATTACAGCGAGCGGCATCTTAACCGCCTATTTTACAACGAAATCGGCATCAGTGTTAAAAAATTTCTGCAGCTTATGCGCCTGAACAAGGCAGTGTTGGCGATGCAGCGCTCTGAACTAACGCTAACCGAATGCGCGTTGTACGCCGGGTATTATGACCAATCGCATTTTTCACGCGAGTTCCGCGAGGTGTGCGGCATTGCTCCCAGCACGTTTATAAGTAATATGTCCGATTTTTACAATGAAAAAAATAAATTCTGATGTACCATATGGTTCATCATCGCTGGACGTTTGAAAGGGTGGATAGATTAATGATTGAGTCGCGATGCGGAATCCTTTGCAGCGAATGTACATACCGGGAGCAGATGGGATGCAAGGGCTGTACCGCTATGGACAAGCCGTTTTGGGGCGAAAGCTGCCCCGTGAAATACTGCTGTGAGCAAAAGGGACAGGAGCACTGCGGGCAGTGCGATTCGTTTGCGTGTGCCCTGTTAAACCAGTTCGCGTATGACAAGGAGCAGGGAGACGACGGCAAACGCCTTGCGCAGTGCAGGATTTGGGCGAAGGAGTATGCGTTATGATACCAAAGCCATATGAATGGATTGATGACTACTGCCTTGCAAAGGCGGGGGCACAAAAAGACTTTAAGCAGGAATGGAACGCCGTGCGTTATCTGCTGCGCGGTAAGATGTTTGCGATGCTTGGCGGTGACAAAACGGGCAGACCCATCTTCAGCCTAAAGCTGGAGCCGGAGTTCGGCGAGTTTGTGCGCTCTGCAAGTGGCGGCGATATCATCCCCGGGTATTACCTGAACAAGGTGCACTGGAACTCGGTATACCTTGAGGGTAATGTGCCCAACGAGCTGATGCGGGAGATGATTGACCGCTCTTACCGCCTGTTGCTCTCTTCCCTGAGCAAAAAAGCACAGGCTGAGATTACCGGTGCGGGCGAATAAACCTGTACAAGAAGAAGGGGGATTCTACTTGAAATATAGCGGCTGCCTGCTGGCCGTTGCTGATATTGCGGCTTCCAGAAGATTTTATGAGGAATTGTTTGGACAACGCGTTTTGTTTGACTTTGGCGAGAACGTCGCCTTTGAGAGCGGCATCTCGTTGCAAGGCAACTCTAGCTGGGCTAACTTTTTGCAGGTTGGCGAGGATGAGATTGAGACGAAAAGCCACTGGGGTGAGCTGTACTTTGAACACGATAATCTGGAGGGTTTTCAAGAAAAACTACATAAATACGGGGATGTAACGCTTGTTCATGACATCGTCGAATACCCGTGGGGTCAGCGAACAATGCGGCTGTACGACCCGGACGGGCATGTGATTGAGCTGGGCGAAAGCATGGAGTTTGTTATTAAGCGTTTCCTTAACCAAGGACTGACACCGGAGGAGACGGCACTCAAAACCCAGCATCCGATTGAGTTTGTGCTTCGCTGCAAAGAATCGCAATTGGGCGGCTAAATAACGACTTTTGGTTCTAAGATGTCATGACAAACGAACCCCCGAACGGCCAGCCGTTCGGGGGTTTGTTTATAGTATCATTAACCAATTTAGCGTTCCAAAGTTCTTTTTAAGAACTCCTTGGTGCGGTCATTTTTGGGGTTTGTGAAAATCTCCTCGGGGGGAGCATCCTCTACGATAACACCCTTGTCCATAAACAGCACGCGGTTTGCGACCTCTCTTGCAAAATCCATCTCGTGGGTAACGACCATCATGGTCAGTCCGCTGCCTGCAAGGGTCTTCATGACCTTAAGCACCTCGCCCACCATCTCGGGGTCGAGCGCGCTGGTGGGTTCGTCAAACAGTAGTGCGTCCGGCTCCATGGAGAGAGCGCGCGCAATCGCGACACGCTGCTTCTGCCCGCCCGAAAGCTGGGCGGGGCGCGCGTTGATGTATTGGGACATTCCTACCAGGTCAAGGTACCTCATTGCGGTCTGTTCCGCCTCTTTTTTGCCGCGTTTTAGCACCTTAATCTGCCCCACGGTGCAGTTATCCAGCGCGGTGAGGTTGTTAAATAGGTTAAACTGCTGAAACACCATGCCAAGCTTGGTGCGGTACTCGGTGCGCGAAAGCCGGCTGGAAAGCACATTCTCGCCGTGGTAGGTAATCTCGCCGCCGGTTGGTTCCTCCAGTAAATTGATGCACCGCAACAGCGTGCTTTTGCCAGAGCCACTTGAACCGATGACACAGACCACCTCGCCTTTGTGCACATCCAGGTTGATGTCTCTGAGAACCACATTCTCCCCAAACTTCTTCTCTAGGTGTCTTACCTCGATAACCTTCATTACAACGCCCCCCTTACCTTAATCTCCTGCTCGGGCGTGGTTTGAGAGCCGTGGATGGTATAACTATCGGCTCCGTCCATTTTGCGCTCCACAAAACGGAGGATGCGGGTAACGCTAAAGGTCATAATTAAGTAGATGATACAGGTGATAAAAAATGTCGGAAAGGACTGATACGTAGTGGTTGATACAGTTTTTGAGGCAAAGAACAGTTCGCTTACCGAGATAACGTTAAGCACCGAGGTGTCCTTAATATTGATGACAAACTCGTTGCCCGTGGCAGGCAGAATGTTACGGATAACCTGCGGCATGACAATGCTGGTCATGGTTTGAAAATGGTTCATACCGATGGAGTGGGCAGCCTCAAACTGCCCCTTATCCACCGACAGAATGCCACCGCGCACAATCTCTGCCATATACGCGCCGGTATTAACCGAGACAATAATCACGCCCGCAAGGGTCGTATCCATGCGCACGCCTGCAAACGCGGCGCCATAGAAGATAACCATCGCCTGAACAATCATTGGCGTGCCGCGAAAAACCTCTATGTACACCGAAAGAAGCACATTCACCACGCGTAGTAGCCCGCGTTTAAAAACGGAATCCCTTGGTCCGACGGGTACGGTGCGAACCACGCCGACGATAAGACCGATGACCGAGCCGATTATGGTGCCGGTTATAGCGATAAGCAGGGTAATGCCCATGCCCCTGAGAAACAGCGGCCAGTACGTGGTCCAGATTTGAGCAACCCAGTCCCAGAACCCTTTTTCTACAACCGCAGTGGCTGCTGATAGTAGCATGTTGAGTGGCCCCTTTCTATTCAACGAAGGTTGCAGTAATTATTTGGTTGTAAAACTATTGCGCAATATCCTGACCCTTGATGGCGTTTTCCATCAGTTCCGCACGTTTTTCCTCAGAGATTTCGCTGAGAATCTTGTTTATCTTTTGGGTCAGCTCGCTGCCCTTTTTCACGCCGACGGCAATGGCTACGTCATCGGGAGTGGTTTCAAAGCCACCACCACCCTCAAAGCCGACCATGGTAAGATTGGCATTCGCCAGAGAAGCAGAAATACCCTCGGGACGCTCGGAAACATAGCCGTCGATGATGCCCGACTCAAGCGCAACGCGCATCGCACCGAAATCATCCATTGCTTCAAGCAGGTTTACGCCGTTAATCTGCTCGATAACGGTATAGTGGAAGGTGCCGAGCTGTGCGGTAATCTTAGCACCCGCAAAGTCCTGAATACTCTTTGCGCCTTCAAACGCGCCACCCTTCTTCACAACCATAACGAGGTCGGAGGTATAGTATTTATCTGTAAAATCAATGCTTTCTCTGCGCTCTGCGGTGGGGCTCATGCCCGCAATGATGAGATCAATGGTGCCGGACTGTACCGCTGTGGGCAGTCCGCCCCATTCAGTTTTAACAATGACAAGCTTCCTGCCAAGCTTTTCGGCGATGATTTTCGCAATCTCCACATCGTAGCCACCGGCGTAACCACCACCCTCGATGGCAACCGCTCCGTTGATGTTTTCTACCTGTGTCCAGTTAAAGGGTGCGTAGCCGCACTCCATGCCAACGCGCAGATCGCCGCCTGTGTTCCCCGCGCAGGCGGTAAGCGAAGCCGTAGCCGCAAGCAGCATGCAAGCTGCAAGAATAATGCCCAGTATCCTTTTCATACAATTACTCTTCCTTTCTTCATTCCGTCTTCGATAGCTATCGTGCAAGCAATTCACCTGCATGATAATACCTTTTATTTTCTCGCATTTACAGGCTGTTGTCAAGGAAAGCGCACGATTTTTATCAGTTTTTTATCTTTCGAGGTCGTATGCTGTAGCCGCTTGATATCCGACGGATTTCTTCGTTGCCAGAAATCACCCAAAAGCGCGTGACGGGTAATGGCTTTTGTGATACAATCACGGTAGAAGCGGCAACGGCAGGGTATAATAAATTATGTTTTTTGGGCTTTCGGTGCTTGTCGCAAGGCTTACCAGATTTTACGGGATAGGGATGGTGTTGATATGGCGGACATATTGGTTTTGGGCAACGGTCCCGCGGGGATATCGGCTGCAATCTACGCCGCGCGCGCGGGACTTTCGGTAACGGTAATCGGGCGGGATGGCGGCTCGCTTGCCAAGGCGGACAAGGTGGAAAACTACTATGGCTTTGCCGAGCCTGTGACGGGCGAGGCGTTACACCAAGCAGGGATTGCGCAAGCCACCCGCCTAGGGGTTGAGATGGTGACCGGCGAGGTGCTTTCCATCGGTTACGCGGCTAATGGCTTTGAGGTGGGCACCGCGAACACGCGGGTTGAAGCCCCTGTTGTGATTCTTGCCACCGGTTCTTCGCGCAAGGCACCCAAAATACCCGGGCTTGCGGAGTATGAGGGCAAGGGGGTAAGCTACTGCGCGGTTTGTGACGCGTTCTTTTACAAAGGCAAAGACGTGGCGGTGCTGGGCGACGGCGACTACGCCCTGCATGAGGCGGCAGAGCTGCTGCCTGTGGCGGGGTCGGTTACGCTGATTACAAATGGCAAGCCCGCTCCTGCGGGTGTTCCCGATTCCTTGTCGATAATAACGGAAAAGATTGTGGCGCTGGAGGGCGACACCACCCTGCAGACCGTCCGCTTTGCGGACGAACACACCATCGCTGTAAAAGGCGTGTTTGTGGCGCTGGGGGTTGCGGGCAGCGGAGACCTTGCGCGCAAGCTGGGCGCCGAGCTCAACGGCACCTCGGTGGTGGTAGACAATGCGATGCAAACCGCTGTGCCCGGATTGTTTGCGGCAGGCGATTGCACCGGCGGACTGTACCAGATTGCCAAGGCGGTATACGAGGGCGCAGTGGCGGGTACTTCGGCAGTTAAGTTTATCCGGGGCACAAGGAAGTAGTTCACTAACCTATAAAACTTCATACGTAAAGCGGTCAGTCCAACAGGAATGGATTGACCGCTTTTTTGTTGTTTTGGCTCTTCGTTATACATACCCGTACAGACCGCGCACCGACGCTTCGCCCGCGTTAATTTCGGTTATCTCTCCCGCAAAATCGACCAATAGGGCGCCGTTTTGCGCAAGTCCAACCGCCCTGCCCTCGCGCTTTGCACCGTTTTGAATCACGCAAACCTCCCTGCCAAGGGTGACACACGCCGCCTCGTATTCACCCAGCAATGCGTCAATTCCTTGGGCAATATAGTGGTCGTAATACCGTTCCAGCTCGGTCATCACCGCGGCGGCAACCTCGCCAATGCTGTGGTGAATGCCGGTTTCGACCAGCAGGGATGTGGCGTGATCAAGCCCGTCTTGGGTAAAATCCATTTTTCGCTGTAAGACGTTGATGCCAATGCCGCACACGGCGTAAACCGTCTGACCGAGCAGAACCCCCTCGCACAGAATGCCGCAAATCTTCTTTTGATTTAAAACAAGATCATTGGGCCATTTTATGCCGGAATTTACGCCGTAAAGGGAAAAAACAGCCGATTTTGCCGCAAGCGCGCACACAAGCGGCAGCAGTTGAGTATGATGAACCGAGGGCGGGCGTAACAGCACCGAAAGTGCCAGTCCTGCCTTTGCATTATCCTGCCATGCCCTGCCGCTTCTGCCCTTGCCCGCCGTTTGGTAGTCCGCGGTTACCACGGTACCGTGCGCCAGAGTCGCCGCATTTTGTTTTAAATAATCGTTGGTTGAGGGCAGGTTCTCAAAATGCAGCTGTTCCCTGCCAAGCCACCCGGGTTGCTCGTTTTTGTACATATCGATTCCCTCTAAAGCTCTACAACAAACGGTACGATTCCGTTTGGGGTAATGTCAATCATGCCATAGCTTGCTTTTCCTGCGCGGGGGCTGGAGGCACTGCCCGGGTTAAGCAGATAAATGCCGTTTTCGTAGGAGCTGTATGCCACATGGGTGTGACCGAACACGGCAATTCGGGCGTTGTTTTCTTGTGCCGCCGATATAAGCCTCCCCCTACCCGATTTGACCCCATAGCGGTCGCCGTGGGTAAGCAGAATGCGAACCTCACCGACCTGGACGATGCGGCTGACCGGCTCCATCGACGCAAAATCGCAGTTGCCGCGTACCGAGTAAAAGGTCTGGGTAGAAAACTCCATCTTGATATCGTCAAGCTCGCGCTCGCCGTCGCCCGCAAACAAAAACAGGTTGGCATCATGCGTATGCTTTTGTACAATGCTGCGCAGCACACGATAGTTACCGTGGGTATCTGAAATAACGAGTATTCTCACGATGTTTCCCCTTTGGCTGTATGCACTCCCACCGTTTTCCTCCAAACAACCAGTGTAACGGTGGGCGTAGTCTATTTCTTTTTACTGTATCATAAAAATAGGATATAGTGCAAGCAGACTGCTTTGTTTTTCTATCGTCCGCAGACAATGACCAAAATTGCTATACAAATACTTCAAATGGAGGTTACTATGGATAAAGCACCCGAATTTTCTGAACAGAAGATCAACATGCTGCTGAACATCGCATCCAAAAAGATGGGGATGTCCCCAGCCGCACTGCGTGCAAAGCTGGAGGATGGCACGTTTGACAACATGGTAAAGGGGTTGAGTGAGGCGGATGCCAAAAAGCTGTCCGGTATTGCTAACGATCCAAAAAAGGTAGACGCTATGTTAAGCAACCCCGAAAACGCAAAAAAGCTCTCCGAAATGTTGGGCAAGAATACCAAGCGTTAATTCTGAGAAACCCCGTGCCGCCCGCATGCGAATATGAAAGGGGGAAGCACCGTGGACGAGGACGTGATGCAGCGCATCAGCGACCTGCTAAGCAGCGAGGACGGAATTAACCGCATCAAGCAGATGGCGCAGATGTTTGGTCTTGGCTCGGACGACAGTGAGCCGGATCTGTCCGCTTTCTCCGGCATGTTCTCGGGCGGCGGTCAACAAGAATCCTCCTCAAGCAGCCAAAGGGACAGCGCAAGCAATGGTCCGGATCTTGGTGGATTGGGCGGACTGGGTGACCTGTTCAAGAATATCGACATGGGCACCGTTATGAAACTGATGAGTGCGTACTCAAACGCCAAGGACGGCGAAAACGAGAGGTTGCTTCGCGCGTTAAAACCAATGCTATCGGACAAACGACAAGGGCGGGTGGACGAAGCAATCAACCTGATGAAGCTGATTGCCATCCTGCCGCTGGTAAAGGAAAGCGGGCTGCTTGGAAGCCTGCTGGGGTAGTAATGCAAACCAACTTGTAATGTCTACAAAAGCCTTAATAACGCCTTAAATGCAAGCTTGTAGACAATCTGTTCGGACGTTGTTGAAGCGAATCGCGTTATAACAACCACAACGAAAAATTGGAGACCGGCTTTGTGACGGAGGGCGGACATGTGGAGTAACGGCGGGTATACCGAATACGATTTTATGCGCATGAAGCAGGACGCTATCCAGCGCGCAAGGGAGACAAATCGGCGCGCTTCGGGCAGTGTAACCTCACGCGCAAACCACGCTGCGCAAAACAATAATACTCAACAAGCAAACCCACAGCAAGAACCGCCTCCCCCCGCCGAATCGAGGTGCCCCCGTTGCGGCAGAATCATTCGAAACGGCAAGCATGTTTATGAGGCGCGTTCCGCCTCGCATGCCAGTCCTCCACAAGCCCCGCCAAGCGTCAATCCGTTTGAAGCGGTACATACCGAGTACGCCCCTCCGCCGCAGGATAACGAAAAAAAGGGCACATCCGCTACAAAGATTTCGCTTCCCCTGCTTGGCGATATCGAGCTGGACCGCGACTTCTTAATCATTGGCGGACTGCTGCTGGTGTTGCTTTCGGAGGAGGGCGACCAGCTGCTGATGCTTGCGCTTTTATACATCATGCTTTAGGAGACTGCACAAAAGGCACATTCATCCTTACGATTCTATCATAGTTCAAGAGTTCATTCAGTAAACGGCAGACCAAGCGGTCTGCCGTTTATTTATACAATATACATAATCTTACCCTGCCCAAAGCGAAGCTCAATCTCCTGCTGCAGCATCGTGGCTGCTTCCTCCCGTGCCGATTGGTGATAGGTATAGCGCCCCTGGCCCCGCCCTGTCATACGGTTTGTGTCATATAAATCGGGCGCGTGGGGAAATGCCTCGGTATTGATGGCGCGGTGGATGTAGCTGTAGGTCATAAAGATGATCTCAATTAACATCGCCTGCTTTACCCGCTCGGACAAGCCCTCGGCAAGCTGTGCGATCAGGCGGGTATACTGCTCCTTCCACCCGTCGGTCAATACTATGGGCGCAATTAGCAGCCCGATTCGGTAACCCGCGTCACACAGCTTATTTACCGCATCGATTCTCTGGTCAAGCGGTGCGGTGCCAAGCTCTACGGTTCGTATTATCTCTTGCGGATTGACGCTCATGCGGACGAGTGTTCTGCCCTTATGCTCCAAAGGCAATAGGTCATCGATGTCGGCGAACTTGGTGGGAAAGGTAAGGGCGCCCCGCTCGCCCTTTGCAAACGTTTCTATCGTCCACGGTAGGTTTTGCGTTACGCGGTTTTCTAGCACCAGGTCGCTGTTGCTGCCAATCTCGAAGGTGAGGGGATGTTGAGCCTGATGCGCAGTTTTTAACAGCTTGTCCATCATCTGCTCGCGGTTGACAAACACGCGCAAGTAGGAGCATTTGTTGTAGTTGCATACCAGATAGCAGTACAGGCACATGGCACTGCACCCCGACGACGTATAGGGCACGAGAAAGTCGGAGGACTTGTGGTTGGGTACGTATTTATGGGTCTTGCGCACCCCGACAATCAGGTGCTGTTTCATGCGCGCAAACTCGGTGTTTGGGTTTTCGCGCAGCTCTTTGATGCTGTTGTGGCTCTCTATCTCAACCCACGGCAGGTGGGCATACCGATTACGAAGCTGTTTACCCAACTCGTAATCGAGCACCTGCGGTTCGTAATAGACCTTATCAAACTTCAATTTCCGCATCCCCTTTTTTCGGTTATGCGGTTAGTATGCCGCGTTTTATCGGGTTCATAATCGGTTAATTGATATCACCATCCCCGCCATGCGCACATATTGTATAACTGTAAGGATTTCATGTGACCGCACCGTGTATGGCGACGACCATTCGCCGGAAAGGAAACCATATGACCGATAAAAAACCATTTGATTTTGCCGTTATCGGCGGGGACGAACGCCAAATCTACTTAACCAACGCACTGCTGCAAAAGGGGTATTCCGTGGTTTGCGCCGCATTGTCCGGCGGCATGCTCGATAAACGCGCCGTACAGACCGACAGCCTTTATGACGCTGCTCAGCAAAGCGATTGTCTGCTCTGCCCCGTACCGCTTAGTAAAAACGGCAGAGATATTACATCCGGTATTGCACTTGAGGACGGGACGGTTGACCATCTGCTTACCGTGTTAACAAAACACCATACATTGATTGCCGGCGCTGTGCCCGCCCATGTCAAGGAGTTTTGCCGGCGTGCAGAAATCGCATGTTGTGATTTGATGGAACGCGATGATGTGGCGATACGAAACGCCGTGGCGACCGCCGAAGGCACCATCGCCGAGATGATAGCACGCAGCAAGAATAACCTTCACCAGAGCGAGGTTTTGGTTCTGGGCTTTGGGCGATGCGCGCAGGTGCTGGCACACAAGCTGCTTGGACTGGATATGCGCGTAACCATCT
Source organism: Bacillota bacterium (assembly GCA_023460535.1). GTDB lineage: Bacteria > Bacillota > Clostridia > Oscillospirales > Ruminococcaceae > Acetanaerobacterium. The sequence goes on from JAEWPV010000011.1 coordinate 32,909, forward strand.
GCGCCCGCAGCGAAAATGCACGCGTCCTTGCACAGGCACTGGGCTATCATGCGCTTGCTTTTGACGCACTTGACGACAATCTCCGCCCGTTTGACTATATCGTCAACACCGTGCCCGCAATGGTTCTGCCCCGTGCCCGTGTAGCACAGTTATCCGACCATGCGACAGTGGTGGACATTGCATCCGCTCCGGGCGGCGTGGATTTTGAGGCGGCAAAGGAGCTGGGCAAAAACGCGGCACTTTGTTTGGGGCTGCCGGGACGGTATGCGCCAAAGACCTCGGGTGAAATTCTTGCGCAGGCCGTTATTACGATACTGAGCGAAAGAAGTGATGATAATGACGCTGAATAATGTTCGCATCGGCGTGGGGCTTACCGGATCGTTTTGCACCCACAAGGAGGCGCTTACCGAGATACGACACCTGACCGAGCTGGGCGCTGTCGTTTACCCCATCCTTTCAAACATCGTACAAACCACCGACACCCGCTTTGGTACCGCAGAGGCGTTGTTCTCCGACCTTGTGTCGATTACGGGAAACGAGCCGATCTGCACAATAGAGGACGCCGAGCCGATGGGACCAAAGGGGATGCTTGATATTCTGCTGATTGCCCCGTGTACCGGAAACACCGCCGCAAAACTCGCAAATGCGGTGACCGACACCCCTGTGCTGATGGCGGCAAAGGGTCATCTGCGTGTGGGTAAGCCACTGGTGCTTGCTGTAGCAACCAACGACGCGCTGGGGCTTGGCTTTAAAAATATCGGATTGCTGATGAGCACCAAAAACATCTATTTTGTTCCGTTTGGGCAGGATAACCCCGCCGGAAAGCCAAACTCGATGATAGCGCATATGCCGCTGATTATCCCTACGCTGGAACACGCATTGGAGGGTCGGCAGCTTCAGCCTGTAGTGCGAAGCCCGCATAACGCAACCGCATAACCATTAGAGCGCAAAGCGACCGCAACACCCGGATGGGTGTTGCGGTCGCCTTATAACAATACCACTGACTAAAGTGTGCTTTTACGATACGGCGGTCAGTCAATCCTGGTATGCCGCCAGCATATGTACTAATCGTTTTTGCATCTCGACCTTTACAAATTCGGGTTCTAAAACCGTGAGATGTTTGCCAAAACTGAGCAGAATGCCATAGGCGTAATCGTCCTCTATAAAGTCAAAGTGGACAAGGAAATAGTCCTTATCAAAGGGGTAAACATTGCTCATCGTGCAATAATCCAACATCTTATCCAGCACAGATTGATGGATTTTAAGCTTTATAGGGATTGTTTTGCTGCTCATTGTACTTGTGAAGCTTGAAAAAGGATGGTGTAGTTTGCGAGGAGCATAGCTTTCCTCTTTTTGCTGTATTTGTGTTATTTTGCGAAGCTTGAATAGGCGAAAGGACTCTTTACAGGGAACATACGCTTGCAGGTACCAATTGTTGCCTTTGTACGCCAAACGGTGTGGTTCTACAAAATCAAATCGTTCCTGACCATGATGTCCATAATAAAGAAATGATATCATCCTTCTGTTTTCAAGTGCCTTTTCTATGGGATGCAGTGTGGTTTTTAAGTCGTCCGCTCCCATCCAAGAAGATAGATCGAACGTGATTTGAGTAAGCTTTTTATTCACTTCACCAATCTGTTCGTCCGTGATAAAGCTTTTAAGCTTTACGAGTGCATTTGAATTTTCTTCACTCCCAATCGCACCCGAAATAACGCCCAAACCTCTTAACATCGCTGTAATATCGTTGGTTGTAAAGAGCCCTTTCTCAATCTTATACTGTTCCATAATTGAAATGCCGCCACCAACCCCCGCAACACTCACAATAGGAATGCCTGCCGCGTTTATACTATCGATATCCCGATAAATTGTTCTGATTGATACTTCAAACAATTCCGACATTTCTTTAGCGGTAACCGTTTCTTTTCTCAGCAACAACATGATGATTGCGATAATCCGTCCCAATCTCATAAAAATCCCCCCATAATCATCCTATATTGCTGACATATAGTTGTCAACAATATTGTGGTATAGTAATAGATATACTAAGGATTTTATAGCTATAGAAAGAGGTATTTTATGAAAAAATTATTCTTATCGTCATCATTTAAGGATGTTTCCGGGCTTTTTCCGAGCTTTATTGGTGAGGAGATATCAGGTAAAAAAGCAACCTTTATTCCCACCGCCGCAAAACATGAGAAGGTTAATTTTTATGTAAAATCAGGAAAAACTGCGCTAGAAAAGTTGGGTATAGTAGTTGAAGAGGTGGATGTCTCCTCGGACGATGTTTTGGAAATAAAACGCGCAATCGAAACCAATGATTTTATTTATATAAGCGGCGGCAATACCTTCTTTCTGTTACAAGAACTAAAAAAAACCGGAACAGATAAAATCATTTTTGAGCAAATCAATGCGGGAAAGCCCTATATCGGAGAATCTGCGGGGTCGATTGTTGTATCTCCTGATATCGAGTATGTAAAGGATATGGATAATTGCATGGAAGCTCTTGAATTAACCAGTTATGATTCATTACACGCGATAGAGTTTTATCCGTTGCCACATTATACAAACTTTCCATTCAAAAAAATCGTGGAGAAAATTATCAAACAATATACGTCAGAATTGGCGCTTGTCCCCATCAGCAATTCACAGGTAATATTGGTTAACGGTGATGAGGTTGAAGTGAGAAACAGGTAGTTGAACGTCTAGTGCACCGCCATTCGTTGTCCCCGTCAAATTCTGCCCCGTTAACGCCTGTCTGAGGAGGATGAACCTGCTGCCTTTATGCACATAAAAACCATGTATACCCATACCGATCAAGCACCTCTGCACCGCCTCCGTTATCATCGGGGGGCGGGTGGGGCACGAAACCATGAACAAGCGTACCGCCTTGTGCAAGTTTCAGTGCGATTTCGTCGATTTTGTAACGTGATGGAAAGAGAACAAGGATAGACATACCCGAAACCAGAACAGGCTCGTCCGTGTCGCCAGCGCTGACGCATCCGCCTGATTCTGTGAGTGCAACCGTGGCGTGCATGACCGGGTTGTTCGGGTTATTGTCGCGTCGCGATAAAAAGGTGATTTTGCCGCCGAAGGCATCCGCATAAAAATTGAGTGCTTCTTCGCAGCTACCGTTAAACTGTAAGTAGGGCATAATCATATGTTTTAGATCCTTTCTTACTTTATTGCTTTCTTATAATACTCAAAAGCTGATAATAACAATAGTAAAAAACGGACAAGCTTAAAACTTTTTCGGGAACAGCTCCACCGCATCGTTATCATACCATAATATGGCGCAAAAACCAAGTTTCCGTACCCCTCACTCCAACCCCAGAATCACCCATTACACGCTTGTTCACATTCATCTTACAGCTGTTTGGCTGCAGAACGACCGCAGCACCCTGACGGTTCTGCGGTCGGTTCAAACCATATTACACTGTGTATGAATTAAAGGATGTTACAGGCGAATCTCTACGCCATAACGCTCCAGCCAGTAGTTGACCTCTATCAGGTAGGCGTACATCTGCGGCACCGCCATAAGCTGCCCAAACCACGGTCTGCCGAGGTCGGACTGCGACTCCATCAGCGCGTGCAGCGCCTTGGTATCCACCAGCTCATGCAGTGGGGCGTAGCGGTCGGACAAAATGGTTTTCAGCTCTGCAATCAGTTCCTTCTCATAGCCCGGATGGTGGGTTTTGGGGTAGGGGCTTTTCTTGCGGTCCAGAATCTCGGGCGGCAGGATACCCTTAGCCGCATCCTTGAGCAGAGATTTTACTCTTCCGTTTCGGTACTTCATCTCCCACGGGATGTTATACAGATACTCGACCAACCGATGGTCGGCAAACGGAACACGTACCTCCAGTCCATTTGCCATGGTCATGCGGTCCTTACGGTCCCCTGGGGATGATTAAACTAAAACCTTTTCCGTGTTGCTACCACATCCGGCATGCCCCTTGGGTGCGATGATGGCACGCGGGTTAATGCTAAGAAGAAATGCAAAAGTCACCTGTATGTGCTTCTTATTCATTTTTAACTACTTCACTCAACTATCTCAAACGTAAAAACACACGGGCTTTTTATATCTTTGTGGATTGCGGACACGTCCACATCAACAATTTTGAGTTTTATGCCTAAAGCAAGCTGTAATTCATATAATCGACCGCCCGCACAGTGTCCGAAATACGCTTCAAGCGATGTTGAAATCCTTTTTCCAGATGCATCAGACCGTGCTTGCAGGCGAAACGGAAGGTAATGGTTTTATTATTTTCATCTAATACGATGTCGTTTGGGAATGATTTGTAACCATTTCCAATGGTGTCCAAGAACAAATCAAGTTTTTGGCGGAGAGATTTGGTGCTGTGCTCCATCGCGAAAGCCCTGCGTTCTTTGTCGCGTCCCGTGCCGCGACACGCGCCATTTTGAGCCCAAATTCTGAAACGTTGCTCTTTGGTAAGATGTTGCTCCATGGCGTCCATGAACTTGGTATCGCGTTCGTTGCCGTTGTATGTACGCATGATTTCTTCAAACACAAACAGATTGTTTTCGGAAATATCGTTTTTCTTCATCTTCATTGTATTTAACATTGTCTTCAATTGAACACGCCTCCAATAAAACATATGTAATATGACACCGGTACGTTATACCTACTGAAAATAATACTTATTTCTTTGACTATACCGTTATATTTTATCTTATTGTGGTAAAATGATCAAATATTTTCGCCTATGGCTACGCCTTTAAAACTACCTCATGGATCTGCGCTTTCAAAACCGGTTTGGAACGTTTTTTGTCTATTTCTTCCTCAATTTGTTCGATTGCCATATCCCCCTTATCATGCTAATATGAATGTATAAAAGCTGATTGTGCAAAGGAGGACGGGCTTGGATAAGAACAGAGCAGCATTAACCCCACCCATGGGATGGAATAGCTATGATTACTACGACACCACGGTGACGGAAGAGCAGGTTAAACGAAACGCAAATTATATGGCGGCAAACCTTAAGCAGTTTGGCTGGGAATATATTGTCGTGGATATTCAGTGGTACGCCTATGATGCCGGCTCGCAACGGGATAGCCATCAGTACCTCCCCTTTTGGAACGTGGCGATGGATGCGTATTCCCGGTTAGTACCCTGCCCGGATCGCTTTCCCTCTTCCGCCGGCGGGCAGGGCTTTAAGCCCTTGGCAGACTATGTACACAGCTTGGGCTTAAAGTTCGGCATCCATATCATGCGCGGTATTCCGAGACAAGCCGCCCACAGCCACGGCAGGATTTTGGGCACCGAGGTAACCGCAAACGAGATTGCCGACCCCTCTAACATCTGTTTGTGGAATCCTGATATGTATGGGCTAAGGACCGATCGGCAGGAGTCTCAAGCTTACTACAATTCTATCTTTGATTTGTATGCCGCATGGGGCGTTGATTTTATTAAGTGCGACGACATCTGCAGAATGGATATGCCCTCCGCCAAAAAAGAGATTGAGATGCTCTATCAGGCGATACAGCACTGTAACCGCCCGATGGTGCTTAGCCTCTCCCCCGGACCCGCGCTGCTTGATGAGGCTTCTCATTACAAGCAATACGCGAATATGTGGAGAATAACCGATGATTTCTGGGATGACTGGCGATTCGTCGCCGACATGTTTGTGCGCTGTGAGCAATGGCAAACGCATGTGGAACCCGGCTGCTTTCCAGATTGTGATATGCTGCCGCTATGCTATATCGGCAAGGGGTTTGGCGAGGAGCGCTATACCCGATTTACACAGGATGAGCAGCAAAGCATGATGACCTTGTGGTGCATCTTTCGTTCTCCCCTTATGCTGGGCGCTGAGTTAACCAAGCTGGATGACTGGACAAAGACCTTGATAACAAACCCGAAGGTTCTGCGCCTGATTACCCATTCAACCGATGCAAGACAGATTAGAAGAGACGAAAGGCAGGCAGTGTGGTTTTCAAAAGACATCGAAGGGCAGGTAAGTTACCTTGCTATGTTTAACCTGGAGGATACCCCACAAAAAATAGCAGTTGCCGACGACGAGCTTGGCACGAACGCCGTTTGTGGCAGCGCCATCGAGGAGCTTTGGAGCGGTGAGATATGGATGAGTTCGGACGCCTGTGTTCATGCAACGATACCCCCACACGGCACACGGCTGTACCGAATAGAGCGGAGCAGCCAGTTGTAGGGTGCTGTTAATCAACCGCATCTGAAAACCATAACGGTCATAAAAGCAACAGCTCTTAGCGTGGCTAAGAGCTGTTGCTTTTATGAAAGACGGAGGAAAACCGCCCAAATTAGTTTTTTAGTTTGAATTGGGCACAAGTAAACCCGGTGTTTGTTCATCACGCTATGCCTGGCAATAATCCTTTTTCCAGCATTCAAATACCTCTGCCTGATTGCCGTTTCGCAGGAAAACAGGGATAACGGACAACGGGGTGGGCACGGTTACCGTTTGTCCCCCTTCGTACCACTGGCCGGTGACGGCGTACTGCCATTTGGCACCGTTTGGCAGATAGACCTCGCGGCTCGCGGCGGATGCCTGCACAACCGGCGCTACAAGGATATCCGGTCCGAATAGATAGGTGTGCTTTTCCTCCCAACAGCGCGCGTCCTGCGGGAACTCGTAGAAGAGCGTTCGCATCACGGGCGTGCCCCGCTCGTGCGCGTCGCGCATTATGTCACGGGTATAGGGGCGAAGCAGCTCGCGCAGCTGGATGTATTGGACGAGAATGTCGTATGCCTCTTCGCCAAAGCTCCACACCTCGTTGTTGCCGGCGGTAAACAACGCCTTGCTGCCGTCAGCGCGGTACACGTCCCGTTCCTCTGGGGTCGCGGTGTCGCGGTCTCCGTGCAAACGCATCACCGGGCAGAAGGTGCCATATTCAAACCAACGCACCAGCAGCTCGCGGAATGCCGGGTCATCCGGATTTCCGCCCATAAAGCCCCCGATATCGGTTGTCCACCAGGCTATACCGCAGATACCCATATGCAGCCCTGCGGTAATCTGATTGCGGAAGGAGTCAAAGTCGCTGTGGATATCCCCGCTCCAGACCAACGCCCCGTAACGCTGGCTGCCTGCCCACGCGCAGCGCACCAGATTGATGATGTCACGCTGCCCTTCCCGCGTCATACCCTCGTAGAAGGTGCGCGAAAACATCTGCGGATAGAGGTTGCCAATCTGCACATTGGGGCCAAGGTGATAACGGTAGTTGTCGAAGTCGTACGCGCCGTATTCCGGCTCCGCTTCATCCAGCCAGAAGATACGGATGCCCTTATCGTAGTAGTTCTTTTTACACTTTTGCCATACATACTCCCGCGCGGCGGGATTGGTTGCATCGAAGAACATGCTGTTCCCGCCAAAGAGCATCCCGATATTCACGCCCGCCTCGGGACGCACCAACAACCCTTTGTCGCGCATCTCGTTAAAATTCTCGCTCTGGTGATCTATCTGCGGCCAAACCGAGACCATCATCTCAGCCCCCAGCTCCTTAACCTCGCGCACCATGGCGGCGGGGTCTGGAAAAAACTCCTCTTCAAAACGGTAGTCCCCCATTTTGGGCCAGTGAAAGAAATCACAGACGATTACATCCAATGGAATACCACGCCTTTTATACTCGCGGGCAACTGCCAAAAGCATCTCCTGATTCCAGTAGCGCAGCTTGCACTGCCAAAAGCCCATGCCGTATTCCGGCATCATGGGCACGGTGCCGGTTGCCTTTGCGTAGCTTTGTTCAATTACCGCCGGTGTATCTCCGGCGGTAATCCAATAATCGAGCTGCTTGGTGCTACTCGCTACCCATTCGGTGCGGTTTGCGCCAAAGCTTGCGCGCCCGACGGCGGGATTGTGCCACAAAAAGCCGTAGCCAAGGCTTGACAGCACAAACGGGATGCTGGCCTGAGAGTTGCGGTGGGCAAGCTCGAAGTTGCAGTTTTTGATGTTGAATATATCCTGCTGGTACTGCCCCATACCATACAGCTTTTCCGTTGGCTCGGATTCGAAGCTGACGGTCAGGCTAAAGTCGCCCCCGATAATGGGCTTAAACGCACGCGGGTTTAGGCAAAGAGCGCCGCGCCTGCCGTATTCCCGCAGCAACAGGGCATCGTTGCGGTTATAGTAACTGATTTGTATCGTGCCGCTCCAGCTGTCGCGTATGGCTTCGGCATAGATATGCCCGTTTTTAATGCGCGCCGTATCGTCACACACGGTAATGTCAGCCTCGCAATACTCCTGTGGTAAAAGGGCGAACTCCGTGTCGAGTATTGTGCCCATCATCACCGCACGCGTGCGCAAGCTGTTTTTGCCCCACGGCTCGATGACGACGGTTTCTCCCCCAAACTGACAAACCAGCGCATTCTCTTGCCTTATAAACACACCCATATCCCTTAACCTCCCCTTTGAATAACACCCCGTATCGCGAAAGCGGCACGGTACTTTATGAGAATTATCTGGTTTTGGGCTTCTTGACTACAACCTGCAAGGTTAGGTTGCGATAGTCTAGTTTAATGTCCCTATCCTCGGTCAAATCCAACACGGGGAAGCCGTCCCGATGAAAATGCACCCTGCGAAAACCGCTGCTTCTCGGTCCGTCTTTACCCACACGGGCGTGGTAAGTACACCAGGTAGTGCCGTTCTCCTCCCGGATAAACGCGTTGTGCCCGGTTCCGGTTTCTCCGCTCACCGAAAATGCGGTCAGTAGCGGATAATTCCCCTTTGTCCAGCTGGCTGCATTCAAAAGGTCCGCATCCAGATCCACCATAAGATACCCGATACAATAGGTGTAGTCTATGAGTGCGCCCGAAAAGGTCAGCATCAGCTTGTTATTGTCCAAAAACAGCGGATAGGGTCCTTCCTCCACAAACACATGGTTGTTTGACCAGCTGTAGTCAGGCTTTGACAACACCACCGGGTCGCTGATTAACTGCCACGGTTTTTTTACATCCACTTCGGCGACACAGATCCAAGAACCAAGGTCGTAGGGAACCATATCGCGCTGTGCCCATGCCACATAGCTTTTGCCCCGAACCGCAAAATAGGTCATATCCAAAGTCAATCCATTGCTGCACAAATACTCGCCGTCGCGGCGCTGTATTGGTTTTGGCTTCTCCCAGTCTGACTTGTTGCGGATTTCTCCACCGGGTTTTAGTCTCATCGCGTGGCAGCGTATCTGCTCAAACCCTTTCGGGCTGCTGGCAAGAAAGATATAGATATCCTCGCCTACCAGATGAATTTCTGGCGCCCACAAAAACTGCACCATGTGGTCATACATCCTTGTATTGAGTATCTCGTACTCTGCTGCGGTTGCAAGCTGCTCCATGGTTGCTGCCTTACGCACAGACAGGCTGTTGTTGTCGTCCGCGTCGTTGGTGGCAATATAGTAATAATGACCCTGCCAATGGAACACACATGGGTCGGCACGGTTGATGGCAAAGGGGAAGTGATAGGAGGGCTGTGCAACCTCTCCTGTTATCGTATGGGTTCTCTCTTTGCTCCAGTCGATTGTGTCTGAATTCCACCTTATCGCTCTGGAAACCACCGTACCATCACTGTACAGATACTCCGCCCGAACCGCCTGCAGCTCCTGTTCTGATGCGACTGTCACGGTCTTAGGCAGATTCATGCCGATGTTCTCCGGTACGGTAAGCCGTTCGAGCAGCTTCTCTGCTATCTCCGTGGGTATTGCAAGGATGTTTGCCGGCTGCGCACCCTCGATGGTTGTCTCGATGACATCGCGTTTTAGCATCTGTGCCGGCACGGGAGCAATCTTAGGCTCGAAGATGTTTGCAAACTCCGCCCGATAGGTTTGATTGGTTTCATCGCACCATTGCAAAAGGTATCTCTGCTCCTGTGCAAGGTATTCGCAGCAGGCGTAACGAATATGATGGTCGGATTCTAAGTCCATTAAGCCGTGCTCGGTGTATTGGAGAAAATCACGCGTGGTAAACAGCATAATCTTCCCTTTACTCCGCTCGTCGGGAGTACCGTCACACTCGGTGCGCACAGCAACAATGCCGTATTCCTCAGTGGCTATCTGGAAAATGTAGGGGCTTGCAAGGTTCTTGGCAGTCAGCGTACGGTTTTCGTTTTCCACCGCTTTGGCAAACAGCACACCATAGTTGTGATTAAGCGGCACAAATTCACTGCCTGATACGCGGTAAGCCAGGTGCATGCTGTTTGCAAGAGTCTCCTCATACATTCCTGCCGGTTTTCGCGTGTAGGCAAGAAGCTCAAATTGATTGCTTAACATAATAACATCCTCACTATTAGCGATTAATTGGATACGTCACCTTTCCGGTTTGCATCTCGGGTCTATGTGAACCGTCACCGAGTTCTGAAGCTCAGAAAACGGACCCGGCAGACGCACCTCGTCCCCAAGCTTACGCCCGAAGAAATCGTTAGGCACAAGATCGTAAGCTTTTACTGTTTTGATACACTCGGTCTGACGAATAAAGTCGGGCTTCTCCCGATGCATCAAAAACGGAACTGCGCGGGCCCCGGTGTTGGCGAATGTGGCGGTATAGTTCTTGGTATCCACAGATATATTCAGGCTACCTTCGGCGGAGCTAAGATCCTTGCCGTAAAACTCCTTCCATGCGGACAGATCAAGGCAAACCTCGGGTGCGGGATAGAGTATACGCAGATAGCCCCCCGGCATGTTGAGAAACAGGTTGCCGTCGGATTCGTTTTTCTCGGTCGGGAACTTGATGGCTGCCTCACCGCAATCGAAGAAGATATTGTTGTATATTCTTGCGTCGCGGGAGGTGCCGCCCCGGCTTGCTCTGTCGATTCGAAACGCCACTGGTTTGGAGAAGTAGCCCGCACTAGCGCATTTTCCAATGAGGTTGTGAGCAATGCGCAGATGATCCGTGCCCTCGCCGTAGATTGCATACCCGTTCACCGGGCTGTTCTCCTCCATCTTGTACCAGCCGGAGGAGCCGGGCTCTGCTTTCAGTTCGGCTCGGTCAAAGCGCCCCTCTATATTCCAGAAGATGTTGTTGTCGATGAGGTTCACTCCGTCACGGCTGCACTCAATGAATATTGCTTCCCTCTGCTCGATGCCGTCGAGAAACAGGTTGGAGGTGATTCGGTTGTTCTCATTTGCAACATCCAGCCACAGGTGGTCTGCCCGGATAGTACCCGTAAAGATATTGCGGCGAAACAGGCTGTTGCGGCAGTTGTGCGCTTTGAACCCTCCCGCTTCCCACGAAAGCTCCATCCGCTGCCAGCCGGTGCCCTCTATCAGATTATCCTCTAAAAGGATATGTTCTACAAACATGGCGGCGATGGCGCACACACCAACATTGCGGATTGTACAGCGCCGGATGATATCGTACCCCAGCACCTGATTTTCCTGTATGGTATGGTGCCAGCATTCGTTTCCGATATCTATCCCAACGCCGTTGGACCAGTCAATCACACAATCCTCAATAATCCAGTGATGACCGCGGAATGCTGAAATTGCCCCCCGCTGGGGAACCGGCGCCCCTGTGGCGGCATGGGCACAAATCAGCCCCTTTACCCGGATATACGACAAAAAGGGCGTTTCGGGCGCAAAGCACTGTTCGCGGCAGGTCAGCTCGATGAGATGATTCTTCGGGTCTTTGTCGTCTGCTAAGCAAAAGTGAACCGTTTGCCCGTTTGCCTCCACCCAATAGGAGCCAGGTAGACGGGACATCTGGTTATAAAGGGGAACCTGAACCAAGGGCTTGCCGTCGCAGAACACCATACCTCTGCGGTTTAGGTAGGTCGTCATATCTGTTTTGTCATATTCAATAAACAATCTGTCGTGAAGAATGTTAACCGCACAAAAGGGGTTGTAGCCGCGAAACATATCAGGGTCAAGCCTTGTTACCCAAATTCGAACGCCTTCGGTTTCGGCCTCCCAAGGGGTTGCGCCTGTGCGCCAGCCCGTGCTTGGCTCAAACGTTGTCGCAACCTCCGACGCCTTGATGACTACCGTATCGTTTTCATAATTCTCGTATGAGATCATGCGCTCGGGACCATCTCCGCCCCGGGCAGGACGGACACATTCGCGGTAGGTGCCTTCGTGAATCAGCACGCGCGAACCCGGCTGCGCAATGGCTGCCGCTGCATTAATGGTAGCAAACGGGTGCTCCGGGCTGCCGTCATTGGCATCCGATGCATTGGGATGCTGCGCGGCGACATGCAGCGTATGAGTATATTGCTCTGTTCCTTCCCACGATGTAAAATAGCTGCCGTCCGGAAGGCGGGAGGTCGGTTCGTTATTCATCTGTTTCTCCGGTCCTTTCGTGCAAGAATAAAGAGGGTGCTTAAAGAAAGCACCCTCTTTGCAATAGGCAAGGCAAATGCCACTAGTCCCAAAAATCCATTTTAGAATTTGAAAACTCTATTTGTACGAAGGAACTTAACTGGCCAGTGCCTTTGCTCTTTCGTCAACAAGTGCCTTAAGCTTTTCTCTGTCGAACTGGTTCAGGGTAGCCCAATCAAAGCCCTCCAGAGATGTTTTAAGGTCGGCCCAGATTTTGTCAAACTCTGCCTGATCCTTTGCGAATACCATCTTCCAGGAAGCGTCGCACACCAGCGGACCACAGTTGCTTCTGATGAGCGCAATATCTGTGGTGTCCGGAGTAAGGTTTACGTTTACAAACGGAACTACGCTGATGGTATTGGTCTTTGTGAGGTAATCCACAGGGTTTTCTGCATTGAACCGCTCACCCCACTGCTTGGTTGTGGTGGTTTTTGCTTTCTCAACCTCTGCAGGCCAGAACAGGTTGCCAAAAGGAGTATTGTTATTGGGGTTGATGCCTACACTGGCAACCATCCACTGGTTAACCTGTAGCATGCCGTCCGCATAAAGACCGCCGCCGAACTCTTCGGGAACGGGGGAGTTATCCATCAGCGCGGTTTCACCCGCGGGTGTGCGAACAAAGCCGTTGCCATCCGCCGCATCCTCGTAAATGAAACCGTAGATGCCGCCGTGAATGATTTCGAGTCCATCCGGGCTGGACATCCAGTCCATCAGCTCAAGAACCCTTTGCTTCTTTACGGGATCATCCGTGCCGCAGGCAAAGGCTCTGCCGCTGCCAAAGTACGGGTCGGAAGGCTGATAAATGGACATGTCCTTGACAGGAGCAATGATAAAGTTCTCGCCTTTGTTGCCGCGTTCGGTTGTATTCCAGAAGCCCTGCTGCCAGTCGTTCCAAATTAGGAACACACGCTTGGAGCTGAACTTAGGCCAAACGGCATCCCAGTTCTGCGTGCCGGAGTCGGGGTCGATAACGCCGGCCTGATTGGCTTCGAAGTAGAACTGTAGTATCTTTTTGTATGCGCCATTGTCGTCGGTCAGATCCATCATGCTTCCGTCAGCGCCGAGCAGTATGGAGCTGTTTCCGTTAACAATTTCCTGACCGTACCATTTGGTAAGCTGGTTGACGTTCTCCATGGAGGTTCCGTCCCAGTCCGGCCACAGGGTAATGCCATAGCTGGGGTCTCCGGCTTCATTGGTGGGATGCTTATCCTGAATCTGGCGGAGCACCGATACGAGACCCGAAAGGTTCTCGATGTCGGGAGCGCCAATCTCATTGTAGTAATCCCAGAGAATGGTGGGAGCCACGCCGGGAATGATGGGAGAGAACGAGGTGGGGCTTGTATTTGCCATTTCGGTAGGCCATGCGTAATAGGACCCTTCACCTACGCCGTCAAGAGAGGAGTTGTAATAGTCTAGCTGAGGCTTGTATTCCTCAAACGAGACAAACTTCTTCATGCCATCGGTGATATCCACTACGAGCCCGGATTTAATGCCAGACTGAATATCCGCATTATCCAATACAAGTAAATCGCCCAAGAATCCCGCTGCGGAACGAGCGGCAAAGATGTCCGCGCCAGCGACCTGGGGAGCTATGATGTTAAGCGTGACATTCAGCTCATCCTTTAGAACCTTTGCCATCCATCCAATCTGCTCGCCCTGGAAGTTTGCCGGCTGAGAATAAACCTCAAGAACCACGTGCTCCCCGGTGGAACCAGACGGAGCTTGGCTGCCCTCATCCACGTTGCTGGAAGCTTGAGGCGCAGATGTTGCGCACGCTGTAAGTAACATAGAGATCGCGAATACGCAAGCAAGCGCTAATGCGATTTGCCTTTTGATTGTCATCTTATCTTCCTCCTTAATCAATTTACAGACTCGTCTATGCTGAATCCCCGAAGGAATATCAACCAAAATTACCTGCGAGAGTGTTTAGTCATTCGTTAACCCTTAACAGCGCCTATCATGATACCTTTTACAAAGAATTTCTGGAACATGGGGTAAACCAATAAAATAGGCAGTGCGACAATAATGGTTACGGTCATTCGAATAGAGGTTTGTGTCTGCGCGTTGGACAGCATTGCCTGCGCGCTTCCTGACGTCGCGTTGATAATTGCCTTTAAGGACTGCGAGGACTGTAGATACCGGTACAGAACAAACTGCAGCGTGTAATACTTTTCCTGTGTCATGAGCAGCAGCGTGTCCTGAAACGCGTTCCACTGTGTAACTGCTGAAAAGATTGCGATGGTTGCCAAAATGGGTTTTGCTATTGGCAGCATGATTCTAAAGAAGATGGTCAGCACCCTGGCGCCATCGCATTCCGCCGCCTCCTGCAGTTCCTTTGGCGTGGACTCCAAATATGTTTTGGTTAAGATAATGTAAAACGGAGAAACCACGGTAGGCAGGATATAGCCCCAAAAGTTGTTGGTAAGACCAAGGTTCATCATGGTTAGGTACCAAGGGATAATTCCCGCATTAAAATACATGGTGATTACCACAAAACGATACCAGAACTTACGTTTCCAAACCGTTTCGCGCGTGAACATATACCCCATAAACGCTGCGCACAAAACGGTTAGCAACGTGCCGATGACCGTTCTGGAAACGGATATATAGGATGCCTGAAGAAGACCGGGTATCTTAAACGCATCGATATAGTTCGTAATATGCAGCCCCTGCGGAAACCAAATGATGGAGCCCTTTTCACTCAATTTATTGTTACTGATTGTGTTGATGAAGATATAGTAAAAAGGGTATACACAGATAAAGGAAAACAGCGAAAAGACTAGGTAAATGAATGCATCTAAAAAAATGTCGCTAACCGAACGGCTTTTTATCTTGTTTCGTCTTGCGTGCAAGAATTTCTCTTTTAGTCTACTCATCGCTGCCTCCTTAAATAATACTTTGTTTGCGAATTAGCTTAGAGAAAGAGTTTGCACCAAACAAAAGCACCAGACTAACAATACTCTTTAACATGCTAAGCGCTGTTGAAACGGAATAAACGGGGGGCTTGCTAGTTGTCAGATTGTATACGTACAAGTCGAGAACCTGTATAAACTCCCGGTTCCATGAATTCTGGAATACGTAGTACTGTTCCATTCCGTTATTCAGGAAGTTGGATATGTTTAAAAGCAACAATACAAAGAAGGTTGGCATTAGTCCCGGCAGGGTGATATGCCAGATGCACTTTAACCGCGTTGCGCCATCTATTCGAGCCGCCTCATACAGTATCTCATCAATACCTGCGATTGCGGCAATGTACATAATCGCCGCCCAGCCAAGGTTCTTCCATGTGAGCCACAACCACATCTTCAGCCACATATTGCTGCTGGATTTCATGAAATCAATCGGAGCGGATATCAGTCCCAAATCCTGCAGCACGCTGTTAAACATACCTGTGTTGCTCATTAGAAGAAACGCCACCGAGTAAACCAAAACCCAGCTGATAAAGTTTGGAATTGTCGTGACTGTTTGCACAAACTTCTTGAAACGGACTGCCTTTATTTCATTTAGGAGTATGGCGAACACCATCGGCAGCCACGAAAATGCAAGCGCTATCCCGCTCATGGCAAAGGTGTTTCGCAATACTTCGAGTGTTTGCTTGATATAGGACCTGCTCTGGAAAAGAACCTTAAACCACTTAAGTCCAACGAACGAATCCCACGAAAATGGCATAGGAGGCTGGTAATCATAAAACGCGTAAATCCATCCGTATAATGGGTAGTACGCAAAAACCAACACGAGAAGCAAAAACGGTGTTAAGAGCAAAAATTCCTTGTAAGAGCGCATCTTCCTGCTATCTAGTTTCTTCATGTTTCCCCCTTCTTGAGCGCCGGGTTTACAGTCCCTTAACTATTTTATACGCAAGATAAGATAGAAAAGGGAGTTGCAGACCTTCGCGCACAAACCGTTGTGAAATTGTATATAAAATATATTTATTTTATAAATTTATTATGCTATGTGAATATATTAACTGCATTTTGCTATGATTACAATGACTTATAAACTTGCAGTTGTGATTTATAATAGCTTTGTTATGATATATATTACTGTTCAGGACAAAATAATGTCTTTTTCTACCATTTGGTTCTTTTGTGCATCTCGCACTAAGTATCACTGTATAAGAAAGATGTCATAGTACAATTTGCGTATATCATGTAAACAAAAAAAACAAGGGGTCTTGATTAATGTCCCCTTGTCTTTATAGATAATCTTGCCTTTTTCTGCCCAACCGCCGCCGATGTCAACGAATCGATAAGTTATTCTTTCGATATTGGTTTGGTGTTAATCCGGTGATCCTCTTAAACTGCCTAAAAAAATGCTCCGCAGAGCTGTATCCGCACAGGGGAATAATCTCTGTTACTGAATATTTGCTGTTTTTAAGATATCGCTTTGCCAGAGCAATCCGGGAGGCGATGACATCCTCCATACAGGTAGTATTAAAGGTCTGCTTATAGGTGTTTTCCAGATGACTGATAGAAAGGTTTAGTTTTTTAGACATAAGCTGCAAGGTCCAATCAATCTCCGGGTGCTTCATAATCTCATCCTTTAAATCATACACACTCTTGCATACACTGTTTGCGGGAGAAAAGCTAAAGAGGCAGGACAGCTTTGTAAAAATCGCCTGCATCAGTTTGTCCATTATCAGGTCCTTACGCTCATTGGCCGAGCTGAACTCTGACGTAATGAGCTGAAACAAACGATGATAATACCACCCATCCCCAACATAAACCGGCTCCGCAATGGGAATTTTTGAATTGTAATAGCTATCATCATCCGTGACAAAGCGCGTATAATCATTTGAATAACGTTCTTCACACGCTCGATAGCTATAGGTCTGATTCGGACGAAACAGCATCATGCTGTTCTCTGGGTATCGTTCGTACGCCCCGTCAACAATTAGTTCAAAAGGGGTGTGAACCAAGACAATCAACCAAAAAGGATCTCTGCCGTGTGAATTAAACTCAAAGTCACTTTTATGCACTGCGTCAAACTCCGCAGTAAGAACCTTAAACATACTTTGCCCCCCTAACCAATAAAACACAGGGTCTCTATTTTTGCCAGTTGAAGATCGACTTCTCTGGATATTTCCTATCTCTATTATATGCCTTGTCCACAAACATTGTCAATGTTGCTATAATATCAACAAATAATTAAGTTTCGATTGTCAGTTTTGATGAGTGTATAACAAAGATATAACTTCATGCAGATTTGCCATGTGGCTATATGTCCTCTCTCCATTGAACCCTGATACTTTCTATTTTATTAAAATACCCTCCCTCGGTTTTTTCGCAGCAAACCTCGATACGCTCCACAAAAAGCCGAAGGAACGAACGGCGCTGCGCGTTACTGAGCAAACACCAATTCTCTTTCAGGCTCAGGATTATATGGCTGTTATCAACGACTGTCTCCTCTTTCTGTGCCCTCTCCCGTTCCAGCTCTGCAGTAAGCAATTGTCGGTCGCTGTCGATGCTTTTCATGATTTTTTTGTACTCCTCAAATGCTAATTCGCTTACCGCATACAACTGCTGTACCTCTTTTCTCTTGGCTTCCAGCTGTCGCAGGATATTCTCATACCGTTGAATGTCAGGCTTGCTCATTTTGCGTCTTTGCGTTATTTCTTCCAGCAAGATATCGTCTGGACACTCTAGTTCAGCAAAACGGGATAGGTACGTTTCAAAAGCTTTCTCTATCTTTTTGTGGCTTATGCTGCCCACCTGGCAGGTCTTTAGGGTGTGATTTGGGCAAACATAGCCCACCGCCTTTTGCTTACCATCTTTTGTCTGTTTATGTGTCTCGTAGGTTTTCAGGCGGTGCCCACATTTGGCGCATACCAAAAAGCCGGAAAAGTACTTGTCGTTACCCGGCTGCTTCTTTGGCGTGATTTTTTGATTACTAGCCAACATCAGCGCGGCAGCATCAAACAGCTCTTGTGAGATAATGGGCTCATGCAAACCCTCCCACTCCCGTGTTCGGGCTTTGTCGGCTGTATGATGACGTACTTTGCCGATATAATTACAGTTTTGCAATACGCGCCGCACCTTGGTTCCGTTCCATGTTTTATCCGCCTTTGTTTTTACCCCCCGCATATTAAGGCGCCGGGCAATTTCTATCAGCGATGCCCCGTCGCAGACAAACAGTTCGAAAATCTCACGCACAATTTGAGCCTGCGGTTCGTTTATTCGCTGTATGGTTTCTCCGCTCGTTCGGTCGTAGCCGAAGCTTGCTTGCGCAGTGCAAAGGGTGTACCCCTCTTTCACCTTGCGCTCCAGCCCCAGCCTTGTGCGTTCAATAGTATTCTCCCGCTCAAACTCTGCAAAAATACCTATAATTTTTAAGAACAGTCGACCAGACGCAGTCTGTGTGTCGATGCTTTCCATGAGCGAATTAAATGCGCAGTGATAGTTGTTAAACAGGTCTACCAGATAAATCAGATCGGCTGTGGAACGCGTGAGACGGTCAATTTTATACACCAGCACATTTTGAACCAAGCCGCTCTTGACATCCTCGATCAGCTCCATCACGGCGGGTCTGCTTTTTATGTCCTTGCCGGAGATGCCTTCGTCTGCGTAGATTTTATGTACCGTCCAGTCCTTTATCCCGGCATAATCCTTCAGCTTCTGTGTTTGCGCCCGAATGGAAAAGCCCGCCTGCGCCTGCTCATCCGTAGACACACGGACGTAGATAGCGGTTTGCATTATCTATCGCCCCTGTCACTGCTTTTTGATAGGGGTTTTGTGCTTTCTTCATTTTTAGGGGGAACTAAGGTGTTCAAAAAGAATTTCAACATCTTTAGCTGCAGCTGTTTTGGTATATGAATTTGCTTTGGATCTTGTGCCAAAAACCTCACCCCTTGAAAATACATATTCAATGGGTGAAGCAATTATAGATTGTCCGAAATCGTATGAACCTGTTTTACCATTCGTATTACTTTTACCAACCCCAGCGTCAAGCAATGTTGCCATAAACCACACGATGTTCAGGTATGCAATCTCGCGCTGACGTGCATGCAGTGCATCCTCTCCCTCAAGCTTTGGAGCCGCCGCTATGCTGTTTTCATACTGTTCTTTTACATATTCATCTAGCGGCAAACGCTGGCGTACGCTTGGTGCCAATACCTCCTTGCGCAGGTCTAGCTGCTTAGACCAAGGAAAGGCATGGGTTTCGTACGCCGCGGGGTCCCTGAACCAGGGGTAGCCGCCGAAGATTTCATCCGCACACTCGCCGGACAGGCACACGGTGTGGTTTTGCTTGATAAGCTCGCAGTAGTACAATAAAGAGGAATCGATATCCGCCATTCCCGGCAAATCCTTTGCCCGCACGGCTCCGTACAGCCCGGTAACCAGCGCGCTGGTTTCACACACCAAAACACGGTGCCGCGACCCGATGTGCCGCGACATCAGTGCGGCAAACGGACCGTCCTCCGAGGGCTGAAAAGATGACGGCTTAAAGTAGCGGCTGTTATCGGCGAACTCGAACGAATAGGTGTCAAGGGTCTTGCCCTGTTCGCCCATTGTAATCGCCGACACTGCAGAGACTACGCTCGAATCAAGCCCACCCGAAAGCAATGTGCAGATTGGAACATCTGAAACCAGCTGACGACGGATGGAATCAAACAGCAAATCGCGAACCGTTTGTACCGTTTGTTCGTAGCTTTCGGTGTGCGGCTTTGCGGTAAGCTGCCAATAGGGATAGGTTTGCAGACCGTCTCTATCAAAGACCGCTGCAAACCCGGGCTTTAGCTCGTGTATACCCCGGTATACCCCGCATCCGGGTGTTCTGGCGGGCCCCAGACCGAATATCTCGCACAAACCGTTTGTATCTATCACCGGCTTGATGCCGGGGTATTCAAACAACGCCTTAATCTCCGAACCAAACACCAGGGTGTCGTCTGCCATGGTGTAAAACAACGGCTTTACACCGAACCGGTCACGCGCAAAAAAACAGCTGCTCGCCCGTTCATCCCATACCACAAAGGCGAAAATCCCATTAAAGTGATTCACGCAGTCCTTGCCGTACTCCATGTAGGCGCGCAACAGCACCTCGGTATCCGATGTGGTTGCAAAGGTATGTCCTTTTGTTAGCAATGTCGTACGGATTTCGTCGGTATTGTACAGCTCGCCGTTATATACCAACACATAGTCTGCACCATCCTCGCTGCAGATCATTGGCTGGATGCCTCCGACGGGGTCGATTACAACCAGTCTGCGGTGTGCAAATACGACCTGTTCGCTTACATATTCCCCACCCGCGTCCGGTCCTCTGTGGCTTAGTACATTCCCCATTCGCTTAGCTATCGCCTTTGCTTCCTCCTCGCGTTTTAAAAAGCTATCTCTAAAATCGCAGAAGCCTGCAATCCCACACATATCATCACGCCTCTCTTTCAGGGGGCTTGTTTGATGCTGCCGATAAAACATCTTGTCAAAACCGGATTCTGTTGCGTTTGATTACTTGATGAGTTTTACCCGCAGGCCATATCAGGCAGGGCGCCTTTGCCCTTTCTTACAAGTTCTCTCCCCTTCTCTCATATACTCATTATATGAGCGTAACACGGCGGTGTGATAGCTTACTCGGCATATAGCCACTGATTCTGTACATGCAAAAAAGGTCTGCCATAAGCCGGTGTATAACCACAGGGCTTAGGCAAACCTTTACTTATGTTGCTTGAATAACCGAATTTGGTTTACGCTGCTTCCTTATTCTTTCCGATACTCAAAAGAAGGTTGAGCAGAATGCCAAACAGCGCGGCAGACGCGATAGCGGGGAGCTCAAAACCAAACATCGGGATCATTCCCCCCGGGAAGGCAAAGCTGCCGCCGAGACCGATAATTAGAATGGTGGACATCACCGCGAGGTTGCGCGAATCAAACATATCCACCTTCTTGCTCATGATGATGGTAACACCCTGCGAGGCGATTACGCCAAACAGATAGATAGAGATACCACCAATAACAGCGGCGGGAATAGAATATACCGCGGCGCTGAGCGGAGTAAAGCAAGAGATAATCATTGTAATAATTGCGGCTGCAATCAGTACGGGGCTAGAGAAGTTTTTGGTAATAGCCATTGTGCTGAGGTTTTCGCCGTAGTTGGTGCCGGCAGGACCGCCGATTGCACCGGAGATCATGTCGCCCAGACCGTCACCGATCAGGTTGAGACCCAGCTTGTCCGCAATCTTGTACTCTTTTTTCGAGCCCTTTTTCTTTGCGAGGTCGTTTACATAGATGTCGAGCTGATACAGATGTGCGGTGGACTCTGGGATTGTGGCGATTGCGATAGGCATGATGGCGGCAACCGCAGCCCAATCTGCCTTAGGCTGTGTAAAATGCGGCAGCGCAAACCCGATAGCGGGAATGGCAAGCGCTGACTCGGTTGCACCAAGCTTTGCAAAATCACAGTAGTTTATGCCGGTAATCAGTCCGAGTACCAACGCAACCACATAGCCGGCCAAAAGACCCAGAAGAATGGGCAGCTGCGACCACGTACCCTTGAGGTAAACTGAAAACAGGATAGTGGCGAGCAGAGTAACTAGGCAGATGACCCACGAAAGATTGGTAGCAAGCACCGTGTTCGCCTCGGTTACATTCCCCGGAAGGGACAAAGGATTGGATATCGCTGTGCCTGCCAGCGAAAGACCAATTACGATAGCAATACTGCCCGTAACAGTGGGGGGTAAAACACGCTCTATGGCGTTTTGACCAAACTGCTTGATGATAAGACCCGCAGCAATGGAAACGAGACCGGACAACACAATACCAAACTGTGCAACGGCAATCTTATCGTCCGCAACGGGACCCGCGAATGCCTGTGCTCCGGTAATGGAGCAGATGGCAGCGATATAAGAAAAGCTGGAGCCGTAGTAAAGCGGTATCTTCCTGCCTGTAACAAGGATAAAGCCGATTGTGGCAAGACCGCTTGCAAAGATGGTGGTGGATACATGGAATCCGGTTAAGAGTGCCACAAGCACCGTGGCGGGGAACATGACGATAATCTGCTGCAGCGCGAAAAGCAACAGCTTGGGCAGAGGCGGACGTTCATCCGGCAGATACCCTGTAACAATTTTTTGCTGTGCCAAACAGTATCCCTCCTGTTGTTTTTTCGTGATAAACCTTTCTGATTATACCTTGTCGATGGCGTTTTCGCAACAATTTATCCGATATTTATTCATGAAATAATCAAATTTGCTATGTTGCGATTTACTCGCCTATCTGCGTTGTATGTTTTGATAAAAACGCAGATAGTTTTTGGGCAATAATGCCTTTGGTTGGACGATGTGCACCGTAAACTTAGGGTATTCTGATTGTAGGTGTATGTAGGGGGCGGCGTCCCCGACGCCCCGCGAATGCGTACCCCAACGGTACTCCGTGTCCGGGTTGGGGGGTGCGGACGCGCAATGCGCGCCCCTACTTATTGCGAAGCAATGCTTCTTCGATAACCTTCGCATCGCGAAGCAAAGCTTCGCATTTTGAAAACCTTCGGTTTTCGGGCGGGGCGGGGTGGGGATTTGCTATCGGGGTTTTTCTGTCAGTACGGCAAAGCTCCGGCACCCGTTACAGGCGCCGGAGCTTTGTAAGCATAAAAGACTAATTATGTCCTGATATTACGCTGATTATTTGCCAGCCTTGTTTACTGCTACGAAGCCTGCAGCTGCAAGAGCAACTACTGCGAATACGATAGCGATGTTAACGATGTCGTTCGCGCCGGTCTCGGGGATAGCGGGCTTCTCAGCTTCGCCTTCCTGGAGATCGCCGTATGCAGCGTAAGCGCCGAGGGTTGTGCCAGCAGGCACGGAGAAGATAACCGCGTTGTGGTTTACAACCTCTGCGGCAATGGCTTCGCCGGTGGGCTTGCCATCAACCAGAGCGTAAACATATACGGTCTCGCCGTACAGGTTCTGGTTATCGGTGCCGATGGGCATGGTGATGGTAGCGGCATCCTTTACACGGGTGGGCTTAAAGCCAACCGCTGCAATTGCCTTGCTGCCTTCTGCCACGCTGGTTGTTGCATGCAGGTACAACGAGGTGTTCTGCTTTGCAACCTTGGCAAACTTAACGGAGTACTTGCTGTAGTTTAAAGAAAGAGCCTTGCCTTCTGCATCCTCGAATACCGAAACGTCGATAACGCGAGCGGCAGTGTCGAGTGTGTAGTTGCCATGAGCATCCTGGAACATATCGGTGCTGTCAGCTCTGGTGTTGCCAACCGTACCGGTAATCTCCATTTTGCCGCTTACTCTGTCTTCGCCGGTAGCAGCGGAAGCCTGAACAACGTTTACGGTAACCTTAAAGTCCTTCGCTTCCTCTACAGTGAACTTCTCGGCAAGGGGCTTAACGGTAACCTTGATGGCTACGCCGTCTCTTGCGCTATTCTTAATAAGGCTGTAGGATGCTACAACATCGCTGTTGTTGCTGGAAACAGAAACGCTCAGCGAGTAGTCGCCGGTGTTCTTAAATACCGAGCCGTCGATGTCGGCGATGGGGGTAGCAGAAAGGTAGAACGAGGTGGGGTCGGTGTCTTCCAGGTAAAATGTATGTTCAGAGTCTTTGTCGCCGAAAACCAGCTCAAGTCCGGTTGTGGCTCCACTATCAGTGTCAGGAGTTGCGTCGGGTGCGATGAGTGCGGCTGCGGATACGGCTGTTGCAAGGCTAAGTGCCATAACTGCAGCCAGTACCAATGCGAGTACCTTTTTCATGTGTTTTCCTCCTTAAGGTTGGATAGTTTTTGTTGGTTACTTGCTAACCACAGGCATAGTATAACCCATAATTCTCTTCTTTGCAATAGGTTTTAGTAATTTATTTGTTATAATATTGTAACTATTATTTGGACATATCGCACAATTTAGCATGTTAATCATGTGCTTTTACCCGTATTGTCATATTTATTCCGGTATTTCCAATTTGTTGAGGGTTATATGGTATTATTTATGTAATATTTTTGTTACCTTTATCCAATACCAGTGGTTGCCGCGATGATTGTTGCCTGCGGAAAGGCGGCCTTCTCTTAAGGGGAATAAGCAAGGAACGTGCATTGGTCGGCTTTGCTGTGGGATTGGCGGGTTTGGTGTTCTTTTTTGCGTTTTGCGGTGTGTAGGGGGGCGCCGCCCCTACTTCTCCACAGAACGCAAAATCCACGGAAACCCGAAAACCTGCGGTTTGCTGCAGTGTTTGCGGGGCGGATGAAAGAAGGCGGAACGGTCGGAGACCGTTCCCTACACATAGCGAAGCAAAGCTTCGCATTTGGAAAACCTCCGGTTTTCTTTCGGATTCGCATAGCCAACCTTCGGATTGCATAGCGAAGCAAAGCTTCGCATTTAGAAAACCTGCGCATAGCCAACCTTCGGTTGGCATTCTGAAAACCTGCGGTTTTCTAAGGATGCGCAATGCGCGCCCCTACGGGTTTTTTGGCACGACAAAACAGGCGGCATCCTTTCGGATGCCGCCTGTCGGTTCGTCAGTAAAAGACTGCGAATCTACCGGTTAGGGTAAATTACTTGCCAGCCTTCTTAACCGCTACGAAGCCAGCAGCAGCAAGAGCTACAACTGCGAATACGATAGCGATGTTAACGATGTCGTTTGCGCCGGTCTCAGGGATAGCGGGCTTCTCAGCGTCGCCTTCTGTCTGAGCGCCGTAGGCAGCGAAGGTGCCCAGAGCGGTGCCAGCGGGAACGGTGAATACGATGGAGTTGTGGTTTACAACTTCAGCAGGGATAGCAGCGCCGGTGGGCTTGCCATCTACTACGTTGTAAACGTATACGGTCTCGCCGTAGAAGTTCTGGTTGTCAAAGCTTACGGGCATT
>JAEWPV010000012.1 GCA_023460535.1 Bacillota bacterium
TGAATACATCATTGCTTTTGACCGTAATGGTCAGCTTTGCTTTGCCCTTTTGCACTCGCTTTCCACTCGTTCTGATCTCCACCCGTCCTTTTCCTCATTTTCGTTAGTCGTTTTGCCCATCGCTAAAGAGTTGTTAGAAAAATCGAGCAGATAATAAGAGAAGAAATGGACAATATTGATGGGCAGGAAGTTTCTTTTCCTGTTGTGTTGCCTGCAAACCTTTGGGAAGAATCAGGTAGATATCAGAGTGTTGGCGAGGAACTCTTACGTTTTAGTGACAGAAATAACAGTAAATATGTTTTGGGAATGACCCATGAAGAAGCGGCTGTTCAGCTTGTTCGCGAATATGCTCAGGGTTATTCCAAATATCCATTTATGATCTATCAGTTTCAAACCAAATTTCGTGATGAAGCTCGCCCTAGAGGCGGGCTTATAAGAGTTAGAGAATTTACAATGAAAGATGCATATTCTTTCCACACATCACAAGATGATTTAGAAAACTACTATAATAAATGTCATAAGGCATACGAAAGAATTTTTGCTCGTGTTGGTTTACCCGAAGTGATCTCCGTATCTTCAGACTCTGGCATGATGGGCGGAAATATTTCACACGAATTTATGTTTTTATCTCCTTTCGGTGAAGATTCGATTGTCACCTGTAAATGCTGTGATTATAGAGCAAATATGGAAGCTGCCAAAAATATTGTAAATAACATAAAAGATGAAGTATCCCACCCATTAACCCTCGTTCATACCCCTAATGCTCATACAATAGAAGAACTTTGTTCCTTTTTAAATACTACACAAGATAAAGTCTGCAAGGCGGTTGTCTACCAAAAAGAGACTGATAATAGTTTTGTTGTGTTGTTTATTAGGGGTGATTATGAAGTTAATGAGGCAAAGCTAAAGAACATTTTAAGCTGTGATATTTACCCTGCTGAAATCAGTGAAGTATGTGGTTTAATTGCAGGGTTTATCGGCGCGTATAATTTAAAAAGTAAATGCGAAGTATTATTTGATAAGTCCCTCTATAACACCAGCAACCTTATTTGCGGTGGAAACAAAGTGGATTATCACTATACAGGTTTCAATATAGAACGTGACATCGGTAAAGCAAATTATATTGATGCTGCAAAGGTGATTACCAATGGAATTTGTCCTAATTGCAAAAATCATTCTTTAGAAATAAGTCGTGGAATTGAAGTCGGCAATATTTTTCAGCTTGGCGCAAAATACACAAAGGCGATGGATATGACCTATCTGGATGAAAATGGTGATAGAAAGTACCCAGTAATGGGTTGTTACGGTATAGGAATAGGGAGACTCGCAGCCTCAGTATGTGAAGCTCGACACGACGAGTTTGGGCCAATATGGCCTATGTCTATTGCTCCATGGCAGGTGCAACTATGTGCTGTTAGAGCAGACGATAACAATGTTAAAAAATTAGCGGATAAGATATATAACGAGCTTTTAGAAAAAGGTGTTGATGTTATTTATGATGACAGAATTGTCAGTGCAGGTGTGATGTTTTCTGATGCTGATTTACTAGGAGTTCCGCTTCGCGTTATTTTCAGTCCGAGAAATATGAAAGAAAACTGTTGCGAAATTGTAAGTAGAGATAAAACGATTTCATTAAAAGTAAAATTAGATAAGTGTATTGATCAAATTGGGCAAATGATTTAGACTAGTTTAGTCCGACACTTGCACGGCACCCTACGCTCATCCCGCAGAGTGCCTCACTCATTATTCCCATTATTCATCCACATCTACCATTACGCCAGACTTGAATTCCACGGTAAATTTGTCCTCGTAGACGGTGACTTTTTCAATCAGCCGCCGGACAAGCGGTTCGTCTTATGCGATTATAACTCTATTTATTAATTTACTTATCATGTAAAATTAGTTATACAATAGAAAACACACTGAGTATGCGGTGCAGACAAGATAATCATATTGTTCTAAAAGCGTGAATTTTTAAGTGAAAAACAAAGTTAACTTCAATCCGTATCTTTTGAGTTCCTATGTTGTCTATATGATTGGAACCGATTATAATCGGTTCCAATCAGAAAGGATGGATAGCCATGGAAAAAGTTACAGACGGATTTAAAATGTTTATGAAGGAAACAGACGGTATAGGCGAAGCATTTATGGGCGCAATCTTCAAAATGTCAGAAAAAAGCGTGCTTGATAAAAAGACTCACGAACTCGCCTATATTTCTGTGCTAGTGTCGACAAAAATGTATGGTGGATTGCCATTTCACATCCAGCAAGCAAAAGAACATGGTGCAAGCATAGACGAAATAAAAAGTGCTATTCTTGTGCCCCTGCCAATTATGGGTATTCAGGTTACAGATGCATTACCATACTTGAGTGAATTTATCAAATAATAAGCATTACAAAGGGGGGCTGTTTCGTCACAGCCCCCAAAGGAAGCTTGTGCCGACAATGAAGAAAAAACTCCCTTTGTCATAATAAAGATCCGGTCTGTCAACTGTACAAAAAATGGGAGGACATTAAGATGAGCCTGAACGACATAAACAGTTAATCTCGTACAAAGTGGTAATGCAAATATAACATAGTATTTGCACCCAAGTTTAGGCGGAAGGTATTTTACGGAGAAGGGTGATTAGCGGTAAGCAAAATACTTAGACAACTGTGCGAGTGGAAGGGAGTGAAAATGGTAGAAGCGGAGGTGTGCCCAGACCATGTACACATGCTGGTAGAAATACGGCCCCAAATAGTAGTATCAAGTTTTATGGGATATATCAAAGGAAAGAGCAGCACAGTGCTGTATGAGCAGTTGGGAGAGATAAAATACATGTATGGGAGACGAGAGTTTTGGTGTCGGGGGTATTACGTAGACACAGCAGGCAAAAATGCAGGACGAATGCAGAATAGATCAAGAATCAATTGAAAGAGGATCAATTAGGAGAATAACTGACAATGAGTGATGTTGTACTGTTTACAGGTAGTAAATTAAAATCTCTGCGCAGGTGGTAGGTTATGTTACACGTTCGACGTGTTTGCAAGGACAATAGGGCTTCGCCCGCATGTGAAGTACCCCCCGGCTACGCTGGGGGATGTTTATTGCGTCCGATCGCGTGGCTTTCCCACTCCGAATATCAATTTTACTAACCGAAGCTGTAAATTAGCCGAACCCCTCTGGCTAATCAGAGAGGTTCGGCCGTAGTCTGAGCGGTCGAGGGGCTTAAAGCCCGTCCACCGCTTTTTCTATGCGAAGCAGCGCTTCTTGTACAACCGAGCGAGGACACGCAAGGTTGATGCGCTGAAAGCCGCTGCCTCCCGCCCCGAACATGGTACCGGCATCCAGCCACAGCTTAGCCTTATGTATTATCAGCTCGTTAAGCGCGTCGTCGCTTAAACCGAGCCTTGAAAAGTCCAGCCATACCAGATAGGTGCCCTCAGGCTCCACCAACGAAATCTTTGGCAGACGGTCGCGCACAAAATCACGAACCAGTGCGACGTTGTCGGCAAGATACACAAGCAGCGCGTCAAGCCATTCCTCTCCGTGCTCATACGCCGCCTTGCAGGCAACAATACCCATAATGTTCGGCTCGTCATAGCCTGTACGGCGAATCTCCTGTTTAAAACGGCGGCGAAGAGACTCGTTGGAAATCAGAATGTTAGATATCTGAAGACCGGCAAGGTTAAAGGTCTTGCTGGGCGATGTGCAGGTGACGGTGTTGTCGGCAAATGCAGGGGTGATGGAAGCAAACACCGTGTGGGAATGCCCCGCATGAATAAAATCGGCATGGATTTCGTCCGAGAGGACGAGCACGTTGTGCCGTATGCAGATCTCCCCTATGCGCGTCAGCTCCTCCTTGGTCCACACACGTCCCACCGGATTATGCGGGTTACATAGGATAAACAAACGAACGTTGTTCTGAATAATCTTGTCTTCCAAATCAGCAAAATCCATCTGATAGCTTCCGTTATCGTAACGCAAGGTGCTTACAATAAGCTTGCGATTATTGTTTTTTACCGCCGAAGCAAACGGGTAGTACACCGGCTGCTGAATCAACACCGCGTCGCCGGGCAGGGTAAATGCGCGCACCGCCGTGCAGATAGCGTACACCACACCGGGTGTTTTTACCACCCAGGCCGGCTGGATATCCCACGAATAGCGGCGGGAGAACCAGTGCTGCAGCACGCGATAGTAATCCTCTTTGGCATCGGTATATCCAAACACGCCATGCTCGCAGCGGGTGGTTAGCGCCTGTATCACCGCAGGGGGCACGGCAAAATCCATATCCGCCACCCACATCGGCAGGGTGTCACAGGGCATTGCGCGCTCGGTAAAAAAGTCGTGTTTCAGGGAATCGGTACCGGTTCGGTCAATGGGTTTGTCAAAGTCAAAGTTCATTATTACAGCCCTTTCAATGCGTTATCAAGGTCAAGTATTAAGTCCGCAGCGCTTTCCAGTCCTACCGAGAAGCGAAGAAGGCGGTCGGTAATCCCCTTTATTTGTCGTATCTCCTCCGGCACATCCGCATGGGTCTGCAGCATGGGGTAGGTAATTAGCGATTCCACCCCGCCAAGGCTTTCGGCATACTGAATCACGCGCACGCCTTCAAGCAGGCGACGAGCAGTTTCGGCGGTGTCGGTCTCAAACGAGATCATCGCCCCAAAACCCGATGCCTGTCGGCAGGACAGCTCATAAGCAGGGTGGCTTTTCAGTCCCACGTAATAAACGGCACGAACCTTATTGTGCATGCTAAGCCATTCAGCCAACCTATGAGCCGTTTGCTGCTGCCGCTCCATGCGAACAGGCAGTGTCTTTATGCCCCGCAGCAAAAGCCAGCTGTCAAACGGAGAAAGGCATGCGCCGGTGGTTTTGTAAATAAACCGCAGCCGCTCGGCAACCGCAGGGCTGCCCGCAACCAAAAAGCCCGCAAGCGTGTCGTTGTGTCCACCCAGATACTTTGTTCCGCTATGCAGAACAATATCGGCGCCCAATGACAGCGGGCGCAGAAACAGCGGGGTCAAAAAGGTGTTGTCCACAATCAACAGCACATCTTTGCCTAACAGCAGTTCTGCAACAGCCGCAATATCGGTTACCTGCATCATTGGATTGGTAGGAGTTTCCACAAACACCGCCTTTGTTGTCGCGGTCAAAGCACCTTTAACCGCGCCGATATCCGTGGTGTTTACATATTGAACCACGACCCCGTTTTTTTGGGAGAGGTGGTCAAACAGCCTGCGCGAGCCGCCGTACAGGTCGTCCGACGCTACGATGTGGTCGCCCGGGCAAAACAGCTCCATCATTGCAGCAGCAGCCGCCATGCCGGACGAGAACGCCAACGCATCCGCGCCGCCTTCCAGTTGGGCAAGCATCTTCTCAAGCTGCTCCCGCGTCGGGTTTTGGGTACGGGAATAATCATATCCCGTGCTCATGCCAACTCCGGGGTGCGAAAAGGTCGCGGTCTGGTAGATGGGAACACTGACTGCGCCGGTGCAATCAGCTATTTTATCCGATAAATGGATACACGAGGTAGAAAAATCCATAACAATCCTCCGTTAAATAATGTGGAACGTGTTCCGGTCACACATTCGAAAAACGGAGGCAGCGGGTAAACTGCCGTATTTTAATACCATCTGAAATTCAATCCTTTCAGAGCAAAAAGAAGCCAAAATATGTCGCAATACACTGCGCAGGGCAACGAGAATGAATAATAAAGTCAATCATATGGCATAACTGGGTTTGTTGTCAACGGGTTTTTTCGTCGGCATAACGCATACAATTCTTTATACATGAAGTTTTCGCAGTTCATACAATCCCAATACTAGATAATTTACGCTAAACCATGTATAATAAAAACTGAGAATTTGTATCTATTGCTGTACAATCAGCGACAGTCATAGGAATGCCGCAACGCAATATACCCTTTACGCAGCAGTAAACTTGATATGGAGGCAGACCATGGAACTCAAAGCACGACATAAGGTTGCCACGGCAATCTTACGCCCCTTTGTGTGGGCATACTGCCGCATGGCGCACAACCTTATATTGCCCGCAGCCTCGGAGCTAAAACAGATACCGACGCCCTGTTTTGTGGTGGCCAACCACAACAGCAATCTCGATCCTGTTTTTTTATCGCTATGCATACCGTCGCCGGTATTCTATGTGGCAAGCGATCACCTGTTTCGGCTTGGTTTTTTCAGTAAGGTGTTGCGCTACTTTTTTTCTCCAATCCCAAAGCTGAAATCTACCAGTGACATTAAAACCATACGCGATATTCTTTCCGCGCTTCGCTCGGGTGCAAGCGCGGGGGTGTTCCCCGAAGGGAACCGTTCGTGGGACGGCGAGACCGTGGCCTTTTCGCCCGCCATCGGCAAGCTGCTGCATCATCTGGGTGTACCCATCGTGGTGTTTCGCATCCATGGCGCTTACACGGCGTTCCCTCGCTGGGGCGACAAAAGCCGCCGTGGGCGCATCGATTGCCGCTTGGTGCGAGTCCTTACGCCCGATGCCGTTAAACGGTTGAGCATTGACGAGCTAAACGAGCTTGTGAAAAACGACCTGTGGGTGGATGCCGCGCAGGACCAGATGAACGACGGCGTACGATTTTTGGGCAAAAACCTTGCCCAGAGCATCGAAACGGCGTTGTATGCCTGTCCGTCCTGCGGCAGGTTTACGACAATCCGGTCAAAGGGCGACGAGGCGTTTTGCCCCTGTGGTCTGCGCTTTCGGTATGACGAATACGGCGTATTGCATGGCGCGCCGTATCAGAGTATCGCTGAGTGGAATCGTTGGCAGACGGCACACCTTGACCATCACCTGCAAGGGCTTGTTAAGGCTAAGGACAACTCCGCCATATTCTGCGACGAGGAACAGACGCTGCATCTTATTGAGCGTGCGGTGCATACCCGCTTTGTAGACAAAGGGCGGTTTTGCATCTACCCAGACCGGCTTGTGTTCGCGGGGCAGAACCAGACACTGGAGTTTGCGCTGCAGTCGATCTCGCGCATAGAGATATGGGGCAGGCAAACACTGCAGTTCTCCACACCGGACGGTCAACATTACGAGGTAAAAAGCAAACGGGTTCGCAGTGCATATAAGTACCAACAGGCATACCGGCTGCTTGCCAAAATTCGCGGTACACACGCTGCGGACGCGACTATAACGAAACAGATATGATGAGGGGGAAAACGCAATGGGCTTTTCTGCGGCAAATACGGAGTTATGGAATCCCATCATTCAGTTCGGAATTTTAGCGGCAATCCTTGTGGTATCCAACATGCTGCAACGGCGGGTTCCGTTCATCCGAAAACTGCTTATGCCAACAGCGGTGCTGGGGGGGCTGTTGGCGCTTGCACTGCGTGCCACAGGGCTGATTACAATCGACACGGCGTTTATGGAAAACGTCACCTACCACACCATCGCGCTTGGCTTTATCGCGCTGGGGCTGCGTCTTCCCAAGGTCAACGAAAACGCCGAGCAAAAACGCGACGGACTCAAAAGCGGACTGTTGATTGTGGGTACATATCTATTGCAGGCGGTCGTTGGGCTAACCCTTACCGCGGCACTCGCATATACCGTTTTCCCCGGTCTGTTCAAGGCGGCGGGCATCCTGTTGCCCATGGCATACGGTCAGGGACCCGGGCAGGCGAACAACATTGGTTCGACCTATGAGCATGGTTATGGCTTTGTGGGTGGCTCCACGTTTGGGCTTTCTCTGGCTACAATGGGCTTCCTGTGGGCGTGCATCGGCGGTGTTATTTATATGAACTATCTCATCCGCAAGGGCAAACTCACCTTGTCCGCTGCCAACGTGAAGAAAACGGATGTAACGGTAGGGCATTTTCAGGATGAGGGCGAAATTCCCATGTCCGAGTCGGTAGACCGGCTTACCATGCAGCTTGCAATGGTAGTGCTTGTTTACCTTGCCACCTACCTGGCGTCGTGGGGTGTTACATCGGGGCTTTCTGCCGTTCCGGCGCTTGCGGGGGTTGCGAACACGCTGGGTTCTTTGGTATGGGGCTTTAACTTTATAATTGGCTCGCTGTTTGCGCTGCTGCTGCGCAACCTGCTGGTTACACTTAGAAAAAACAGCGTCATTAAACGGCAGTATCCCAACAACTATCTGCTTAACCGCATATCGGGCATGATCTTTGATATGATGATTATTGCGGGCATCAGCGCAATCAACCTCGAGAACCTTGCCGGGATGTGGATTCCGTTTATCCTGCTCAGCACCGTGGGCGGTGTTGTTACGCTGCTGTATCTCAAGTGGATATGCAAGCGATTGTACCCCAGCTACTACCACGAGGGTTTTTTTGCAATGTACGGCATGATGACAGGCACGGTAAGCACCGGTGTGTTGCTGCTGCGGGAGGTGGACCCAAACTACTCCACGCCCGCAACAACAAACCTTATTTCCGGTACCAGCTTTGCCATCCTGTTCGGCATACCATTGCTGGTGTTTGTCGGGCTTGCGCCGCAGTCGGACGCGTTGTTCTTTATCACACTGGGCAGCTGCCTGCTGTATGGCATAGCAATTCACTTTTTCCTGTTGCGTGGCACGAAAAAGGCAAAAAAATAAAAAGGTAAAAACACAATACAGCCCGCGGTCTGCTCCAACCGGAGCAGACCGCGGGCTTTTCGTATTTGAATCTTGATGGGGCGGTTGTAATGCGGCGACATTCTCGGTGTTAAAGCCAATTGCGATAATAATCAGATATAGAACATCGTACCGCCGTCCTTACGGCGCATTACATCCGCTGCAACGGCGTCCAGCGTTATCGTACCAAGGCAGCTGTTTACTGCCTCGTTCAGGGGCGTAAACACCAGCGATTGCATCGCAAGCTCAATGCTTTCGTCGCTTTCGCGAACCGAATCATCCGTCTGCTCAAACAACGATTGCTCGAGTGCCGCAAAAATATCAAGCGCCGTTATCAACGCGGGTGCGCGGTTTAAACGGTACCCACCCTGTGCGCCCTTAATCGCCGTAACAATCCCCGCGCGCTTGAGCAGCGAGAACACCTGCTCCAAATAGATTTTCGATATACCCAGTCTGTTCGCAATGCTGATGATGGTAACAGCCTCGCCGATATCAGGCTCCAATGCCATCAATGTCAGCGCCGCCAGCCCATACCGTCCTCGCGTAGAAATTCTCATATCCGCTCTCCTTGTTCCGTACTGGTATCGTACATCGCCAAATCATATTGCTCAAGAAAGCTGTGCTTTTCGCCGTTTATGCGCCAGCCGATAACGGCGTCAAGGTTAATGTTGTGTGCGCTGGCAAAGATGTTTTTGTCTACGTTTGGGTTAACGCGCTTTAGGTCCTTAATCAGTGCCTTAATCTCCAAACGCTTAGACCCCAGTCCGGCGTCGTCCAGCACGCAGTGCTCGGTCAGGCGGCACGCGCAGCGTATAAATTCCAGCTCGTTGTACCGCTTCCATGCCAGAATGTCATCCTCCCGCACCATAAACATCGGGCGTATCAGCTGCATACCGGCAAAGTTTGTGCTGTGCAGCTTTGGCATCATGGTTTTAACCTCCGAACCATACAGCATGCTCATCAGGGTGGTTTCTATCACATCATCAAAGTGGTGCCCGAGTGCAATTTTGTTGCAGCCAAGCTCCTTAGCGCGGCTGTACAGCGTACCCCTTCGCATCCGTGCGCACAGATAGCAGGGGGAACGGTCGGTGTCCGCCACGATGTTGAAAATATCCGATTCAAATATCTCGATGGGGATGTGCAGTGCCTCTGCGTTGTCCTCAATAATCTGCCGATTGTGCGGGTTATAACCGGGGTCCATCACCAAAAAACGCGCCGTAAACGGGAAGTCACTGTGCCGCTGCAGCTGCTGAAAGCACTTAGCCATCAGCATCGAATCCTTCCCGCCCGAGATGCACACCGCAATCGCGTCATCCGGCTCAATCAACCGGTACTCCTTTATGCCCGCAATAAACTTCAACCAAATCTCCTTGCGATATTTCTTAATAATGCTTTTTTCAACCAGCTCGTACTTTTGCATATACTCTCCCTGTCGGCTATATATCAATTCAATTGGTTTGTATGAATAATAAAGTGGTATTGCGCGTCACAACGAGTGCAGGTATTCTTTAAACACACGCATAAACTCATTCAGCTCCCACTCGGTGGTCAGATGGCTTAGGCTAATGCGCAGCGTACTCATCGCCCTTTTGCGGTCGTTTGTAACGGCATACACCGGGCGCGATAGGCTGTTGGGCGCGCAGCAGGCGGACTTGCTCGCAATGCATACGCCACGCTCCCCAAGCGCTGCCACCGCCACCTGTGGCTTTAGCCCCGCGGCGCTGAGGTTTAAGATAAACGGCGAGCCGTCTTTTGGGCTGTTAATCATTATGCCGTCTAGCGCGCTCAGCTCAGTGCGCAGCTTGTGGTTAAGCCGCATAACGGTTTCATAACGGCAGGGAAGCGCGTCAAACGCTTGCTCAATCGCTGTGGCACACGCCAGGGCATGTGCAGCACTTGGGGTTCCGCTGCGAACGTCGGCAGGAGCCGCTCCTCCGAGTATCTGCCCCTCGAGCAGAACACCCTGCTTTACAATCAACAGCCCGCAGCCCGCAAGCCCGTAAAACTTATGGGGTGCAGCCGTTAACAGGTCAATGCCATCCAAGCAAACCGGTAGTTTTCCCATTGCCTGTGCGGCGTCTACATGCAGGGTGCAATGTGCCCGCGCATTAACCAACGCCGCAATCGGCGTGGTCTCCTGCACAATCCCGATTTCGCTGTCTACAAGGCTTATGGTAACAAGAATGGTGTCGTCCCGCAGCAAGGCGGCAAGATGCTCTAAGTCCACGCGCCCGTCTTTTGTCAGGCGCACATAATCCACTTCAAAGCCCTGCGCGCGCAGCTGCTCCAACGGTCCAAGCACCGAGGCATGCTCCAGCATGGTAGCGATGATGTGCTTGCCGTACTTTTTATACTGTCCCGCAATACCCTTAATGGCAAGATTATTCGATTCGCTTGCGCCGGAGGTGTATACGATCTCATTCGGCGAAACCTTTAGCCTGTCTGCTATGCGTTTGGTCGCGTCGTCCAGCCAAAGACGTTCCTTCGCCCCGAGGGGATGTGACGAGTTTGGGTTTGCCATATGTTTTTTTGAAGCGTTACAAAATGTTTCCAGAACGCGGTCGCTCACAGGCGTGTCCGCGGCGTAATCCAAATAAATCATGTTCACTATCCTAAAAATAAAGATAATACTATAATAGTATGATTTTCACCCATTTACAATATTTTTATCCCGCGCATCTGGATAGATACGAGTTGTGTCATATCCGCGCGCTGATTGGGAACGATAAAGCAGAGGTGATAAACGATGTCCTATGTCAGTCCAAAGATACAAACGCAGTTTGAGAGCTTATCCGCAGAGCTTAAGAACGCCATACTCGAGCGCGATGTCAATCTGAACAGCCTAGCGGACCTGATTAAGGTGCTGGAGGATATTGTGGAGGAAGAGTGACAAACAACAGAAACTTCGGGAGGTAAAACAGATGAGCGACCCAAAAAAGAAGCAGTGGGAGTTCCCGCTGTACGACGAAGATAGCGTAAGCAACATACTAAGAGCCGATGTCGTCGCATCCGCAACCGAGTGTACGGGTCTTATTCCGTCCGCGCCGCTGAGTGAGGATGAGATGGACTCCTACACCAGTCTTTACAGTGTGCCAAAGATAAAGCGCGAGGTCAATAACGGGCTGCAGCATCCGTAATAGTCCAATCAGCCGCCGTCTTTTTAAGAGGGCGGTTGTTTCTTGCTTGACAGGTAACCAAAAAATACATACACTAAAGGTAGACATTATAAGTTTTAATTAGGTATATTGTGCTTAATTATTGGGGGAGCTTCTATGATAAGAAAAAAGGTAAAGATTGCAATCGTCGGCGCGGGCGCGGTGGGAACCTCCACCGCCTTTGACCTGAGTATACAGGGGCTGTGCGACGAAATCGTACTCGTTGACATCAATCAAAAAAAGGCGGTTGCCGAGGCGCTGGATATTCAGCACAGCGTAGCCTATCAAACCAGAGCGGTCGCCATCCGCGCCGGAGCGTATGCGGATTGCGGCGATGCGGATATCGTTGTGCTCACGGCAGCTATCCCCTACAAGCCCGGTCAGCGCAGGCTGGATATGCTCGAAGGCTCAAAGCAGATTGTCGCCTCCGTGCTGCCGCCTATTATGGAGAGCGGGTTTCGCGGACACTTTATTATTGTCACCAATCCGGTGGATATCATCTCCTACTATGTCTACCGGTTGTCCGGGCTTCCCGCAAGCCAGATCATCGGTACAGGCACCGCGCTCGATTCCGCAAGGCTGCGCGGACTGATTGCGTCGGCGATGAGCGTAGACCCCAAAAGTGTGCAGGCGTATACGCTCGGCGAGCACGGCGACTCGCAGTTTGTACCGTGGAGCAACGTTTCGGTGGGCGGCAAGCAGTTTTACGACATCATCGCCGATAACCCCGAACGCTTTGGCAGCCTTGACCTCGATCATTTTGTGCACGAGGTCATCGACCTCGGCTTTCAGATTGGCACGGTAAAGGGCACCACCAACTTTGCTATTGCCGCCACGGTGGTGGAGATTATTAAGGTGATACTAAACGACGAAAACCGGGTCATTCCCGTTTCCACACTGCTCAGCGGCGAGTACGGCGAAACAGACGTGTTTGCCGGGGTTCCCGCGGTGCTGGGGCATCAGGGCGTCAAAGAGATTGTCCGCGCCCGCCTGACCGAGGAGGAGATGCAACTATTCAAACGCTCGGTGGACATCATCAGACAGTTTAACCAAACGTTAGAGCTGTAGTCGCCGCTGGGTCATTAGCAGGTTGGAGGGCTTATCATGTCAGATCTCGCTTACAATATTCAAGCGATTCGGCTTAACATCGCTGCCGCCGCCAAGGCTGCGGGTAGAGAGATGCAGGAGATTACCCTGCTTGCAGCGACCAAAACGCGCGACGCCGATACGGTGCGCAAGGTCATTGCGGCAGGCGTTACCACGGTGGGCGAAAACCGTGTGCAGGAGATGACCGAAAAGCTTGCGCAAAATGCGTACCAGGGTGCGTCGCTGCATTTTATTGGGCAGCTGCAAACCAACAAGGTCAAGCAGGTGGCGGGCCGGGTGGAGCTGATTCATTCGGTAGACTCGCTGCGCCTTGCCGCCGAGCTGGAAAAAGCCGTTGGGCGGCTCTGCGAGCAGGTTCATACCATAACGGCACAGGATGTGCTTGTGGAGGTTAACATCGGCGGGGAGTATTCCAAAGGCGGCATCGAACCGCCCGCGCTGCCCGCGTTTTTAGAGCAGCTGGCAGGGTATACCCACCTGCGGGTACGGGGCTTGATGTGCATCCCGCCGCCCGCCCGAACGCCCGACGAGGCGCGCCGCTATTTTGCGGCGATGAAGAGCCTGTTTGACCGAACTATCGGGCTGCTCGATTGTTCGAGCACACCCATCCTTTCAATGGGCATGTCCGACGATTACGAGCAGGCAATACTCGAAGGGGCCACACTGGTGCGGGTGGGCACCGCACTGTTTGGTCCGCGAATCTATTAACCGGCGCCCGCCCGCCAAAGAACATAATCCGCCGATTTGAATGCAAGAAACACCCTACAACGCAAAAACAGACCGCTTGCGCCGCAAGCGGTCTGTTTGGCTTTTATACTGTGTGCTATTCGTCATCCTCTTCAAGCAAGCAGCCGGAAGAGAATTCAGGCGAGCACCAGCCGTCCATCTCGGTAAAGTATTCAAACAGTCTGTCTTCTGGTGTACGGTTTTTGCAATCCAACATGTGGTGCACCTCCTGTAGTAAAGATGGGTTTGATTTCTTATAATATACAATAAAGGTATAGTATTGTCAACCCTGTATTCTCTCGCAAGCAAGAAGACGTTCTTTATCCCCCGTAAACCTGCTCGGTCGCGGTTATCAAGCGGGTAAGGATGTCATTTACGGGTGTGGCGACACCGTATCGCCTGCCCATAGCACAAACAGCACCCCCAAACGAAGCGACCTCGGTTTTGCGCCCGGCCTCAATATCCTGCAGCATCGAGGTCTTGCTCATGGGCGAGAAGGTCTGCATCAGGGTCACAAACTCCTTTGCATCCGCCTCGGTCAGGTTCACCTTCGCAGCCTTAGCCAGCGCTACAACCTCCATCATCGCGTCAAAAAACAAGCTGCGGGTCTCGGGTGTGCAAAATCCGCTGTACGTTGCCCGGGTTAAAGCGCTTACCTGATTACACCCGACGTTGAGCATCCACTTTCGCCAGATGGTTCGAATCATGTCAGGGCACACCTCGGTGCCGATACCCGCTTGTTTCAGTGTCTTGCTTACTGACGCAACAAGCGGAGAGACAGGGTCGTTTTGCGCATCCCCAAGCTGGATGATACCATCCTTGGTGGTTATCACGCCCTCGGCGGTGCGCACCGCGTCGATGTAGATGGCAAGCCCGT
Source organism: Bacillota bacterium (assembly GCA_023460535.1). Classification (GTDB taxonomy): domain Bacteria; phylum Bacillota; class Clostridia; order Oscillospirales; family Ruminococcaceae; genus Acetanaerobacterium. Next base: position 14,448 of record JAEWPV010000012.1, read on the forward strand.
ACAGCACATGGTTGTTCGGGTAGTGCTCCACAATACGGTCGCGCGCCGTAATACCGTTTAATACCGGAAGGATCACGGTGTCTTTCCCCACAACAGCGCGCATATCCTGTATCGCGTCGCCTAGGTGATAATTCTTTACGCATACAAGCACAAGGTCTGCGCTAAAGCCATCCTCGCGCGTTGCTACAACACGGGGGAAGAAGGTCTCGCCGTTTAGGGTGATACCGTCTTGCCTCATGCGCTCGGCCCGTTTCTCGGTTGCGACAACGGCAAACGAATCGCCTAAGGCATGGTGCAGGTGACGAGCATAAACCGCCCCGATAGCGCCGGCCCCGATGAGTGCAATGGTTTGAATGTTCATGTTGTTCTCCTGATTGTTGTAGAATATTTGGTTGACATAATATGTTTCATGTAAAAAGGAGCTTAATAAAAAGTGAAAAAGTACACGTTAAAGCATGCTTTCTATAATTCTATCCACAACAGTATCCCATGGTCTTGATTCTATCACTTTAATCCCTAGTTTCTCGCAGGTATCCACTAACCATTCTCCATACTTGCTGCTGATATCCGCTCTGAAATGTTGTAATTCTCCGCCCTCTCTAGCTAAATAGTTTTGCAAAATCTGCTCTTTATCCGGCTCATATAGATAGAGAGATTTTACCTTTGCGTTATCAAAGGATGCTGCGAACTCAGGGTGTATAAAATCGCCTTCAATAATGATTGGTACATCAGCTTCAAGGTGATTTTGTACAATGGCACGTAGTCCAGCAATCATTTCTTTGCTTACGTCAATAAGCCAGTTTACATTGCCACTTACACCAATATCCATCCAGTCTACACCAGAACTCCAATAATGAATTGCCGGAAGAAGCTCTCTGGTTGTCATTGCCTCTATCGCTTGGCATATATCATCCGCTTCTATCACATTCACACTATAAAAACGAGCGAGTTCATAAGCAACTCTCGATTTACCGGTACCCGAAGCACCTCCAATAAACAAAACTGTCCAGTTTCTATCTTTACTCAAGCTATCATCCTCATTCCTATCAGTATTTAGCATATGGTACATCAGTAATCGGTAATCTATTTCCATTTTAACACAGAACCAAAAAAAGATTTTTTGAAAGAGCCGACTTCTAGCTAGAAAGGTCTGGTGGGAGTGTGAAGGGCAAAATCAAATTCGGGTTTTGCTCAATTGCCATTTCTTGCCTTGATAAGCAAAAAATCAGGTTTGTGAATGGTTCTTAGATAGGAAGGATATTGCTTCATAACATCCTTACTTGGGATAGGCTCAAGCATCTGCTCAATCATAAAACCTGTTCTCGAAAGGGAGTTAACAATACTGGATATTGTGCGATGGTATTTCACTACACCATCGACAAACCACGTCACCTTTCGTTCCCCTTCCAGAGCATAGGTGGCTAGATTGTAATGCACATATTCATTTTCGGCGTTCAAAGTCCAGTAATCCTGTGTCAGCAAAGCGGTTGTTAGCGGATGCTCTTGTGAAAAGATAAAATAACCGCCTTGATTTAACCGATTGTAAACATCATTAGCGAGCTTATCAAAATCCTCAATGTAATGAACGGCAAGTGAGCTGAATACCGCATCAAACTTGTCAGTGAGTTTATCCAAATCAGTCATGCTCATATTAAGGTATTGAATATTAGGCGATGTGTTTTCATTTTGTGCAACCTCAAGCATCTTTGCAGAGATATCAATACCCGTAACTTTTTCCGCACCCAGTTTGAGAAACTGGACACAATTCTCACCGTACCCACAACCGATATCAAGCACAGCTTTGCTATTCAAATCAGGAGCAAGGCGAAACAATGCGGGTTTTTCCACAACGTCATTTGCTGACGAAGGATTCCCTCTTAATTTTCGATACCCATCAAAAAATATCTGGTTGTCGTATATGTTTTGGTTGCTCATTGCCTTGCTCCCTCCTAGACCTGATTTTACTTAATCGATAGGTTTTAGTAAAGACAGGCTCCTGCAATTCAATTTTGTATCATACAAACAGAGCATAGCTGCCCTTGGTGGTGGTGTGCACCTCAAGCCGCGCGGGAATGCGTTCCTTCAGCTCGGCGACATGCGAAATGATGCCGATAAGCCGACCGGTTTTCTCCAGCTCAAACAGCGTGTCCACCGCACGCTCGCGCGAAAGGTCGTCCAGCGAGCCGAAGCCCTCGTCGATAAACATCGTCTCGATGCTCACCCCGCCGGAGTAGCTTTGTATCACGTCCGCAAGCCCCAGTGCAAGCGCAAGCGAAGCTTTGAAGCTCTCGCCGCCCGAAAGGGTGCCCACCGTGCGCTCCTGACCGGTGCCGGCGTCGAGTACCGCTAGGTCAAGCCCGGCGGCGGCTCCGCCCTTTAGGCGGTCCTGCTTGTGCCGCAGGATGTACTTGCCCCCCGTCATATCATGCAGCCAGTGGTTGGCGGCGCGGATGACATCGGAGAAATACGCGCCCAGCACATACCGCTCAAACGAGATCTTCGCGGCGTTGTCGCCCTTTGCAAGCTGATACAGCGCGGCTACATCACCGTAAGCCGTCTCGTCGGTCTTCGCGTCGGCCAGTAAGGCGCGAAGGCGCGAGACGGCACGCGCGTTAGCGTCTATACGCGACGAGAGCGCCGTCTTTTGCGCGTCCAGCTCGCCGATAAGGTGGCTCAGTGCTTCCAGCCGCTTTTCCACCGCTGCTACGTCAATGCGCTGTACGCCCTCGCATTCCTTTTTCAGCACCATAAGCTCCGCGTCCGTCTTTGCTAAGGTGTCGGCATAGGCGGCAATCTCGGCTTCTAGTGCGGCGTACTGTTCATCGGTAAGAAGGTGGCTTTGCGCATCCTCCCACCGGGCAAATCCATGCAGGGCAAGGCGTTGCAGCAACTCCTGCTCCTTGTCCTTTTGCAGCCGTACTGCTTCGGCAAGCTGCTGTTTTGCGCCCCGCTCGGTCTCGCTCAGCCGCTCTAACTCACCCGATGCCGCCACAAACTCCCCCTGTGCAAGACGTGCGTTTTGCTCGATGCGCTCAATCTCCAATTCATTTTGCTTTGTTTGGGCAAGCAGTTCCTCGGGCGTTTTCATGTCGCTGGGGATTGTGCTGCGTACTTCTTCTGCCTGCGCAACCAGCTGCTCCAGTGTCTGCGCCACAGAAGCGCTTTCCCGTTCAATCTGCGTTTTTCGTTCCGACAGATAGTCAGGGTCATACAGTCGCGCATCGTCGGCCATATTAAGTGCCAAAAGCTCATCCGCTGCTCTGACGCAAATGGCATCATGATCATCTTTTAACGCATCGCGTTTGCTTTTTGCTTCCATGTAAAGCGCGGTCAGCTCGTTACGGCAGGTTACCAAAGCATCGTCGGAGGGTATGTTTTCTGAGCACTCCATCGTGCGAAGCGCCGCCGCATAGGCCTTGATATCGCCATACAACGACATCTGAGCGGTATACAGCTTGTCCGTTTGGCTTTTTAGCGTCTGCAAAGCCGCCTCGGTGGGGACATCCTTCGCGCTGGGCGCGGGTGCGGGGTGATGGGCAGAGCCGCACACCGGGCAGGGAACACCCTCCGAAAGCCGGGAGGCCAATACGCCCGCCTGCCCCGCCAAAAAACGCGAGAACTCGGTGCCATACTGCGTGTTGTGCGACTGATACTCGCCCGCCGCACTCAGATAATCCGCAATTGCCGCACATAGATTTTCAAGAGCGACAGTGCGGGTCTGGGCACGGTCAAGACGGTTCTTTGCCTCAAAACGGGCAATCAAAAGGTCGATGGTTTTCACGTATCCTGCCTGCGCCCGCTGCTTTTTTTGCAGGGTCGCCAGTTCTTGTTGTAAACGCTCTACCCGCTCAAACGACTGGCGCAGCTGCTCAAAGCCCGCGCGACGTGCAATCAGACCGGCTTGCCGCTCCTGCTCACGCTTTGTAGCGGCAAGGGCGTCCTTTGCCTTGCTCAGCCGCTTCGCGCAGGTGTCAATACTGGCGGCAATGCCGGGCAGGGACGCTTCGGTCAGTGCGGCGCGCTGCGCGGCACTTTGAATGTCGCGCTCTATAAACCACAGCTCCTTTGCGCGGCGTGCAAGCACAAGCCTGCCCGAGCGGGATTGCTGCGCGGGTGCCTGCGCGTCCAGAGAAACCTTTTGGCGGGATAAACTATCCATGCGGTCAAGCCTGCTGTTGCTCAGTCTTGCCGCGGCGGGGTCGGTTTTTCCCCGCTCGGCAAGCAGCAAGTCCAACTCTTGCTTTACCCGTGCCAGAGCATCCTCATCCTGCAGCATCAGCGCGTCAACGCAACCAATCACACTAGGGTAGTGCAGGCTGCTGCCCGATAATGCCTGTACAAGCGGCGGGTAGTCTCCGCTTTGAATCATCGCGGCGTGGGTCGCCAGCGCGTCGGTTACGCGGTCGAGCTTCTGCTTTAGGGCATCTCGTCGCTCCTTTAGCTTTGCCTCGGCAATATTGAACAGCTCGGTGGAAAAGATCTTGCGGAAGATAATCTGCTTTTGCTTGCTTTCTGCCTCCAGCAGCCGTTTAAACTCGCCCTGGGGCAGCATCACAATCTGCCGAAACTGGTTGTAATCAAGCCCTAGCAGTGTCTCAATGCGTGCCGAAACCTCGGTAATACCGCTCACGGTTTTGCCGTTGGGCATCGTCAACAGCGCGTCGCCATTAGCGGTAGAGATGCCGCCGCCGCGCACCACGCGCTGCTGCTTTGGCTTGCGCTCTATTATGTACTGCTCGCCATGCAGCAAAAACGTCAGCTTTACATAGCAGGTCTCGGCAGGGGAGGCAAAGTGGCTTTTGAGTTCCTCCATGTCTTTTCGGCTTTCGCCGCTGGCCCTGCCGTACAGGGCAAAGGTAATTGCGTCAAACACCGTAGTCTTGCCGGCGCCCGTCGGGCCGGTAATCAAAAACAGGCTGCTACCAGAAAGAAAGGAAAAATCGATTATCTGCTTGCCCGCGTACGGACCAAAAGCGTTTAGCTCCAAAACAAGAGGCTTCATTCATCTCGCTCCTCTCTTTGCGCCTGCGTCAGAACCTCGTGTACAATCTTGGCTCGCTCAGGCGAGATCGCTTCGCCCAGCATCTCATAGTAAAATGACGCAAACAGCTCGTCCGGCGTTTTGTGGGCAAGCTGTTCGCCCACAGCAAAGGCTCCGCCCACACCGGCGTCGTCAATCTCGCGCTTTAGTCCCACAATATTGGGGAACACGGCACGCAGCTTATCAATTGCGTTGTACACCTCTCGCTTATCGGTAATCACGGCATACACATAGTCGTCCAGATTATACTGCCCCTGCAATGCCTTGTCTGTCAGCTGGTCGATGCCGCCTGTAACGATGCGCAGGTCACGCATCGGGGCAATCGGCTCACAGCATATGGATACCTCTCCCTTATCCCCGAGGTCGACGATAGTAACCGACTTGCGCTGCGACACCTCCGACAAGGAGTACTTCAGCGGCGAGCCGGCGTAACGGATATGAGGCGCACCCGCGGTCTGCGGCGCGTGCAGGTGCCCCAGCGCCACATAGTCAAACTGCTCAAGCAGCGCGCTGTCCATCAGATCGGTGCCGCCCACACCGCGCTCCGAGTCGGAAAAACGGGCAAGCGCACTGTCCCGACCAAAGAAGCCGTGGGCGATCAGAACGTTTCGCTTAGTAAAATCCAGTGCCCCAAAGCCGGTTCTTACAACCGCCCTTAACGCGTCGTTGCAGGTTTTTATCTCGCCGTCTTGGTACAGCCTTCGCATCTGATACGGCTCAAAGTAGGGTAGCAGTACAAAGGTTACCTCGTCGTACCCGTCGCGTAAGGTCACGGATTTTGGTGTGATATCGGGGGTACCCGCCACATACAGTCCCCCGCGCTCGATGAGTCTGGACGCAAAGCCCAGCCGCTGCCCGCTGTCGTGATTGCCCGCAATCATCAATACAGGTAGGTTCAGGTCGCGCGTCACCTCGCTTAAAAAGTTGTCCAGCAGCGCAACCGCCTCCGTCGAGGGCACCGAGCGATGGTAAACATCCCCCGCAATCACCAACGCGTCGGCTTTTTTTTCGCGCAAAAAGGCGACAAGCGACGCAAGCCATGCGCGCTGGTCGCCAATTAAGGAATAATCAAACAGGGTTTTGCCAAGGTGCAGGTCTGCAATATGTACAATCCTCATAGTCGCCCCCTTATTCGTCAAACAGCCCGTCGTCATCGCAGGGCGCCATATCGCCAAACTCCTCAAGGTCACGAACAAGCAGGGAAAGCACGCCCTTGTATAAAAGCTGGGGGTCGTTTAAAAACTGCCGCTTCACAAGCGCAGCCTGATCCGAATCGGGTAAAAACAGCTTAAGCTCCATTAGGTCAGAGCCGTAGTCCAGAATGCGCATCGAGACGATATACCCGTCCTGCGCCTTTGTAATCTCTGCTTTGTTTTTGCGCTCGCGCTCCACCTTCTTCATCAGGCGCAGCGCGGCCTTTACCGCCTTGTCGCGCACCGATACCGAAACGGTACGCTCAATGGCGGCGCATGCCTGGGCTCCAAGCTCGGTAACGCCGTAGCAGTCCTCTCCCGCTTCGTTTTTACTCACCGTCACCTGGCCAAGCCGCGCCAGCTCGTTTAGGCTGTTAGCCAGCTCAAAGTAGTTCACCAATCCGTCTCGCTGCAAAACCTCGGTCAGCTGCGCCTTGGTAAACCGCGTGTCTACCGTCTTAAGCAGATAGCAGACGAGGATGTTTATCTCATAGGTGGTGCGCAGCCCACCCGGCTCTACGCCGCCCGAATACGCCTCATATTCCATATCAAATCCGCCTTTCTTCCAAACGGTTCCATTGGCATTGAATCAGTTAAGGCAGTGAACCTGCCGCTATATATAATCTACCATATTATGCGGCAAATTGAAAGGAGCGTATTGTGTTTTGCCGTTTACAGTCCCATTAATCGTACAGTACCCCGTTAAAGCAGGCAGGGAGGTGCAGAAACATAACATTCATGCAAATCAATATAATCCACTAGCCGTTAAAAACGCACCGAATGGTTGTAAAAAGTATGCGGATATCCGACCACACGCCCACCTGCTTCAGGTAATCCAGATTATGCGCCATCTTAATGGGCAGAATTTTGGTCAAATACTCGCGTTCCGTGTCGCCGCCCTGTTCCAGCAGCTCGTTTTCGTTGCGGAAATAGATGCTGGATGTACAGGTTATCCCCGGCTTTATGAGCAGCGTTGCATAAAACGCATCGGTGTAATGGGCAACATAACGCCAAACCTCGGGGCGCGGACCCACAAGGGACATGTCTCCCTTCAAAACGTTCACCAGCTGGGGCAGCTCGTCCAGATGCAGCCTACGCAGTACCCGTCCCACCACGGTAATGCGGTCGTCGTGCTTGGTTGTAAGCGGCAGATCGCCGTCTTTTGGGGATGCGGTCATCGTACGGAACTTGATAATAAAAAACGGGCGCAGGTTTTGCCCCACGCGCTCCTGTAAAAAAAACACGCCCCCGCGCGACGAAAGCCCCACCGCAAGGCAAACAATCACCATCAGCGGTAAAAGCGCCAAAAGTCCTACACTTGCCACAACAAAATCAAACAATCGTTTGCCGTATAAGGCACCTTTTCGTTGCCGCAGCAGCGTTAAATAGTAGCGGCACTGCGCGCCGCGCATGCGTTCGGGCAGGTCGCTTATATTGTTTGCGAGCATTGTTTTACTTCCCTGTTTTTTGATCATCTCTATTGCGCGTTATTGAATCGCCTCGAGAAAACGCTGCGCAAGATGGCGGTAGTTTCGATGTGCCAGCACAAACTCCCTGCCGCGCTGCCCCATGCTGTCGCGCTCGGCGGCAGTCATGCCCCGCAACCGTACGATGCCCCCGGCCAGCGCACCTGCGTTCTGGGGCTCGATACAGATGCCGCAGCCGCTCTGGGTCACCTCGTTGTCCGGCGCATCAATGGCAAATAGAATTGGGCGTGCCGCGAGCATATAATCATACAGCTTGTTCATGCCAATGCCGTAGCGGTACAGCCCACTTGCCTTTGCGCCGATATACAGGCAGTCGGCATGCTCTAATACTCCAAGCACCTGACCCTTGGGCACATACTCCTCAAAATACAGGTTGCGCAGGTTGTTGTGCGCCGCGTATGCGGCAAGCTCATCTTTACATTCGCCCTTACCCACCAACACCACGGCAATGCCGGCAGGCAGATACGAACAAGCCTGCACCAGTGTTTGCAGCGCGTTCGCCTGTGCAAAGCCACCAACATAGACAACGGTGAATATATTCTGCGCGTGCAGTGCTTGAATTCTATGCTGCGCGCGGCTCACTGTATCGGGCTTCGGGGTTTTATCCTCTATGCCGTTGGGAACATAGGTAATCTTCTTGTCGGTTATGCCAAGCTCCTGCGCGCGCAGCGCCGTTTTCGGCAAAATGCCAATCACCGTGTCTGCCATTTGGTAGCTTGCGCGCTCCGCTTTTGCAAGAAGCCGCATAAACGGGTGCCGCTCAGAAAACCCGTGTAACTCCATCAGACTTAGCGGCCAGACGTCGTGCAGCTCAAACACAAGCTTAGCCCCCGCATAACGCGCAATACGGGCGGCGGGGTAGAGGTCAAGCAGGTAGGTGCTGGACGCCACCACCACATCGGGGGAAAAATGCACGGCAAGCTCCTTTGCCCGCAGCCAGACGGCGGATAAAAACGCGGCAATGTTACGCATGCGAAACGCGTTGTTGCGGTAGTAGGGAGGGGTTTTTATCCATACAAACGGCACATGCGCTTCAATGGTTTCCTGCATCGTATGTTCCGGCAGCGGGTTTTGCCCGCGCAGATGCGAATAGCTTGCCGCCACGATGGTTACAGCATGCCCCATGCGTATCAACTCTTTGGCAAGATAGAAATGACGGTACTCCATCCCCATCGTTTGGCTGCCGGCGTAATGGTTTATGATGAGAATGTTAATGGTCTTTCCCTCCTTCCTATTTGTGCCGTGTAATCAGTCAGCGAGCTTCGCCGTGTACTCAAGCGCTTCCTCCATCACCTGTACGCACTCCTCCAAGCCGTACAGCACCACGGCGCGGCGGCGGCCGGCTTCCCCCATGGCGCGGCGCAGCAGCGGGTCGCCGTACAGCTTCAGCATCGCGTCGGCAAGCTGTGTTTCCGTCAGGCTTGGCAGAATAATGCCCGTAACGTCGTTTTCCACCGTCTCCAAAAACCCGTCCGCCCCGCTGGTAATCACGGGACGCCCGCATGCCATCGCCTCTACCGCGGCTACGCCAAAGCTTTCGCGCACACTCGGCAGGCACACCACATCCATGCCGGCAAACGCCGTTGGCACATCATGGTTTGCAATCTGCCCGAAAAAAACGGTGTCGTCGCTGATTAAAATATCCCGCGCAAGCCCCATCAGGGGGGCGTACTCGCTGCCGTTGCCGTAAATATGCAGCTTTATTCTGCCGCCGGGGTCTTGAATGCGTACCTGTGTGCGAAACAGCTTAAACGCCTTTAGCAGAATATCCACTCCGCTCTCCGGTTCCAGACGTTTTGCCGTACCCACAACAAACTCCTCCTGACCGGTGCGGGGAACGGGGCGAAACTGCGTTGTGTCCACGCCAAATGGGGTGATGAATACCGGCGTGCCGTTTTTCATATACTGCTCGGCTTCTTTGGCCATAATCAAGCTTGTGGAGGCAATCACCTGCGCGTATGACAGGTTCGCCTCCAACAGCCGCCGATGAAACCCGCTTTTTTTCGGGAAGTCATACACATCGCTGCCCCAGATGGACAGCAGCAACGGCTTAACCCGTGCCCTTCGTGCCAGAGTTCCGTAGCCTGTGGCGTAGTGCGCGTTTACCACATCGGGCGCCGTCGCCGCCGCAAGCTCGCGCAGCTGGGAAGCGTTGCGGTAGTAACCCAATGCTCCGGAGTATGGAAGATATTCGGTGCGAACCTGCGGGTCAAGCACATCCATCTCGGCGCGGTGGTCTATCTGCGACGCAAGCACAACCGTATGCCCGCGCTGTGCCAAAAGATTCACCCATTTCACGGTGTGCGCGGAGTTTGCCGCAGATATAAACAGAATCCTCACAATCTGCGCCTCCTTACCCGCTAATCATCCGTTTTAAAAAGCAGGTCATTTGCCACCTGCTGCGCGCGATGCGTCCACAGATTGCCCTCTTTCACGGTGCGCACAATGTTCTCGTAGCAGGTGCGGTACGCCTTGGGGCGCAATATCATCTCACGTACGCCTGCCGCAATCGAGCGCGCATCATCGTTTACCACCGTTCCCACGCCGTTCTTCCGTACAAACGCCGCAATCTCAAGGCAGTTTGTCGTTACCACCGCAAGCCCGTGAGAAAGGTATTCAAACACCTTCACGGGCATTGCAAAATCCATGTAAAGGTCACGCCTGCCGCAGAACAAGCCGATGTCCGCGGCGGCGTAGTAATCCGTTAATGCTTCTCCGCTCGCGTGCGCAATCGTAAGCCAGGGCTTGCCGCGGTAATGCGGCGCAATCTCACCCTTCTCCGCTTCCCGGCAGATGACGGTAAGCGGAAAGTCGCCGGTGCGGTTTAGCAGGTCAAACGCATGCAGCAACAGGTCGGTGCCGTATCGGTGCGATAGCCCCCCCACATAGATGCTGCTGCGGGGTTTTTCCCTTGGCTTTAAAAAGCGAGCCTCACACGCCGGGGGCAGCACACCCGTGCGGGGGAAGGAAAACAGCGATGCCATAGTCTTGGATGGAAAGTACACCATGTCGCAGCAGCGCCGCAATATCACATTGTCCACCGTGTGCAGCAGCCGCAGCACAACCTTCTTATATGCAGGAACATCCCACCACGGGGCAAAGCGGTAGTATGCGTCGCGGTAAAAGGCGGCGCAAGGCACCCCCAACCGCTTCAAATACAGCAATAGCTTTCGGTCCTCAGAGCCGAAAATCGGTCCGCTGGGCAGCTCAATGTAGCAAAACTGCGGTGTTTTGGTCTGCATATGCGCGTAAATACCGCGCACCGCACTACGGCGTTTGTCACGGTCGGTCTGCGCGCCCGAAAGCCGCAGTACTTCATAACCCAGCTGACAAAACGCGTCATACATCATCCGGGGACGCATGGTAGAGCCGGAGGACGCATTGCTTATGTCGGTATAGCACACAAACAGTACCATGTGTCTGTCACCTTCCCGTTGCGGGACGGGCACGCACAGCAAGGGCATGCTCCGTCACGATACATGCGAGCAGAATATAGTAAAACTTATCATACACAAACCCGTAACGCCCCGAGATAAACGCGCCAAAATACACAAACGCCGCCACGGTCATCGGTCCAAGTGCCCGTCCAGGTCGCCGGGCAAAAATCTCCCACAGGCTTGCAAGTACACTAGCGGCAAGACCAAGCGAAAGCACAAGGCGTATCAGCCCGCCATTTAAAAAATCGGCCAGCACAAAGTTGTGCGGGTTCATCCAGTTTTTCGGCTTAGGGTCAACACTTTCATAAAGCCTTGCGAGGGTTTGATCGGTCGAATGGTCGTACAGATAGGAATCATAGCCGCTGCCGCGCCCTACTAGTATGTCCTGAAAATCGTAATCTAGCGCCGTATCTGCCGCCACCTGCCATATTACGGCGCGCTTTTGAAATATCCCGCCGCCCGAGATGGAATCGATAACCGTATCCACGCTGTTTTCTTCACCAACCGTCGCCCCATTATCTACAAGTTGCTGATATTTTACGTCCGAATACCGTTCAAAGCCCATCTGCAGCGCAAGCACAGCGAGGGCGCCGCATACACAAAGCGCGGCACCCCGGCAAAGCCGAAAGAACGCCGTTCGTTCCGAGTCGCTGTACCGTGCAATATAAAAAGCGCGGTACAGCAGCAACAGGGCAACCGACGGAAACAATAGCAGGTAGGTTCGCCGCGAGCCGCTTACCGTAATGGCGGCGGCAAACAGCACCAAAGCGGCAAACAGCATCAGCATGCGTCGGCGGGTTCGACGGCTTTTGCCGATTATGCCGTAACCCATGAATATGGCGGCGATAAAAAGGTTCTCTGCAAAGCGGTTGTAGTCGGCAATGATGGAAAGGCGGCGGATATAGGGCAGCGCAATGAACTCAAACACAAAGTAGTTCGAAAGCGAAAACAGCAGTACGGCAGCTCCCGACCACCCAAGGGTCAGATACACCCGATCCAGATGTGCTTCGTCGCGTGCATAACACAGCGTGGGGATTAAAAACAGCAGCATGGGCAGCACAACATAGTATTTTCGTGCGGCATACGTAGCGTCCGGCGAGTAGAGAAGCCCCACGCCATCCCAGATGAGATACCCCAAAAGCAGCAGCAACGGTAAAAGGATGCGCATTTTTCCCAATGCGGTTGGCAACAGCGACAACCCTTCCTTAAACAGGGTAACGCGCAGCACGAGTACAAAAAACACAGCAAGATAAAACCCCTTGTAGAGGCTTACGGGCAAGGGGACCGCAATCTCAAAGGTCATAAAGAACAGGCAGGCAAGGTACATAGCCTCAAATATCCGCGGTGTGACGATTTTTAACCGGTTAACTGCATTGTTCAATGGTGTTTCTCTCCTGTTATATATCAAAGCGGTATGATGCGTTCGGATTACGGGTTATGTGTCTTTCCGCTCTTAGTTAACAGCCTTCGGCAGTACACGAAAAACAACGCGTAGCTTACAGCAAACAGCATGGATAGCAGTGTTAAATAGCGATTGATGTCAAGGCGATAAAACATTTGAATCAAGGCGGGCAGCACAGACGCCACAAGCAAAGAGAACTGCCAAACCATCGAAGCACCCTGCCGCCCCGCCACAATGGCACTGGTAGTGACGGGCGTTACCACAAACCGCACAAAAAACATGGGAATCAGCGCGCGAACCATGCTGCCCGCCGCCACCCACTGCTCGCCCAAAAACAGCCGCAGGATTGGGGTGGCGAACAAAAACAGAATCGTAAAGATGGGAACCGACAGGCAAAACAGCGTGCGGGTAATGGCGTCGAAGGTCTTTACACTCAGCGCGCTTGCGCTCGCTTCGTCCGCGCTCTTTTTTAAGAATACATTACCCACCGCCCCCGAGATAACCGTCAGCGGCGTACTCAGCACCTGATTAACAAGCGTGTAATACCCAAGCTGTGCGGGAACAAAAAAGCCGTTGAGAAAATACGAAACCAGGTTAAAGCTCAGTGTGTTGGCAAGGGTGCCCGGCAGGGTGAAAAAAGGGAACTTTTGGTGCCGCATAGCCGCCGAATGAATCAAAGAAAGCCTCGGGCGGGGAAGGTAGCTGCGCGCGTCATACAGCAGCAGGATACACGCCACCAGATAGGCCGCTGCCTGACCAAGCATCAGCCCATATGCGCCAAACCCCAGCAATCCAAGCCCCACCTGCAGCCCCGCCGCGGCAACCGAGCGCACAATGTTTGCCTGGGTAATGCGCTTATAGCGATTAAGGCGCAGGTTATAATAGCTTAAGGTGGTAAACAAAGAGGTGAATAAAACCGAAAGCGGCACAAGATACAGCCAGCCGCTCTGCGCGCCCACAAATTGGGGAAACAACGCGATGACTAGCGGTGCTGCCGCAAGCACCAAGATGCTTAGCGTGACGTTAATCACAATGCACAGCCACAAAACCCCGGCTGCGTCCTCTTCGTTTTTTGCAACGACCACCGCCAGGTCGTATTTCAGCGTGGCAAAAACGTCAAGGATGTTGACGGTGGACAAAAACAAAGCAAGCACGCTAAACAGCTCGGGGGAATAGATGCGTCCAAGCAGAGGGGAGACGGCAAACGGAACAATCTGCGATACCACCGAGCCGCTCATCAAAATAATCACGTTTTGCAAAAACGGGTTGCCCGTTATTCGCCCGAAAAATCCTCGTCGGATGGTAATTCCTCCTCAAACGCGTCGCGACCGTGTATAAAGCTCGGCACCATCCCTCGTACCGATTCAAACAGCTTGGCGGTGTTTCCCGCACGGCATGCATGCTCCAGCTCGTCCAGTCTACCGGAAAATTCGGTATAATCATTCTCGCTTTGCTTTAGCACATAGATTTTGTTGTTGTCGGTTTTCGAGACATCCTCCTCGGCAAGCTTTATCTCTTCAAACAGCTTTTCGCCGGGGCGCAGACCGCAGAACTCGATTTTTATGTCAACTCCCGGCTTTAGCCCATGCAGCATAATTAGGTCGCAGGCTAGGTCATAGATGCGGACCGGCTGTCCCATATCCAATACGAAGATCTCGCCGCCCGCCGCAATGCCGCCCGCCTCCAAAACCAACTGCACCGCCTCGGGTATGGTCATAAAATACCGTCGCATATCGGGATGTGTGACCGTGACCGGACCGCCGCTTTCAATCTGCTTAATAAAAAAAGGCACCACACTACCGCTGCTGCCCAAAACATTGCCAAAGCGCACGGCGGCAAACACCGTTTTGCTGGTCGCACCAAGCATCTGAATGCACCGCTCGGCAATGCGCTTAGACGCCCCCATGATGTTTGGGGGGTTCACTGCCTTGTCGGTGGAGATTAACACGAACCGCCCGCAATGGTTGCGGCTGGCGGTGCGGGCAACGGTCAGCGTTCCGAACACATTATTCTTTATTGCCTCAAATGGGTTGTCCTCCATCATGGGCACATGCTTGTGTGCCGCGGCATGAAACACCACGTCGGGAGCAAACTCACCAAACAGCTGGGTAAGACGGGCGGTATCGCGAATCGAGCCGATGCGAAGAAAAAAACGATCCTCCGCAAAGGTCTCGCGCAGCTCGTTGCCCAGATCAAACAGCCCGTTTTCTGCAATGTCAAACACAACCACCCTAGCCGCGCCAAACCGCAAAGCCTGACGGCAGATCTCCGACCCAATGGAACCCGCGCCGCCCGTAACCAGAACCGTACGCCCCTGTAAAAAAGACTGTACCACCTTCATGTTCAGGTTGATTTTGTCGCGCCGCAGCAGGTCTTCCAGGCGGATTCCGCTGATGTTTGCCTTCTCGGGGCTGTCAATGTTCTCAATACTGCCAAAACGCGAAACCTCCACCTTGAACTGCCTGCACACCGTGACAACGCGCTTGACAAGCTCGGTGTCCGCGTTGGGCAGTGCAATAATCACCTCGTCGGCGGCATAGGTGCGAATGGCGTAAACTAAGCTGCGAAAGCCGCCAACAATGCGCGCAGTGCCAATCCGCTTGCCTTGTAGGGCGGGGTCGTCGTCGATGAACGCCACCACCCTGCGCCCCGAATAGGGGTTGGCGGATAGCTTGGTATAGAGATATTTACCCATTTCCCCCGCGGCGTAAATGATAATGCGCTTTGCGCCCTTGCTGCTCCACGTGCTTTCGTACCAGATGTTTGCTGCGCGCAGCCCTTTTACAATCATGCGGGCCATCAGCATCAGGCATAATAACAACGCGCAGATGATGCCCATTACCTCCACCGGCATGCCCAGCCGCAACGAGCGGTCGGCCAGCACCAGTGAAGCAAACACCGTTACGGCGGAAGGCAGCAGCAGCGAGATATGGGCAACGTCAATGCTGCGTCGCATGGGCGAATACACCCGAAACATCCCGTTAAACAGCACCGTGAACACAAATACCGCAAGGATGTAGAAGTTCGTGTTCTCGGTGTAATGTGCCGGAATCATCCCCACAAAGCCAAATTTCAACCGAAAACCGATGATAACGGCACCCGCCGAGCACAACAGGTCCATAAAGCCCAGAAGCAGAACGTATCTTGCCCTTTTTGCCTTCGTGCCCATTCAATCTTCCTTGCCCTTCCCATGCCGATACCTTGTTTGTACAAGACATTATGATGCGATAGTCAGCACTAGTATTTGCATGGTGCGGCAGATAAATGCAGTTTCATCGCAAAAAAGCACCTGTGTTATGAAGCGGAGGAACAAGCCTTTCGCTCAACAACACAGGCGCATCAGCGCGATATAACTTTGTTATTGTCACAGCATTACCGGCAGGTACTTCCCGGCATAGCAATACAGCCCTGAGAATAGGGAATGGTAAAGGTGGGAATACCCGTAGAATAAGGGGCGATCTCATACTGCTGGTAGTACACTACAATTCCGTCGGGCGTAAGATAAAACTGGCGTTCATTAAAATAGCGTACGGTCAGGCAGGGGTAATCGTCAAAATAAATAGAATCATCCGTTTCCATCTGCTCGGCAATCTGTTTGTTTATGTGCTCAATCAGGTACGCTCTGTAGTTTGTCGTACGGGCAAACAGGTCACGCATCAGCAGGCAGCAGCCGCGTTGCAGGTTCCAGGTGTCCGAGCAGCGAACCGTGTTGCCGTGGGCGCCGCCAGTAAATTCATATTGGTCAAAGAACAGGCTAACCACGCAGTTTTGGTTAAACGGCGTGTCAAACGCCACGGCAAAGTCGTAGCGGGGAATGCGCGCGTTGTTGCCGTTTTCCTCGCTTACGGCACCTGCCACTTCGTTTGTCGCCTGACAAAACAGCTCCCGAACTCGCCCCTGCTGCAACGCCTGTGCCTTTGCCTTGTACAGGCAGTTCATCTCCCCCAGCATCCGCTGAAAATAGGTGCCCGAAAACTGGGGATAAGAAATCTTATAATGCAGCACCGCATTTTGCTGATGACTTAATTCGCTTTCCATGGTAACGGTATCCACCCACGCAGCATAGTTTGCCATAACACCCTCCATCTCACCGCAACACGGCAGTAACATAATGGGGAAGAATCCCCTCTGCTTTCATACAAATCAAACGCACGCCAGTATTTATTCCGTGTGCTTTTCAACGCTTCTGTTACATAAATATGCGCTAAGATGTTTTGGCATACGCAAAAGATGAAAAACAGGATGGTTTGTTTCTATCAATTGCATGAAAATTCCGCAGCTTCGGGACTATTTTTGGCATTGTCGTTCTTGCGATGTAAATGCCGAAATGCTAAAATGTTGCTAATATGTTTCTAGGCTGCACGAAAAACGCGTAATATGCACCTGTAGCAACGGATTAGACTGTAACGTGGCAGCGAAAAGAAAGGAAAAATAGAATGAACAGAAGCATCAAGATTTACCGCCTGACGGCGGCGGCACTGCTTTGTGCGGTTGGTATTGTTATTCCAATGTTTTCACCGCTCAAGGTAGTGTTAGAGCCTGCGTCGTTTACCTTGGCAAGTCATGTGGCAGTATTCCTTTCTATGTTCATCTCTCCGGTGGTGGCGATTGCGGTCTCCATCGGCACGACAATCGGTTTTTTTCTGGGGGGATTTCCGCTTGTTATCGTGCTTCGTGCGCTGACGCACGTTGTGTTTGCCAGTGCGGGCGCCTTCTGGCTTAAACGCAATCCGCATACCCTGCTGTCTCCGGCAAAGACGTTTGGGTTCAGTTCGGTTATTGCGCTGCTTCATGGGGTGTGCGAAGTGCTGGTGGTTATCCCGTTTTACTTTGGCAATTTGCTGTCGGCCAAAAACTACGATACCCCGTTTATCTACTCGGTTGTCCTGCTGGTAGGGGTAGGCACGGTTGTGCATAGCAGCGTGGATTTTTTCATTTCGCTTTTGCTGTGGAAAGCGTTAACAAAAAACCGCGAGATCGCAAAGATATCCACCGTTGCTTTCGACAGCCCGGGTTTGGGTTAACCCGCCCGCATATTGGTCAAAACCGGTTCAACTCCTTGTCAGGTGTTGAACCGGTTTTTGCTGGGGTAAACTCTTTTGCCCTTTGTGAACGAAGCATGGCAAAATCGCTTCTTTAAGCCAAGGCGTCAATTTCCTCCGTCTGACCTTTTTCAAACTGCGGTATTGTGCCGCCCAACGCTTCGATGACGGGATCAACAAACGCGTATTTGCGGTAGTACTCTTTTGTTTCGTCGTTTCGAACCACGGGGGATTTATGGTGCTCCAGCAGGTCAATAATATGATAAACATCAATCCAGATTTCGTTGTTGCCTTCCTTTTGCGATGGGTCAAAGATCAGCTGCATCCCAAAATGCAGATGGGGAACCGACATCCCATTTACGTTCTCGGTGTCCGAGTAGCCGGTCATGCCTAGGTAGCCGATGATATCACCTGCCGCAATGATTGTGCCTTCCTTTAAATCGGCGTGGTAGGGGCGGTTTTTTCGCATATGGGCATAGTAATAGTATCGCTTTCCGTCTAGGCTGCGTATGCCAACCCGCCAGCCGCCGTAGCGGTTCCAGCCCACCGTTTCCACCACGCCCGATTCCACCGCGACAATCGGGGTACCGATGCTGCCCAATAGGTCGTTACCCAGATGACGGCGCCGAAAGCCAAAGGAACGCGAGTTGCCAAAATCGTCGTAATGGGAGTAACAGTACCCGTATGCAATGGGCGAGTATGCCTTTAGCCCGTACTTTTCCTCATAAACCACCGTACCGTTTTCCAACGACTCGGGCGTTTGTATCTGATACGTACCTACCAGTCCCCCCAGCACCGCGCTGTATGCCTCGTGATAGTAATCGTAGTATTTCATGTCGGCGGTCAGCTCCTGCATTGTGTCGCCGTCGCGGAGCTTTTGTGCCAGGGTGTCCATGTCTTTTGCCTTGTATTTTTTGAAGTTGCCGCCGTATTTCGTACCCAGATACGCCAAAAGCTCTACCCAGTCAAGCGGCACGTCTCCATCGTGGCTGTCGATGTCAAGCTTCAATGCCTTTTCCATCGCGGCAGAGGTCACGGTAAAGTCCACCCATTTAATATAGGTACTTTCATCATCCTGCCGAGTAGCCACCGGTGATTGCCCCTGTACCGCAAGGGTATTGGAAAGAGACAATATAAAACAGATAACGTTAACGGCGATGGCAGCGCATAGCAGAATAATACAAACCGCAAATAGCCGTTTTCTAATAAAGCCCATAAACCTGTTCAAACGGGTATCACCACCACAGCATGATATCATTTTTATGCAGCTAAAAAAACCCTCAGTCCAAAGACGGTATATAAAAGGCTATGTTATTATGCGTTAAAATAGAAGTGTAACGTTGCAATCCTCCGGTTTTAAACGCACTGTCACCGCCGCCTGAATAAACTGTGAACGCTATTGTGTTTTCTCTTTTAACAATTTATAATAAAACTGTTGAATAAATTTACCTGTTTGTGCGGCACGGCTGTGCCCCGCCGCTTTACTGTATGACCGGAGGTACTCCTGTGACCAATCTTCTTTCTGCAATATCTGTCGACCGTCTGTTGCAGCTGGCCATCCGCCTGCTGGCAGTGGTGGCGATTTTACCCGTACACGAGCTTGCCCACGCCGTTGTGGCGGACAAACTGGGCGATACCACCGCGCGCCGCATGGGCAGAATAACGTTAAATCCGCTCAAACACCTGGATCTGCTCGGCACGGTCATGGTGCTGTTTGCCGGGTTTGGGTGGGCAAAGCCCGTACCCGTAGACATGCGTGCGTTTAAGAACCCCAAACGCGGCATGGCAGTGGTTGCACTGGCGGGACCGGTCTCCAACTTCCTACTGACCATGCTGTTTTTGCTGGTGCAAAAGGCGCTGCTGCTCCTTTTTGGCAGAGATATGCCCGACCCTGTTTACTATTTAATTCAGATATTCGATCTGCTTGCCTACATCAGCACGGCGTTGGGCGTGTTCAATCTTCTGCCCATCCCGCCGCTGGACGGCTCCCGCATTCTGGGGCTTATTCTGCCCGACAAGCTGTACTATACCATCATGCAATATGAGCGCATCATTATGCTTGGCGTGTTCGCGTTGCTGTTTACCGGCGTGTTGTCGGCACCCCTTTCCTTTGTTATCGGGCACATGTACAATCTGCTGGACCTGCTGACCGTTCCGTTTTCTGCGATAATTAACCTGATATAGAGTTAAAGATATTTCAAAAAGGAGTTTGAGAAAACGTGACAGATAAGATGTCGTTTAAGCTCGAAAGCTTTGAAGGACCGCTTGACCTTCTGCTGCACCTAATATCAAAGCACAAGCTTAATATCTGTGACGTCTCTATCTTTGAGTTGGTGAGCCAGTACACCGAGTATATCGAGCAGCTTCGTCGCGAGGATATGGAGGTTGCGAGTGAGTTTTTAGAGATGGCAGCACGCCTTGTGCATATCAAATCCGCCATGCTGCTGCCCCGCCATGAGGAGGGGGAACAGCTGCGCCGCGAGCTGACCGGACAGTTGCTTGAATACGCCATGATTAAGCAGGTTGCCGCAGAACTTTCCACCCGGTATGTAGGCGGAGCGATCTACACCGCAAAGCCCGTACAGTTGGAGGTGGATGAAACCTACCGCTTTACCCATCAGCCGACCGAGCTTGTCGCTGCCTACGCAAGCGTTTCGGGCAAAAGCCTGCGCCGTCTTCCGCCGCCCGCGTCCGCATTTTCGGGCATCGTACAGCGCCGGGTTGTGTCGGTTACCTCCTGCATTATCAAGATTATGCGAAAGCTGTACCGACATTCCAATCAGCGCTTTGGCAACCTTTTTCATGGTGCCAGGGATCGAAGCGAGCTGGTCGCTACCTTTCTCGCGGTGCTTGAGCTTGTTAAGTCCAGACGCATCCGCATCGACGACACCGGCAAAGAGGTCCAGTTTGTCGGCAAGCAAAGTAAGGCGCAGCCATAGCGCAAAAAAGGTGGTCTGCTTTGGGCAAACGCACGCGCTGTCGCTCGGGGCGACACGGTGCGAATCTGCATTAACGCAAGGGAGAGGACACACGGCATGGAATTACATGAGCTTGAAAACAAGATAGAGGCAGTGCTTTTTGCAAGCGGCGACCCGGTAGAGCAGGACAAGCTGTGCGATGAACTGGGCATCCTTCCCAAGGAACTGGAACGGGTCATACGATCCTTGAGCGACCGCTTCGAGGGCACGGCACTTACCGTGCTGCGCTTGGGCACAGCGTACCAGTTAACCACCCGGCCCTTGTACGGCGAGGTGATTCAAAAGGTGCTTGCGGCAAACCGCAATACCCAGCTTTCCCCCGCGGCGATGGAGGTGCTTGCCGTTGTTGCGTACAATCAGCCGGTAACAAAGAGCTTTGTGGAACAGGTGCGCGGGGTAGACAGCTCGGGCGTTATCACAAACTTGGTTAACAAGTCGCTGGTGGAGGAAGCGGGGCGCCTTGAGCTGCCCGGGCGACCGATTGCATACCGAACCACCGCGCATTTTCTCCGCTGCTTTGGGCTGGATTCCCTTGACGCGTTGCCCCCGATACAAGAGCGGGACGAGGACATGGCAGCCGAAGACTTACCGCCGGACAGCGAGCGGCAGGATGACCTGCAGACCGAGCTGGAGCCGGTAGGAGTGGCAAGATAGAACCAATATCTGAAAGGATGTCGGCAAAGGAGGCGGAATCATCAATATGGCGGGATGGATTATCCTTGGGGTAGTGATTGTGCTTTTTTTGCTACTTATCACCCCAATACGCATCCGCTTAAAATACGATAAAGAGCTTTTTGTCGACGCGGGATATCTTTTTTTTCGGTATCAGATAATGCCCCAAAAAGAACCGAAGCACAAAAAAAACAAGAAGAAAAAGAGTGAGAAACAAGAAAAACAAGCAAAACAGCAAGAGCAGGCACTCGACCAAAAGAATCTGTTTGGCATTGTGTCATGGGTAAGGATTGCATCCGAGTCCGTTTCGCCTGTTCTCAAACGAATCCTCTCCAAAGGGCGAATAACCCGCTTGCAGCTCTATATGGATGTAGCAGGCAAAGACCCCGCCGAAGCCGCCTTTGAGGCGGGAAGACTTAACGCGTATGTGTACGGACTGTACGGTCTGATTCACGAATCGTTTCGCTCGGTGTGCAAGCCGGATGTTATGATTTTGCCCGATTATTACGCGCAGGAAGGCGCTATCTTTTTTCGCGCTAACCTGCAGGTTAGTCTGGCTGCCGCCATTGCTGCGGCGGCGCGGTTCGGCGTTCGGCTGTTTGCGCATATGATGAAGCGAAAAAAGCAAGAGGCCGAAGCTTCTGTGCAGTCACCTCCTGCCAAAACACAGACGCCTGCGCCCAATTAGTATTTTCTGCCTGTAAAATGGCATTATATAGCTAATAATCATAATGAAAAGCCGCACCCTGCGGCGGGAATGGAGCTGGCAACAATGAGCGAACATCCGATTAAAGGTCTGATGGACACCACCATTCAGAAGATTAAGGATATGGTGGACGGCAATACCATCATCGGCGACCCCATAACCACCCCGGAGGGAACGGTGATTATCCCCGTTTCCAAGGTGCACCTCGGCTTTGCGTCGGGTGGGTCCGATTTTGGCGGAAAAAACTCCGACAAGGATCGCTTCGGCGGCGGCGCGGGAGCGGGACTAACTGTTAGCCCCGTCGCGTTTTTGGTGTTGTCGGGCGGTAACGTGCGCCTGATACAGCTTGCCGAAAAGAACAACACCGCCGACCGCGCCATCAATCTCGTACCCGAGGTGATGGATAAGATCACCGAGCTGGCGGCGCTGTTCGCCGCGAAAAAGGATAAGGAGACCGAGCCGCAGGACGCGCAGCAGTAGTGCCTGCCGCAAACGTCATCCCTGTTCCCAGCGCATGAACAAGGGCATAAACGCATATACTCCTACTGTTATTGCTAGGCGGTAGGAAAGGCTGGGGAAACGGTATGCTCAAACAGGCGGCGGCCGCCGTAATGGCGGCGTTGATGGTTACGGCTGTGCAAACAGCACCGTCCGTACCACCCGAACTCTCCGCAAAGTCCGCGGTGCTTATCGAGGCGGAGACGCGGCGCGTAATCTATCAATCCAATGCGCAGGAACAGCTGCCTATGGCAAGCACCACAAAGATTATGACCGCACTCCTTGCGCTCGAGCATCCCGCGCAGGAAAAGGAGTTTGAGGTGGACGCCGCCGCCATCCATGTCGAAGGCTCCTCCATGGGGTTGCAGGAGGGCGACACGGCAACGATGTATGCGCTTGCGTGCGGCATGCTGCTCTCGTCGGGCAACGACGCGGCGAATGCCGCTGCTGTTGCGATGTGCGGCAGTATATCGGGCTTTGTTCTGCGCATGAACGAGCGGGCAGAACAGCTCGGGCTTGAAAACACCCGTTTTGCAAACCCTTCTGGGCTAGACGCCGAGGGGCACTACTCCACCGCGTACGATCTGGCATGTCTGGCGGCATTTGCACTGGAAAACGAACGGTTTGCGGCCATCTGCAGCCAAAGCAATATGCGAGTACGATACGGCAACCCGCCCTATGACCGTTGGTTGGATAACCACAACCGTCTGGTAGACAGCTACGAGGGCTGTATCGGGGTTAAAACCGGATTTACTAAAAAGGCACGACGTTGTCTGGTGTCCGCAGCCGAGCGGGACGGCGTGCGCTTAATCTGTGTCACGCTCAACGATCCGGACGACTGGCGCGACCACGCCGCGCTGTTTGATTACGGTTTTAAACAATATAAAAGCATAAGCCTAGATACCCAGCTGGATGGTGCGGTGGTTCCTGTTGCGGGCGGCGATACCATCCGGTTGCCCGTTGCCACCACGGAACAAGCGAATGCGGTGTTGTCCGAAAGCGAACTAAAAAACCTTGAGCGCCGCATCCTTGCCCCGCCAATCCTGTTTGCGCCGGTTACAAAAGGGCAGGTGGTCGGCAGTGTGGAGTACATCACCGATGGAATAACGGTTAAGACCCTACCGCTATATGCGGCACAGGATATTAAATATAAGGAAAACCCGACTCTTTGGGCGCGTATTGCACGGATGTTTGGCTCCACTGGCGAAGCAACTTAAGTGATGTCCAAACAACTTCGAGTAAAAGCTGGAATGATTGCTTTTGCAAAGAGGTTCCGCCGACAATAACTATATATCGGTTGTTGCGCCCCAAAGGCGTTATTTTGAAAGGAACAAGAACAACATGGCTGTACAAAACGGGGATCGGATTCAAAAGGTTATGTCCGACATGGGCGTTGCCTCGCGCAGAAAGTCGGAGGAATATATCAGGCAGGGTAGGGTGCTGGTCAACGGCAGAAAGGCCGAGATCGGTATGAGCGTGAACCCCAAAAAAGATATCATCACGCTGGACGGGGAACGCATTGACGCCCCGGAGGGCGGCAAAAAATACTATATTGCCATGTACAAGCCCCGCGGCTATGTCACCACCATGAACGATGAACTGGGGCGAAAGACTATCGTCGACCTGCTCGCAGACCTTCCCGTACGGGTTTACCCTGTAGGAAGGCTGGACAAGCAGAGCGAGGGCTTGCTGTTACTGACAAACGACGGCGCGTTCGCAAACATGCTGACGCATCCGAGCCACGAGGTCACTAAGGTGTACCGGGTTACGGTGGAGGGTATCGCAAGCGAGGAGCAGCTGATACAGCTTGCCGAGGGCGTAGTCATTGACGGAAAAAAGACGCTGCCCGCCCAGGCGAAGGTAATTACCACCGGCGAGGGACGCACGGTAATTGAGATGATTATCCGAGAAGGCCGCAACCGCCAGATACGCAAGATGTGCGAGGCGGTAAACCTTGTGGTAAAGCGTCTGCGCCGTACCATGATAGGACCTGTGAAGCTCTCGATGCTGGCACCCGGCGATTACCGTGAGCTGACGCCCGCGGAGCTGTCCGCACTTCGTTCCATGGCTTCAAAGAGCCAGCGCAAGGACGCGCACGAAAAGGCGAAGGAAACCGCGAAGGGAAAAAGGATCCTGACCCGCGGCATACGCCCCCGGGGTGAAGGCGCGCGGCGCAGTGACGCAAAGCCCCGCGGCGAGGGAACTCGCTACGGTGACGCAAAACCCCGCCGCAAAACGGACGCACCGCGCGGCAAATAGAGAAAAACCGGCCTTGACAATGAAGTCCAGACGGCTTTGTTGCCAAGGCTTGCCTATGTCAAAATCAAATTATAAGCAATATAAGCGAGGGACAAACAATGGTAGAATTTTTACCCTGCCGCGATACAGAGCAGATTAAGGCAATGTGCGGCGAAGCTAATATCGCATACGCCCCCCAGATACACGCCTATACGGCGGTGCAGGACGATAGCCAGATCGGCTTTGCCCTGTTTTTGCTGGAGCCGGAGCGTGTTTATATTCTGCATATCCCAAACGACGATTATTTAGCCGATGTTTTGGTGCGCAGTGCGATGAACAGCGCCCTTTTGCGCGGAGTGGAAACGGTTAATTTTTCCCGCTCAAACAATAAAGAACTGATAGAGGTGCTTAAATTTGTAACTGGCGACATTAATCTGGATGTTCCGATAAAAAACTTTATCCACGACTGCAAAAATTGCGCAAATTCTCAAGGAAAGCCTTGTTGAAACAGGCGAAATAGTGTATACTTAATTTGATTACGCAAAAGTTGAATCGTTAAATTTTTGTCGCAGTTGACGGTCAGTCTCAGCCAGCCGTCCTCATACTAGACATGGAAACGGAGGAAAAAAGATGAGTCCTGCAAACAAGTTGGAACGTTTAACACAAAACCTATCGCAGATCGATCCTGCATCCGCTGCACGGGTGCGTCTTGCAAAGCTATTTGACGAGGGAACCTTTGTTGAAATAGACGCTTTTGCAATGGCTATGGGTAACGCGGGTGCCGCTGTAATCGGCTATGGCACGGTTGATGGCAGCACGGTGTTCGCATTTGCTCAGGACAGTGGCTCCGCGTCGGGCGCGGTGGATAAGGTGCATGCCCAAAAGATCAAAAAGGTCTATTCCCTCGCAACCAAAACAGGTGCACCCGTGGTGGGAATCTATGATTCCAACGGTGCAAGCCTTGCAAGCCCCGCCGATACTTTGGCGGCATACGGCGAGCTGCTTGCGCTTTCCAACAACATCTCTGGCGTGGTGCCTCAGCTTTCCGTGGTGCTTGGTCCCTGCGTGGGCAGCGCCGCTCTGATTGCACTGGGTGCCGATTTTGTCATCGCAAGCGAAGCGGCCGAGCTCTCTTTGGGTGTTCCCGCCGAGGGCAGCTCTAAGATCGCAGCCGAAACCGGCGTTGTGCATATCCTTACCAAGGATGAGGACCAAGCGATTGCTTCTGCAAAGAAGCTGCTTGCCCTTTTGCCCTCAAACAACCTGTGCGAGGCGCCCGCATGGGATTACGCCGAAACAGCAGGCGCGCAGAACGTACTCGCGGCAGCAGGTGAAAACCCCTGCGGCAGCGACATCGCCGAGGTAGTAAAGAGCATTGCCGATGACGCAAGCGTTCTGGAACTGCAGAGCGAGTTCGGTAAGGGTTGCTACGCGGCACTTGCCACCGTTGGTGGTCAGGTTGTGGGTGTTGCCGCTGCGTTTGGCGCTCTGGCGGCCGACGAGTGTGCAAAGCTTGCGCGCTTAGTCAGCATCTGCGACGCGTTTTCCATTCCGGTTATCACACTCGTCAACACCTCCGGCTTTGATTCCTCTGCGCTCGGCGCACGGGATGCCGCAAAGCTTGCCCATGTTTATGCCGAGGCAACCACCGCTAAGGTATCGGTTGTTGCGGGCAAGGCATACGGCGGCGCATATATCGCGCTTGCAGGCAAGGGCGCAAACGCCGACATGACGTTTGCATGGCCGGGCGCAGTCATCTCCCCCCTTAAGCCCGAAACGGCTGTTGCATTCTTGTACAGCGACCGCATTACCGCAGACAAAACCCGCGAAGCGGTGGAAGCCGAGTACAAGGATAACGAGGCAAGCCCCTTTGCATACGCCGCAAGCGGACAGCTTGACGCGGTGATTAACCCTGTCGATACCAGAGCAAAGGTTATCTCGGCGCTTGATATGCTGTCGGGCAAACGGGTTGCTACCCTGCCCAAGAAGCACAGCAACATGCCGCTTTAATGAACGAATGATTACCGTGCCGCGCAATGCGCACGGGTAGATAGAACTGTCACACCGCCGTAACGCCGTGCAGCGGTTGACAATCAATGCAACACGGCAAAAGAAAGGATGAAACACAGATGAAAAGGTTTAACATAACCGTTAACGGCAAGGCTTATGATGTTGTGGTAGACGAAGTAAACGGCGCGGTTCCAGCCGCAGCGGCACCTGCCGCAGCCCCTGCTCCCGCACCGGCAGCAGCGCCTGCTCCTGCAGCTGCACCCGCTCCCGCAGCGGCTCCTGCCGCAGCAGCCGGCTCCACCACAGTAAACGCTCCCATGCCCGGCACCATCCTTGATGTGAAGGTTAAAGCGGGCGACACCATTAAAGAGGGCGATGTAGTGGTTATCCTTGAGGCGATGAAGATGGAAAACGAAATCATGTCTCCCGTTTCGGGCACCGTGGCATCCGTAAACGTAACCAAGGGTCAGGCTGTTAACACCAGCGACCTGATTGCCACCATTTCGTAACGGAACAATCTGTACACGCTACTAACTATCGAGGAAAGAGGGGTGCCTATTATATGGCTCAAGTTAAGATAACAGAAACCGTCCTGCGTGACGCGCACCAGTCACTGATTGCCACCCGCATGACGCTCGACGAGATGGAACCCATCCTGTCGGCGATGGATGAGGTCGGCTACCATTCCGTTGAGGCATGGGGCGGCGCGACCTTTGATTCCTGCCTGCGCTTTTTAAACGAAGACCCGTGGGAGAGACTGCGCGTCATTAAAAAGCACATGCCCAAAACAAAGATTCAGATGCTGTTCCGCGGGCAGAATATGCTCGGCTACCGTCATTATGCGGATGATGTGGTAGACTACTTCGTAAAGAAGATGGTGGATAACGGCATCGACATCCTGCGTATCTTCGATGCGCTCAACGATATCCGCAATCTCGAAACCTCCATCAAGGCGGCTAAAAAGGTTGGCGCGCACGTTCAGGGTGCCATCTCCTACACCACCAGCGAGGTTCACACCATCGACTACTTTGTAAACTACGCCAAACAGCTCGAGAGCGTTGGTGCCGACTCCATCTGCATCAAGGACATGGCGGCGCTGATTACCCCCTATGCCGCAGAGCAGCTGGTTACCGCACTCAAGAAGAACGTAAAGGTTCCGATTCAGATGCACACCCACTACACCTCCGGTCTTGCGTCGATGGTTATGATAAAGTCCATCGAGGCGGGCGTGGATGTAATTGATACCGCGGCTTCTCCGCTTGCGCTGGGTACCTCCCATGCACCCACCGAGTCGATGGTTGCCGCCCTTCAGGGCACACCGTATGACACCGGTCTTGACCTAAAGAAGCTTGACGTCGTGCGCGCGCACTTTGCTAAGCTGCGCGATAAGTATCTGGCAAACGGTCTTCTCGACCCCAAAATGCTGGGCGTTGACGCAAACACGCTAATCTATCAGGTGCCGGGCGGAATGCTCTCCAACCTCAACTCGCAGCTTAAGCAAGCAGGCAAAATCGACCTGTTTGAAGAGGTGCTTGCCGAGGTTCCCAGAGTGCGTCAAGATTCGGGAATGCCTCCGCTGGTTACCCCCACCTCGCAGATCGTCGGCACACAGGCAGTGTTCAACGTGCTAAACGGCGAGCGTTACAAGATGGTTACCAAGGAGTTCAAGGGCATGGTACGCGGCGAGTACGGTAAGACCCCGCTGCCCATCGATCCCGCGTTCCGTAAGAAGATTATCGGTGACGAAGAGCCGATCGACTGCCGTCCCGCCGACCTGCTTGCAGACGAGCTGGATAAGCTGCGCGCCGAGATTCCCCCCGCGCTGCTCGAGCAGGAAGAGGATGTGCTCAGCTACGCACAGTTTGGTCAGGTCGCTATCAAGTTTTTTGAGCAGCGCGCCGCGGCCAAATACGGTGTGGATGCAAAGCACGCCGATGCAAAGACTGCCGTACATCCCGTATAAGCAGCAGTTGCAGATATTGTAATTCTAAGAGCAGGGCAGACGATGCCCTGCTCTTTCGTCGTTTTTGGGTTGACAACAGCACTGAAATGATAGTAAAATATAGGGTAGTAGCTTGATGCAAATTGCACAAGGTCAGTATAAATCAAAAGGGGCGCACAGCCCCTTTGCCACATATCAATTCGGTTTGATGTCCGCTTGTTTGGGCATTTAACCCCAATAAGAAAGGACATGGACGATAACGTGATACGAAGCATGACGGGCTATGGTCGCGCACAGCAGATTATCGACGGTAGAGACATACTGGTAGAGATCAAGGCGGTGAACCACCGCTTTTTTGAGTTCTCGGTGCGCGCGCCGCGCGCCTACGGGTATCTGGAGGAGAAGCTAAAGACCTTCGTGCAGGGCAGAGTGTCCCGCGGTAAGGTAGAGGTCGGTGTTACCATCTTCACCCTGGAGGGCAGCGACGCCAAGATTGAGATTAACCACGAGCTTGCTGCGTCCTACGTCAAGGAACTGCGCGCCCTTGCCGGCGAGCTTACCGCCCGCGAAGGGCTTTCGGTAACGGATGATCTGTCCCTTTCGGCGCTTGCGCAGTTTGGCGACATCTTTACCGTGCGCAAGGAGATGCCGGAGGAGGAAACCATCTGGCGGGGTGTACAGACTGTGGCACAACAGGCACTCGCTTCGTTTGTCGCCATGCGCGAGACCGAAGGGCTGCGTTTAAAAGAGGATATCCTGTCTCGGCTTGACTTTATTGCCGAGGCGGTTAAAACGGTGGAGCAGCGCTCGCCTCAAACCATCGCGGAGTACCGCGAGCGGCTGTTTGCAAAGATGAGCGAGGTTTTGCAGGATAAAAACCTCGAGCCGGCGCGCCTGCTCACAGAGGCCGCCTTGTACGCCGACCGCGTAGCGGTGGACGAAGAAACGGTTCGGTTAAAAAGCCATCTGGAACAGTTTGCACAGCTGTTGGATGAGGGCGGCCAAACCGGACGAAAGCTGGACTTTTTGGTACAGGAGATCAACCGCGAAACCAACACCATCGGCTCCAAGGCTCAGGATGTAGACATTGCCCGCGTGGTGGTGGACATGAAGGCGGAGCTTGAAAAGATTCGTGAGCAGATTCAAAACATCGAGTAGTCCGCCCTAAGTGTTGGGGCTTTTCCGTGGGCGCATTTGGCGCGGTTCGTTTTGTCCGTGCCGGTTTGTCTTTGCGGGATTAAAAGGAGAATAAGTGTATGAAGCTGATAAACATTGGGTTTGGCAACATGGTGTCGGCAAACCGTCTGGTAGCCATCGTAAGCCCCGAGTCCGCACCCATTAAGCGCATTATACAGGATGCGCGCGACCGCGGTTCGCTCATCGACGCAACCTATGGCAGAAGAACACGCGCCGTTATCGTGACCGACAGCGACCACGTGATTCTTTCCGCCATACAGCCCGAGACGGTTGCAAACCGCCTGACCTACCGTGACGATGAAGACGAGGAGCTGGATGAGGATGAATAACCGTGGTGTTTTAATTGTCGTGTCCGGTCCTTCCGGCAGCGGAAAGGGCACCCTGTTGCGCGAGCTTCAAAGCGAGAACAATCGTGTGCGCTACTCTGTCTCCGCCACAACGCGCCCCCCGCGCGAGGGCGAGGTGGACGGAATAAACTACTTTTTCGTGTCAAAGCAGGAGTTTAAACAGAAGATTGAAAAGGGCGAGATGCTCGAGTTCACCTCCTACTGCGGCAACTACTACGGTACCCCCCGCGACTATGTATGCAAAACCCTCGACGAGGGCTACGACGTAATTCTTGAGATTGACGTGGTTGGTGCAATTAACCTAATGGAGCTGGGCGAGCAGGCGGTGTATATCTTTATTATGCCCCCGTCATTACAGGAGCTGAAAAAACGCCTGGTAGGCAGAAATACCGAAAACGAGGAAGTGCTTGCCAAACGCCTGGAGGCGGCACTGGATGAGATTCGTCAGGCGGATAAGTACGACTACATAGTGGTAAACGACGTAATCGATTCTGCAATTGAAAAGCTCAAGGCGATTATTTCTTGCCATAGGTGCAAGACTGTTAATATGAAGTATATGATTGAAGAGGTGCTTACCGATGCTTAGACCGGCCATAGCGGAGATACTCAAAGGCGACGCCAGCTATTTTTCCCTTGTTATCGGCGTTGCAAAACGCGCAAGAGAGATAACCGATGAGGTTGAAGGTATAAAAAAAGATTTAATCGATCGCAACAACGGCAAGTTACCCGCCGACCTTGGCAGCAACCGGTACTACCTGCAGGCAAAGCCCGTTAAGCTTGCGGTGGAAGAGCTAAAGGACGAAAAGTACCGGCTGCTCGAGAATCCGCACATCGGCGAGCAGATAGAGACCTAATATACACGAACACGCCCAACCCGTTGCCACTACGCGGGTTGGGGGTTATGATTATACCCATGTTTTAAGGGGGGTGAGTTCGCAATGCCCGAACAGTTGGTTGCACACGTAGCGGTAGACAAGGTCGCGCTGCATTTTGATAAGGACTACAGCTACAGCGTACCCGAGACACTGCGTGGCGTCATACAGGTCGGGGCGCGGGTTCTGGTTCCGTTTGGTGGTGGCAACCGCAGGCGGCAGGGGCTGGTGCTCTCGCTTTGTGAGGAGCATTGCGAGTCGCCGCTAAAACCCGTTGCCGAGCTGGTGGACGAAGCCCCCCTTATCACCGCAGAGCTGCTGGAGCTGGTATCGTTTCTCAAACGTCAGACGCTGTGTACGTGGTACGAGGCGGCGCGTTTGGTGCTGCCCACAGGGCTTAATATGCAGATCTCGTCCGAGTACAGCGTAAGCGCCGATTATCTTGCAGCGGGAAAACAGCTTAACGGCGAGGAACAGGAGCGTATCGTTAGCTATTTACTGACAAAGCGCGGCGCGGTAAGTGAAAAGGCGCTGTTGTCCGGCACAGGTGTGTCGCCGCGCTCCACAGCATTAAAGAACCTTATCTCCGATGGGGTTGTAATTAAATCCGAGCACGCAAAGCGCAAAACAAAGGACGAGCGCATCACCATGGCGCGCCTGACGCAGGACGCGCAGACCGATAAGGCGACCCCCAAGCAGGCTGCGGTTATCGAGCTGCTGTTGTCGTGCGGCAGCGCATCGATCAAGGAGATCGGCTACTACGCAGGCGCGTCAAAAGCCACCCTCGATGCAATGCTAAAACGGGGTATACTGGAGTATTTTGAGCGCGAGGTACTGCGTACGCCCTATGACGGTGTGCAAAAAGAGCTGTCCCGGCCGCCCGCGCTCAGCAAAAACCAGCAGGAGGTGTACGAGGGCATAGCCACACTGATGCAGGCGGGACAGCCAGAAACCGCGCTGCTGTTCGGTATTACCGGCAGCGGCAAAACCCATGTTTTTTTACGACTGATTGCCGATGTGTTAAAAAGCGGTCGGCAGGTTATCATGCTCGTACCCGAAATCTCGCTTACCCCACAGATGCTCGCGCGGTTTTATGCCGTATTTGGCGATAAGGTCGCGGTTTTACACAGCGCGCTGTCGCTGGGCGAGCGGCTGGATGAATATAAACGCATCCGTTCGGGAAAGGTATCTATCGCGGTGGGTACCCGTTCCGCCGTGTTTGCACCGTTTGAAAACCTTGGTCTGATTATCATGGATGAGGAGCAGGAGCACACCTATAAATCGGAGGGCGCTCCTCGCTACCATACGCGGGATGTCGCGCGGTTTCGCTGCAAGCAGCGCGGCGCACTGCTGCTGCTTGCCTCCGCCACGCCCGATGTGGAGAGCTATTACCACGCGCAGGTAGGGCATTACCGCCTGTTTGAGCTAAACGAGCGTTTTGGCAGCGCGGGGCTGCCCCAGGTAGTTGTGGTAAACATGAGCGACGAGGCAATACGCGGCAACACCGGCTCGATTAGTGTTCCGCTCGCGCAGGAGATAGCACAGAACCTGCAAAACGGCGAGCAAAGCATCCTGTTTTTAAACCGGCGCGGCTTTCACACACTAATTGCCTGCGCCGACTGCGGAGAGGTAATAATCTGTAAAAACTGCTCTATCGCCATGACCTACCACAAGGCAAACGATAAGCTGATGTGCCACTACTGCGGGTATCTGCATACACCCGAGGCAAGCTGCGTGCACTGCGGCAGTGAGCATATCAAGTACCTCGGTCTGGGTACGCAGAAGGTAGAGGATGAGCTGGCACTGTTGTTCCCCTCTGCTCGTATTTTGCGAATGGATGCCGACACCACCATGGCGCGCTACTCATACGACGACTACTTTGCCCGCTTTGCGCGGGGCGAATACGATATTCTTGTGGGTACCCAAATGGTCGCCAAGGGGTTGGATTTTGAAAACGTCAGCCTTGTTGGGGTGCTTAGCGCAGATAAAATGCTGTACACCGCCGATTTTCGCGGCACCGAGCGTGCGTTTTCGCTGCTGACTCAGGTCGTAGGGCGCAGCGGGCGCGGCAGCAAGCTGGGCAGGGCATATATTCAAACCTACACGCCAGAGCATGAGGTAATCGCCCTTGCGGCGCAGCAGGATTACCCCGGCTTTTACGAAGGTGAGATTCTATGCCGAAAAAATCTGTTGTACCCGCCGTATTGCAGCTTTTGCATCGCCGGTTTTTCGGGTGAAAGCGAGCCGGTTACCCTGCGCGGTGCGCAGGAATTTCTGCGCCTAATGCAGGAGCTGGTCAAGCAAAGCTACCCCGACCTGCCCCTTAAGGTGTTGGGGCCGGTGCCCTCGGCTATGCTTAAGGTTTCGGGACGCTACCGCTACCGGCTTATTATTAAATGCCGTGCCGACGCAAAAACCCGCAGGATGCTGCACGAGGCGTTGTGTGCCTACTCGGCGTTGCCCGTAGCCCGCAGTGCCGCGCTGTTCATCGACATCGGCTTTGACGGCATAGTATAAAGTAAAACGAGGGTGCACTTGTTTGACCGAAACAGCCTTAGCACTTGTGAAATACATATGGTTCGTATTATAATGGTTTTAAAAACAAGTGGCAACATAATAAAGAATGTCGGCATTTACAAGCGCACTTCACCCCACCGCCGGCACAGGAATTATCCCGAGAAAGGAATGGGTATAAAAGATGGCTACCAGAAAGATTGTTTTATCCGGCGATGATATATTGCGCAAAAGAAGTAAAGAGGTCACCGCCTTTGACCAAAAGCTGGCGACGTTGCTTGATGATATGAAAGAGACGCTGTACAAAAACGACGGCGCGGGGCTTGCCGCCCCCCAGGTGGGCGTGCTGCGCCGCGTGGTGGTGATAGATGTGGGGGAGGATAATTACTACGAGCTGGTAAACCCTGTCATCATCAAGGCCGACGGAATGCAATCGGGGCCCGAAGGGTGCCTGTCCGTTCCGGGGGAGTTCGGTATTGTCGAACGCCCCAACGAGGTAACGGTGCAAGGCTATGACCGCTTTGGTAAGGAGTATACTGTTACGGGTACCGGTATGCTGGCACGCGCCATCTGCCACGAGGTCGATCACCTGAACGGGCAGCTGTTTACCGATATCGCGGTGCGCATGCTCGACGACGAGGAGCTGGAAATCAAAGAAGAAAAGCGCCGCCGAACCAAGTAATGCTTGCATGGGTTACGCCGTGCTTTACCAACTACAACAAGGTATAGCGACCAATCGATAACGCAACGGGGGAATCAGTATTGAACGTCATCTTTATGGGCACGCCGGAGTTTGCCGTGCCGTGTCTCAGGGCACTCATTCAAGACGGGCACACCGTCACGTCGGTGTTTACTCAGCCGGATAAGCCGGTGGGGCGCAAACAGGTGCTCACCGCCCCGCCCGTCAAGCAGCTTGCGCTTGAGCATGGCATAGCGGTGCATCAACCTATTACGCTAAGAAACGACGAGGCCACGTCCCTTATCCGGTCACAAGCCCCCGATGTGATAGCCGTTACCGCCTACGGCAAGATATTGCCGAAGTCGGTGCTAGACATACCCCGTTATGGCTGCATTAACGTTCACGCCTCGCTGCTGCCCGCTTATCGGGGTGCAGCACCCATCCAGTGGAGCGTGATTAACGGTGAGCGGGTGACGGGCATTACCACGATGTATATGGCACCGGGCATTGATACCGGTGATATGATAATAAAAAAAGAAATCCCGATTGCGCCGGACGAAACCGCGGGCGAGCTGCACGACCGGCTAAAGGATATCGGCGCACAGGCGCTGAGCGAAACACTCTCGCTGATAGAGCAGGGCAAAGCACCACGCACACAGCAGGATGATGCGCTATGTTCCTTGGCGCCCATGCTCAGCAAGGCGATTGCGCAGGTGGATTTTACAAAACCCGCCGCACAGGTGCACAACCTCATCCGGGGGCTTTCTCCGTGGCCGGTGGCGTTTACCCAGATAGACGGAAAAGCACTCAAGATTCACAAGGCACGGGTGCTTGAGACAAGCGGAGAAGCAGGTACGTTGTTAAGCGAAACGCAGATGATCATCGCTTGCGCACAGGGCGCCGTAGAGCTGCTCGAGGTACAGTACGAGGGGGCAAAGCGCATGAGCGCCGAGCTGTTTTTACGTGGACACCGCCTGCAAAAAGGCATGAAGCTATAGGTTCTTAGATAGGGGGAATGCGGTTGGCATCGGCAAGACAAACGGCACTCAGTGCACTTTTGCGCGTGGAAATGGACGGCGCATACTCGGGGCTTGTCATCAAGGAGCTTTTAGAGCGCTCTGCACTCCCGCCGCGCGATGTCGCATTTTCCACGGCGCTTTTTTACGGTGTAATCGAACGAGCCTTGACGCTCGATGAACTGATAAAGCAGCACAGCAAAACCCCCTTGCGCAAGATGGACGACACGGTACGGGTCATCCTGCGTATGGGGGCGTATCAGCTTGCGTATATGGACTCGGTGCCCGACAACGCGGCGGTCAACGAAAGCGTGATGCTGTGTAAAAAGAACAAGAAGACAAGCGCAGCGGGCTTTGTAAACGCGGTGCTGCGCGCCATTATCCGCACCGGAAAAGCCCCAAAGCTTTCCGGCGCACCCGTCGACCCCGCGCGCATGAGCGTGGAGTTTTCCTGTCCCTTGCCGCTGGTTCACATGCTGATGATGCGGTTTGGCGCCGAGCGGGCGCGTGGCATACTGGTAAGCTCGGTGGGTGCTGCACCCGTATACGCAAGGGTTAATACGCTCAAAACCACTGCTGATGAGCTGATAGCCCGTTTGGATACTGAAGGCGTCGGCGCAAAAAAGCACGAAGTGATACCGGATTGTCTGTCGTTATATCATATGGGCGACATTACCCGCCTTGCGTCGTTTGTCGAGGGGTTGTTTCATATTCAGGATGCGTCGTCCCAACTTTGCGCACAGGCGGTTGCGGCTGGCCCGGGCATGACGGTGCTTGACCTCTGCGCCGCGCCGGGCGGTAAATCCTTTACCATTGCCCAAACGATGCAAAACGCAGGGACATTGCTGTCCTTTGACCTGTATGATTTTAAGGCGGATTTAATCCGATCGGGAGCAAAACGGCTGGGCATCTCGGTGCTGACTGCCGCGGTGGGGGATGCGGGTATTCATAACCCAAGCCTTCCGCTGGCAGATCGCGTGCTGTGCGACGCACCCTGCTCGGGCTACGGGGTTATGCGCCGCAAGCCCGAGATTAAATACAAGCCGATAGACGGATTTTTGGAGCTCGAGCAACTCCAGCCTGTGCTTTTGCAAAACGCGTCGCGCTATGTAAAGCTGGGCGGGCTTCTCATCTATTCGACATGTACGCTGCGCCGCGAAGAGAACGAAGCGGTTGCGGGAACGTTTTTAGAAAACAATCCGGCGTTCTCTGCTAGCCCGCTTACGGGAGCAGTAACGCGCTGCTACAGCGAGGGTGCACACATGGCAACCATCCTGCCCGACGATTTTGATTCGGACGGCTTTTTTATCGCCGCATTTGCCAGAACGGGAGAATAAAACCTGAATGACTGAAAAAACAGATATCAAGTCCCTATCAATCGAAGAGCTCCAGGAACGGTTTGCCCAACTGAAAGAGCCTGCATTTCGTGCCGGGCAGGTGTTTTCATGGTTGCACCAGCGGCGCGCGCAGTCGTTTGACGAGATGACCAATCTTTCCAAACCGTTGCGTGAAACGCTCGGCGAGGTCTTTTATATTCCGCACATCATAGTAAAGCAGAAGCTGGTGTCCCAGTTGGACGGTACTGTGAAGTACCTGTATGAGCTGGAGGACGGCGAAACGGTGGAAGCGGTGTTTATGCGCTACCATCACGGCAACAGTCTGTGCATCTCCACCCAGGTAGGCTGCCGAATGGGCTGTACCTTCTGTGCGTCTACGCTGGGCGGCTGTGTGCGCAACCTGACCGCAGCCGAGATGCTGTGCGAGGTGTATACGGCGGAGCAGGATACCGGAGAAAAGGTATCAAGCCTTGTGTTGATGGGCATTGGAGAGCCGCTGGATAACTACGACAACGTGGTGCGGTTTTTGCGGCTGCTGTCGGATAAAAACGGCATGAACATGAGTTTAAGGCATGTATCCCTTTCCACCTGCGGGCTGGTGCCG
Source organism: Bacillota bacterium (assembly GCA_023460535.1). Classification (GTDB taxonomy): domain Bacteria; phylum Bacillota; class Clostridia; order Oscillospirales; family Ruminococcaceae; genus Acetanaerobacterium. The sequence continues at coordinate 51,660 of JAEWPV010000012.1, forward strand.
CGCATCTACGACTTAGCAAAGCTGCGTCTGGGGCTTACCCTTTCGGTTTCGCTTCATGCGCCAAACGATCAGATTCGCAGTCACACCATGCCGGTAAACCGAAGCTACAACATCGACGAGCTGCTGGCAGCCTGCCGCCATTATGCCGATGCGACCTCACGGCGTATCTCGTTTGAATACGCGCTGATTGACGGCGTAAACGACAGCGAGCAAAACGCCCGGGAGCTGGCGAAGCGGTTAAAGGGCATGCTGTGTCACGTCAACCTGATTCCCGTAAATCCCGTGACCGAACGGGAACATAAGGCGAGCACGCGTGGGGCGGTGGAACGCTTTACGGCGGTGCTGGAGCGTGAGAAAATTGCCGTTACGGTGCGCAGAAGGCTGGGCGCCGACATCAACGCCGCATGCGGTCAGCTGCGCCGGGAGGGTCAGCACAAACCAAACAATCCCGAGTAAAAACCTATGTGTTCGGTATGAATATGGAACTTTTACCAAGGTGTATGATATAAAGCACGAGAATTCTGCCAATATTAATTTTTAATTGTCGCGATAATATGTTATAATATAATCCAAATATATTTTGGCACAAAAAAGTAGCCGCTTTTTCCGGTTTTGATGCTTCTATCAATTATGCAAACTTTGGATAACCCATTCAGTTTCATATACAGTAAACATGCTTATTGCCGTTTTGCCGGTGCAAAGCGGTAACTATATATGGGCAGCCGCGTTCTTGTAACAATACGGTTACGGCTGCTGTGCAGGTATCGAGAGAAGGTGCAAGGTCTTGCCAAAGGTTGTTGGAAAAACAGACATTGGAATGATCAGAAAACAGAATCAGGATAGCTACCAATACGGGTTGCTGCCGGACGGCGCAGTATGGGCAGTCGTATGCGATGGCATGGGTGGCGAAAGCGGCGGAGAGGTTGCAAGCAACCTCGCGGTGGACAGCATTGGCGGCAGCATTATGCGCGCATACCGCAGCGAGATGACAGCAAACTCCATCCGAACCATGCTGTTGTCTGCTATCAGCGCGGCTAATATCCGTGTTTATGATAAAGCGAAAAGCGATACGACGCTCAGTAAGATGGGTACGACGGTCGTGGCATCGGTGGTAACAGGCGGTATTGCGCACATTGCCTATGCGGGCGATAGTCGTGTCTACCTGATTACGGGGGACAAGGTCGAGCAGCTTACCCGTGACCACACCATGGTACAAGCACTGGTGGAGCGGGGGGAGATTACCTCCGACCAAGCCAAAAACCATCCGCAAAAGCACGTGATTACCCGTGCGCTCGGGGTGGAGCAGGGGATAGAAATCGATTATTTAGAGGCAGCAACAGAACAAGGTGCCGTGCTGATGATTTGCACCGACGGTCTCACCAACTATGTTGAGGCAGGGGAGATGGCTCAGATTGTCAGGGATAACGGGTATGACCATAGCCTGGACAAGCTGATAGACGCCGCAAACAACCGGGGCGGCACCGACAACATCACCATAGTGGCGATCTTTGGCTAGCGCGTACGCTTTGGTATTTGAGTGAGGATGATCGGGAGTGAACAGATAGATGGACAGATATATTGGAAAACGCCTGGACGGAAGATATGAGATACTCGAGCTGATTGGTACCGGCGGCATGGCCAACGTTTACCGTGCTGCGGATGTGCTGGAGCATAAGGAGTATGCGGTAAAGATTTTGCGAGATGAGTTTCTGGAAAACGAAGAGTTCGTAAGGCGTTTTAAAAACGAATCCAAGGCAATTGCCGTGCTTTCCCATCCAAACATCGTCAAAGTGTATGATGTGAGCTTTACCGACCGTGTGCAGTTTATTGTCATGGAGCTGGTGGACGGCATCACGCTTAAGGATTATATTGAACAGCAGCACACTTTAAAATGGAAAGAATGCGTGCATTTCACCACACAGGTGTTGCGCGCGCTTTCGCATGCCCACGATAGGGGAATTGTACACCGAGACATCAAGCCTCAGAACATCATGCTATTACCCGACGGCACCATCAAGGTGATGGATTTCGGCATCGCGCGGTTTGCGCGCAGCGAAACCCGCACCATGACCGATAAGGCCCTGGGTTCGGTGCATTATATCAGCCCCGAGCAGGCACGGGGCGATGTCACAGACGCGAAGACGGACATCTACTCGGTCGGTGTCATGATGTTTGAAATGCTTACAGGGCAGCTTCCCTTTGTGGCGGATAGCCCGGTCTCTGTAGCGATAAAGCAGATATCTGCGCAGGCAAAACGCCCGCGCGAGCTCAATACCGATATCCCCGAGGGGTTAGAGGAGATTGTCGTACGCGCCATGCAAAAGGACGCGAGCCGCCGGTATCGTTCCGCGGCGGAGATGCTTAAGGATATCGACGAGTTTAAAAAGAACCCCAGCATCCAGTTCCAGTATAAGTACTTTACAAATGAAAGCCCCACCATCTATTACGACACACAAAAGGTCAACAAGGGCGCGGGCAGGGCCGAAGAGCCGGCGGGACGCGGACGCACACCCACTGCGGGCTCGGCACGCCCCCAAAAGGCGGCAAAGGCGGCCGTGGAGGCGCAGGATATTGAGTACAAGTCCCCCGTCATGCCTATCATGACCGGTGTTGCGTTTGCGTTTATTATCACTGCCGTCGTGTTTGTCGTGTACATCTTTATCCTCAACAACCCGTTTGCAAAGGTGCCGGATGTAGAGATGCCAAAGTTTGTGGGTTTGCGCTATGATGACATAGTCGGTAGCGACGAATACAAAAAATACGGTTTTCAGTACAGTGTTACCGAAGACTTTAACAACGATTACGCCGAGGGTCTTGTGTATGAGCAAAACCCCACTGCCGGTCGTATGGTTAAGGAGGGAACCGTCGTAAACCTCAAAATCAGCAAGGGTATTAAAGAGGTAACGATTCCCGACCTGTATAATCAGGACTATTTGACCGCAATCGCACAGCTTACAGATCTTAAGATACTTTACGATGTGCAGCAGATTTTCAGCGATACCTATGCCGAGGGCCGTATCGTAAAAACCGACCCGCCCAAGGAGAGTAAGATTACCAACGATACCCGCGTAATCCTGTATGTCAGCAAGGGCTCCGAAACCGGAACGGTCGTCGTCCCCGAAGGCATGGTCGGAATGAACATCGAGGATGCCAAGCGTATGCTCGACACCTTCGGGTTAAAGGTCGGCGATGTATCGCCCGTAGAGTCTACCCTTGCGGCCGGAACCGTTTTGGCGCATGACCCGCCGGCAAACTCGGAAGTGGACAAGAACAGCACCGTGAACTTTACCGTCAGTGCGGGTGCGGGCGTGGCAATAGAGCGTTATAATGTTACGGTTAACCTGCCCAACATCGATAAAGTTGTGTCGCTCAAGGCTTATGTCAACGACGCCACAACACCCAAGCATTCCGAGAATCTCAACCCCTCGGAGGTCGGTGTTTGGAAACCCTCGTTTGAGGGACAGGGTACCATCATGATTAAGATTACCCTTAACGATAAGCTGTACCAGGAGATTCGGCTCGACTTTACCCGAGGCACCTTCAGCATTGTCACAGACAACTCGTCGCAGTTTTAAGGGAATAGTATGAACGAGCAAAACGGACTAATTTTAAAAGGAATCGGCGGCTTTTATTATGTCGAGTGCGCCGGACGGGTATATGAATGCAAGGCGCGCGGCGTACTTCGCAAGGACGATATTCGTCCCGTTGCGGGGGATGCCGTGCGTATCTCCATTACCGGTGAACACGGGGTAATCGACGAGATATTGCCCCGCAAGAACGATATGATCCGCCCCCCGGTTGCCAACATCGACACTATGTTTTTTGTGGTCTCCACCACCGAGCCCGCTCCGAACATGACGGTGCTCGATAAGCTGCTTGCCGTTGCTCAGTACAAAGGAATTGAACAGGCGCTTATCATCACAAAGGTTGACATAAAAAACCTCGCGCAATGGTATGAAGGATATTTACGGTGCGGCTTTGACGTGTATGTGGTAGACTACGCGGACCCGGACACTATCCTCCCCATCAGAAACCGCTGTGCCAAGGGGCTTAACGTGTTTTGTGGCAATTCCGGGGTAGGTAAATCCACGCTGATTAACGCAATCTCCCCGGGGCTTGACCTGAAAACCGGCGACATCAGCCAAAAGCTTGGCAGAGGTCGCCACACCACCCGAAGTGTCGAGCTGTATCCCATGTCCGGCGGCGGATACATCGCGGATTCTCCCGGCTTTTCGTCGCTAGAAACAAGCCGGCTCGAGATGATTTATAAGGATGAGCTGCAGCACTGTTTTCGCGAGTTTGCGCCCTATATCGATAAGTGCAGATATAAGGATTGTTCGCATACGGCGGAGCCGGGGTGTGCGGTTTTGGAGGCGGTGGCTGAGGGCGTTATACCCGCTAGTCGCCACGAAAGCTACGTGAGGATGTATGAAGAGGCGAGGAGCATAAAGGAATGGGAGCAGGAGAAAAAACGCCGCACGACATAAAGCGGTGTGTCATCATCGCGGCGGGCGAGCTGGAACCGGAGCTTGACGCGCATTCGGTTATCGGCGACGATGCCTTCATCATCTGCGCGGACGGAGGCTACGACACCGCTGCTGCTCTCGGCATTACCCCGCAGCTGTTTGTCGGAGATATGGACAGTGTCCTTACACCGCCCGATGGAGTGGAACAGGTTGTGTCTCCCGCAGAAAAGGATGATACCGACACCATGCTTGCCGTCAAGCTTGCGATAGAACGCGGCTATCGGCACATCACCATTCTGGGAGGTCTGGGCGGCAGGCTGGATCACACCATCGCGAACCTGCAAACCCTACTGTACTGTGCTCAACACGGTGTGCGCGCACATCTTGCGGGCAAACGGGACAGCGCCTTTGTCATAAAGGACGAGTGTGTAAAGGTACCCGCGCGCGAGGGCTTTGTGTCGGTGTTCTCACTGACCGAGCAATGCGAGGGCGTTACGCTCAAGGGGCTTCGCTACCCGCTGTGCGAGGCACTTGTCACAAACAGCTTCCCCATTGGGGTAAGCAACGAGTTTCGCGGGCCGGTTGCGGAGATTTCGGTTCGCCGTGGCTGCTTGCTGGTCATGTTCTCTGCCAGCCGGCAATAAGTGTATAATAGATTAACCACCCGGTTCCGTAAAGAGCCTGCATGCGGCACCTTCGCGTGCCGTCCGGTGTGCGACCGAAAGGAGCGGCGATGATACAATCATCATTTTCCACAAGGCAATATGCGCTTTTGTACGCCTACTTTGCAAAGAGTATCCTCACCTCAGGGCATACCAATTCGTTTGACATTTTAAAGAGTGCCACACGCCGCTACGGCTACGAACGTGGTCGGCGCATGGCAGAGCGCGCGCAACAGGCGGGGGACGGGGATGATTTTGCCGCCTTTTTAGCGTATATCGACTGGAAGCCCGGCATCGACTGGCAGTTTTCCGGCGAGATGCTCCCGCAGTTTCCTGTATACAGCATCGAGGTAAACGAGTGCGGTCTGCACAGTGTGTGGAGTGAGTTTGGGCTCGAGCAGTACTGCTCGATGTATTGTGATGTGTTTGAGACGGCAATCGTTCAGGGCTTTAACCCGGAGCTTGACCTGAAGCTTCCGTGTGCCATCGGCAAAGGCAACAGAATCTGCGTCTTTGTATATAACGGCATGTCCTTTAGCAGGCAAAACCTAAAGCGGCTTACCGACCTTCAGGATAAACTCAAAAACACCTGTGTGCGCACCTGGGAACAGCATACGGCACATCTGTATCACACCTTTTCACAGGAGCTTGTCCGCATCCTTGGGCAGGAGGAAGCAAGCGCGATGGTAAAAAAGGTGTTGGTATCGTTTGGCGCTGTTTGCTCGGCGCAGGAGGTGAAACAGCTGCTTTCCCACACCCAAAACGTCGCGTACTCTTTCGAAGCACAGCGGCTGGATGTGCGTGGGTAAAGGGTGTTTAGTTGATAAGCGTCGGTTCGTCTCCTTTGCAAAAGCTTTTTTGCGCCGAGATAGCGGCAAGCTGGGTACTTAAGGTATCAAAAAAATTAGAGAGACTGTCAATCTCCGCGGTGGTCAGTCCCTGGGAAAGGGCTATGGCCAGGGTTGTGGCAAGTGTAACAAACTGTTCCGGCGGAAGGCAGCAACGCTTGTTTTTGCTTGAGTTATCGGGCAAACGCACCGCCCCCCTTTATGAAAATACAGTTCTCATTAAGCATTGTATGCCCTGCCGGATTGCCTTGACAACAGGCGATGCAAAAAAACGATAAACATGGTAAAAAAACGTCCTGCTTCGCGGGTCGTTTTTATTTTAGCTAATTCACTTTAAGAATGTCCAAACAAAATCGAGTAAAAGCTTGCATTTATGGCTTTTACGAAGATTTTTTCGTAGACATTATTAAGTTAATTAGCTGTAATTATGGCGAAATGGACAAAACAAGGCGTGTAGAATTGGAGCGTAAAAGGCAAATTTCTATTTGCGCCACATCCTAAAATCGGATATAATATAGATAAATAAACGCGCGTTCACAACCGGCGCGTACTACATGGGGGAACGGCATGAAGAGCGAGGACATCGCAAGACTTGCGGGTGTATCCCGCAGCACAGTCTCAAGGGTCATCAACAATTACCCCAATGTGCCCGATGCTACGCGGCAAAAGGTCATGCGCGTTATTGAGGAGATGGGCTACGAGCCCAACACCTCCGCACAGATATTGGCGGGCAAGGCGAACAACACCATCGGACTGTTTGTTGTTAGCATTTATAACCGCGACAACATCTACCAAAGCAGCTATTATTCGTCGATTATTAACGCGGCGGTGGATGCGTCCAACAGCAACGACTACTACGTATTAATACACACCGTCTACTCGGCGCAGGATTATTACCGCATTTCTCAGGCATTTTTACAAAAGCGCATCAGCGGCGGCATCCTTGTGGGAAACGAGAAGGATACGGCGCAGATTCAAAAGCTCATGCACACCGGTGTGTCCATCGGCATTGTGGATTACGACCTTGCCGAGCTTGAGGGTAAGTGGCAGGGAAACGAAAACCTTGTGGTCATCAACTCGGATGATTACAACGCGGCACGGGACGCCGTGCACCGCTTGGTTGCCGCCGGGCGCAAAAAAATAGGCGTGATGGTGGGCAGGGTTCAAACCCATTCGGGCAGACAGCGCTATCAGGGCTACCTAGACGCAATGAATGAGTTGGGATTGCCCGTTGACGATGCATTTGTACTGCACGGCGATTTTTTACACGAGACCGCACGCGAGCAAACAATGCGGATGCTTTCAGGCGGGAGGTTGCCGGACGCAATTGTTTCGGGCAACGACGATATGGCGATTGCCATGATGGAGATTTTTCGCGAACATAACATTTCGGTTCCGAACGATATCTCGATTGTGGGCTTTGACGATATCCCGGCGGCGGAGATGGTGTCGCCCGGACTATCCACCTACCGTGTGCCGTTGTATGACATGGTCACCCGTGTTACCCAAAAGGTAATTGCGCATATAGAAGGGCGCGCAAGCGGCATGGAATACGAGACGATGTCGTCCCGATTTGTACAGCGAGGCAGCATCACCCCGCAGTCGCATACCTAAAATAGACAATATAACGCGCGAACCCGTATGGCGCGTTGTATATACAACAAACCATGAAATGAGTAAATCTCATACCGCGCGGTCATGTGCGGTGCCTATCGTTAGGTTTGTTGGCACAATTTATAGTGCCTATATGCACGAACAATGTAACCCGTATCTACCGTATTTAACAGCTATCAATTTGAGGGGGTAATGGTATTGAAATTCGGTCACTTTGATGACGCGGCTAGGGAGTATGTAATTAACTCACCCAAAACACCCTATCCGTGGATCAACTATCTTGGCAGTGAAAACTTTTTTTCGCTAATTTCCAACACCGCAGGCGGCTACAGCTTTTATATGGACGCGCGTTTACGCCGCATCACACGCTACCGCTACAACAATGTGCCGGTAGACATGGGCGGGCGCTACTTCTACGTATATGATAACGGCGATTACTGGTCGCCCGGCTGGTCGCCTGTTAAAAAGGAGCTGGAGCACTACGAGTGCCGCCACGGCTTAGGCTATACGGTGATTACCGGTATGCGCGGCGGTGTGTCGGTTAGTACCACCTTTTTTGTTCCGCTTGGCTTTGCCGGCGAGGTGCAGAAGCTCGTTATTAAGAACGAGTCCCAAGCGCGCAAGAAGCTTAAGCTATTTTCTCTTGCCGAATGGTGCTTGTGGGAAGCAAACGACGATATGACCAACTTCCAGCGCAACTTTAACACCGGAGAGGTGGAGATCGAAGGCTCTACCATCTACCACAAAACCGAGTACAAAGAGCGCCGCGACCACTATGCGTTTTACACCGTAAACACGCCCATTTCCGGATTTGACAGCGACAGAGAAAGCTTCCTCGGGCTATACAACGGCTTTGACGCGCCCCAGGCAGTGGCGGCAGGTACACCCAACAACTCGGTGGCGGACGGTTGGTCGCCGATTGCCTCGCATTGCATCGAGATTGAGCTTGCCCCCGGCGAGAGCCGCGAGCTTGTGTTTGTACTGGGCTACGTCGAGAATGCGCAGGACGACAAATGGCAGGCCAAGGGTGTAATTAACAAGAAAAAGGCGCATGGCATGATGGCGCGCTTTGACACGGCAGAGAAGGCGGACGAGGCGTTAAAGGCGCTTGCCGCGCATTGGGACGGCTTGCTTTCCCAGTACAACGTTTCTTCTCCCGAAGAGAAGCTCGACCGCATGGTGAACATCTGGAACCAGTACCAGTGCATGGTTACCTTTAACCTGTCGCGCAGCGCATCCTACTTTGAGTCAGGCATCGGGCGCGGCATGGGCTTCCGCGATTCAAACCAGGATATTCTAGGCTTTGTACATCAGATTCCCGCGCGCGCAAAAGAGCGTCTGCTTGACCTTGCCGCAACCCAGCTGGAGAACGGCGGCGCCTACCACCAGTATCAGCCCCTTACCAAAAAGGGCAACGACGCCGTTGGAGGAAACTTTAACGACGACCCGCTGTGGCTTATCCTTGCCTGCGCCGCTTATATTAAGGAGACGGGAGACCTTGACGTACTAAACGTCATGGTGCCGTACGAAAACGACGAGAGCAAGGCACAGCCGATGCTCGATCACATCAAGCGCGCGTTCTACCACATCATAGACCGTCGCGGCCCGCACGGGCTGCCGCTGATTGGTCGCGCGGACTGGAACGACTGCTTAAACCTCAACTGCTTCTCTAGCACACCGGGCGAATCGTTCCAAACCACCACCAGCAAGGACGGCAAGGTGGCGGAGTCGGTGATGATCGCCGCGATGTTCTGCTACATCGGTCCCGAATACGCAAAGATGTGCGAGCTGATGGGCAAGCCCGACGAGGCTAGTAAGGCGCGCGAGCATATCGATGAAATGAAGCGCATCATCATGGCACACGGCTTTGACGGCGAGTGGTTCCTGCGCGCATACGACGATTGCGGCCGCAAGCTGGGCAGCAAAGAGAACGAGGAAGGCAAGATATTCATCGAGCCGCAGGGTCTTGCCGTTATGGCAGGGCTGGGTGCCGAGGACGGCAAGGCGGTTACAACGCTGGATTCCGTTAAGAAGTACCTCGATACCAAGTACGGGCTGGTGCTCAACAACCCCGCATTTACCCGTTACTACATCGAGTACGGCGAGATCTCCACCTATCCGGCGGGCTACAAGGAGAACGCGGGCATCTTCTGCCACAACAACGCGTGGATTATCTGTGCCGAGGCGGTGCTTGGGCGCGGCGACCTTGCGTTTGAGTATTACTCCAAGATTGCTCCTGCCTACACCGAGGAGTATAGTGACATCCACCGCACCGAGCCGTACGTGTACGCGCAGATGATAGCGGGTAAGGACGCAAAACGCCACGGCGAGGCGAAGAACTCATGGCTCACAGGCACCGCGGCATGGAACTTCGTGGCGGTAAGCCAGTTTATCCTCGGCGTTACCCCCGATTATGACGGATTGAAGATCGACCCGAGTATCCCCAAGGCATGGGACGGCTTTAAGATTACCCGCAGCTTCCGTGGCTCGGAGTACGATATCGAGGTCAAAAACCCGAATCACGTCAGCAAAGGCATTCGGTCCGTTGAAGTAGACGGCAAGCCCATCGAAGGCTGCATCCTGCCCGCCTTCGGCGACGGCGCTACCCACAAGGTCACCGTGGTGATGGGATAGCGAAGCATCATCTTCAAATATGACAGGCTTGCTTTGGTTTATCCAAGGCAAGCCTGTTTCTTATTCTTGGATGGCTGTAACGATACCGTCATCAAGGTAAACATATCTATTGTTACTGTATACCCATTGTTCACTGACTCCATACCTAGTAGTAGTACGGTTGATTTTTTTTGGTTTTCCCCAAGTGGAGTTTTCAACTTCTTGGGCGGTCATGCCAATTGAAACAGGGCGCTTAGAAGAAGGTATAGATGGAGAATTAGTATTTCTAACATAAATGCACCTTTGTCCATCATCAAGTATTTCAATTAGTTTTTCGTTATCAAGAAGAAGTTCATAATTTAGCATTGAAACCAGTAATTTGTTGTTTGAGAATTTAACTGTTGTAAGTCGATGTATATCATCATTATCGAAGACCCAACAATAATGCCAGCCATCAAACTTAATAACTTTAATTGGATTGTCTTGATCAACCCACTTTCCTTGTATCTTTATCATATATTCATTCTTTGTATACTCATCTTCAATATCTTTATAGTCCTTTATTAATTCAAAACCATCTTTCGCTTTTAGAAAATCTCCTTTTAAATAATTGATGGAAGCGGCATTGTAAATCTCAGAGATTACTTTTTGTCTTAGATCAAGTATTTTATCATTTTCCTTTTCATGAATAAGAAGTAATAAAACCTTCTCGTAGTTTTTTCTTTCAAACTCGGTTAAGGCGTTACTGTATAAAATTTCAATTTCACATACTTTAACAAAATTATGGGATTCTTTATAAGTTCCTATAGCTTGAAATCCTTTGAGAGCTTTTTCATATTTTCCGTTATGATAATCGTACACTGATATCTTGTATATAAAATACGGTGTATATATACAGACTAATGTAATTGTAAATACCAATAATATAGCAACTAAAAATACTTTTTTTCTCCCTTTGTTCATGAGTTGCAATATTGATTCTTTTGATGGGGATATATGTACTGGTTCACCACATTGGTAACAGTATTTGCTATTTCGTTTTACTCGGTTATTACATTTATTACAAGTCATTTATAACCCACCTTAAGAAAAAGCTTTTCAACAATAGCCCATTTAGGGATACCAATATATTACACCAAATTATATTATGTGTCAATTTATACATAAGATTGTAGAATAAGAATATGCCGCTAATATAAAATCCCTTCCAAGTTGTATAGATACAAAATGAAAGGGAAAAAACACTGGTTGTTATATTTTAACGTAGATAAAGAATTGAGGGTTATTCCTCCGCGAAATCGTCCTCGTTCTCCCAGTTGTGCCAGACGTTTTGCACGTCGTCGTTGTCGTTCATCAGCTCAAGCATACGGTTCATCTTTGCGGCAATTGCGGCATCCTCAATGCGGGAGCCCGTCTGCGGCAGATATTCCACCTCTGCGGAAAGGGGAGAATACTTCTTTGCCTCCAACGCCTCGCGCACCGTGCGCAGGTCGTTTGGCTCGGTGTAGACCTCCACAACATCCTCCTCAAACGAAAGATCGGTGGCGCCTGCGTCCATGGCATCCTCCATTACCTTATCCTCGTCAAGTCCCTCAGCCTCAAGCACGATAACGCCCTTTTGCGAGAACATAAACGACACGCAGCCGACGGTGCCGAGGTTTCCGCCGTACTTGTCAAAGTAGTGGCGCAGGTCACCCGCGGTGCGGTTGCGGTTTTCAGTCAGTGTCTCTACGATTACGGCGACGCCGCAGGGACCGTATCCCTCGTAAAAGATGCTCTCGTACTCGTTTTTGTCGTCGCCACCCACCGCTTTCTTTATCACGCGGTCGATGTTGTCGTTGGGCACGTTGTTCGATTTTGCCTTGGCAATCAGATCGCGCAGCTTACCGTTTATCGAAGGGTCTGCGCCGCCCTCTCGTACCGCCACGGCAATCTCTCTGCCGATTTTGGTGAATATCTTCGCCTTTTGCGCGTCGGATTTCTCTTTTCTGCGCTTAATGTTGTTCCATTTGGAATGTCCCGACATTCTAAAACCTCCAAAAAGTAAGCCTGCCACAAAGCCCAAGCAAAGCGGTGCACACACCGCCACAGGTGGCATGCGAAAGACCGAATATACCCTATTTTATCACAACAACCCTGCCCGCACAATAGTGCGAATCATTTATCGGGTTTGGTAAGGGCAAAAGCGAAGGAGTAAAAAATTATGTCTTCCTTCCTGCAGTAAAACGAACGGCTTTGCACACAAAATATATAGTTCGATATAAATGTTTGATTTTGGTTATAGAATGCGTTATAATAGGTAAAAACACCGCATTCTTATGCCGAATATGGCTGTATAGGCCATGAACATATTAATGTTACGCTGATTTACGAAAGGGCGGAATGGTATGAAACGGTTCTCTTCGCGCACCTGTATTTTATTGTTAACAACACTGGTCTGCGTGGCTGTGTTCGCGCTTGCGGGCTGTAACAGGGGAGAAGTTCCCACCACACTGCCCGTGTCTTCCGTTGCGCCATCCTCCGAGCCGGAGTCCTCCGAGCCGGAGAGCTCTTCGTCGGAGGAGCCGTCCTCTTCGGAAGAAAGCTCGTCAACACCCGTCAGCTCATCAAAGCCTGCATCTTCCACCGGTGGCTCGGGCGGTACGGGTACGACTAATACTTCCACCTCCGGCAAGGTGTATTCCACCGCCGCTACCAGCTCCAAGAAAGAGACCTTCCGCTCGGTAAAGATAACCGCAAGCGGGGTATCGCTAAGCAATAAAACAGTTACCGGCGACCTTGTAATCGATAAGGGTGTAGGCAACGGCGAAGTTACGCTGCAAAATGTTACGGTGGGAGGCACCATCTATGTTTACGGCGGCGGCGAGAACTCGATATACCTGGACAGCGTTACCGCAAAAACACTGGTAAGCGCGAGCACGGTTTCGCTTCCGCGTATTGTCGCCAAGGGCGCAACCGTCATAGATAAGACACAGATACGCTACGACACCCTGCTCGAGCACAACCGGCTCAATGCGACCGCAACCGGCTTTACCTCAATTGAGACGGTAAACACACCGCAGTCCCTTACGGTGTTAAAGCTGACAGATATTTCGATGAACACGGTTACGCTCAACTACGATACCAAACTGTATCTAAAGGGCTCCTCCAGCATCGGCAGCGTAATTGCCAATAAGCCCTCCTACATCGAGGGTGGCGACAAGGTCGGGCTGTTGTTCTGCTACAGCAATAAGGTCAGCATCGATACCGCACCCGCGCACATCGCGGACGGTTCAAAAACCTACCAGCCCACGATTAAGGATGAGATTAGCTCGAACCCCGGCACCCTTACACCGCTCACCGCTCCAAGCATCACACTTAGCGGCGACGAGATTAGATGGAGCGCGGTTTCCGGCGCATCTAACGGTTATGAGGTAAGGGTAAATCGTTCCGGTTCCACCGTATACGTGTATAAGACGCTTTCATCCAGCACCAGAGTAGTCGACATTGCGCAGCTGCTGAATGAAAACGCAGCACCCACCGGTACCTATCAGGTGCGGGTAAGCGCTCGTGCGACATCCTCCCGGGATACCTCTGCGTACAGCAATACAATCAGTGTACCCTGGACTTCATCCTACCCGGAGCTTTCCCTGACAGGCTTGACGCTTAACGGTACGACCGATATAGCAAAGTATGTCGCGTCGTGGACGTCTGCGGGTGCCACAAAGGGCTACAACGTAACCGTTGCCACCAACGCGTCGTTCTCCAATAAAAAGTATGAAACCAACCTTACTGCCGGCGCGGCAACCTCACTGGATTTGCGCGCGGCGATGGGCGCAAACTTTGTGCCAATTGTTCCTACGGCACCCTATCATATCCGCATTACCGCTAAGTCTGCATTTGAGCAGCTTTCCGTGGTCGGGGAGTTCACCGTCACAAGGGCACCCACACCGACAAACATTGCCTATGACGGTACGACCCAAAAACTTACGTGGGTCGCGATGACCACGCTAAACAAGTACCGTGTAACCATCGGTAACTCCACCTATACCATAGATACGAACCAGTTTGACCTATCATCATTTGCCGCCGGTTCCTACAGTGCGGCGGTCGTTACTGTGGGAACCACAGGTAGAATGGTGAACTCACTTCCAACCACTTGGACATTTACAAAAACAGCTCCGGCAACGCCGACGTTATCAGAACCCTCAAACGTTACCCTTTCCCGCCCCACACTAAATAATGTATTGAATCTAAGCTTTACTCCGGCTTCTGGAGTAACAGGTATTACCCATAAAGCTACGCTTTACAAAGACGGCGAAGCGGTAAGCGATGCTACGAATGTTCTCTTAACAGAAACTACTTATAACTTTACGATAACCGCGGGCGGCAGTTACACCGTAACGGTTACCGCGCATGCGGATGGATATGCAGACGCATCCGCATCATCCGGCTCGTGTGCGGTTACAGCCGACGACCTGCGGTTTGCACAGGGCAGAGGAACCGAAGATACCCCATACCTGATCAGCAATGCAACAGAGTTTCACAACATCGCAAATGTAACAGGCGTGGGACAGTTCTACGAGCAAACCCAAGCGTTAAACATCAATGCTACCCAACGCATCACCGGAACGTTTGCGGGTCACTATGACGGCAAGGGCTTTGAAATAACAGTAACGATTTCAACGACTGATACCGACAATGTCGGACTGTTCTCAGAAATCGGCTCGGGCGCATCAGTCAAAAACATTACAATCTCTGCCGCATCCTCCGTTGTTGGCAGAACCAACGTCGGTATGATTGCGGGCATAAACAACGGTTTGATTGATAACTGCGATGTGACAAACGCCGCTTCTGCCGTCACCGGCACAAGCTATGTCGGCGGCATCTGCGGTCTGAATACCGGCACAATTAACGGCTGCACCTACAGCGGATTATTGAAGCAAACAGGGGAACCTGTTTCAATAACCGTTGAAAATGCGACTGCCGGCTTTGGCTTAATCTGCGGTGTAAATACCAGCGCAGTTCAAACGACCGAAGCGATAACTGATACGAGTAGCAACTCAATCGCGGATGCAACATATCAAGATATAGGAATGGTTGGTGCTAATCCGTAACCCCTCCAGTACCCTGACGCAGTAAATCAACCAAGTCTTTAAGACATTTGTAGAATCCAATAGACTGTTTGTGTGCTGAACGTCTATTATTTTCACACCACGCCGCAAAAATAATTGTTGCCATCGTTGCAAACCAACTGTATAATATAACCAAGTGCATGATTATAATGCGCAAGCTCCGCTGTTATTGGCAGGGTTTGCGCATTTGTCCCTTATAATCTTACAGTGCGGTGCACAAGCCGGGGTGTTGCCCTGCTGCAAACCATACGCGACAGAAAGGCGGACAAAACGATGAGGACAAGCGCAATCAATTCGCTGCTAGGCATAACAGCTGTTATGGGGCTGCTGCTGCTTTCCGGCTGCACCATCGCCGAGAAGGCACCCGAACACTATCTCACCGAGGAATACTATGCTGCCCCGGTGCTAGCCACCGTCGCCCAGCCTGCAGACGATGCCGCCGTATTGCCGATGTCGTTTAATCGCACCTCCGCAGAGCCGGTAAAGCCCGCCAAGGGCAAGCCGCCCAAGCCCGTACATATCGATACCGCAGCGATTGCGGCGCAGGCCGCTGCCGCTGCCTCAGCAGCATCCTCCCAAGCGGCTTCTTCCGAGCCGGCAGCTCCCGATAAAATCTACGACAAGACCGTTACCGACGACAAAAAGGAAACGTTTCATAATGTTGAGGTGTCGGCTTCTGATGTTATACTAGAGAACAAATATATTACGGGCGACCTGACGGTTACCCGCGATGCCAGCTACTCCCTAACCCTGATTAACTGCAAGATAGAAGGGGAGCTGATTGTGAACTCCCCATACCTGTATGAGCTAGAGCTGGAAGACTGCATGATTCGAACGCTGCGGCTGGCTGCCGGTGATTATATTGACGTGGCACTTGAGGGCAGATCCTTGATTGAGGAAACCATACTACTGTCAGGAACCAAGGCGTCCCTGTACGCCTACAACATTGAACACAGCTATTCCGGCTATAAGAATATTTCCCTGGCAAAGAGTGCAAAGCTCATCGAACTTATTCTATACGGCGTATCCTGCCAAACCCTTACGGTTAGCTCCGAGAGCACGGTCTCCCTGGCAGACAGCAACCCGTCCTATGTAGAGGCGTTTAATGCCAACGCTCCCGTTACCGTAGAAGGAGCCGCGCGCATCACAAAATGCTATGTTCGCTCAGACGGGGTTAAGCTGTACGGCGAGCCTAAGGAGCTTATCTACGATAAGGCAAAGTATACCGTAGAGCTGCTGTAATCCATATATGCGTCAAAAAGCCCGACCGTTTGGTCGGGCTTTTGCTTGCCATTACGCTAAGTTATGTAAAACTAACGCCGGGTTTGTTTCACTTCTTTTATAAACAGATAGGTGCAATACACCCCGCACATCAACAAAATCAAGTCTTCATACGCGTGAAATAGAATTGACTTTACCCCCGTCAAGCCCCATACCGCCAAAAGCGCCAGCAGCAGCTTGTTTTTCTTTTGGTATCCGGAATAAACCGCAATACTAAGGCTCACAACGGGGCAGGGCATAATATGGGTTACCATTCTCGGAAACACGTTACCCAAAAGCAAAGAAACCACGGGATAAAGCACAAACAGCAGCAGTAAAATGGCTTGCCAGATACCGGGCCTATTTAGCCTATCTTCACGGTTATTAATGCTCTCGAAGATAAATAGACCTCCGCAGCACAGATATAGGGGCAATGCGAAGAACTTTTGGATGCTCTGCGTACCAAACGCGCCAAAGAACACAAAGCCAATGTATAAGTTGGCTACCCCCAAGGCGAGCTTTGCGCTCCATTTCACCACACCGGTGTAAGAAAGCGTAAGCGCCACAGCAAGCACAGCCAGCAAGATTACCTGCGCCGATATGGTTTGGGTATTATATGTGCCTATTACAGCCCAAAATGCCTGTGCATCCAATTCAAAAATCCCCCCTATGGTTACATTCCCGTGAAAAAATGAATCCTAAAATATCGTACCATATTCCGGATAGTATTGATATACATATGCCTACCAGTACCGCAACATATCGCAAAAGCTATTCCAAACCGCCGATGTACCGGCGGATTTCTTTCGCGATGTTATCGTATTCAATATCATGTACATAGTGGGAACAATCAAGCGGTATAACTGTCCCATTGGGGCAAGTGGAGGCATAATTTTGCTGATACTCTCTCCAAGCAAGCTCGCTCCAGCCGGTACCGGCTCCATTGGACACAAATAGCAAGATGGGGAGATTGGGAGTCTGCCCACCCGCAACCTTTTGCGCGCTTGTCTTTATCTCCTGTACCTCACGCAGCATATCGGGGGTTGCGGTGCGCTTGTAAAAAACAGCGCGATACAGTGCCTTATCCTCCTCCGTTAACGTGCCAAATCGTATTGCGTCGCTTTCAGAAGCGCCCGGAAGCCATCGCGTAAGCCCGATGTTAGCAGCAAACGCACCCAGCTTCAGCACCGGCAGATTGAGCTTGTAATCGGCATATGCCGAGGGAACCGCCATATCCAATCCGATGATTGCGGTTATCTCCTGGGGGTGCTTCTGTGCCCAATACAAAGCTTCTATGCCCGACATCGAGTGAGGGCACAGAATATACGGCGCTGTTACACCGGCTAGTTCCAGTGCTTTTCTCGTCTCAAATAACACCGTATCAATATCGCGCGGCGTGTCGGCTGTTACCTCGCTAAAGCCGTACCCTGCCTTTTCGACAACCGCGATCCGAAGGGTGTCACTTAACAGGGAGTATAGTGACTTAAAATCAAGAACCGGCGAACAGGTTCCGCCGCCCGACAGAAAAACCAAGGTGGTTTCCCCTGCACCCTCCGTATAAACGTTCATGCTGTGATTGTTGACCACAACCTGTGTTCCAATTGGCTCAAACAATTGCTCTTCTTTTAACAGTTGTACTCGGTGATATATGTAGCAAATAGTAAGTAGAATCAGGAGCATACCCAATACAAAAGCGGGCACAACCCATATTCGTTTTGCTGTCCTTTTCATTTCTTTGTGTCTCCCTTAATGTGCAATGCCAATGAACCGAAGCCGTCGCAGAATGGCTTGCACGATGTTAAAATCAAAAACCACGCATCAGCAATAATCATGAAACACGGGTTTTTGAAGTGCGATGCAAAAGTGTTCAGTTTCCTATGTGTGTTATGCTCCTGCTTTGCACCAATAGTAAGCAAATTCATACAAGCACTATTGTGCCAAATCAAAATACAAACCCTGCACAATCTTTATGAACATGTCGGTTTCTTTCAAGGGGTGTAACTTGCCGTTGAACCACATTGAAGTGCGATTGGCTTCTATCGTCAACGCATTGCCATCTCGGTAGTTCAGAAGATTAGTCGCATTCACAAGCAGTTCTATATCCTCCGGGGTCGTGACTTCACTTTGTTGCGAGTCGTTTTGGGTAACCATAATGCTCTTTACATTCTCCGCTTTAGGCAGTCCCACAAGGGGAACGCCGTGAAACGCAATCCAAATAATCGCGTTCAATGCGCAAACAACTCCCACAAGACACAGTGTGTTCCACGAAAAAAACTTCCAGGGTTTCTTCTCTTTTCCCATATTAAACTTCTCCCGTTCAAATAGTATGCACCACGAAAAAGATAAGCAGTCTGAGATTTCAGATTAAGCTAAATAAATCCTCGCCCCCAAAACAGGCAATCCCTTGCGTTTTAACAACAAAAAAAGACACATCTTCCTATGATGGAAGCTATGTCTTAAATTGGTGCCGGCGGTGGGACTTGAACCCACACGGTGTTGCCACCAACGGATTTTGAGTCCGTCACGTCTGCCATTCCATCACGCCGGCTCGCAGCTTTTATATTATATATGATTGCGCGCGCAAAATCAAGATGAAAAAAGGTGTTTTCCCAATCAAACGCGAAAGTCTTGTTATTTTTACGCAATTCAGGTACAGTAAAAGTGGTGTATCATTCGATATAGTTATTTTTGGTACGCCTCACGGTGTTTGTCACAAGCACTATATAATCAAAGCAATCGAGACAAAGGAGATACAAGGATGTTTGATGTCGTAGCAATCGGCGAAAGCCTGATAGATTTTACCCCCAATGGTACAAACGAGCTGGGGATGCAGCTGTTTGCGCGCAACCCTGGCGGCGCGCCCGCTAACGTACTGGCAATGAACGCAAAGCTGGGCGGAAAAACCGCATTTATCGGCAAGGTTGGTAACGATGATTTTGGTGCGTTTTTAATAAACACCATGTCCGATGCCGGTATTGATGTGTCCGGTCTTGCCCAGACAAGCGAGGTGCCCACAACGCTTGCGTTTGTACAGCTTAACGAACAGGGCGACCGTTCGTTTACCTTTTACCGTAAGCCGGGCGCGGATGTCTGCCTTACACAAGACGAGGTAAGCGATACCTTGCTGCAAAACTGCCGCATATTCCACTTCGGTTCGGTTTCACTGACCGATGAGCCGTGCAAAACGGCAACCCTGTATGCCGCCCAAACGGCGAAACAAGCGGGTGCGGTCATCAGCTACGACCCCAACTACCGCCCCTTGCTTTGGAACAGTGAGGAGCGCGCAAAGTCTGAGATTCTGCGCGCGCTGCCCCTTGCGGATATCGTGAAGGTGTCGCAGGAGGAAATGACTCTGCTTACGGGAGAAACCGAGCTACAGATTGGCGCAAAGGCACTTGTACAGTATGGCGCCGCCGTCGTGCTCGTTACACTGGGCTCTATGGGGGCGTTTTACTATACCCCGGTCGGCTGTGGCTTGTTGCCAACCTATAATGTGCAGACCGTCGATACCACCGGCGCGGGTGACGCCTTTCTCGGCGCGCTGCTCTACCGTATAGCGGATTGGTCTCTGACGCAGCTTATGCAATTACCCTCCGCCGAGTGGGAGAGCATAATCGCGTTTGCAAACGCCGCAGGCAGCATGACCACAACCGCAAAAGGGGCAATCCCCGCCATGCCGACCTTGGAGCAGATCAATCGCTGCATGCGCGAGGTAAAAACATTGTAACGCAAACGCAACACATAACCCGCCGATTGGAGCATTTGCTTTTGAAGCATTAAAAACAATCAATCAAAAACGGCATCCCCAATGCATTTTTTCTAGCGTCGGGGGTGCCGTAATCAGCATGACAAGTGGAAACTTGTAATAGGGGTCAGGACAGATGCTCTGACCGCTTCTTCATGATAATGGGGTAGCCAAGACCTTGAATTGCCGTGAAAAAATTAAAGCCTTTTTTACATACGGTAAAACCAACCTTTTCGTACAGGAACCTTGCCGTTTTATTTTTTGAAAGGACCTCCAGAAAGCATTCGTCATAATCCGGTAACCGGCAAGCAAAATCCAGCAGGGAAGAGGCAATACCTTTTCCGCGCAGCGTTTTGTCGGTGGTCAGATAATCAATATACAGCTCGTTATCATTTTTAACCGCGGGCGTTTCGCCCATACTCCGAAGCATACGGTACAGCATCCCACCCTTACGGCGACCAAAGATTTGGCGGCACTTGTCTAAATTAAAACGGAACACGCGCTTTTTATTGGTGCCAAGGGCAAGCACGCCCACCACCTTGTCATGGTACAAGCACACATAAATCATAGAATAGTCAAACGACTCGCAAAACAATGCTTCCAGCTCCGAGTCATCCTTCGCAAACGAAAAAACATGCCGGAATCCGTCAATAAACAAACGGACGGCTTGTTGCTTGTATGATTCATCCAAGTTGTCCAGGCGCTCATAAATAAACTCGTCCATTTAAACCTCTCCAATTAGTCGTTTTTTAGCTCCGCAAGAGCGGTAGATATACTTAAGTAATTAGTCCATAGCAGGTTGTAGTAACAAGAAAAGGCGGAATGAACCGCCTTTTGCTTCTAGCATGGTATTTTTGAATAGTTAATCCATTAGTATTGTATCAATGGCGGTGTTCGGGTTAATGAACACCCCTCCTACCGACATACCAAAGTGAAGGTGCGGACCGGTGGAAAAGCCGGTAGAGCCAACGGTGCCGATAACATCGCCCTGCTTTACCATTTCGTCTGTTTTTACCTTCAGCGTGTCCATATGATAATACCAAGTTTTCAGCCCAAAGCCGTGCTCAATCAGTACGGTATTGCCGGTAAGCTGAAGCTTTCCCGCATACAGAACCCGTCCCGCGCCCGACGCCTTTACCGGGGTGCCCCGTTTTGCGGCAATGTCTATTCCGCTGTGCCGCGTGGTGGTGAGCTGTCCGTTTACCGAGCGGATGGCGCCAAACTCCGTGGTGATCTTACCGGTTGCCGGCAAAATAAACTTGCCCTCAAAGTACTTCTGTTCATCCCGTACTGGCTTTAGCGGTTGTATGGCTTTGTCAAACTCGGCGTTTGCGTCGTTGTTATCTACGGTGCTGTCGGTTATTTCGGTATCCACCGTCAAGTTTTGAATCTCAAACTGCTTGTCATCCAGTGTAATCTCATACTTTGCATATGCGGTTTTGGAGGATAGCTCCAAGGTGTACGTCCCGGGCGCGTTGTGATAGCTCAAGGGAAAGATGCACACACGCCTATTGTCATAATCAAAGAACTGCGGCTCAAAGTTAAAGGGGGATTCAACCGAGATCTCCTCGTCCTTCTCAAGCCCATTGGCATAGATGATAAGCGCTTCGCCCGGATTAAAGGTATTGGCGCTAAGCTCAAAGCCCGCTTTTGGGGCATAATCCACGCAGAAGCGATAGGTTGCATTGCCAAAGCAGTCTGTCAGCGCGGCCTCGCTCCAGATTGCGGTTACTTCGTAGTCGTAGCGTCCGCCGCCCGACATGCGGTAATCCACAAGTGCGCTCAGATCACCGTTAAACAGGGTGACCCCCTCTCGCGTTACCGTTACCTGCGCGGTGTCCGGCTCGTTGGAAAAACTGATGACGGGCGCATTGGGGGAGGCAAGCACGTACTTGTAATCCTGCTCGGCGGTTACAGCGGGGGATTCATAATACCGCCCGTCCAGCCGCTTATAGCTCCAGTCGCCCGCATCGGGGATGAGTACGCCCTGCTTGTCGTCTGCCGAAATAAGGGCGGTGGGGAACTGCTTGTGCGCATACAGCGGGGAGAATTCCTCGCTTGAAAGCAGAGAAAGTAACTCTGCACGGTCAACCTCCAGGTATCCCTTATCCGGGGTTAGGATATAGGAATATGCCGATTGGCTTGCAAAATCATAGATGGAAAACACCTGCGTTTTGCCGCCCTCTTCCTGCAATGACACCGTCACGCTGGGGGTAGGGATATTTAGGGTGTCCACCCGTACCGTGCGGGCACTGTTAATGAGGTTTACAAAGGAGTGAAGCAGCGCGGGGTCGGTTATGCGCAGCTCGGTATTCTCCAGAACAAAACCGGCGCTTGCTACCTTGCCGGCATCCACAACCTGCTCTGTTCCAAAGCGGGAGGTCAGATAAGAGCACCCGCATAGCAAAGCACTAAGCAGTACACCAAGCATGATAATTGAAAGTCTGCTGCGGATAATAATCCCTCCTTTTGTCGCATTATTTTAAAGTTATTTTACCATGAATCTGGGGGAAAGTAAACGAATGCAATATCGGGTGCAAATACCCGAAGTTACTAAATCAATAGAAAATCAAAGCAAATGTTCGGTGTATTTTCCGGCATTTTTGATGATTATCCATGAAAAACGTCGCAAAGCTTGCAAAATCCGGATTATACTGATAGAATTGTTGCCGAGATCGAAGATGGATGAGAATTTGCTGAAAATATCCAGCTTTTCCGTCTAAACAACGATAGCGGGGGAAGCCCCCGCAAAAATATTGGAGGAATCTATGCAGATAAAAAATAAAATACTATCCCGCATTTTGCTTGTAATTGTAGCGTTTGTTCTAGCGCTGGCAGGATGCGGTGTTGCGGAGGATTTAAACGGCAAGCTGCAGATGCGCCAGAAGTTTGCTCCGAGCAGTACCCCCGCATCATCCGAGAGTGAGCAACAAGACGCGCCCGTACTCAGTGAGATACGTCTATACCCCGCCGTCGGCGCAATCTATACCGCAGTTAGCGACAGGATGTTAGAATATGCAACCGAAAACCACAAGCGTATTTTTGACAATCAGGTGTTGTACCTCAGCGAAAATGAGGTGAAATCCACAAACATTATTCTGCCAACCGGGCATACCCTTTATGAGGATAAAAAGGGCTACTTCGTTTTTTCTGGCGAGAACGCCGTATACGTCAGGTCAGACCTTAAGGTAAGCTTGGAGGATCCCGAAAACCCGTTGTATGACACAAGAGGACTTCTGCACGATTGGCTCGTGCTCAACGGCGACAGCCTGTATGATGAAAACGGCGTATTGGTTGCGTTTGAGGATGCGGTAGGCTTTACTCCGGCGGTTACTCTGCCGCTGAATTACAACAGCCTTATCTTAAATGCCTACGATGCCACCGAGCTGCTTGACAGCAATAGTCTTACCGTTGTGCTCTCTCCGTGGGGCGTGTCGACACTGTCTGACGCAAAGAAGCTGTATAGCTCGGCAGAAGAAAAGGTAATGATTCGCAGTAAGCCGTACGTTGCGGTTGTACAAACCGACGCGCTGACTATTTATTTTAATGGCGACGACGGCTTCCTAATCGATATCCACTCGTTTGCTCTGCCCCGCAAGCAAGCAGAACAGGGTACACCCAGCATACTGGACTATTCCCAGCTGGCAACTTTGGCTGAGAACCTGTATACAGACAAGCTAAACGAAATGGAGCTCGCTCCAAAGTTTGAGGTTACCGACCTCATAGCGGGCAAGCCCGTTACCGTGTACAACCCATACTCCGCAAAAATTGAGGCCGTTACCCCAATTGGGCTAGACAGCGAGCAAAATCTCACCCTATCGCTTGACGCGCTTCGTGTGCTGTACGGCGTGCAGCTTATGATAGACCCGGACACCGACTCGCTGCGTCTTTACACCGACCCGCTTTATCGCGATCTGGTAGAGCATATACTCGGCAACGACCCGACGAATCTGTCGGTTCGATACGTCAATGAGGCGTTGGTGGACGAAACCTTCCTGCGCCAGCAGGAGGAGCGAAAAGCGAGCAGCGGCTACCTGACCACACTCGCAACCACCGATACCCAGCCCGGTGTACCCAAGCCGGTCATTCGTTCACCGCGATCGGGACAGTTTGTTTACCCCGGCAGCAGTACAAAGATATGGGTCTCCTATTACAAGGGTAAGGGCGAACCGGTGTCGCTGTGCCCCACCATCGACGGGGATTGGGTTTGGAACGATGCCACCGGTTTTTGGGAGGGTGTATCCCCCTTAAGCGGTAAGATGGTGGTATGGCACCCAAGCTACGCCGCGGCGTTTACCATTCGGTAAGCACCCTCACGGACTCTTTCAAACTTAATATGCCGTAAGGCGGAACGGATGGTCGGTATGAGTTACGAGTTTGACAAAAATGAGTATGTTCTTTTTCAGGGCGACAGTATTACCGATACGGGCAGAAGCTATCTCGTACGCACAAGTCTTGGCGAAGGGTATCCCGCCTTTGTCGCAAAGCGTCTTTGCGAGCTTTTGCCGGAGTACAATCTGCAGTTTATCAACAAGGGCGTGTCCGGCAACCGCATCTCCGATCTCAAACGGCGGTTTCACCGTGATTGCCTTGGACTGCATCCCTTTCCGAGCATCGTATCCATCTTTATCGGCATCAACGATACCTGGCGCATCTTTGATATGGGGCTTTCCAGCCCTGTCCCGCGTTATGAGGAGATCTACCGGGAGCTGCTTGACCGGATAAAGGAAAAAAGCGCGTTTACCCGTTTGATTCTCCTTTCTCCCTTTGTGCTGGAGGACAGTGAGGACAAACAGGATTGGCGCGAGGATGTAAACGCCCGCCGAGAGGCGGTAAAGCGTGTAGCAGAAGATTATAACGCAAGACTCGTCGATGTGCAAAGCCTATTCGATAACGCGATGCAAGAAACCGGAAACGGCCCCCTTTTCTATACCGTGGATGGGGTTCACCCAACACCGGAGGGGCACGCCCTCATCGCCGAGCACTGGATTTACGCGTTTCAATCCAAATAGCAACCGCCACAACTTCATACCACATACAACGGTCGGCAGGGAATAGTCCTTGCCGACCGATTCTTTATTGGATATAGTCTTTTTTGTTGCAAAATTTACACAATCCATATACAATTAACGTAACGAAACGAATGAAGGTGTGATTATGGGCAAACTAGCCGCACTGGGTAACCATGGCTTTCATACGCCGCACGCGCTTACAATGCACCGTGAGGTGGTTAATCTCACCGGGCAGGCTCGTCCAAACGTTGTGCTCATTGCACTTGCAAGCGGAGACGACCCCGGGTATATCCGCTCATTCGAGCAGCTATACCACGGTATGCTGGGTTGCAAAACGGATGTGCTTTTGCTACGCGGCGTGTCACACCCGCCCGAAAATGCAAAGGAACTGATTAGCCAAGCCTCGCTGATCTTCTTTGGCGGGGGAGAAAACGTCAGCGTGATTGCGCAGATTAAACGCATGGGCATTGCCGATTGGATTACCGCGGCATACAAGCGTGGCGCCACAGTGGCAGGAGAGGGTCTGGGAGCAAAGTTTTTATTTGAGGGCGGATATGCCTTTAGTATGACCGGCATAGGCATAGAGACCCCGATTGTCATCACCCTGCAGGGCCTGGGGCTTTTGCATGGCGTATTGTGTATTGCGGCGCACAACAGCCTTGTTGCCGAGGAGTTTGCCGCTTCTATGCTGGGGAAGAACAACCTGGGCTTCGCGCTTTCAGCAGACAACGGTCTGTTTGTAGAGGATAACTCCTACCGAACCATTGCCTTTGGCGGGCAGCCGCTGTTTAATCGCATTACGGCCAACGAATCGCTTGCCGATTTCACCCCTGTGTTCAGTGAGAAGCCCTTGCCGCTTGCGTATCTGTATGAAGGCGAGCCGACCGGCATTGTGTTAAGGAGTTACGAGCAACACCGCCGCAGGTAAAGTACTGTGCTTACACCATATCCACGCAAAAAAGTGCAATAAAAAACTACCCAGAAGTCGGGTAGCGTTTTTATTGCACTATTAGGTTGTTCGCACGTTATACGGCACGGGTCACCTTGTTTGAGCGCAGGCAGCGCGAGCAAGCGTAAAGATGACACGGAGTACCGTTCACAATAGCCTTTACACGCTTGATGTTTGGTTTCCAGGTTCTGTTGGAACGTCTATGTGAGTGAGATACCTTTATACCAAAAGTAACACCTTTTCCGCAGATATCGCATTTTGCCATGGTGCAGCACCTCCTTTTTCATTCCCACATGAAGTTAACAGTAGTATCTTATCAAATATTCAAAGGAAAATCAAGCATTTTATCGAGTTTTTTTGCATTTAGCAGTTTGTGACGAAACAATGCTGTGTTTTGCAATAGAACATGGTGTATGTCTTCGCTGTTCTAGTCAATTATTCTTAGCGAATGGCGCCCCAAAAAGAGCAGGTTGAAGTAGACGTAGTGCTACGTGTTTGCCCGAGTACCATTTCACAAATCAGGAGATGGGGCGTGCCGTTTTGGGTCACAGATCAAATTAATAATTCGTCGAAAAAATGTATTGACAACCCTCTCTGGATATATTATAATTTAATTCGCTCGGTGCTCGCAGGGCATCGAATAATACAAATGGCGGTATAGCTCAGGTGGCTAGAGCATGCGGTTCATACCCGCAGTGTCGTCGGTTCGAATCCTACTACCGCTACCAAGCGACGCCACCTTTTAGGTGGCGTTTGCTACCCAAAAGGCGCGCGAATTTATGTAATGAATCAGTATTGTATGGCCCGGTGGTCAAGCGGTTAAGACACCGCCCTTTCACGGCGGTATCACGGGTTCGATTCCCGTCCGGGTCACCATAACAAGACACTAATTTTGATACCATGTGTATCACGATTAGTGTCTTGTTTTTTGTAGGAGCTACGGCAGTCACAAATGAATTAGATAAAACTCAAAGCGTGGTTTCCAGCATCTCCGTCTTGCTTCCTTTTCTTCTGATGATATGCTATACTTCAAGCATCTCCTTTGAAAGCGGGTGAGGAATATGTATCGCAGTAATTGCAAACACTTTCTTCGAGGTAACTGCTCGGCACAGTGTTTTGACAGTTGATTGTGTCGAGTGATTAGTTTTTATTGGCTGTCGGGATTGCTGTGCCTGTTCAATATATATCTAATAATTGAAAAAGGAGCAGCATATATGACTTGCGAAGAATTGAAGAATTATTGGTTAGCAGAGCAACAGCATGCCTTTCAAGGATGGGATTTTTCCCATATTCAATCCAGATGGCAGCATGAGCCGCTTGGTTGGGATTACAAATCTATTGTTATGGAATACCTTTGCCCAACCCATCAGCTTTTAGATATGGGAGCCGGCGGCGGAGAGTTTTTGCTTTCACTGAAGCATCCCCATGAAAACACCTCCGTTACGGAAGCGTGGCCGCCAAATATCCAATTATGCATGGAAAAACTCGCGCCTCTTGGCGTTCGGGTCTATCCTGTAAAGGAAGATGCCCCTCTGCCTATTGCAGACAACAGCTTCGATATTGTGATTAACCGCCATGAATCGTATGATTTACATGAGGTCAAGCGTATGCTAAAACCGGGTGGTATGTTTATCACGCAGCAGGTCGGCGGTGAAAACTGTGTTTCTCTGGAAAAGCGTATTAACCTTGAAGATTATGCCCATCCAGCCTTTTCGTTGCAAACGGAGTTGCCGCTATTTCAAGATTGCGGATTCGCTGTTAAGTACTCAATCGAATCCTTTCCAAAACTGAAATTCTTTGATGTGGGAGCCATTGTCTTTTGGGCTAAGATCATCGAATGGTCTTTTCCTGGGTTTTCAGTTGAAAAGAATTACCAGAAATTATGCACATTGCAGAGCGATCTTGAACAGAGAGGTTACATTTCTACTACAGAACACAGGTTTTTGATTGTGTCTCAAAACTTGAAGTAGTTTTCATATCTCCCTTGACTTTTGTCAGGGGAGATTCTTAACTTCCCCTGACACTTGATGGTTGGTCAAGAAACTGAGAACTGCATAAAAAGAGTGGATGACCTAGGCAAAATACGGTCAGAATGAATACACGGCACCTAAAAGTGTGTAGTAAGCCCGATTGATACCATAATCCGGGTTCGTCGTATGGCACCTAAGGGGCGACAGCGAGTCTGGTTTTTGGCATTGGGTAAGCGGACTATGGGTTACGACAAAATGAGCAAAAAAAATACGCCTTGCGGCGTATTTTGGCCAGTATTCACTTTGGGGGGTGACTATCTCTGGTTAGAGAAGCACTCACTGCAGTAAACCGGGCGATCCTCCCTAGGCTGGAAGGGAACCTTGCACGCACTTCCGCAGGAAGCGCAAACCGCATCAAACATTTCTCTTGCGGGTCTGCCGGCATTCTTGCGCGCGTCACGGCAGGGCTTGCATCTCTGAGGCTCGTTGGTAAAGCCCTTCTCCTCGTAGAAATCCTGCTCACTAGCGGTGAACACGAAATCCTGTCCGCACTCTTTGCATACCAGCGTCTTGTCCTGATGATTCAATGGAAATACCTCGATTAAAAAATATTATGCCGAATTAAACTTCAAGCATTGAAACAAATTATACATCACATTATGCACTTTGTCAATTAGGTTTTTAAAAATAATTCAAAATAATGTAACATTTCACTAAGCGCGGTGTATTAAGCTTATTTTTAATCAACAGGGCGATTTCTTAATGATTTACCCGGTACGCGTTTACGCGTTATACTTAAGAAATGCCCCTTCCATTTTACGATAAAGTGTAGTATACTATGATGGTATAGATTTGAATGCATACTGTCATACTACAAGACAACAGGAGAAAAGCATAAAAGGTGTTTAGATTGTTCAATTGTATAATGGCTATGAGCTTCATACCGAAGTGAATGCTTGCTCCGTGAGCACGGCAGGTATCATTCTCAGGACGAGACGGATAAACAGTCGATTGAAAGAACATTACGCAAATACGGTAAGCACGGGGGCTACTATTTTTCAAAGCCCTTATAAGCAATGAAAGAGACAAACAATGAAACAAGGAGGGCTGACGGTTATGTTTCACGGACTGTGTTGTGCGAATAAGAACTTTAGAAATCTGTATGATGGCGGATGGGTCGAATCCTCGTCCGGCAATTCCATCGACATTGTTTCCCCTGTTGACGGCTCACTGGTTGGTCGAGTGCAATCCATGACCCGAGATGAGGTTGATGCGGCGATTGCCAATACCAAAGAGAATCTAAAAAGCTGGGCGAAAACGCCAATCTACGAGCGCGCAAACATCTTTTATAAAGCGTCGCTTCTTTTGGAGCAGTACGCAAAGGAGATTGCGCAGGTACTGGTGATGGAAATTGCAAAAGACGAAAAGTCGGCGCTATCCGAGGTGATGCGTACTGCTGACTTCTTACGGTACACCGCGGATGTGGGCAAGAGTATGGAGGGCGAGGCCATCAGCGGCGATAATTTCCCCGGCGGCTCTCAAAGCAAGATGTCCTACGTTACCCGTGTTCCCCTTGGCACCATTCTTGCGATTTCACCGTTTAACTACCCAATCAACCTCTCTGTATCCAAGATTGCGCCGGCACTCATCGGCGGGAATGCGGTGGTGCTTAAGCCGCCGACACAGGGAGCGGTCAGTGCGCTGTATCTTGCGCAGATTCTAAACGAGGCAGGTCTGCCTAAGGGGATCCTTAATACGGTAACAGGCCGGGGCCAGGAGATTGGCGACTATATCGTCACTCATCCCGACATCAACTTCATCAACTTTACCGGAAGCACCGAGGTCGGCAGGCATATCGCAGGGCTTGCCGGGATGGTGCCGCTGATGCTGGAGCTGGGAGGCAAGGACGCCGCAATTGTGCTGGAGGATGCCGACATCGATTTTGCCGCAGAAAACATCGTGTCGGGTGCTTACTCCTATTCCGGGCAGCGATGCACGGCGGTTAAGCGCATTCTCGCCCCCGATGCGGTGGCTGACAGGCTGGTACCCAAGCTACTGGAGCGCATTGAAAAGCTGACGGTCGGCGATCCGCGTGATAATTGCGTGATTGTTCCGCTTATCAACAAACCGTCCGCTGATTATGTTCAGTCGCTTGTCGATGATGCGGTGCAAAAAGGAGCACGGGTGCTTACGGGAGGTCGTCGTGAGGGCAATCTGTTCTATCCGACCCTAATTGATAATGTCACGACAGACATGAAGCTTGCGTGGGAGGAGCCCTTTGGACCGGTACTGCCCATCCTGCGCGTAAAGGATATGGACGAAGCAATTGAGATTGCCAACCGCTCGGAGTACGGTTTGCAATCCTCCGTTTTCACCCATGACATCAACCGCGCGTTTTATATAGCAAACCACTTAGAGGTGGGAACCGTTCAGATTAATAATAAGACGGAACGTGGACCCGATCATTTTCCGTTTCTCGGCGTCAAGGCGTCGGGTATGGGAACACAGGGCGTCAAATATTCGATTGAAGCGATGACCAGACCCAAGGCGGTTGTGGTTAACCTTGAGCGCATCTAGCGAATGCCCCGATGTCAAACTGCCGCAAATTAGGGCTATAGATATTCATTATATGTTACTTTGCGGCAGTATTTTCCTACTATATATCAATACCGGATTGCGCAAAAGAGGTTAATAGTATTGAAGTGGCAAGGCTTTACCGGCTAGGGTTAAAACATAATTAAAAAACCTTAAAAAAGATGTTGACAAGGAGGGGGGGGTATGGTATTATAAATAAGCCGCTTGACGCGGGGAAGACGAAAAAACGGCTTCACTAAGCCAAAAAAGCGGAGCAGGGCGGGTTAAAAGCCGACTG